>CAITIQ010000522.1 GCA_903892415.1 uncultured delta proteobacterium | reverse complement strand
GGAGTTGCGCTCGGCTTGCAGCAGGTTCGACAAGGTGTCGAAGGTTTGGTTCTCGGTGAGTTTTACGCCCAGAACCTCGCGAGCCATGGTGGCCACAGGGTCGCTGCGACCCTCGAGCCCGAGGGCCGCGTAACGAGCCAACTCCCGCCACGTCCCGAGCGCGTAGCCGTCCCGCGTGCCATTGCGTTTCAGGAAGTCCTGCAGGCTCGCCATCGCTTGCGGATGCCCGTCGCCCGGGCTCGAAAGAAAGGCGGCGCAAAGCACGGCAGCCATGAAGCGCCAGGTACCCTCGAGCACGTCGAACAGCATCTTGACCCGCTCGACGCCGCTGCGCGCGCTGGACAGGGCGGCCACGCGACCCGCAACCGGATACGGCAATCCCCCACCCAAGCTCGAGAGCACGCCGCTCGCGTCGGCACATTCGCGCGAGAGTTCACGCGCCCGCACCTGCGGATTTGCGCTGGCAACGTCGGCACAGACCTCCCACGAGAGCGCCCGAGGTAGCTCGGCCCGCCCGTCGATCACCGGCGGCCTCGCGTGCCAATCGCACTGAATCGAATAGCCGAACCCCGCCGGATCTTGTTTGCGCGGCAAAGCAGCGCCGATCACGCCGCGCGCGAGCGGCGCGACCACGACCCCACTGCCGCCCTTCGACTTGACCACCGCCGCGAGCTCTTCTTCCAGACCGGCCAGGACGTGCTTACCCACCGAATCGAGCGCGTGTTGCTCCTCGATACCGAACAAAAGGGTCACCCGCTTGTCGCTGCGCGCCGCTTCGAGCAGCTGCTCAGCCGTACCAATCTCCACGCCGGCGCCGTCTCGCAAGCGAGCAAAGCCGTCCGAATCGGGGCTCGATTGACGCTGCAAAATCGCCGAGAGCGCCAATTCGAGTTCACGGCCTGAGCTCTCTGCGCCAGCCCCTCGCAGTGGCCATAAGCCAAGCACGGCTTTGCCCGTCATTTGCTGGACCACAGCGTCACAGTCGGACTCTTGCGGCACCATCAAGAAGACCGCGTCTTCGAACAAGGCCACGGGAGCGGACGGCAGAATGCGATGCAGTTCGAGCGCGAGCTTGGCGAGCGGCGGGTAGTCACGCTGGCCGACCTGCGCACTGGCGCTGGCCACGTCTCGCGGGGTTGCCACGATCAATACCGGGCGTTTGTCCGACTTGCGACGCAACGCGATACCGACCTCGAGCTCGAGCCCCGTGCGAGCCAGCAGACCGGTCACCGGATCAATGGCACCACCGGGCACGCTGAACGTCACGTAGCGACGGTCGGCGAAGATGGCCCTCATGCCACCAACGATCACGCACGCGCCGTGAACGAGCGGAGCGGACTCCGACTTGCCGAGGCTGAGCGAGCCGACCTCAACCGGGACGCTGCATTCTTCGCGCCGGGTAATCCACCAACGAACACCGTCAAAGCGAAAAGTGGCTGCCAAACGCGATGCAACGTCGGCGAACACGAGATCATTCACCTCGTCCCCGACCTGGGGGGCCCGACCCAGCTTGACCGTTCGCTTCAGGCCTTCACTGCGTTCGAGCCGCAGCTCGTGCACGCTGCCGTCTCGAGCGTCGATGCGCAGACGGTCTGGAGCGTCCACTTCGCCACGCCAAATCGAGAGCGCCCAGGACTCCTCGGTGAGCCACATGGTCGCGGCCTGGGGCTGACGCCCTGCGTCTTGTGCGGCATCCCCAGCTTTTTCAGCTTCATCCATCGGTCTGGTCACGCTTTGGTACAAGCCTACCCCGAACCTCATGCGTCGGGCCACCGCGACGAGACCTCGCTGGCTGGGTGATGTCGGACTGAAACGCAGTTTCAAAAAAAAAAACGAACAAACGTCGTCGACAGACGTCCAAATCTCCCTGGGCCTTTTTTTAGCTGGGCCCGCTTGATGGAGAAAGGTGTCCGACAAAACGTGGAAGAAGCTGGTAGATTGAGTCTTTCGTCTCGACCTGAGTCACGACCCGAGGCCTTCATGCAGAACAAGAACAGCAGCCAGCCAATGGCCACCCCTGGTGAGCCCAAGCAGCAACACCTCTTCGTGATCCCTCTTCCCGGGGGGCGAGCGGCCAAAGTCCCGCTTTCGGTTCTGGAGGGCTTTCTCGCCACGGGCCACGCCCCCGGCCACGATCCGGCGCAGCGGCCCGAGGACGTGACGGCCCACTCGATGAGCGTGGACGGCACCACCGGGACGAATGTTTGGCACACCGAGTGGGAGCTCGGCACGTGCGAATACACCGACGAAAACGGATACCACCAGCAGGCTGTTGCATGGCACAGACATCCCTTGGGCACCGAATACACCGAGATCTTTACGCAGTGACAGACACGCATGGGGGGCGCCCGCGTTCGGGCGTCTGGGCGGGGCTGCTGGGTGGCCTGAGACAGTGTGGCGCGAGGCAGTGGGCGTGGGCATTCGGCATCGCCTCGAGCGCGTGCGTGGCTAACGGTCACCCGCTCGGTGGAGACGGGAATGTCGAGGTTCAGCTGGTCGTTGACGGCCCGCTCTTCGCCACGGATCTTCTCGACGACGATGGGCTTCCTTCAGGCCCGCGCCAAACACCCAATCGTACCGACGTCGTGCTGCGCATGACCGAGGACACCGAGGTCGCCCACGGGGCCTATGTCCGTGTGCACGTCGAGCCGCCCGAGGCACTCACGCTCGGCCAGGCGCTAGACCTCACGGCGGAGGGCGCGCTGGACGAGAATGACGCTGAGCCGACCTGCAGCCTGCTCGACGGTGCTTTCCAATGCCGAGCCAACTCCGAAGGTGCGGCGCGCTTCTCGATCTCGTCGCCAGCGGATTGGTCCGGCGAGGCGCGCGTGGTGGTCAGCTTCGCCGCAATTACGGTTCCCACCACGGTGGAGGTCTTGCCCGCCGGTCTGCCCGAGGCGGCGACAAATTTCGAGCTGATCGGGATTTCCGACGGTGAGGAGATTCGGCCCACCTTCCTGGCGCTCGGCTGCACGGTGGACGCGCTGCCGGAGGATTTGGGGGACAAGTGGCCTGTCGGTCGCATTCGCGCTCGCGAGGTGTTCGTGCGGGCAACGCCGCCCGCCGCTGCGCCCACCGTGGTTGAGCACGCGCCCGTCGTGATCGAGTCGCTCAGCGGCGAAGGTGCGCTCTCGCTCGATGAAAGCTGTGAGCAGCGAACCACGCGCTTGCGCGTGCTGCTCGACGAGCAAGGTGAATCACCGAGATTCTTCGCGTGCTTCTCCGACGTCGGTGGCGACGTGCGCTTCGGCATCCAATCGGGGCAAAAAGTCGTCGATCCGGGCCCGCAAATCACTGTCTCTGCTGAACCTCGACTGCTTCGAGTGCGCGTATTGGATGGGAAGTCGATGTTGCCGCAGAGCGACTTCCTGAGTGACGTGTTCGAGGTCAGCGCGTTCGACGTGAGGCTCTTGGCGCTGCCAGTCGACGTGGATCTCGCACTGCAAGGAACCGAACAGGCGCTCGTGCTCGAGACCAACTCCGCAACCACCGCACTGCAAGGCGCTCTCCCGGTCACGCTCGCCGCCGTGCCGCAGCTACCGGGCACCACCAAGCTCGTAGTCACCCCGCGATTGCTCGCTGAACCCGCGTGTGAAAGCCCGTCGGTCACCGTGCTCGAACCGAAGTTTTAAGGCCAACCGTCGTAAGCCGTCTGGTTCCCGATTGGGAGTACCCTATGAAGGTCGTTGATTCCGCGCGCGTCAAAGCGCTGCGTCTGCTCGTTCTCACACTCAGTTGCTTGTTCGCGGCGGCGCCCGTGCTGCTGCCGACTTCAGCGCTCGCACAAGACGACCCCGAGGACCCGGGAGAGGAGCCGTTTGAACCGGTCGATGAGCCGGCGGTTCGCCGTGTGTCGCCGCTCGCCACCATGTTGGGTATGGGCGATGGCTCGGCGGCGTCCTTCGCAGGCTCGCTGCAGGTGGTGCGCGCTCCCGGGACCGCTGGCACCTCGTCGAAGTTCGGCATCGAGATCTTTCCCGAGGCCAGCCGCGTTTGGATGAACGTACGCGACACCGATCCGGTGCCGATCGAGCGAGCGCGCCGAGGCGGCAATTGGCTGTGCACGCAGAAGAACTGCACTGCGGAGGCGGGCTCCGTTGGCCCCTCCGCCCAGGGCAACGAGATCCTGCGGACGATCAAGATTCAAACGCCCACCCTGCCCATCCCGGTCACGATTTGGCGACGCAGCAAGAGCGGAGGCAACCTCGACTTCGATCCGTTGCTGCTCGGTCGCAAAAGCTACGCCCACGTTTGCGCCTACCCACCGATCGTGAGCGACGACCCGAACGCGCCCACGCGCGATCCGAAGAAGGTGGAGATTTGTCGCGAGGGCAAACCCGAGCCGTCGAGTGCGGACTCCGCCGACCTGCTGCTCGGCATGGAGTGGCCGCGCGAGGCCGAGCTCGCGGGCTTTCGCTTTCTCGCGATCGTGGACGCCTGCGGCAACGCCCGCGTGCAGCCCTTCCAACGCAACTTCACCGTGCCTGTGTTCGAGGTCGCTTCGGGCGGCTGCGGCAAGGCCGACGGCAAAGTGTTGCGCGTGTTTCCCACGGGCGGTTTTCTACGCGTAACGGCCTTCAACTTGGAGGCGCCAGCGAGCAGCGACATCATGAACGTGACCTACCGCGTGTCGATGCCGTCACTCGAGAACTACTCGGAGAACGACCCGGCGAAGATGCTGTTCCCCGACCTGCGCCCGAATGATCTCCGGATCGATTGTGGACCTGCGTTGCGCCGAGGTCCGGTGGACGCGCAAGGTCGGCCCAAGGGGCCAGGGGGCAATGGTCCGCCCACCGGCACGCTGCCGGTATGGATGGATCCGCCGCCAGCCCCTGAGCTGAAGGCGCCGGCGAAGGAGCCGAAAGAGCCAACGCCCGGTGAAGAGCCGGCACCAGCCGACGACGACGCTGAAGCCTCGCCGCCTCGTGAGAATCTGGTTGAGCGACCCAAACCGCCTGCAGGCCCAGCGCCGCCTGCAGGGCCCGCGCCTCCCGGCGCAAAGCCGGCGCCGACCATGCCTCCGGTTGGTGGTCCTGTCGCTGCTGGGCCGATCTTGGCGCAGACCGGCGAGCCCAGCGCCAAACCGTTGGACCACGGTTCGCTGGTGATCGCGCCAGAGCCGCTGGCCCAGGGCAACTGCCGCTTGGTGATGAACAGCCAAACCAAGTGGCGCCTGGTCGCTCCTCTCGCGCTGCGCGTCGCCATCTACCGCACCGACGTCAGCTCGCCCGATGGGACGCCGGTCAACTTGCTGCCCGATGATCAGAGCACGTGGATCGTCACGCCCAACGACTCGGAGTTCCCCTTGCCTGCCCTGCGCGGTCGCTTCGACGGGGACTCGCGCTTGAAGTTGGTCGTGCAGAGTGATCCGCTCAACGCCAACGGTAAGATGGTGCTCGTGGGAGACGCAGGTCGCGTCGCAGCCGTGCTGCACAACGACGACGTCGGTTCCGATGAGACGCTGTCGCGACGCATGGTGGGCTCAGTGACGATTCACACCGTACCGCTTTGCGGCGAGAGCAACTTCGAAACGCTCGAAGAGGCTGGCAGCTGTATTCGCGCCTACCTCACCGTTCCAGCGATGTTGGCCACCATCCAAATCACCCGCGCACCGTGGGTAGAGAAGCCGCTCATCACGCGCAGCGTGCTTTCAGCGGTGGGCGTCGCGCTCGCGTTCGACAGCTACGATCCGGTGGAGCGCAGCGCCTTCCCGATCGCCGGCCAAGTTGGAGGGTTCGTGCAGAACCTCGGTGAAGATCGGGTTGGTCTGCTCGGCTACGTGGGGGTCGCGCCCACGCTGCCCATCCTCGGCAGCGGTGGCAATACGACCTCGTTCGGCTTTTTGGCTGGCGCCGGAATGACCTACATCACCAACGCCGACGGTCCCGACGAGGGCTTCAAACCCACCGCTTTCCTCTCAGCCGTGGTGCAGGTCGGGCAGGCCAACCCTGAGATCAGCGGGCAAGCCAGTCTTGGTGCCTACGCTGGGAACTGAGTGACGGCTCCGAGCTGACAAGCTATGGCGGTGGGACGTGACTCGTCACGGCCCACGATGACCCGCGTACTGATTCCCCTTCCCGACCGCGACTTCGACGTTACCGAGGTCGCCGTTCCCTGGCGGCTGCTGACGCGTCGTGACATCGAGGTCGTTTTCGCTACGCCGCAAGGTGGAGTTGCCGCAGCGGATCCGTTGTTGCTTACCGGGGTGGTCTTCGGACAGCTGGGTGCTGAGCCGGAGGCCAAGGCCTTCTACGAGCAGATGACGCGCGTACGGGCGTTTCAAAACCCCGTGCGCTACGGGGACGTCGATTGGGAGTCGTTTGATGGACTGCTACTCCCCGGTGGTCACGCCAAGGGCATGCGCCCGTACTTGGAGTCAACGGAGTTGCGTGCTGGCGTGCGTGCGTTCTGGGCCCTGCGTCGACCTGTCGCGGCCATCTGTCACGGCGTGCTCGTGCTGGCCCGCACGGTCGTGCCCGAGACGGGGCGCAGCGTGCTCTTCGATCGCCGAACCACCTGCCTCCCCGCTTACATGGAGAAGGCCGCACACCTAGCGACGTTCTGGAAGCTCGGGGACTACTACCGCACCTACCCCATCACGGTCGAACAGGAAGTCGTGCAGGCGCTCGCGCACCACGAGCAATTCGTGCGTGGGCCGATCACGCTGTTCAGCAAAGGCAAGGAGCACGACGCGGCGGCGGCGTTCGTCGTCGATGATGGTCACTACCTCTCGGCTCGTTGGCCGGGAGACGCGTACAAGCTCGCCACGCTTTTCGCCGACAAGTTGATCGCACGCCAAGGCCGAGCAAGCTTCCGCGGTCTCGATCGCCGGCCGCCGGGCGCGCTTTGATGCAGAACCTTCGCTTTTGTGTGCGCGCGTTAGCCGCTCGCAGCGTGGACGTCGCCTTGACCGAGCCCTTCGCGATCGCGGGAGGCGCACAGCACAGCGCCCGCAACGTGCTGGTGTCGCTCGAACTCGGCAGCGGGGTTCGCGGGCTGGGAGAGGCTGCGCCGTTTCCGGTGGTCAGCGGCGAGACGCAAGAGTCGAGCTTGGCGGCGATCGAGCGCGTAAAGTCGCTGCTGATCGGGCAGGACGTCCGGGGCTACCGCGTGCTCAGCGAGAAGCTCGATGCAGCGCTCGGCGAGCAACGGGCAGCCCTCGCGGGCCTGGAGCACGCCATGTTTGACGCGCTCACGCGCGAGCTCGGCATCTCGCTCGCGGACTTCTTCGGAGGCGCGCGCGCAGGCGTGAGCACCGACATGACCATCACAGCCTCGAGCGTCGAGCACGCACGCAACGCAGCACGAGAGGCGGTCGCTGGTGGCTTTGGCGAACTCAAAGTGAAGGTCGGTGGGCAAGATCCCGAGTTCGATCTCGAGCGCTTGCTGGCGATCGCGGAGTCAAGCCCGCGCAGCCTCTTGCTCGACGCGAACGGTGGTTACAGCGAAGAGCACGCTGCGTTCCTTTTACGCGAGCTGCGCAAGCGAGAGCTGCCAGTGACGCTGTTCGAGGAGCCGCTGGCGCGCGGTAACTTCGATGGGTTGACGCGGCTCGCCGAGTTCGGAGTGC
>CAITIQ010000521.1 GCA_903892415.1 uncultured delta proteobacterium | reverse complement strand
GAGATAGAGCCGTCCGATGAGGTAGGCTCTGCCAGCACTTGCTCGACCTCGATCGGCTCTCCGTCATCCCCGAGGCTGAGCCGACCAGTTACCGGTTTGCCGTCGTAGTCCCCGGAGGTGGTGTAGAAGACGCGAATCATCGCATCGCGGCCCGCGACGAGCGGCACGTCCGAGGTCACCGCCGCTCCGTCCTTCGCCAGTTGCCGCTTCACACTCTGATAGATGGCGACCTCGGTGATGGTTACGCCCGAGGCGGCTTTAAAGTTTGGCGCTGGAGGATTGGTTTCATTGGTCTCCTCCGTGGCAGAGTCACCGCAGCCAGCAAACAGCGAAACCAAAACGGCGAGAGGGCCAAGAAAGCGCTTCATCCTCGGCATCTTAGCCTGGTCCGCAGCGATCTCTCGAGGCTCTTTTTGGATGCCGAAGGAGGCCCCTTTTGACCTGCTTTGGACGCTGCTTGCAAGTGTGTGAGCTTCGTGGCACGGTCCCAAAGTTGACCACACACCTGTTCCGCGAACCTAGTGCGAGCTCATCGTGAGCAACGTGTTGCTGGCCGAAGGCCGAAACTACCAAATCCTTAGTGATGGCCCCGTCGTGCTCTGCCGAGTCTCAGCGCGTGCGGATCTGACGATGGAAGAGGGCGCGGCATGTGCAGCCGAGATGCTGCAGTACCTCTCGAACCGAGCAAAGCAAGAGGGCGTCAAAGGGTTGGTCTTCGACATTCGCTCCGGCCCAAGAATTGCGGGGCCAAAAACTCAGGACTTGTTGAGCCAGCTGTTTCGGGTTTGGGCGGCGCAAAGCAAGCGAGTGGGCATCCTTGTCGCGGACCCGATGCAAGAGCTTCAGTTTCAGCGACTGGCGACGGATACCATGCGAGGGCTCTTCGTCGTTGCCCGCAACGAACCTGACGTGCGCAAGTTCCTCGCCGGAGGTTTAGCTTCTAAGTAGGTAACCTGCCGCTTGGGTCGAAGCTCAAGGCTTCGCCTAACAAGCGCGACGCGTGCGCTTCAGGTTCCACCTGAGCGCAGTAGTACTCAAAGTTCGCCTGCCGCATGGCAGCGGCAAGGCGCTTGTCTTCGAGGAGCTGGACGCAGCCTTCAACACACTCGTCCACTCCGCCAAAGGGCAGGTAGTTCAGCTTCTCGACCAGTGGCTGCGGTAGTTCTTGCCGTAGCGGCTCTGCGACAATGCATTGCGCAGCCGCCAAGTACTCGCCCAGCTTGAACGCATTCGAGTGGTTCAAGCCACGTGAGTAGACGCCCACCAAGTAGCTTCCACTCATGCGAACGTAGTCGCGGCGACGATAGTGGTCCGTCGCGACCAATTCGGCATGGCGCTCGAGCGCGAGTCGGGTCGGGACGAGTCCGCCGCGGAAGCGCGGGCCAAGTGCGGCTCGCAGGCCCTGTACGAGCGCACATCGCATCGAGTTGACCTCCACCAGATCTTCATCGCTGGATTCTCCTTGCTCCCACAGGCGCGTTTGAAAAATGACCCCCTCGATGGCGGGCTGCGTTGGCGAACGTTGGAAGTCGGTCACCAGGGGAAGCTGGACCAGCAGTTTCAGTTCCTGTTTCAGCTGCACGAATTGGCCCAGGCTCGTGAGGCTATGTGGGGCTCGCTGCACCAGCCATCGCGGAAGAAGCCGCGCACTAACGCCAAGTCGCTGGCATGGATAGACAAGACCCAGCGGCTTGATTCGGCTGCCCCAAGCGGCCGGGAGGGTGCTCAGCGCCAGCGGCTCGAAACCTCGTTTGAAGTACAGGTCACACGTTCGTAGCGCGCTGCGGTTGAACAGCCAACCCTGGTCCTGCAGGTCAAAGGCCACGCGCACCGAATCGGCCCCTTGCTGAACTGTCCAATAGATGGTGCCGACGGCTTCGTCATTGGGGCCCGGTTTTCCCGCCCACGGAGCTACTCCGAACTCGAAGTCGAGATCGATCTTCGACGCCTGCTCAAGTAGAACTAAACCGATTAGCAGCTTTATAGGATAATGAAGACGGACTGACGACGGTACCCAGACAGTCACTTGCGGTCGTTCCAGCTTGTCGTTTGAGCCGCGCATCAGAGCTTGGTTTGGGTGCCGCGTCCGCAGGCGAGGACGGCCGCAAGGGGATGACCAACAG
>CAITIQ010000520.1 GCA_903892415.1 uncultured delta proteobacterium | reverse complement strand
TCTGGAAGTCAACCGACGACGTTCGCGTGTTCGCGAAGACCGACGCGGCGCTCGAGCAGGCAGTGGCTGCAGTCGGCTCCGCAAGGTAGCTGCTCGATCGCATGGCGCGGCGCCGCTTCGTCGCGCGCGCGTGATTCTGGAGACGAGCCTGCACCGAGGCCGCGAGGTTAGAGACGTTGACTGCGCTCACGCTTCGCCGACCTCCGTGGAGTCCGTCCAGCGCGCTGGACTTCGTTCACTCCCCGCCGAGGTTCGCAAGCGTCTCGGCTTGGCCCCCGGTTCAGCTCAAACAAGGCATCCGCGACCACGCGAGGCGACGTGCGCGCGGTTGACACGAACGTGCTCGTGCGACTCCTGACCGGCGACGATCGCAAGCAACTGGCGCTCGCGGAAGCTTTCCTTGCTCCGGGCGCCTGGATCTCCCATGTCGTCTTGACCGAGGCGATCTGGGTCCTCGACTCAGTGTTCTCGGGGTCACCGCAATCTCTCGCGCGGTCGATTCAGATGCTCCTTGAGCACGACACGCTCGTCCTCCAGGACTCCGACGTCGTCGAGGCCGCTCTCGCTCACTTCGTCGCGCGTCCAGCCCTCGGCTTCACGGATTGCCTCGTGCTCGAGATTGCTCGAAAGGCCGGCCACAAGCCACTCGGTACCTTCGACAAGGCTCTTACCAAGCTCCCAGAGACCCAGAAGCTGTAGCACTGCGGCCCAATATGCGGTTGGGCTACACGCTAGTCCCATAACGCTCGTTCGTTCGCGACGACCCGACGTTATGGGACGCTAGTCGCCAGGCGCTCTATCCCGCGCTCCGCTGGCACGCACCGCTAAACGCCAATACCTTGGGCGGACATCGTGAACTTGAGCCTTCTATTCGAAGACAAAGAGACGGGTCACGACGATCTCCTCCTCACGGTGGGTGATTTTTCCCGGCGCAGCGACTCGTACTACCTGGCCCTCGATCAGGGGGTGCTGCCCGACCAAGAAGACGCGATGAAGGTGCGGGCGGTACTGCGGGTCCTTCTGGGGAATTGGCGGACAGCCGTTGCCCAACTGGAGAAGGGCGCGACGGCCTATCTCCCATACGACTTCTCGGACCAATGTACCGCCTGGCTCGCGTGTGAACTCGACGACGGTGAGCTGCTCCTGCGGCACGGCTGGGCAACTGTCGAGGGCTGGGCCGTCCTCCCGAGCGACTCCTCAGCCCATATCGAACCAGGCGGCTTTCATCCCGACGCGGGCCCGTGGAGGCTATCGGTCGCGCAGTTCATGGACGCGATCGCCCGTTCAATCGAAGCGGCTGCCTGACTGGGCCTTGCGTCGGCTCGGCTTTGGTCGCTTCGCTCCCTCTCGCGCCCACCGCTCAACGGCAATACGTTGGGCGGATAGACACGCCGACAGCTTCGGCTCCCGTCTTGAACTGGTACGCGGAATGGGGAAGGTTTCCGGTCGTTGAGCTAAGCGATGCTTTCGCGTTTTTGGGACCTCTACTTCGAATGGCGGTGTCGACGGCTCCTCGATGGCGAGCGTCCGGACTTGGTCTATCCGCGGCTGCGCAAGACTTGGGCTCGAGCAGATACGGTCTATCGAAGCCGGTATGGGTATGGGGCGATCCTGACGGTCGAGTACGCGGTTCTCCAGCGCTTCCTACTGCGTTGGCGAAGCGCTGCAGTTCCTCAGTTACGCGCCGGACTCGATGACCCATCCGCCGTCGTGGTGGCGTACTGCATCGTGGGCCTAGGCATGATCGGCCAGCCAGCCGCGCGCTCGATCTTCACCGGTCGAACCGAGCGCCTCCCTTGGCGACTCGGCAATCTGGGTGGCTCATCCACCCTCGAAGAGTTCGCTGCGTTCTCGGATGAGACTCAGGTGGGGGGCGCTGACACGCCCTCGCCGATCTGGCAGCTCACGCGCGCGCACGAAGTGAGCGCCGAACGCGTTGCGGCAGACGGCCCTCCCTCGCTTCGCTCGGTCTGTCATTCGCCGCTGAACGCCGATACGTTGGGCAGATAAAGGCATTCCGCTTCGCCGTCCCGCACTCGTCATCTGGAGCACTGCATGGATCCGCGCGCGTCGCTTCGTAGTCTCCTTCTACTCGGCGCCGCTTTCACGGCCTTCTCGTGCGTGTCCCAGCGCGATCAAGTCGATGCGCTCGAGGGCCGTATTGCGGCGCTCGAGGACCAGGTTCAGCGCGGCACCAGCAAATCGGCCCCCGCGGTGTTGGCACCGCCTGCTACCCATCCGCAGTTTACCGATGCCGTGTCCGTGGAACTCGGCGCCTCAGAATTTCATGACGGAGACACCATCGTCATCACGGAGGTTCGGGGGACCAAGGCGACGCTACAGCTGGGGCAAAGCTACGTCGTTACGGGACGCTATCATCTCTCGTCGCGTGACTCGGCCACGCTTCTCCTTTCCGTTACCGCGACTAACGGAGGAGTCTCCAGCCCCACCCCCGAAAGCACTGTTCGCGTTTCTCGTGGTGACGGCGAATTCACCCTAACGAAGCGTCTCGACTCGGTTGGCTATCCACATCTCACGTTTTATGGGACGGACGGGCAGCCCGTCAGCGGAGTCTATTTTGGAACAGGGGATTGGCTGTTAAAGCGCAAAGACTGGCGTTACGACGCGCCGTCGCCCAAGCCGAGTCCACCGCAACAATCAACGAAACCGTTTGAGCTGCTCTAGTCTAAGTTCGTCCAGTCGAAGCGTGAGCTGCCCAACGTATTGCCGTCGCAGCTGAAAGCGCCGTCGGTCGCGCTCCGCGCTCCCTGTTCCGCCCGCCGCTGAACGCCGCTACGTTGGCCAGACGACTGAGAAGTCGGACGTTGCCGAGGTGAAGACCCGGGACGTAGTCTACTCGCCGCAGCCCAAGCGTGCGCAGCCGTTCTCGATCGCAAGCTCCAGGATATCCAATGAAGAAGACAACGTCGCAAGGACTCTCTCGTCTATTCAAAGTCGCTCTCCTACTGACGTCAGCGTGCGGTGGGTCCAGCTCGGAACCTCGCCTTCAGACCCATGTAATGAGCATGGGCCCCACCTTCCCGTCACGACCGCCGAACTGCGAAGTCGCCTTCGCGCAGGTAGATATGATGACGATGGCGTTCAAGTACCACATGATCGCTCAAGTCACAGTGCGGGCTGACTCGAGTGACGACCTGGCCCTATCGGGCAAGTTCACACCTGCGCTCAAGGCGATCCTTCAACCGGCGGCCTGCGAGGCCGGGGCGGATACGGTTGCGAGCAGCAGCATGGTGGCAACCGGGTCGTTCGGGACCTCGTCTGTGGTCATGTTCTACATCCTAAAGCAACGCGAGGGCACCGAGCCGCCGCCCTCGCCCCCACCGGCGGAGACCGACGGAACGAAGGCACTCTAACGAATGGCCACGAGTCATCGGCCCGTGGGCTTCATTTCTGTCGTCTGGAGCCAAGCAGGCGTCCGCTACCTGCCTGTGTCCGACTGCGTGGACGTGACGGCGGAGTCGATGCTGTTTATCGAGAACTGCCGCCCGCTCGCGTAGAAAGTACGGTGATGAGAGTTCACCGTGCCCCGAAGGCTTCGACTGCAGGGAGGGATGGGTCACCACACCCTCGTCTTGTTGCTGGGTCGGCATCGGTCCAAACGTGGACCCAGCCACAGTGGACTAAATGACGTGGCCCCTCCGTACAGCCAGTGCCCTCCGGGCATTCAACGGTTGGATCGGTGCAGTCCGCCACCGTCCCCCGTTGAATCCCCGCAGGCGGTCACGGTCACGCTGATAGCGAACAAGAATAGCATCTTATAATCGGTGGTCACGGTTCTTGCTCCTGCGTATCAAAGGCACAGCGAAAGCCCACCCAGCCCTGCAAGGCAGGCTCGCTGAGGATGTTCTCGTAATAAGGTATCAGCGAGCCGCTGTATCTCGGTTCACCGGGGAATACCTGGAGACCGTCAAGCATAGCGAAGCCAGGGCTATAAAGGGTTAAGATCCCATCTCCCAAGTCGACAGGATCCTCGAGTGGGCCATCCTGGCAAGCAGCTGGAGCGGGCGTTATTTCAACCCCGTCGAAGCTCGATTGAGAGCGCGTCCACTCGAGTTGTCCCCCAAAAAGATCATAGTGACCATAGGGGCCTAAGTCCGCTGGGTCGGACCGAGGAGCCCAGGTGGGCCGAAACTCTTCATCGCGTTCGGGCGCCCGCGCTCGATATCGGCAGTCAACCCAGGACTCGTTTAGGCACTCTGCCCAATCAAGCAAGACCTTACGCGGGCCGACGCTCAGTGACTCGGCCGAGCCAGCGCGCGCCAACTGGGCGTAGCTCGGTAGATAGCCGCCGCGATAAGCGCAGAAGGCAGCGGCCGCTTCGGCGGAGACGGACAAAGCAGGTCGTTCCTCGGTCGGTGCAAGGCGCTGGCTCACACACGCCGTCCGCCACACAGCGCTCGTAACAAGCGTGCGACACCTCGTCGCTGTCTAGATAGTAGTCATTGACGTGAACGAATCGATTGAACTCGACCTGATCACAAGCAAAGGGAACAACGGTAAAGAAGGACTCGCGCCAGCTTGCGTAAGGCTTGGTGGCCGTCACGTAAACTCCACCATAGTAGGCTTGCCCAGCCGGAACCCAGAGCGGTGCATTGCAATCTGCGAACGGCTGGTAGCTCGTCGCAATCGGTGGCGCCTCCTGCTCCAAGTCTGAACGGCCACTGCAAGCAACCAAGGCGGCCGCTAGCAGGCATGCATGCTGAGCAAACGGCATCACGGCCTCTCCCCCTGCTTGTCTGGACTCGTCGCTATTGTGCGAGCATCGGTGCACTGAGAGCTAGTAAGTGCGGTTCCGGCGGAGCTTCCTCCGATCTGCGCCAGGTGAAGCTCCAGATCTGGCCACTGGAAGCCGAACTGTTTCAGGTCCGCGGCGATCATGCGCCCGGCCTCTAGGCTGCTGCATGGCGGGTACACGTCCTGCACGGCCTCGCCGCGGAGCAGAACGCGGGCGAGGTCTTCCGTAATGACCTTATCGTCGTGGGCCATTGCTCCTAGCAGAGCTTTCACCCCGGGGTACTTATCCTCCGTGAACACCAGGCCGGGTCCACACAAGTAGTCGACAATGCACAGCACGCTGCGAGGGTCGGCAGGCTCAAGCGTCGATTCCGACCCGTTGCCCGTTATCCAAAGCCCGCCGGTCGCCCTTTCGCGCCAATATCCTGCCACTGCGCGCGATTCTCCCCGCTGAACGAGCTGTTCAACGAGGGGACTCAACTCCAGCGGCCAAGTTGGCAACTTCCACTCGTACTTGGCCTTGTCGTGGTCATGAACCATCACCACGACACCGATGGGATTCCACATTGCGAGGACATCACTCCCCTGGCCGTCTTTGCACTCAACGGCGCCACCGCTGAGGTCGCCACGCACGTCAGGCTGCCCGAGAGCGCCGCGAGTCGCGAGGCCCAGGCCCATGCAGAGCGCATTTTCGACAAACCTTTCTCGCGACAGGAGCTGGTGAGCGGTCATCACGGATCCAGCGTAGCAGGGCGTGATCTGACCTTGAGCCCAGCCCTTTTGAGGGGCGGCTCCTACCCTCAGGCGAGCCCGCTGCGCCCAGCGAACTGCGTTGCCACTGTCTTGGCTGCGCCGAGCGAATTGGCGATGCCGGTGGCCATCGGGTTCAGCGCAGCGCCGTTGAAGACCTGCCAGTTCCAGCGCCCGTCCCCGGTGGGGGCGAGGCGCAGGGAGAGCGAGCCGACGAGGGCGCTTACTGACTTACCGTCGCGCGTCTTGTTCCACTGGATGTTCACGCGGCAAGCTCTAGTTGCATCGAGCGGCGCTGTCCTGGAAGAAAGAGTTACCGCCACCGGCAGCGTCAGCCAAGGACCGCAGAAACGTCAGTTGGCTTCCCCACTTCCCATCCTGGCAACAAGACGGAGACTTGCGCGCCTGATGCGGCTGTGTTTGGTTCATATACGTGCGCGATACGATCGTTGCTGTCATCGACGGGGAGCCCTTCGATCGCCAAAAGGCACTTCAGATTCGCGACTATATTGCCGCAGCTCCATTTAATCGGGAGCGCCGGAAGCTCTCCGATTGGTCGCTACGCTGGCCTTCGTTCTTGGGACGCCACCATCCAGTCACAACGCTTCCAATGGACGAGCACACGGAACTCGATTCAGCCGAGTGGCACGCTGTTAAACACTGTGGACGCGGGGAGTGGAAGGAGGGAACAACGCTCAAAGAATACCAAGAAGACATGCGGCGAGCCCTCCTCCACACCGACGCGGAGCTCCGGGTCGGCCGGGATTGCAAAGGCCCGCCACGATCGAAGGCCGCCTCGTCAGTGGACACCACGGCGGCTGGAGTACTACAACACGCCGAAGTGGCAGCAGGGCGCATCATCTATACCGTGTATGACGTCGCACGGCATGTCATCATGACGTGTCACATCCGCGCTGAACTAGACGAATATCATTTCGTCAATTGGAAGCCCTTGCGGAGGTTGGTCCCATGAATTTTACGGTGGACCAGTTTATGGCTGGACTGGAGCAACTGGTTAACAATATGCCCCGCACTCTTAACACCTGGTCGGATCTCGACGAGGAACTGAAGGAGGAATACGCGGAGGAACTCATGTGGACGCTTAGCCAGTTCGATGCCGTTCAGGCCACCTCGGGCAGTTGTGCTGTCGCCGTTCGGCTTGTTTCTGCGCGTCTTCAGCTATTTGCTCTTCGCGCACAGATTCGCGAAGCCATGGCGGTGGATGTAGAGCTTGGCTCAACGCTGACGATTGCCGGCGCTTCTTACCCGTCCCACGAGTCTCCACCTTCGGCGCCCACCTCAACGCCACCGTCGAAACGTTCGAGTTCGTCTGCCAGCGACCGCGACGGCCAACGGCGGAGTATGGCTGCGTGACCTCACCGCGCTTGATGTGGTTCGTCGGATGCGAAGGGATCGCGCTCGACCAGATGACGGGCCGCGTAACGGCTTTCAACATCCTCGACACAGTTCTCGTCTCGGAGCTGCCTTCCCTGCTCAACCGCCTCGCATGTGCGGCCTGCTACGAGCCGGGCGACGTGGGGTTCAGGGGATTCGAGAGAGTGCGCGTAGTCGGACCGTCGAACGGGCAAGTAAGCCTTTCTAGGGCGGAGCTTGTCGTGCCGGCGCGAGGCCCGACGAAAGTGCACAAGTCGCTGCATGTGATATGGGCGTTACCCATTCGAGAGCAGGGTACACACCGCATCCTGCTAGAGCACTCGCTGGATGAAGAGAATTGGACGGAGCAGGCTTCGCTCGTTCTCGAAGTGCTAGTGCAGCCCCACCCGCTGCTCAATCAACAGTTGCCGTAGCGCTTCAGTGCGACTTCTCCGTCAGATAGCACCGTAAGAGGTACTGGATGGCCTCGCAGCGCTTGGTCATAAGGTATAAGCTAGTGGAGGGACGGCGTTGGCGAGCAAGTCGCTTCATTTCGTAAGCGCGAATCGTCGTTAACCCCCAAACGCCGCTGCAGGTCCTCGTCGGTCTGCAATAGCTGTCGCAACGCACAGCTGCTGACAAAGCGGTCGAACCACTTCGCGCCAGGTCATTTCGCGCAAGGCGAGGCGCTCTTCGCTGGATAAGACGCCCCATTCGCGCTGGCCGGTGCAGGCGCGGATCTCCGGCTCGATGAAGCGCGCGAGCTCTTGCTCGAGCACGCTCGCTAGCGCTGGGCGCTGTTTGATCGCCCAAGCGGCGAAGACGAAGCCGAGCTCCGCGTGGCGTGCTTCCTCCTCGGCCAAACGGCCGAGTTCGCGCTGAAACAGCGGGTCCTTGATCCACGGCACGACGTGCAACGCTTCCAAGGCCGAGAAGGTCTCGCCCAAGATGCTCTCACGCACCACCATGCGAAACACCTGTTCGAGCGAGCTTTGCTCGAGCGCGCCGGCGATCGCGATCGGGCCCGGCGCGAGCTCCACACCAAGGGCGCGCAGAAAGCTGAAGCCGAGCTGGGCGTGACGTCGTTCATCATCGGCGGCGGCGATCGACGCCTGCAGCAGGTGGGAGGGCGCACCGAGCGCGAGCAGCTGCAGCGTGAAGCGCGCGAAGGAAGCGATCGAGGCATGTTCGCCGAGCGCCCAGTGGCTGAAGTGCTCAATCATTTGGGCGCGCTCCTTCTCCGAGAGCGAGCTCGTGTCGATGGCCAAACGCTCGTCGGAGAAGCTGGACGCAGTCGTGAGCGTTGCTACGCGCGCTTGGTCGTCCACGATGAAGGGACGGCCTTCGACCCAGGAGTCACGCGGATTGGGCTTCCGCGGTTGCGGTTGCGATGGCGGTTTGGTCGCAACGCTGGGCATCGCGCTCGCACTGGGCATCGCGCTCGCGCTGGGCATCGCACTCGCGCTGGGCATCGCGCTCGCGCTCCCCGTAAGCGTGGGCGTTGCCTCCGTCCCCGCCGGCTCGCTGCTCGGCGCCGGCGCAGCGCTGGTCTTCGCCGTCGCAGTTGAAGGTGCGCTGGCCGACGCACTGGCCGACGCACTGCCTGCGCCCCCGTCGCATGCGCCGCTGGTGAGGGCCAGGCTGATGGCGGTGAAAAGGCGAAGGGCCGAGGGGTGGCGGTGCATGCGGAGATGCTACGGCATCGGGACCGCGCGCGGCATGACCGTGCGGTATCACGCATTGGACCCAAGGCGCAGGCGGTAGCCGGGTCTACAGGCCATGCGACACAGCTTGCTGCTGCTTCTCCCGTGGCTCTTCGCTTGCGCCAGCACCTCGGAGCCGGTTGTGCCCGAACAGCCGCTGGGCACCGACTGCTCCGATTGTTCGAGCGAACCAAGCTTTGCGCGGCTGGTCGAGCGAACCGGCGAGCTGAAGGCCAACGACGTCGATAGCTGCAACGAGCTGCTGCAGGCTTTCAAGGCTCGCACCAACGACGAACACCTGCGCACGATGGCGCTCTTCAACTTGGGCGTGGTCGCGCAAACCTGCGGCAAGCGCGAGCTCGCCATCTCGTATTATCGCGAGGCGCTCGAGGCGCGACCGACGCTTTCGCAAGCCCGTGTGCGGCTCGCGTTGCTCGATAGCTCCTTGTCGCACGACGCGCGGGTCGCGGTCTTGCAGAAGGCGGTGCTCGATTCGAGCTACACCGATGCAGAGGCGCTGCTCGAGCTTGGCCGAGCGCAGCGCTTGCGCAATAACCGTGAGCAGGACCAAGACGGCCCGAATGATCGCGAACGCGCGCGCAAGAACTTCATGCGCGCCTTGGCGGTCCAAGACAGGCTCAGCGCCGCTCGCAACGAACTGGCGATGTTGCAATTGGACCTGGCTCGTGAAGAGTCCGGGCGTTCGAGCAGTCTGCTAAACCGCGATCTGAAGCAGCCCAAGCTCGCCACGCAGTCGCTGGAGTTGGCGCTTTTGCTCTGCAGCCAAGCCTTGCTCGTCGATGCTTCGTACGCGCCGCTCTACAACACCTTGGGCCTGGTGCAGTTCGAGCTGGGCGGCGCTGGCGCCGCTGCGAAGTCCTTCGATCGAGCGCTCGAGCTCGCCCCCGACTACGTCGAGGCGCACCTGAACTCGGCGGCTTTGAACATCGCCTTTCGCAGCTTCGCCCGAGCCGAGCAGTCCTATCGCCACGTGCGCGAGTTGCAGCCGAACTCGTACGACGCGCGGCTAGGGCTCGCACTCGCGCTGCGCGGCCAGGCGAGTGACCCAACGCATGGCGCTACAAAGCTGCAGCAAGCTCGTGCCGAGCTGGCCGAGGCGATCCGACTTTCTCCGGGCCGGCCTGAGGCGCACTTCAACTTGGCCGCGTTGGAGGAGCGCTTCGGCGCGGGCCCGGGCGGGCTAGCCCAAGCCAGGGACGCCTATCAACGCTTTGCGTCGCTGGCCCAAGGCAAGCCGGAGTTCGCGAGCGACCTGGCCGATGTGACGTCCATCCCCACGCGCTCCGATGAGGAATGCATGCGCACGACCGAGGAGCTGGCGGGCTGCAAACGTGGCCGCCTCTTCGATCTCAGCCAACTGCTCACCGATGCGGAGGTCACACCCGTCAAGCCGTCTTCGCAGGCCCCATGACGTCGGGTCACTTTGTGCGAAGCACGTCCGCTCATGCTTGCTTCGTGCTAGTCAGCAGCCATGAACGCAAGCTCGTTGCAGGCCAAAATCACCGACGCCGATAGCGCAGTAAAGCTCGTTCAATCGGGCCAGCGGCTGTTTGTTCACGGCGCTTCGGCGACGCCTACACCGCTGTTAGCGGCGCTCGGGCGGCGCACTGATTTGCAAGCTGTACGGCTCTACCATCTGCACCTCGCGGGCGAGGTTCCGTTCTTCGAGGCCGCGGCGCACGGTCGCTTTCTTTCGAGCTCCTTCTTCACCGGTCCGGCAGCACGCAAAGCCATCGCCGCCGGTGAAGCCGACTTCATCCCGATCTTCCTTTCGGACATTCCCGGGCTGTTTCTCTCCGGCCAGGTCGAGTTGGACGTGGCGGTGCTGCAGGTCTCACCGCCGGATCGGCACGGCAATATGACGCTCGGTAGCTCCTGTGATGTCGCCCGCGCAGCGCTCGACACAGCGCGCACGGTGATCGTCGAGATCAACAGGCAGATGCCGCGCACCCACGGCGCCACCGTGGTCCCGGCGTCGCGCGTCTCCGCGGCGATCGAGAGCGACAGGCCGCTTTGTGAGGCGCCTCCCGCTGCCATCGGTCCGGTGGAGCGACGCATCGGCGAGCTGATCGCCGACTTGGTGGAGGACGGAGCCACGCTGCAAATGGGGATCGGCGCCATCCCCGACGCGGTGCTGGCCATGCTCGGTAACAAGCTGGAGCTCGGCGTACACACCGAGATGTTCTCCGACGGGCTGGTGCCCCTGATCGAGGGCGGTGTGATCACCAACAAGCGCAAAGCGATTCATCCCGGCCGCACGGTGACGAGCTTCGTCACCGGCACCAAGCGGGTGTTCGACTTCGTCGATGACAACCTCGCTGTCGAGTTCCACTCATGTGACCGCACCAACGACACAGCGCTGATCCGCAAGAATGAGCGCGTGACCGCCATCAACTCAGCGATCGAGATCGATCTATCCGGCCAGGTTTGCGCTGATTCGATGGGTCATTCGATCTACTCGGGCATCGGCGGGCAGATGGACTTCATTCGCGGCGCAGCGCTCTCGCGGCACGGCAAGCCGATCATCGCCCTACCCTCTACGGCCTCCGGCGGTAAGTTCTCGCGCATCGTCGCGGCCTTGAAACAAGGGGCGGGCGTGGTCACCACCCGCGGTCACTTGCATTGGATCGTCACCGAGTACGGCGCCCTCAACATGCACGGCAAGAGCCTGCGCGAACGCGCCGAGGGGCTGATCTCCTTGGCCCACCCCGACTTTCGCGCGGAGCTGCGGCGCGAGGTCACCGAGGTGCGCCACTTCGACTTTGGCCGGAGCTAGGCCCGATGTCGTCGGACCACCAAGCATCCGAGACCGCGCCGCACGCCCATAAACCCACGCGCAAGCGCAAGCGCATGGTGGGCCGTGACATCCACGAGAGCCACCGGGTCTCCACCTCGCTCGAGCTTTTGTTCGGCCTGACCTTCGTGGTGGCGATCGCAGCAGCGGCAGCCCAGCTTCATCACGCAGCGGCCGAGCATCACTTGGCGAGCGGCTTGCTCGGCTTCGTCACGAGCTTCTTCGCCATTTGGTGGGCGTGGATGTCGTTCACCTGGTTTGCCAGCGCCTACGACACCGATGACGTTTCCTACCGTTTCCTCACGATGGTGCAGATGGTCGGCGTACTCGTGCTTGCGGCGGGCGTGCCACAGGCCGCCTCAGGCGGCTTTGCGACCATCACCGTCGGCTATGTGATCATGAGGGTGGGCTTGGTGGCCCTATGGCTGCGCGCGGCGCGCGAGCACCCAGAACGCCGAACCACCTGCTTGCGTTACGCCGTCGGGGTGAGCGCGGTGCAGGTCTTGTGGGTGCTTCGCTTGCTGCTGCCAGCCTCCGCGGGCCTGCCTTCCTTCATCGCGCTCGCGGCCGTTGAGCTGGGGATTCCTGTATGGGCCGCCAAGGCAGGCCACACGCCGTGGCACGCCCATCACATCGCCGAACGTTATGGGCTGTTCACCATCATCGTGCTCGGCGAGTGCGTGCTGGGCGCGAGCAACGCCGTGGCAGGGCTGATCGCCACAGGCGGTTGGTCATTGGAGGTGATGCTGGTTGGCTTCGGCGCAGCGAGCCTGATCTTGAGCCTGTGGTGGGTCTACTTCTTGGTGCCTTCCGGGGATGCGCTGCACAAACATCGTGAACGTGCCTTTCGCTGGGGCTACGGCCACGCCTTTCTGTTTATGGCGCTGGCAGCGCTGGGAGCCTTCCTTGGCTTGGTCGCCGACCAACTGCAGGCGGCCAAAGCAGCGAGCCCGCTGCATGTTCTTTCACCGACCTACGCGGTTGGCTTGGTCGCGATCGCCGTGGCTGTGTATCTGCTTTTGGTTTGGTGGATGAGCGTCCATGTCACTCGGCACGCGGCACGGCTCAACCTGGTGTGGGTGGGCAGCCTTGTGATCTTGGCGGGGGTGGTATTCGCGGTGTGGCGCGGACTTCCGCTGCCGTGGGCCATTCCAGCGCTGACGCTGGCCCCGGCTTCGGTGGTGATCCTGGTGGAGCGCGGCATCGCCAAACGGCCGGAGCGCTTCGTGATCCGCTGAGGGATCGCAGGGCCGCTCCGGCACCAACGGCGAACTCACGGCACCAGAATGGTCGAGCCGATGGTCTCACGGCCAGCGAGCGCACGATGGGCCTCAGCAGCCTGCGCCAGCGGAAGCTCCTTGGGAGCACGCACGTTGACGAGGCCGTCGAGCACCGCCTGAAAGAAGGTCCCACTCGAGAGTTCGAGCTCTTCGCGCGTCGCCGTATAGTGAAAGAGCGTCGCGCGCGTGAGGAAGTAGGAGCCCTTGGCCAGCTTCATCGGATCCATCATCGGCGGCTTGCCCGACGCATTGCCGAAGCCGACCAGCGTACCGCGCAGCGCCAGGCAGTCGAGCGAGCGCTCGAAGGTGTCGAGCCCGACCGAATCGTAGACGACGCGCACGCCTTTTCCGTCGGTGATCTCGCGTGAACGCGCGACGAAATCCTCCTTCGAATAAAGCACCACATGTTCGACCCCGAGGCTGCGCACGACCTCGGCCTTGGCCTCCGTCGACACAGTCGCGATTACCCGCGCTCCGAGCTTCACCAACCACTCGCAGGCGAGCAGACCAACGCCGCCGGCGGCTGCATGAAAGAGCACCCAATCGCCGCGCTCGACGCGAACCGTGCGACGAATCAGGTACTCCGCGGTCATGCTTTTGAGCAGCGTCGCCGCAGCGATCGACGAAGCGATGCCTGCGGGGAGCCGGACCAAATGCTTCGGATCGATCACCCGCGCTTCGGCGTAGGCACCGAGCGGACCACCGGCGTAGGCCACGCGATCTCCCAGCGCAAAGCCGCTGACGCCCTCGCCAACAGCGTCGATCTCGCCGGCAGCCTCCAGGCCGAGTCCGGCCGGAAGCGGGACCGGGTAGAGCCCGGTGCGGTGGTAGATATCGATAAAATTGACGCCAATTGCCTGGTGCCGCACCCGCACTTCACCGGGCCCGGGTTCCGGCGTCTCCGCCTCTACCAAACGAAGTACCTCAGGCCCACCCACTTCGGAAAAGACGATCTTCTTCACGCCGGCCACGCTAGCGCACAGGCGGTACGCGGCCAGCTCGATCCGCCCTTCCCCCGAACGCATCGTGACCCCACAGGGGCGCGGTGGAACCGTCTCGTGTCGCGCTGCTGCTCAACCTGGCTACGACCTTGCCGTTGGTCGGGCTGATCTGGCTGGTTCAGATCGTCGCTTACCCGCTGTTCGCCAAGGTGGGGCCCGCTGAGTTCGCCGCCTATCACGAGGCCCATTCGCGGCTGATTACCTTCGTCGTCGGGCCGCTGATGGTGGGAGAGCTAATCGCCGCCTTCGCCCTGTGGACCGACGCCTCGGCGCCGCGTTGGCTCGCGGCCTGTGCTGGCGTGCTCGCGCTCTCGACCTGGGTCTTTACGATGTTCGTCTCGGTGCCCAAACATGCGCTGCTCTCGGCGGGCTTCGACGCGGAGGCGCATGCGGCGCTCGTGAACACCAATTGGCTGCGCACGGTCGCGTGGACGCTGCGCGGTGCGCTGGTGCTGGCCTGGGCGAGCGCCGCAGCGCGCGTGGGATAAAGCGCGAACGGCTTGCGATAGCTACTAGCATGCGCGGACATGCGCCTAATGCCCGTAGCGGCTGTCTTGTTGCTCGCATTGTGCGGGTGTGATCGGTTCAGGCACGAACTGCGAGCCGGCCATCTCGCTGAAGTCGCGGCACCGCGGATCGTGCTCTACCGCGACGCCAACGCGAAGCCGATGCTCTCAATCTCAAACGAAACCGCACACGGGACCTGCGTCGTTCTTTCCGATCTCGAGGTGACGATCGATGGTGTGCGCCAGACCGACGTCTTCACCGGAGGCCGCTCCACCGGCCAGACCAAAGGCGATTTTCTACCCGTACAGCGCACGGATTGGTGCGACGCAGCGCACCTCCACATCGAACTGCCAGACGAGCCCTCCCGTACAGCCAACGAAATCCTGGTGCGGGACGGCTCGGCCGAGCTGAGGGCGGTGTTCCCCAACGTCTTATCGGAGACGCGTTGGGTCACGCCTCCACCGGCCAGCATGAAGCGCGCTTCAAAGGCGACGGTTCGTCTTTGGCCGCCGGTACAGGCGGGCGCGACGGCGACCGACAAGCAGAACTATCTGCAAGCCACCCTGGGCCAGAATCCAAACTTTCCGCTGCGCCTAACCACCCGTCCCGATGGGGCCTTCGACCTCGAGATTCCTGCGACTACGGCCCCAGGAAAGACGGTGCTTCGACTCGGCCACGTGCAGTCGGAGATCGGCGCGACCGAGTGTTCCGCCTCGCATTGCAGCGCTGCGCAGCAATTCGTCCTGTCGGCAGATATCGAGATCGAGTGACCCGCCAGCGGACCCTCCGGTCCCTGCTGCTAGTCCTCTTCGGGTAGTGCGGGCGCTCCAGCCGCTTCGGCTGCGCCTTCCGCTGCGCCCATCGCGGCTTCGATCTCCTCTTCGAGGCCGGCGGACTCGAGCACGGTCTCGCCTTTGGTCGCCTTCCACAAGAAACCGCGCTCACCCGCGCGGTCCCCGGGCTTCCAGGTGACGTGCAACTCGAAGCCGTGAAGCTCGGCCTTGTAAGCGCCGTCTTCCTCGCGAACCCAGGAGCGAATGGTGGGATGCCGATGCATGGGCTCGACCCTAGCAACGCCAGCTGCGGTTGTCGAAGCTTGGTGGCGGGGGGGCGCGCCCGGCATTCTGAGCAGCGCCCACGGTTGGCGGACCTGCTAGCCTTTGCGCATGAAGATCCCGGCCACGCCCAAGGTCATCATCCGCAACGTCAGCAACTACGATCCGGGCGTCATTCGCCGAGTGATTCGCGAGGGCCTCGAGGAGCTCGACCTCACGCCCTCGGGTCGGACGCTGGTCAAGCCCAACTGCGTGGCCTCCAAGCCGCAGTTCCCCTTCGCCTTCACTCGCGCGGAGTTCCTCGAGGGCGTGGTGATGGCGCTGCGCGACCGCGCGCCCACCGGGATGAGCGAGCTGGCGATCGGAGAGCGCTGCGGCATCACCGTTCCCACCCGCTATGCGTTCGAGGGCGCGGATTACTACCCGATGTTCAAGCGCACCGGCGTGAAGCACTATCACTTCGAGGAAGAGCCCCAAGTCGAGATCCCGCTAACGCACAAAGAGCGCCTGCGTGATTATCTATTTACGCCGGAGCCCATCGCCAAAGCCGACTTCTTCGTCAATTGCCCGAAGTTCAAGTCCCACCCTTGGACCACGGTCACCTTCTCGCTCAAGAATTACATTGGTATTCAGGACGACCGGCATCGGCTGATCGACCATGACCATCGGCTGGACGAGAAGATCGCCGATCTGCAATACATCATTCAGCCGCAGTTCATCGCGATTGACGCCATCGTCGCCGGTGAAGGGCGCATGCTCACGCCCATCCCGCGCGATCTGAAGCTCGTGATCATGGGCAATTGCCAGGTCGCCTTCGACGCTGTTTGCGCCAACATCATCCGGGTGGATCCGCGCACGGTGGACCACATTCGCATGGCGCACGAACGCGGCTTTGGGCCGCTGGATCTCGACAAGATCCAAATCTCCGGGGACGTGAGCTTGGAGGAGGCCCAGGCCCGCGCTGTGGGCTTCAAAGTCGGGCTGATCCGCGTCGAGAAGTACTTCGAAGGCACGGCGATTACCGCCTACGCCGGGCCGCCGCCGGAGCCCGAGCGCACCAACTACTGCTGGGGCGGTTGCCCCGGGGCGATCGAAGAGGCGATCGAGATTTTGCGCCAGTTCGACTCCCAGTGTGACGCGCGCATGAAGCGGACCCACGTCGTCTTTGGCGCCTACGAAGGGCCGATCCCGGCCGGGCCCGACGAGTCGGTGGTGTTCATCGGCGATTGCGCTTCCTGGAAGGGCGAGATCGCCGGCAAGCTGGTGTCGATCGAGAACGTCTACAAACACCGCCGGACAAAGAACCCGTACACCGTCAAGCACGACGACATCTACGCCAAGATGGTCACGCTCGCGCAACGCGCCCGCAAAGCCAAGAAGGAGGGCGTTCCGCTGCGGCTCGAGGGCTGCCCGGTGTCGGTGGCCGAGCAGGTGCTGATGCTAGTGTTCGTCAGCGGGCTGAAGAACCCCATCCTGGACCCGAGCAGCGCGGTTGGCTTCAACAAGTCCTACGCCGAATGGCGCAGCAAAACGCTGGTGGACCGAGTGCGGGGCAAGGCCTACCAGGTGCATGGCCCGGCCGAGCGTGGGGAGGCCGCTCCGGAGGTTGGAGCGGCGGAGTGAGGCGGCCAGCTAGCCAACCGCGGCCTACCGGCAAGCAGCATTTTTACAGTCGACAGCGGCCTGACCAGACCCACAATGATGGAGTGAACGGGCTTGTTCAACGTTTAGGGTGTGTAGCTGGCTTCGCATTGCTCGCGGCTGGCTGTGGCTCGGATAACCAACAGTTGCTCGCCAGTGGCCGGCTGCAAGACGAGAACGGCGCCCTGCTCGGAAACACCGAGCTCGCGGCATACGTAGTCAACTTTGAGATCGCCGGCGGACATCGGGTTGAGCGGGTTTACGGCAACCAAGGCGTCGCCATCACCACCGACGCGCTCGGTCGCTTCAGCGTCCAGGACGATGACTTGGCGCTGTCCTACGACTGGACCGAGCAGGTCTACGAGTGCGGCTTCGTTTGCGTGGATAGCGTGATCGACTGCTTCGATGTGGAGCAAGAGGTGTGCGACATGCAATGTGAGACGGTGAGCTACGAAGAGTGCTGGGACGAGTGCTCCCAATGCTGTGAAGAGACCACCGTCTGCACCACCTACGAGGACAGCGAGGGCAATACCTACGAAGAGTGCACGACCGAGGAGAGCTGCGAAGACTGTGGCTGCGAGACGCAATGCGAGACAGTGACCGAAGACAGTTGCAGCGAGGACTGCTGGAGCGAGATCGTCGAGCAGTGCAATGAAACTTGTGTTCACTACGAAGAGCAGTGCGAATGGGTCACCTATTCGCACACGGCCTACCCGGCGCTGAGTGACGTCGTCTCGGCCCAAGCCAGCGTAGTCTTGCAACAGGCCGACGGCACGAGGCTGACGATCGAGGGCAACGCCAGTGAGTCGCGCCAGGCGCAGGACTGTGAGCGAGTAAACGGCGAGCAACGCTGCACGCTGCTCAACCGTTGGCTGCAGAGCGACGACTTCCAACAAGCCGAGCCGCGACCGCGGTGATCAGCGCGCGCGCAAGGCTGTGATCGCCACCACCACCGTAGAAGCGGCGAGTAGGAACAACGTGGCTTCCGGCTGGGTGATCGACGTGCTCTCGGTGAGACCGATTAGGTTGTAGGCCGGGCCCTTCGGCAACATGAAGCCGAGCACACCGACGGGCCCAAAGATGAAGTCGGCCGTGAGGATGAAGCCACGCCCCCCACCCTGCCGACCGAGCGTCGCCCCCAGACTGAACCACGCTGCGTAGGCGAAGGCCACAAGAGTGCCGATCCACGTGCAGGTAAACCAGTCGGAGAGCAACGAGACCTTCACCCCGCCGGCCATGGCTGCGGTGGGCACCCCGAGGTGCGTCACCAGCAACCCAACCGACAGCAGCGCCGTCACTAGCACGGCGCTCACCGCACCCACCGCCAAGAGATGCCCTGTGGCGACGAGCCCGCGGCTATGACCGAAGCGAGCCGCAGGCCAAACCACCTCGCGCAGATTGGAGACGCCGATCGCGACGGTGGAAAGCGAAAATACCGCCAGCGGAACCACGATGCGAAAGCAGCTCGCGACCAAGCGATCCGCAGCGCCGTGCGGCGACACTTTGCGTTCGAGCAGGGCCAGGAACAGGCCGATGACTAGCGTTAGGCCCATCGTGATCAGCCCGGCCGAACTCATCAGCTTGCTCAGCCCAAGCTTGAAACCAGCTCGCACGGCGTTCACGACGGACCTCCGGGTTGCTCGCCTTCAGGCCGGGGAGCATCCGCCGAAGGGGTGGCTACAGGCTCTCCGGCGGGCGGGGAGCTTGGTGGTGCCGGCGAGGCCGGGGGCGCAGCGGGAGCCGGGGTGGACGCAGGAGCCGGCGACGGCTGCGCCGGACGCGGCGCCACCACGAACCCGGGCGCCGCATTGCCGACGGGCGCAGCTCCAAACGGCACGCCGCCAAACGGCGCGGCTCCAAACGGAAAACCCTGCGTTGGTCGCATCATTGACATCGCCATAAACCGCGAACGAAGCTCCCACTCGCTCGCAGCTTGCACGTCGAACATTTGTGGAGCCATCTCCGAGAGGCCGGTCACCACCACGTCTTCGACCGCGGCAGCCTTCGCGATCGCGAGCGAAAGAGCTTCCACGTCCTTGCCGTTTACGCGCACCAAACCGGCATCCACCTCGCCCGAACTGACCTCCAACACAGCGCCGTCGACGGCTCGGTCGGCGGCGAGGGCTGCCGTCATTCTGCGTGCGCCGCGCGCGAGCCAGACCACCATTTGAGCCAGCGCACGGCCTGCCAATTGCGCGTGATCTCCCGTTGTTTCGCGGACGATCGCACCGCGATGAAGCACGAGCGCGCGCGGAAGTCGGCGGGCATCTCGCGGCGAGGCTGTAACGACGATCACCGGGCAGCGCGCGGACAAGCGCTCAATCGCCTGCACCACGTCGGCCTCGCTGACGCCGGCCACTTCTTGGAAGGGCTCGGTCAACACGACCAGCGCCGGCTCTGGGACGGAGACGGCGAGCATGAACTCGAGGGCGCGCTGCTCGGCGCGACTGAGGCTGCGCACGCGGCGGCTGGCCCACGAAGCCAAGCCGAAGGTCGTTAGCAGCCCATCCGCGAGGCTGTCCCCCGCGGCCGAGAAACCGCCACAGGCCAGCCGCAAGAGCTCACGAACGCTGCCCACGACTGGCAACCGCGGCTCAATCCCAAGCACGCCGATCTTCCGTCGGCAGCTGTCGGAGAAAAACGGCGATTGCCCCGAGACGGCGACGACGCCCTGATCTGGCGCTCGGCGGCCCGACACCAAATCGACGAAGGCCAGCGTGCCATCTTCGGGCAGCCCGAGCAGCGCCACGCTCGCTGGGCCGAGGGAAAGGGAGAGCGCCTGCAACCGGCCGCGAGGTGCACCTTTTGGGCCGGCGTCATCCCGGCCGACCACACCTTGCAGCACCAGCTGACTCTGCTCGCTCATACCGATGCCCTGACGCCCATCAACTTGGTCAGCATCGGCAGCAGCGATGAAACCCAGTAAGCAACCGAAAGCTCTTTGACCGAGGAAAGCTCAGCCAGAGCGACCGAAATGAACGCGAGCAGCATCAAGAGTGAGCGGCCGCGCTTCGGCGCGAGCTCGTCCGCCAGCGTTGCCATCGCTGAAAACAACGCGGTGGTCAGCGCGAGAAAGATCAAACAAGCGAGGACCACCAGGCTCCGCTTCCAAACCACGCTGAAACTTCCGGCCGCAGCGAGCGCTGCGACGCCGACCAGCAACACCGAAAGACTGGCCCAGCGGAAGCCGAGCCAGAAGGTAGCCATCATTCGGATCCAGGGCAGCTTGCTCGGTGAAAGCCCGACACTCAAGCAAAGCCACTCGACACCGTCACGCCGATCGCTGAGCGCCCGCTTCTGGCTTGCGGCAAGCGTTACGGCACCGACCACGCACCAGAGCGAGGTGCGAGCCGCCGAGGTAACCCAGGTTGCCGCCTTGTACTTGGCTCCGTACTCGAGCCGGTCGGCGAGCAGCAAGCAGACGAAAACAACGCTCAGAAGCAAGGCAAACGCCCGAGCGAAACGACCGAACGGCGTGCGCTCGAGTCGGGTGGAGAATTGCCGAACAACCTCCCAAACGAGGGCGCGGGCGCTTGCGTCTTGAACCGACACGGGCGCGCAGCATACCTGCAGGCTGGCCATGCTGTTAGGCTTTCGCGGTAGCGATGATTACGAAACCACCCGCCGCAGAGCGGCTCACCCTCGCAGCAGAAAAATTCTCCGCAGGTTCCCTCGCCGAGGCCGAAGAACTAGTCCGAGGCGCGCTGCTCGAGCTCAACAACTTTCCTCCGGCGCTCCATCTCTTGGGATTGGTTTTGCAGGCGAGCGCTCGGCCAGCCGAGGCAATCGAGACCCTGCAGCGCGCTCGAACGTTTGCTCCGCGAGACGTTGAGCTGCGCCACAATCTTGCGATCTGCTTGATGGAGAGCGGCAGGAATGAGGAGGCCGAGGCAGAGTTTCGCGCGGTGCTGACGCTCGCCCCACAAGCCGTCGAGGCGCGCGGAAACCTCGCTATCTTGTTGGAGAAACGCGGCGCCCATGAGCAAGCGACGAAAGAACTCGATGAGCTGCTGCTGTGCGCGCCCGAGGACGAGAGTGCGCTGCGACTGCTCACCCGCACGCTGCGGCACTCCAAGCAGTTTGAGCGCGAGATCGCCACGAGCAAGCAGCTCCTTTCGCGGATTCCCGAGACAGACCAGGTTCGACAATCGATCGGACGGGCCTACTTCCTTTGGTACGACTCGGTCGACCGCGATCCTGACTTGGCTAAATCGGTGCTCGCACAGTGGCTCGAGTTCGAGCCGAACGACGCGACCGCCTTGCACCTGATGGCGGCGCATGGCGGCGCGCCGGTTCCGCCTCGAGCCGACAGCACCTACCTCGAGCGCTACTACGACGAGTTCGCCGACACCTTCGAACAGGTGTTGAACAAGCTCGGCTATTGCGCGCCAGAGCTGATCGAGCAGGTCGTTGTGCGAGAGTTTGCTGGACGAGAAGGCTCGCTTCAGATCGGGGATCTCGGCTGTGGTACCGGGCTTTGTGGTCCGCGTCTCAAGCCCTGGGCGCAACAGTTGGTCGGAGTTGACCTCTCCCAACGCATGCTCGACCGCGCGCAGACGACGGGAGTGTACGACCGGCTAGTACGCGGGGACCTCGAGAGCTTCTTGACCGAACACCCCGACAGCTTCGATCTGCTGGTGGCGGGCGATACTCTGATCTACTTCGGCGATTTGGCTTCGACCTTCGCTGGCGTCTCTCGGGCGTTGAAGAAGGGTGGCCGTTTCATCGGGACAGTGGAACTTCAGCCCGGCTCGGACCCTGACGCGGGCTTTGTCCTGCATCGCGCAGGGCGTTATGCCCACACGCTGCAGTACCTCAAGATGGTCGGCGTCGAGGCGGGCCTCCGCGTGGTTTCAACCGAGCAGCACGATCTTCGCCAAGAGTACGGCAAGACCGTGCATGGCCTGCTGCTGCTGTGCGAGCGGACGGTGCCGGTGCGCGTGAGCGAGGAGTTCGGCTGATGCGCGGTCGGGTGCTGATCATCGCCGGCTCGGACTCCGGGGGTGGAGCCGGTTTGCAAGCGGATCTCAAGACAGTCGCAGCCTTGGGCGGCTTCGGGATGACGGCAGTCACCGCACTTACCGCACAGAATACGCTGGGCGTTCAGGCCGTCTTTCCCGTTCCCATCGCCTTCCTCGAGCAGCAGCTAGCGTCTGTCTTGAGCGATCTCGGAGCCGACACGATCAAGACCGGCATGTTGCACAGCGTGGAGGTCGTCACGGCCGTGGCGCAGGCCATTCGCGGCTTGGGCAGCACAGTCAAGGTCGTGGTGGACCCGGTGATGATCGCCAAGGGTGGAGCGTCCTTGCTTGCGGCTGAGGCCAAGGCGAGCGTGCTGCGCGAGCTGTGTCCGCTCGCGCACGTGATCACTCCCAACGCGCCGGAGGCAGAGGCGCTCACCGGTCTTGCGGTTCGAAACCACGCAGACCAGCTGCTTGCAGGCGAGGCACTGTGCCGGATGGGCGCCGGGCACGCGCTGATCAAGGGTGGCCATCTCGAGGGAGCTACGGTGACCGACGTGCTGGTTTCTGCGGACGGCACGAATCACACCTGGAGCTCCCCTCGCCTCAAAACGCGTAGCACCCACGGCACCGGCTGCACCTTGGCCAGCGCCATCGCGACGCTGCTCGCTCAGGGAGAATCGGTGCAGGAGGCCGTGCGTTTGGCTCGGGTCTACGTGCTCGAGGCGATCGCCCAAGCGCCGGGGCTCGGACAGGGCCACGGCCCGCTGAACCACGGCTGGCTCAACTCACTGACAGCCATTCGCGAGACCCTCGAGCGCAAGGCTGTGCGCAGCTCCGACTGAGGAAGGCGCTGCTCCCCGAGCTTGGGAGTGTTATGCGCCCCGCATGATCGGCATTCAGAACCTCGGGAAGAACTTCGGCCCGCAGGTGCTCTTCGAGAAAGTAACGCTGCAGCTGCAAGCGGGCAGTCGCTATGGCGTGGTTGGCGCCAACGGCTCGGGCAAGTCCACCTTTCTCAAGATCCTGATGGGCGAAGAGACCTGCTCGATGGGCGAAGTAAGCCTGCCGAAGTCGGCGCGGGTCGGCATGTTGCGCCAGGATCACTTTCAGAATGACGACAAGCGCGTAATCGACGTCGCGATGATGGGCGACGAGACGGTTTGGAGCGCCCTCGAGGAGCAAGAACGTCTCTTCTGTTCGGAGGATCCGGACGCTGATCGTTTGGGCGAGCTTGACGAGATCCTCCACGCTCACGACGGCTACGGGCTCGAGTCACGCGCGGCGCAAGTCTTGGTGGGGCTGGGCATTCAGGAGGCCTCCCTGAAGCAGCCGTTGGGCTCGTTATCGGGCGGCTACAAGCTGCGGGTGCTCTTGGCGCAAGCCCTCGTCGGGCGGCCCGACGCCCTCTTCCTCGACGAGCCCACCAACCACCTCGACATCGTCAGCATTCGCTGGCTCGAGCGCTTCCTGCTCGCCTTTCGCGGTTGCGCGGTGATCGTCAGCCATGACCACCGCTTCCTCAACGAGGTCGCGACCCACATCCTCGACGTCGACTATGGCACCGTCATCCCCTACCGCGGTAACTACGATGACTTCTTGTCGCTCAAAGACGAGACACGGGACCGCAAAGAAGCCGAGGTCGAACGAGTCGAACGCGCGATCGCAGAAAAAAAGGCCTCGCTCGAACGTTTTAAAGCCAAGGCCACCAAGGCTCGTCAAGCCAACAGCCGGCTGAAACAGCTCGAGCGCGTCGAGATTGAGCGGCTTCAACCCTCCTCGCGACGCTACCCGGGCTTTAACTTCCTGATGTCGCGCCAGAGCGGAAAAGACGTGCTCGAGATCAAAGAACTCTCCAAAGCCTTCGGCCCGAAGCAGGTCCTCGAGAACGTGAGCTTCACCGTGCGCCGAGGCGAACGAGTAGGCATCATCGGCGCCAACGGCCTCGGGAAGTCCACCATGCTCAAGATCTGCGCTGGGCATCTGCAAGCCGACGGCGGCAGCGCAGCCTGGGGTCATGAGACCCGCGTCGGCTACTTCGCCCAGGATCACCGTGAATTGATGAAGCACCCCACGCAATCCACGCTGGATTTCTTGTGGGACTTCGTCCCGGAAGAGACCACCAATCACGTCCGCGGCGTGCTCGGGCGCATGCTCTTTTCTCGCGAGGAGGTGGACAAACAAGTAGGGCATCTCTCAGGCGGGGAAGCCGCGCGCCTCATCTTCAGCCAGCTGATGGTGCAAAAGCCCAACGTGCTGCTGCTCGACGAACCGACCAATCACCTGGATCTCGAGTCGATCGAGGCACTGGTGGGCGCGCTCGAGAAGTACGAAGGCACGCTAATCTTCGTGTCCCACGATCGCTGGTTCGTCGAGAAGCTGGCCACCCGCATCGTCGAGATCCGCGTGGGCGGGCTGAACGAATTTAACGGCGGCTACGACGCCTACCTGGCAAAACAAGGCGATGACCACCTCAGCTTCGGTGAGAGCAAACGCGCCAAGAAGGCCCCGAGCCTGCGGCCCAACTCGTGAGAGCCCAACTCGTGAGAGTGTATGAGTAGGAAGGCGCCTTGCGATGGGCGAGAACTGGCCCTCCTGATGCTGCTTTGCAGCTGCGGCGCCCAGGAGACGACCGCGGCCCTTGGAGCGGCCGCCTTTCAGGTGGGGATGACGGCCGTCAATCGCGCGGTGACCGGCGATTGCTGGGGTGTCTGCGAGTATGGCACCAGCTGCAATCGCAGCAGCGGCTACTGTGAGCCGGACCCGGAGCCCAAGGTGACGCCGTACGCCTCCGCGTCGGCGAGCAGCGGCGCGCAGGCCGCCGACCTCCCCCCGGTTCCTTCGGCGTTGCGACCAACCAGCGACCTGGTCGCGAGCCCCTGTAGCGAAGCAGCAAGCTGCGCAACCGAGGGCGAGTCCTGCTCGGCTTCGCACGACGAGTGCATTCGACGTTGCGAGTGTCGCGACGCTCGTTGGAGTTGTCTCGAGACCTGCCGCTGACGCAAAGGAACGTTGGCAGGTTCCCGCGGGCGTGGAACATTGCAGCCATGAACGCTGAGCTACCCACTGGGCTGGAACTGCGCACGCACGACGCCGCCCAAGACCCCCGCTTCGCCGAAATCCTCAGCAGCGAGGCCCTCGCCTTCGTCGCCGATCTCACGCGCAAGTTCCGTCCGAAGCTGCGTGAGCTGCTGCAAGCTCGAGCCGCGCGCGCGGCTCGCCTACTCGCCGGCGAGGAGCGGTTCGACTTTCTCGAGAGCACCAAGTCGGTGCGCGAGGGCGATTGGCGTGTAGCCAAGGTCCAAGCCGATATCGAAGACCGTCGCGTCGAGATCACCGGTCCGCCGGATCGCAAGATGGTGATCAACGCGCTCAACTCGGGCGCGCGCGTGTTTATGGCCGACTTCGAAGATTCGTCGGCGCCGACTTGGAACAACCAGATCGAGGGCCAACTCAACCTCAAAGACGCCGTGCGACGCAGCATCACCTTCGAGGGCGGCGGCAAGAAGTACGAGCTCGGCGCCAATCCCGCGGTGCTCTTCGTACGCCCGCGCGGGCTGCACCTGGAGGAGAAGCACTGCTTCGTCGACGGAGACTCGGTGCCCGGCTCGCTCTTCGACTTTGGGCTGTTCTTCTTTCACAACGCCAAGGAGCAGCTGGCGCGCGGAACAGCGCCCTACTTCTATCTGCCCAAGCTCGAGAGCCATCTCGAGGCGCGCCTTTGGAACGAGGTGTTCGTCGCCGCGCAGACCGCGCTCGGGCTGCCGCTCGGGACGATCAAGGCCACCGTCTTGATCGAGACCTTGCCGGCGGCTTTTGAGATGGATGAGATCTTGTTCGAGCTGCGCGAGCACTCGGCAGGCCTCAATTGTGGACGCTGGGATTACATCTTCAGCTTCATCAAAAAGGCGGGCCTGGATCCGAAGATGCTGCTCCCGGATCGCTCGCAGGTGACGATGGATAAGGCCTTCCTCGCGGCCTACAGCCGCCTTTTGATCCAGACCTGCCACAAGCGCGGAGCGCACGCGATGGGCGGGATGGCCGCACAAATCCCGATCAAGAACGATCCCGAGGCGAACAACAAGGCGCTCGAAAACGTGCGCCGGGACAAGCTGCGGGAAGTGACCAACGGCCACGACGGGACCTGGGTCGCGCACCCGGGCCTGGTACCGATCGCGATGGAGGTGTTCAACGCGCACATGGCCGGCAAGAACCAGCTCGACAAGCCGGGCGCTAGCGAGGCCGTGACGCGCGAAGCGCTGCTCGAGGTGCATCAAGGCAGCCGCACCGACGCGGGCTTCCGCCACAACCTGCGCGTCGGCGTGCAATACGTCGAATCATGGCTGCGCGGCGTTGGCTGCGTGCCGATCTACAATTTGATGGAGGACGCAGCCACCGCCGAGATTTCGCGCGCGCAGGTGTGGCAGTGGCTCCACCTCGGAGCCACCACCGAGGACGGCGCAGCGGTCACCCGTGAACGCTTCGAGCGAACCCTGGCTGAAGAGCTCGAGCGGGTGAAGTCGGAGGTGGGCGAGGCCCGCTTCACCGGTGGTAAGTTCCCCGAGGCTGCCGCGCTATTTGCGCGGCTCTCGCTGGAAGACGCCTTCGTCGAATTCTTGACCCTGCCGGCCTACGACGCGCTGCTCGCTACAGAGTAGCCGGAATAAAGCGCTCTTCGGCGTTGGCGATCACATGCGCGGTCAGCGCGAAGGCCTCGGTCACGCGAGCGAGGTCTTCGGGCGAGACGTTCTCGAACAGGTCGTTCGCCGTGTGGTGGAAGTCGAAGTAGCGGGTGGCGTCTTGTCGCAAATCGACGAACGGCACGCCCAATTGGCGTAGCGGCGCGATATCAACGCCGCCGCGAGAGGTGCCCGCGTCGAGCTCGAGGCCGAGCGGCGCCAGCGCTTGATAGAGGCGAACTCCCAGCGGGCTCTCGCGGTTGCCCGCAGGCAGCCGCAGCGCCCAAGGCGCGCCGTCCCCTTGATCGGCTTCAAAGGCGGCGATGTGAGTGGCGGCGTCCTTGGCGTAGGCGCTGGCATAGGCGAGACCGCCGCCCGTCCCGAGCTCCTCGTTGGCGAACAAGGCGATGCGCACGGTGCGCCGCGGACGCTGCGGCAGCGCCGCGAGCAGCCGTCCGACTTGAATGGCGATCGCGCAACCAGCGCCGTCGTCGAGCGCCCCGGTGCCGAGATCCCACGAATCGAGATGGGCGCCGATCAGCACCACTTCTTCGGGCCGCTCGCTGCCCACGAGCTCGCCAATAACGTTGGCCGATTCCCCGACCGGCAGCGGCTTGCAACCGAGCTTGAGCGTACTGACCACCTCTTTGCCGGCCAAGAGCGCGCGGGCAAGCAGATCTCCATCCGGCGTGGACAACGCCGCGGCGGGGATCATCGGTGAATCCGGCTCATAGAACAGCGCGCCTGTATGAGGCGCGCGCATCGAATCGGTGCCGATCGAACGCACCAAGCAGGCAATAGCGCCCTTCTTTGCAGCGCGCGAAGGGCCGCTCATGCGCACCACCGAGCCGCCGTTGTAGCCGGTGCCGTCGCGCAGCCGAGGCATCACGTGATGCAGATAGACGATGCGCCCGCTCACTAACTCGGCCGGCGCTGCGTCCAGCTCGGCGAGCGAGGTGAACATGACCACCGGCGCTTCTAGCCCTTGCTCCGGCGTTCCGACGCTGCCGCCCAGCGCCGAGAGCACCGTGGGTTGCAGTCGCGGAAGCCGCAGCATGCAAGACTCGACACCGCGCTCCCACAGCGTGGCCGGCGCTTTTTCTGCGCGGACGTTGCTCAGGCCCGCTTCGCGCATGGCCTCTTTCGCCCACGCCACAGCAGCGACGTCCCCAGCGGTGCACGGGAAGCGTGGCCCCACGTCGTCGCAAAGCGAGCGCAGAAGCGAAAGCGAACGATTCTCGGCCCGAGCGTTGCGCAGCAAGAGATCCAGCATGGCAGCCTTATACCGCCTCTCGCACAGAGAGGTGCGCTGAGCTTTAGCTCCGCGGGCGCGACACTTCGGCGGAGGCTTGCGCCGCGTTGCGCAGCAGGCCGTTGACCAGGGCCAGGCACACGAGCGGCATCACGTAGAACACCTCCAACCAATCGGGCAGCTGCTGCGCAAGCAGCGCACAAACGGTTGAGCAGAGCGCCACCCAAAGAAACGCTCGATGCAGCGTGATCGCGAGCACCGCAGCGGCTGTGCCCATCGACAAGAGCTCGAACATCAGCATCTGGTTGATGTCGGTCTTGGCGAGATAAGCCAGCCCTCGCAGCACCGTCGCACTTGCCAGGACGACACCGACGATCAGCAACATGCGGCGATTGACCGCGCTGCGCCACAGATCTTTGCGCAGAATCAGCGCGACCGGCGCTAGCGCCAACGCGAGCAACAACGGCAGCAAGATGGTGTGGGGCTCGGCGTGCGGCACCTCGTTGCGTCGCGAGCTGCGCATGAGAAAGACCACCAGCGTGGCCAGCCCTGCGACCACGGCGACGAACAAGGTGCGATTGCGGCGCGCCACCGAAGGGTCGAGCTCGCGGACCTGGAGCTTGGCAGCTTCTCGCTCCTCGGCCTCGGCGGCTAGCGTGGCAGCCAACGCCGCGACCTTCGCGATCAGTTCGGCGGGTGGGTCCTGGAGCTCCGTGAGCACCGCCTGTGCCGAGGCAAGCGACCGTTGCTCGACCTCGAACTCGACCTCCATACCCAGCGTCTCCGAAAGCCCGCGCTTCGCCGCCAGATTGAGCGGCCACTCACGCAGGGCCTCCTCAAACCCCAGCCGAGCCTCGAGCAGCAGTTTGCGTCGCTGCAGCACCGGAGCTTCAAGAGCGCCGCTCAGACGCAGACGTGCGCGTTCGGCGAGCGCGATCGACGAACGATGTTTGAGGTAGTCGGCCAAGCGATCGCGGAACTCCCTCGCGGAGGCTGGTCGCTCCCGTGGATCCCAGGCCGTCGCTTGATTCGCGAGCTGCCCGAGCAGCTCGGGCACCGAGTCGTCGTACATAGCTTGGCTCGAGCGAGCCGCCGCCATCACCACGTCACGCAGCGAATCCCCGGTATGGCGCGCAGACCGGGTGAGTACGAAGTGCAACGTCGCCCCCAACAAGTAGACGTCGGTTCGCTCGTCGACGGCCCCGCCGACGACCATCTCCGGCGCCATGAACGAAGGGGTTCCCACGCGTTCGGTCGTACCGTGGGCCACCTCCGTGAGCTTGGCCGCGATACCCCAATCGGCCAGATAAACTTCGCCGAACGAGCCGATCAGAATGTTGGCCGGCTTGATGTCGCGGTGAACGATTCCGCGGCTATGCGCGAACGAGAGCGTGTTGGCGACCTGCATCAGGATGGCCAGATTGCGCTCGAGCAAACTAGCGTTCGGCGCTGCGATCGAGGCCCAAAGCGGATGCTGCTCCGCCTCGAGCAGCCCCTGCCAGCTGGTGCCCTCGATGCGCTTCATCACCAAGAGCGGCTGCCCTTGTGGGTCGAGCGCAAGCGCGTGAACCGGGATCACCCCAGGGTGCTCGAGCGACCCCATCAGCCGCGCTTCGCGCAAAAGCGCATGCAAGGCCGACTGCGAAACCTCGGGGGCGCGAACACACTTTACGGCCACGTCGCGTGCGAGCGAGTGCTGCGTCGCGCTGTAGACCACCCCCATACCACCAGCGCCGAGTTCGGTCGTCAGCGTCAGATCCGCGGTCGAGCCCGCCGACTCACCGCTGCCGACCTGCAAGATCGGAAGCCGCGCCAACTGGAGCGAGAACTCGTCCGGCGGATGGGCTCGCACGACCGTTTGGTCTGGGTCGGGCTTCACCGTGGCAGCGCTTCCCAATTGCGCATACGCGCTCTCAAGCATCGGCTCGCACGCTTGCGGATCCGCAGTCACGCGAATGGCTTAACAGCTTCTCTGGCTCGCGCAAAACCAGGTATGCGCTCCGACACTGACCGGCCGTCCAATCTTCGTCAGGGTGGTGGAGCAGGTCTTGCTGATGGGGCGGCATGAACCGACCCTCACGCGTGGCTCGCTTATCCGCCGCTATCCTCCTGCTCTCGTCTGCGGCTTGCGAACAAGACGAACTTGAGATCGTCGAGGTTGAGACCGCAACGAACGATGGCAACGTGGTCTTTTCCTGGGCAAGCGGCAACGCGCACGGCCTCACGGTCAGCAGGTGCTTGCAAGAATGCAACGGCTGCGTGGATGGCGTACCCGACTACGGCGGCGCAGAAGTGATCTGGGAAGCTGCGGAGTATCCGACGGGCCCCGCCGACCTGGTTTCGCCGCTGACCTACGGTGAGTCCCCCGGCGGCGGGAGCGCCCAAGCCTTGGTCAGCGGCGTCACCTACGGCGTGCAGATCTTTACCAACGCTGATTGTGACGCCTCGGGTTGCCGGACAACCTTGGTTCAAGGGTGCGGAGAGTTCGTAGCGCCTTGAGCGAACGGGCGGTGGCGCCTCGAAGTCGGAGAGTCTGCCGGCTAGGCTCGCCAGCGGACGATGGCACGGGCTGGACGCTGAGAGGAGTGGGAGTGAAAGACGATATCGTGGAGCAGGCTGAGAACGCCATGCGCGAGAAGACGAAGGACGCTCGCATGGATGGCATCGAAGCAGCGTTTGAACGGGCGGGCTTCAAAGAACGTTGGCCCGCGCGCGCAACCGTTGCCGAGTTCAGCGAGCTGACGGCGACGCAGCAAGGAGTGGCGCGAGCCTTCGCTGCAGAACCCGGCTTCGCTGCAATCCTCGGCTGGGGGTTGCCTCAGCGTGCTCGGGAGCTTTGTCGCTTCGTGGGTTCGCTGCCCCCAGGCCCGCTTGAGAAGCAGCATCCCACCGCCGGGGTGGCACGCTTTCGGTACCTCGAGCGGCTGGTCGCGAACACGCCCTGGCCCGAAGCCGTTGAAGCGACGCTCTCAGGGCTCGCCCCGGACGAGCGCTTTCAAGGTACGTTGGAGCTCGCCTCGGAGGCTTACACGCTCTCGGACAGAGCCGGCTGGGACTACGAAGCGGGGGACCTCAAGAAGCTCTTGGTCGAGGCAGGTCAAGCTGGCGTGCCGTTCGCGCGTGAGGTGCTCTCGCGTCGCTTCGAGCACGGCCCCTGGGACCCTTTTTCGACCTCTTATCTGCCGGACCAGCTGCACGAGTTGATGGATGGTCTCGAGGAGCTCGGAGTCGCGATCGAACCGGCCTGGCGCGATATGGAATGACTCGTGAGGCCTCTCGCGACAGAGCGCTGTTCGCCGCGACCGCTGCCGATGCCGGACGAGGCGATTCTTTTGACCTCATTCGGGTAACCTGGGCCGCTTGAGCGCCGACACGCATTTTCCGATCGCATGGAACACGGGGCTGTTGCTGGTCACCTTGGTGGTGCTGGCGTTGGTGGTGAACCGCTTCGCGAGCGACAAACGCCGCTATTTGCGGCATTTGGTCTTTTTGGTGAGCGCCCACCTCGTGGGTTTGGGCGTCGCCTTTGGGTTGGAGCTGGGCGGGCTCGGAGGAGTTGCGCTCACCCGGTCGATCGCCGACGTGCTCGGCCTGTACGGCTGGGCCGCCGCCACCACCATGTTCGTGTTCCACGTCGCCCTACCCCGCCTACGGGTGACGGTCGCGAGCATCGTCTCCGACCTCGCGGCCGCCGCCCTGTACATCGTGGCGACCTTCATCGGTATGAAGCGCGCCGGGCTCGATCTTGGCGGGATCCTCACCACCTCTGCGGTGGTGGGCGGCATCTTGGCGCTCAGTCTGCAGGCCACGCTGGGCAACGTGATCGGCGGGCTCGCCCTGCAGATCGATAACTCGATCACCGTTGGGGATTGGATTCAGCTGGAGAACGGCCGTCAGGGCCGCGTGCGGCAGATCCGTTGGCGGCACACCGTGCTCGAGACGCGAGACTGGGGCACGTTGATCGTACCCAACGCGGCGCTGCTTCAAGCGCAGATCTTGATCTTGGGTAAGCGCGAGAACGAGCCGCTACAGCACCGTTATTGGGTGCACTTCAACGTGGACTTTCGCTTCAACCCCTCCGATGTGATCGACACCGTTGAGGCCGCTTTGCGGCGCGCCAAGATCCCCGGGGTGGCTGAGAATCCGAAAGCCAACTGCGTATGCATGGACTTTGCGCGCGACCACAAAGACAGCTTTGCGCTCTACGCTGTTCGCTACTGGCTCACCGACTTGGCCCACGACGACCCGACCAACAGCAGGGTGCGCGAGCGCATTTTCTCCGCGCTCAGGCGCGCCAACATCCCACTGGCCGTACCGGCTGCGCAGCTCTGGGTCGAGCAAGACAACGAAGAGCGCCGCGAGCGCAAGCGCAAGCGCGAGCACGACAAGCGCATGAAGGCTATGCGAGCCGTCGAGTTTTTACGCTCACTCAACGAAGAGGAGCTGGGCGAGCTCTGTGATCAACTGCACTTCGCGCCCTTCGCTGAGGGAGAGGTATTGACGCTGCAAGGGGCGATCGCTCATCACCTGTACATCGTCGCCGAGGGCACGGTGGAGGTGCGCGTTTCATCCAACGGCGAGGATAAGACGATCGCTACGATCGAAGCGCCGGGCTTCTTTGGCGAGCGCGGGCTTTTGACCGGCGAGCCGCGCGGGGCGACGGTGGTGGCGACCACCGATGTGGAGACTTACCGGCTCGATAAGCTGACCTTTCGCAGCACGCTCGAGAACCGACCCGAGCTGGCCGCCATCATCTCCGAGGCCTTCGCCGAGCGCCAAGTTGCGCTGGAGGATGCGCGCGAACATTTGGACGCAGCCGCGCGCAGCGCCCGCGTGGTCGAGCGCAAGACGCAGCTACTTTCGCGCATCCAGCGTTTCTTCGGCTTGGACGACGCGGCAAGCTCGCGGAACTAGGACTCAGAATTCGTGGTGGCGGATCACCCGCCGCGGGGTCGGTTCCTCATGCAGGACCGTCTGGCTTACGTCGGGGTCTGGGCAACGTTCCCGCATGGTCACCAGCTCCTCCGCCGCGGTGGGGTGAATGCCGATGGTGCTGTCGAAGTCGGACTTCTTCGCGCCACATTTCAAGGCGACCGCGAAGCCTTGGACGATCTCCGCTGCCTCCGGCCCGACCACGTGAACGCCGACCACGCGGTCGCTCGCTCGTTCGACCACGAGCTTCATCAACATCTTCTCTTTCCGCTCGGTCATGCTTTGCTTCATCGGCGTGAAGCTCGATTTGTAGATATCCACAGCGAAGGACGCGCGGGCCTCCTCCTCCGTCAACCCCACCGTCGCGATCGAAGGTTGCGAGAACACAGCCGACGGGACGAACTCGTAGTCGGGTTTGGCCTGCGCGCCGCCGTATAGGTTGCGCGCGACGATCATGCCCTCGGCCAGCGCCACGGGCGTCAGCTGGATGCGGTCGATCACGTCGCCCACCGCGTACACCGACGGGACCGAGGTGCGGAAGCTGTCGTTCACGGCGATCGCCCCGCGACGGTCCACCTGAACGCCGAGTGCCTCGAGACCGAGCTCTTTGGTGTTTGGCTCGCGGCCAACGGCCGCCAGAATCGCGTCGAGCAGAAGCTCGCTACCGTCGCTCAGCACCGCGCGCAGCTCGCCCGAAGGCAGCTTCTCGACGCTGGCGAGATCGCAATGAAAGCGCAGATCGATCCCGCGATGGCGCATCTCCTGGTCGAGGTGGACGCGCACGTCGCGGTCGAAGCCTCGCAAGAACAAAGCACCCCTGTAGATCTGCGTTACGTGTGCGCCCAGACCATGGAACACGCCCGCAAACTCCACGGCGATGTAGCCCCCGCCGACGATCAGGATCCGCCGCGGCAGCTCCTTCAGGTGAAAGATGTCATCGGAGATGAGCACGTGCTCGGCCCCGGGGATCTGAAGCCGCGACGGCTTGCCGCCGACAGCGACGAGCAGCGTCTCGGCGCTGTGGCGCTTGGTTTCACCGTCGGCCGAGGTGACCTCTACCTCGTGAGGGCCAACGAGCTTGGCGCGGCCGCGCTCGATCTTCACGCCACGGCCCTCGAGCAAGCTCTGATAGACGCGGTTGAGCCGGGCGATCTCGCGATCCTTGTTGGCGATCAGTACGCTCCAATCGAAGGTGGGCGGCTCGACCGAGAAGCCGTAGCCCTTGGCGTCCTGCCACTCCTCGGTGAAGTGCGAGCCGATCACCATCAGCTTCTTGGGGACGCAACCGACGTTGACGCAGGTGCCGCCCAGCGCCTGAAACTCGGCTACACCAACCTTGGCGCCGAAGCTCGCCGCCATACGGCTCGCGCGAACTCCGGCCGAGCCCGCGCCAATCACGAATAGGTCAAAGTCGTAGGAATGCGCCATGAAGCGTTCTTAGCGCACTCGAACGAAGGTGGATGCAGCTAAACGATGGGCTGACGCTGACCAACGTTCTGAGCCGGCGCTGAGTCGACTACTCCGCCGCGAGCAGCAAAGGCGAAGCCTGATCGCTGGACCACTCGTCGAGCGTACGGCGCTCTTCGAGAGTCAGCTTGCTAGCCAACTGATCGGCCCAAGCAGCCAGATACGCGACCACGTTCTCACGTTGGTTGCGCTCGAGGCCGGTTTGATTCTTCCCCATGCGACGCAACACGTCGCCATCCGAAAGATCCTCCAAGTGGCCAATGTCCAGGGCCGAGAGCCCGGCCTCACGCATCACCGCAAAGATCCCGCTTAGCGGCGACCCGGTGGCACTGCAAAGCTCCTCATACGAGGGCTCGAGCGCCCCTTCATCGAGCGCGGGGCGATCCCCGAGATCGACCTGGGCGAGCTCTTTGGCCTGCTCGCCCCAGTCTCCCGCGCGATGAAACGCAGCGTCGTAGATCAGCTTGGGTGAAAGCCCGGTCAAAGTTTGAGCGAGATGGCCACAATTGCAGTGACCGAAATGCGACCACTCATAGCGGACACTCGGCGCACTGAGGCGCAGAGCAGTTTCACGGAGCGCTAGCACGAGCTTGATGCTGGGGCGGGCCATGCGGCAAGCCTAGCGCCGGCGATGATTTGATCAAGCTATCGACGAGGACCTAACGCAACGTGGTACGGTTCCGCAGTGATCTCGGCTTCGGAAGCTCCGCCCCTCGCACTCGATCGCTACGCGACGCTCCAAGCCGAGATCGAGGCGGGCAATGCTCAGGACGACGTACTGACGAAAGCCGAGGTCCCGACCGAACGTTGGCTCGCAGCGCACGCCTACTGGCTCAAGCGCATGGCCGAGGAAGCCGAACGAAAGCGCTTCGAGACGACGATTCGGTATCAGACGATCTACAGCGTCAAACGCAAGTTGTTCGAGAACCGCGCCGCGCGCGAGCGGGATAAGGCGGAGCGGCCGCCCGTTGCCCCGTCGCCGGTCGCGGTGATGTCGATGATGGGACAAGCGCTCGCGCAGCCTGTCGCCGTTCAGCTTCCGCCCGCGACGTTCCCCTCACCTCCGCACATCGAGCGTGCGCGGGCCCCCGAGCCTAGCAGCGGCTTGCCCAGCTTCCTGCGACAAGGCGCGCGCCCCGCTACGCAACCCGCGCCTGCCGCGCCAGCGATGCCTCCGCCCGTGATCCCAGCCGGAACCGGAACACTCCCTGCTCCACCGCCAAACGTCGTGCCGGCGGCCGTGAAGCCCGACTTCATTGTGATGCCCGCACAAGCCGAAGCCGAAGCGGATGGGCTTTCGCGCCGAAGACGCGCCAACATGACCATGAACATCGACCGAGCCGACCTCAAGGCGGCCGTAGCGAAGTCGGCGACACCGTTCGTGAAGCGCCCAAGCGAGAGCGCCATGCCGGCGGTGACTGAACCACCTCGCTTCGAGTCGTCCACAGCGCCCCCTTCAGGTGAGGCTGGAGCCAGCAGCGCGAAGCCCGGCCAAACAGCGCCTGGACCACTGCATGCCGGTCCGCCTTCAACCCCGTTCCGAATGACGGATGAGCGCTCGAGCGACTCGAGCACTGGAACGGCTCCCATGCCCGAGGAGGCACGCCGCATGGCGCAGGACCTGTACAAGGCGTTGGACAAGGCGAAGCCTGGCTACAACCCCGCGTTTGGACGCACCGGTACCGTTGACCCGGACGTTATGCACCGCGCACAAGAAGCGATGCCGTTCCGTGCTCAGGAAGGCGGTCCGCGACCACTGAGCTCTGCTTCCTTTGCTGCCGTTCGACCGGCCCCCGCAGCAGACGCCCAGACCAGCGGACGCGAGAGCCCCAAGACGCAGGCCTTCGACTTCAACTCGATCCCGGCTCACCTCAAGGAAGCGCTTCCCTTCGCTGGTTCCCCCCCGGGCAACGCCCAGCAAGCGACTCACGCCGCAGCTAGCCAAGCGGCAGCAAACCCGCCGCCACCGCCGTCCGCTCCGGTCGAGACGCCGCACAAGAAGCGCTTCACCATCAACGTTTTCGCATCTCTCACTGCCGAGATCGCTGAAGCTCCGCACGAGGTCGAGGCGATCCGTGGGCGATACGGCGTGACGGAAGCGGAGCACCACGAGGAGTCGATGCGCTGGACTACCGAGTTCCAGAACAACGACGACATGCGACAGCGCTACTTCGGAATCGTACAGCGCTACCGCGGCTACATTCAGCAGCGGAAGCGCTGAGTTCCGTCGACCAAAGTTCAGGCTCCGCCCGGGCCTGCGGGGCCGATTCAACTGGCGTGGAACGAGTGGCCCGCTGCTAGACTCGCCCAATGTCTGAAACGAAGGTCGAGTTTCACCTCGTCGGGGAGAATCTTCCGCCCGATGCCGTCGCCTTCCAATATCACCTGCGTGAGGCGCTCTCCGAGCCCTACGAAGCGCGCGTCGCCTTCAGCACCAAGGACGCCGAGTTCAGCCCCAAAGTCTTGCTGCGCAACTCCCTCACGCTGCAAGTGGTCGACGCGGAGCGCGACCGACAACGGTCGCTCTCCGGCGTGGTCGATCGCTGTGAGTTCATCCACCATGACGGCGTCTCCTTCATCTTCGCAGCCCGACTGGTACCGCCGATCGCCTCGCTGGCGCACCGCGAGGATTGCCGGATTTACCAGGACAAGAGCGCGATCGATGTGGTGAAGGAGATCTTCGCTGCGGCCGGCATCGACAAGGTCGAGTGGCGGCTCACCATCGACTACCCCAAGCGTGAGATCATCATGCAATACCGCGAAGCCGAGCTCGACTTCGTGCATCGGCTGCTCGAGGAGGAGGGCGTCTTCTACTTCTTCAACCACGAAGGTGGTGAAGCAACCATGGTGCTGGCGGACTCGACGACGGCGTTGGTGGAAGAGCTAGCCACCCCCACGGTGCTGAGCGCAGCGGCAGGCCAAGCCGGTACCGATCCGGTGACCGGGCTCGAGCTAACCACCCAACTGATGACCAGCGACGTGCAGCTGCGCGACTTCGACTTCGAGAAGCCGGAGCAATTCCCCGAGGCGGCCCAATCGGCGCCCTCCACTTACCCGATGCCGGTCTACGAGTTTCCAGGCGGTTTCATCACGCAGCAAGACGGCACGCGTCGGGTCAACGCTCGCTTGCGTGAACTGCGTACCGGCTTCGAGCGATTGCGCGGTAGCACCATCGCCTCCAACCTCGAGGTGGGCAAGATGATCATGGTGGTCGGTGCCGCCCAGGAGGTGATCAACCGCACCTTCGTGATCATGGAGCACGTTTCGGAAGGCCGTCAGAGTCAAACCGGTGAAGGTGGTGGCGTCGCCGGCATCGGTGGGGGCGCCGAGAAGAAACATTCGGTGAGCAGCGGCTTCACAGCGATGCCGGAAGGCGCGCACTTCGCGCCGCCGCGCAAGACCAAGAAGCCGCGCATCCTCGGCATTCAGACCGCCGTGGTGACCGGCCCGTCGATGGGCGAAGAGGAGATTCACACCGAGAAGTACGGGCGGGTGAAGGTGCGCTTCCATTGGGACCGAGTCGGCCAGTTCGACGACAAGTCCTCCTGCTGGTTGCGGGTGATGCAGGCAAACTTGGGCGGCCAGTTCATCGTGCCGCGCGTCGGCTGGGAGGTCGCGGTGGGCTTTCATGACGGCGATCCTGATCGCCCCTACGTAGTTGGCCGCCTGTACAACGCCGAGCGAACCCCGCCGTACGCCTTACCCGGCGCCAAGACCGCAGGCTCGATCCGCGGGCAGAGTTCACCGGGCGGCGCCGGTATGAACGAGATCAAGTTTGGCGACTCCGGCGGCGGACAAGGCTTCAGTCTTAGCGCCGAGAAGGACCTCAACGTGGTCGTGAACAACGACCAGAACGAGAGTGTCGGGGTAGACGAGAAGTCGATCGTCAAGGTCAACGCTTCCCACAGCGTGGCCGGCAACCGCAGCTTCACTGTGGGCGGGAACCGCGAGCTCAACGTCGGGTCGATGAGCACCTCCAATGTCGGCGGCAGTCTCAATGAGAGTGTGGGTGGCAACGCGGTGGACAACTCGATCAGCAACATGGTCGAGAAGGTCGACGGAGATCGATCTTACTCGGTCGGCGCGTCGATGACGTTGATCTGCAACAGCATCAAACACTCGATCACCGGCGACATCTCTCGCAGCGTCGGAGCGGTCATGCTCACGGCCTCGGTCGCAGCGCAGAGCCAAAGCATCGGCGGCAATCACACCGAAAACGTGGCCGTAGCCAAGGTGGACATCTGCAAAGGCGGCTTTGGCGAGACCATCACCGGCAGCCTCAACGCAACCTTGGCGGTCGGCGAGGTGCGCATCGCCAAGGGCAACTACGCCTCGAGCAGCGAGGCCGACATGAGCAGCATGGTGGGCGCGGTTCACTATTCCAAGGTAGACGGGGACTACACCGTGAGCGCACCGATGATCACTGTGATCGGGGCGACCGGCACACTCAAGGGTGGCTCCTCGGAGTTGAAGCTCGGCGGCGGTCCGATCCTGCTCAAGGGCTCGAAGATCGCGGTCGAAGCGGCGCTGTTCGTCAAGTTTGGTTCGTCGCTGAAGATGGGAGGGAGCTGAAGTGGCTGACCAAATCACCGGCATCCAGGCCACGGTCTCGATCGATGGCGAGGCCTACGACGTGATCTCGGCGCAGATCGAGGAGGGCCTCGACGCCGTCCCTCGGGCAAGGCTGCGCGTTGCACGCGAGGCGGCGCTGGAACGTCCGGCCGCCTTGTTGGGCAAAGAGGTTTCGCTTCATATCGGCCCGATCGAAGCGTTTGATGAAGCGCGTCGCTTCCACGGCCGGGTCGTCTCGGCCGAGCGAAGGCTGTTCGGCATCACCCGCCCTTCGCTGTTCTTGGAGGTCTGCCCCGATCTCTTTCGAGCCACCAAACGCTCGGACCTACGCACTTTCCAAAATCTCTCGCTGGAGGACGTCGTCAAGGAGGTCTGCGACCGCGCAGGCGTCGGCGATGTTCGCTTCGTGCTCAATGACAGCCGCGAGCCGCGCGAATACTTGGTGCAATACCGCGAGACCGACTTTGACTTTCTGCGCCGCGTCCTGTCGGAGGAGGGGGTCGCGTTCACCTACGACCACGAGCAGGAAGAATGGATCTTCTTCGATGACCCGAAGGGCGTCGGAGATGCGGCGGTGGCCAACGTCATCTACTACCCGGAGTTCGGCTTTGGGCAAAAGGCCGCCACTGTGTCGAAGCTCTCCCTCGTTCACGAGGTGAAGTCGGACAAGACCCACTTACGCCAATACGACTTCACGCGGCCGCGCTTCAAGCTCGAGTCGATCGCTGAGGGCACCGACGACGGCGAAAAGGCGCTCGAGATCTACCAATACCCAGCCCGCAGTACCAAGGACGCCGTGATCGAGCATTCGGCGCAAGTGCTGGTCGAGTCGCTGCAGGCGCGCAGATTGCTGCTGCGCGGAGACACCACGGCGCAGAACCTCTACCCCGGGCGGACCTTCACCGTCGAACAGCATCCCTTCGCCGAGTTCAACACCACCCTGTTGGCCACCAAGGTGACGGTCGAGTTCAGCGATGACCGCGGGCCCACCGGAGGCCGTGGCGGTTCACTGAAGACCAGCTTCGAGGCGATGGATCCCAACGTTTCACATTATCGGCCGGTACGGCTTCCCCGCGCAGCGCTGCTGCACGGTCCGCAAACGGCGCTCACCACCGGCCCCGCCGGCGAGGAGATTCACGTCGATGAACACGGGCGGGTGAACGCTCAGTTCCCGTGGGATCGCGTTGGTACGCGCGATGACAAATCCAGCCTGCCGATTCGAACCTGCCAGCTTCCGACCGGCGGCTCGATGTTGCTCCCGCGCGTCGGCTGGGAGGTGTTGGTTCAACACGACGAGGGCGATCAGGATCTGCCGCTGGTGATGAGCCGGCTCTACAATCAACTGACGATGCCGCCCTACGCTTTGCCTCAGGCAGCGGCGCGCACTGCTGTGCAAACGGCGACCACCCCTGGGGGTGGCTCCAGCAACGAGATGCGCTTCGACGACACCAAGGGCAACGAGGAGATGTTCTTCAACGCCTCCAAAGACATGACCGTGGCGGTCAAACACAACGCCACCGAGAGCGTGGGCGCCAACGCGACCCGCACCATCGGCTCCAACTTGCTGGAGGAGATCACCAACAGCCTGACTACGTCGATCGGCGGCTCGGACACCGAGTCGGTTGGTGGCAACGAGAAGCTCGCCACTGAAACGCTGTCCGTGGCCGAGATCGGTGGGGACCACACACTGGTGGTCGGAGGCAATCGCGACCTCAAGGTGGGCGGGGATCACAAGCACACCGTCGCCGGCGCTTCGTCGCTCGACGTCGGCTCGATGAAGGCGGACCTCGTCGTGGGCAAGGTCAGCGAGACCACCGACGCCAACGCCAGCTTGGACGTGGGCGCCGCCCGCGTCGCCATCACCGCCTCCACCCATTCCACCGAGGTGGCTGGCAACCACGACGAGACCATCGGCGCGTTGAAGGTCATCCTCGGTTTGGGCGGTATTTCGAGCGCGGTGGAAGGCTCGAGCACCACGATGATGGCCGGCGCGAAGGTAAATCTCGTGGACGGGGACCGCAGCGAGGAGGCCGGCGGAGCGATGACCTGGGTGGCCGCGGGCGCCACCATCGTCAAGGCCGACAACATCACCTACGAGGCAGAATCGTTGCTCACCTTCGTGATGGGCGCCTCCACCATCGTGCTCACACCGGCCAGCGTCTCCATTCTGGGCGTCAGCATCAAGATCGACGGCGCCACGGTCGCGACGGCCGCGCTGATCACGGACAACTGAGGGGCGCACCATGGACCGCAAGCTGAACTGCTTCTTTCAAATTGATACGGTGGTAGCCGACAGCGTCGCCGGCTTCGAGCTAGTCGAGGAGCTCGGAAGACCGACCGCGCTCGAGATCGACGTGCGCTTCGCCAGCGCGATCACCAGCGAAAATGCGCTGGGACTCTCGGCCTTCTTCTCCTTCGGCGTGGGCCAGGAGGAAGAGCACACCTTCCTCGGCATCGTGGAACAGGTGACGGTGATCGGCTCTGCGCTCACCGGCGCGACCACGGCGGACGGCAGCGGCGCCGCGCACGCAGCTCGCTTTCGCGTGGTCTCTCAGCTGGGCCTGTTGGCCGGCACGGTCACCGCGCAAATCTTCCAAGACAAGTCGGTGGACGAGATCGTTACCGAGGTGCTGACGAACTGCGGCATCCCGAAGAACCGCCAACGGTGGCAGCTCGCGGGCAGCTACCAAAAGCGCGAGTACTGCGTGCAGTACTTCGAGAGTTCGCTCGTGTTCGTTTCGCGCTTGCTCGAGGAAGAAGGCATTTTCTTCCGTTCGGTGGCGGAAGAAGGGCAAGAGTTCATCGTCTTTTCGGATGACAGCCCCAACGCCCCATCGATCGAAGGCGCCGCCGATCTGCCGATGCGCGGGCAGACCGGGCTCGCGGTCGAGGGCGACGCGATCTTCGCGCTGCGTGAACGAGCGGCCACCCAGTCGGGGACGTTCACGCTGCGCGACTACGACTTCAAGCGGCCTTCGTTCGATCTGACAGCGGCAGCCAGCGCGGAGCACGATAGCGATCTCGAGCGCTACGACTACCCGGGCCTGTTCGTCGACAAGGCGGTTGGTGAAGTGTTTGCGCGGGTACGCCTCGAGTCGGAGCAGGCCGACCGTGAGACGCTCGAGGTGATGGCCGAATGCGCGCGGCTCTACGCCGGGACGACCTTCAAGCTCACCGAGTTCGCGCTCGAGGATGATCGTTCGGGTACGCAGCTGATCACCAAAGTCCGACACTTGTTTGGGCAGCGTAAGAATGCCGATTGGGGTCGCGACGCTTTCGGTGAAAGCGAGAGCAAGACGCCCTCGGGCTACGTAGCCATCGTTCACGCCATCCCGGTGGAGGTCCCTTACCGCACCCCGCAAACCACCCCGCGTCCGGTGGTGCACGGTCCGCAAACGGCGACGGTCACGGCTCCAGCCGGCTCCAGCATGGAGGCGATCCACACCGATGAGTACGCTCGCTGCAAGGTGCGTTTCCACTGGGACCTCGCTGGGATCACCGACGAGAAGTCCTCCTGTTGGATTCGAACG
>CAITIQ010000519.1 GCA_903892415.1 uncultured delta proteobacterium | reverse complement strand
GTTCGGCGATCCGATCTTCGGTGAGCCCGACGTCGTGGTCGCCGACGACGTTCTCTCCTTCGCGGGCATCGCTCCGCCGACGTTGCGGCTCTACCCGATAGAGACCCACATCGCCGAGAAGCTCCACGCCTACACGATGCCGCGCAAGCGTCCGAACTCGCGCGTCAAGGACCTGCCGGATATCGCGCTTCTCGCGTCGGCGGGAGGCATCGAAGCGGAGCGTCTGCGTGCGGCGCTCGAGCAAACCTTCACCTTCCGCAAGACCCACGCGCTGCCGGCGTCGGTACCCGCGCCGCTCGAGGCGTGGAGAGCGCCGTATGCCGCCATGGCGCTTGAAGACCAGCTCGCGTGGCCCACGCTCGACCAAGTGACGAAGGCGGCTAGCGAGTTCCTCGACCCGGTACTCGGCAACCCGCTCGATGCGACCTGGGAGCCGGCCGCGTGGACCTGGCGACGGCGATGATTTCCCCGCTTGCGTCGAACGGCCCAATGCGAAGGAAGTCGGGGGACCTGCGCTAGCCCCCCGGCGCTATTTCGCTATCTGGTGCGTGCTCTGTGCAATAACGTGGTAGAGCGCACTGCCCGATAGCCGTTTGTTCGCAGAAAAGCCACATGGTGGGCGCGAGGTGCGCGCCAGGTGGGCCGAATGCCGCTCGGGATGCGAACAAAGTCGGGGGGGCTGCCGCAGGTGGCCGGGGTTACTTCGCATTGGGCGGTGCGTTCGCAATGTTCATCATGGACGGTGCGGTTCCCAAAGCCGTTCTCGAGCTCGCCACCGCGGCGGCGACGCGCGAATGTTGGACCACGACTACGACGGCACCCTTCGATAGCTAACTATGCCGGATGCAAAGGAGATCGTGAGGACGTCGCACGAGATTGCAAAGGTCCCGGCTTCAATCGTCCCATCTGTCAACGTGAAGGCTATGTCTGAGTCCTGACAGTCGACCAACGCCCTATGTTCGACTTGGGCAAGGGTCGCGTGGTCGTGCCAGTAGTAGCCACCACCAGCAATGCCATCACTCCATACGTAGGAGTAGAACCCGTAGGGGCCGAACGTGGCGTCGAAATAAGTGCCATCAGGATAGGAGCTTCTCCAGATGCCCACGAGGCCAGCGTTGCCGCCGATTCGGTCCAGCGTTTCGCCCAAGAAGTGGAGCTGGTTGTTGAGGATCGTATAAGGGCCTACCTCGACGCTCGAGTAGGTGCCGTCATGGCCAAATCGGTAGCGCGCGCCTGCATGTTCCCAGTCACCAGCGAGGGCGGTCGGAATGGTTCGCAGGCCGGCAACTCGGGGAGCAGGTCTTTCAACGATACGCATGGTTCTCTAGCTCCGATGATACCCGTAGTCTCGTTCTACGAAGGCGATCCTGGTTTTATAAGCGCTGTACCAATCGCTGCGCCCTTTTTGTTGCGCGACCGCGTGCTGAACGTGCTCACGCCAGTTCTGTATCGACAATAGGTCGCGCCAGTAAGAAACCGTGATTCCGATCTCTTCTCGGGCGCTTTCGATCCCCAAGAATCCATGCTGCTCGCTGGCCAGCCTGACCATCAGCTCCGCCATTTCCTGATAGCCGTTGTCGCCAACGGTTCGCTCACTGGTAAAGATGACAGCGTAGTAGGGGGGCTTGGGTGTGTCCGCGATCATGAAACCTCTCGCTAGGTCGTTCATTGGTCATTGAGTTCGGCGATCACTTTGGGCGACCGATTCACCCAAGTCGCGGTAGTAATAGGTCGTACTGCACGGTGAGCCATCGGGCATGAGTGCGAAGTTGGGAATGTCACCCACGCGGACCCAGTTGAGGCGTTCGTAGAGCCGAGCGGCATCTCCGTCTGTGACAGCATCCAATACCAGCAGTGTTTTGCCGCAATCGTGAGCCACCGATTCTGCGGCCCGAATGAGTTCGGCTCCTAGCCCTCGTCGTCGTGCGCGGCGATGGACGAGCATCTTCACCAGATCAGCCCGATGTGGCTGATTCTCCGGGAGGTCGAATATCAACTGGACGGTGCCACAGATTCCCACGTCATCCCGAGCGATGAGCAAGGCCCGCTTGCCTGCTGCCACCGCTTGAGCGACACGAGTCCAGAATTCGACGGCTCGGTCGCGATAGGAATGGGACATGAAGCCGACCGAAGCGCCGCCTTCGACACAATCCGCAAGCACGTCGCTCAGCCCTTGAATGTGCTCGTCGCTGAGTTCCACCAGTCGCTCGATGCGTTGCTGATTCATCACGACTTTCTCCTTGATGTGACTTCCGTCACTGAAGCCACGAGGTAGCGAGCAGGCTTGCGTGTCGGATTCTCAAAGACGTTGGTCCCCTCGACTTTCATCGCCAGGCAGTCTCCTGCCTTGAGGCGATGGCACTGGTTATCGAAGGTGATCTCGATGGTTCCCTCCAGCATCACAATCTGTTGGTAAATCGTCACGTCACGTCCGTGGCTCTGGAAGACGATGCGGGCCTTCGCCGGGAAGGCAATCTCCACGAGTTGAAGCGGTTGTTCCACCTGTGGAGGCGATAAGCTTCTTCGGACATATCCCGTCTCGGGATCACACCATTCCGCCTGCCGAGCGCGCCGCAGAATAGGTTCGGATGAAACTTCGCTCTCGCTATGCGAGTCGAACAACGTCGCCAGAGTGACATTCAGGCCGACAGCAAGTCGTTCAAGCATCACCGCAGTGGGACTGCTTTCCGCCCGTTCGATCAGCGACAACATCGAACGACTGACCCCGGTTTTGGCTGCCAAAGCATCCAACGACAAACCCGCTGCCCCCCGCAGTCGCCGGACCTGAGCCGCAATTCGCTCATTGATATCGGTCGCGCCATCCACCATGCTGGACAACATTGTCCAGGATATGGGCGCTGCGTCAAGAAGAATAGCCGCAGGTTTTAGTGCTCAACGACTTCGGAGTAGCCAGAAGACATGTCACCGCACAGCCACTGCCACTCTTCTTTGAGCTTGAGTTTGCCGTCGCTCATGAGCTCTGGCGTTGACAGGCATTGGCCAATCATGAGTTCGCCACGCACATTGACGTGGTGATACCGCATATCGAGCTTGCCCGACGGCAGCACAGTTGCCACAAGATGGCCCTTTAGGATCTCTCCACCTTCGTATTCGGCCCAGACAACGCGTTCTTTCTGATGGTAGTTAAACACTGTCTCAGCACCGACTTCGCCATTGTCGGTATTCGTAGCAGACCGAAAAGTCTTTCCTTCGAGGTTGAATTTCATGCTGACTCTGAAGTCCTCTTTCAAATGTGAGTTAGGGGTAGATCTTCATAGCGGCATACTCAGTCGTAGGGCCATGACGATATGACGCCTGAGGAGTATAGGTGCGCCCGAGAGCAGCTGCCGAAGCGCCTGCCTGAGCTACTATCGCTGGTCCCCCACGCTTTTCGCGTGGAAGACTCCGTAGGTACGCTGCGCGACGGAGAGCAGGTGAACTTCGGTCCCCAGGGCACCTGCGAGCTGAATCCGGGAGAGACCCTCCGGGTCAACCTGCGACCTGGGGCTTATGACTCTCCAGAGCGGCACGACTGGGCGTTCTTTTGGAGCTTTGCCCTCCCGGTGCATGGCTGGGAAGGCAGTGTCGTGAGGACCCCTGTGGGGCGATGGTGGCGGCGGCTGCGGCGCGCGCTAGCCGCGGATTCCACGGGGTGTCCGCGCTTTGACGACTCGTTCGCCTGCATCCCTCCCAAAGGGATCTCGCGAGCCCAATGGATTGGTCGTGAGCTGGCCGAGCGGTTAGCCGACGCGACCTCGGGGATGCTGTTCAGCGGCGCGAACCTCGTCAACGTGAGCACCCGTGCCGGCTCCAGCATCGTGGTTCACGGGCGACTGGTGCCGACAGCGGAGGCGGTCCTGGAGACCTATCAACTTGCCCAGACCCTTCGCGGTCGATGGGTGGTGTCAACGAGTAAGCGGCGCGGCTGAACGGCGCCGCCCCGTCTTGCGCGCCCCTTAACCACCTATCGTCGGCTCCGCCCAGCGGCTTACGACGCGGGTCATGTCGACGGCTCGAATGGTGCCCCCGGCGAGGTCGCGGGTGCTGGCGCCTTCGGGCAGTTCGTTGCGCG
>CAITIQ010000518.1 GCA_903892415.1 uncultured delta proteobacterium | reverse complement strand
GTTGGGGCAATCCCCCCGCGTCAGAATTGTTGTCGCCTCGATAGGAACCGATAATTCGGGGGCGATGATGAGGAACAAAGATGGCGCGATACGGACAAGCCTTCAGGGATCGGGCGGTAGCGCGGATGCTTCCGCCGGAAAGTGCACCAGTGGCGGAACTCGCACGCGAGCTCGGTGTGGCCGCACAGACTTTGGAGCGGTGGCGCAGCGACTCGCTGACCAGGCCCGCTCGCGAGCGGGCCTGGTCAGCGCGGGCGCGATTCGAGGCAGTGCTTGCAACGGCTGCGATGGACGAATCGGCTCGAAGTGCGTGGTGTCGAGAGCACGGGGTATATCCGCAGCAACTGCAGCAGTGGCGAGACAGCGCCACCCAGGCGCTGGCCGAACCGGAGGAAGCCCGCGCAAGTCCCCAGCAAACCAAGCAGGATCGCAAACGTATCCGGGAACTGGAGCGCGAGTTGCACCGCAAGGACAAAGCGCTGGCGGAAACAGCAGCCTTGCTCGTGCTGTCCCGAAAGCTCGAGGCGGTCTTCAACAAAGAAAAGGGCGAGGCCGAATGATTGGTCTCGAAGATCGCTCCGTCCTGGCCCAGGACATCGAAATGGCTCACCGCGATGGCGCGCGCCTGAAACCCGCCTGTGCCGAGGCGGGAATCACGGTGCGAACGCTGCAGCGCTGGAAGTTGGGCAGCGGACTCACCGAAGGCGATCGTCGCCCGCTCGTCGTTCGCCCGACGCCCGCGCACGCGTTGAGTGCGCAGGAGAAGGAGACTTTGCTGCGCGTTGCCAACGAGTCGCGGTTTGCCGACATGCCGCCCGCGCGAATCGTTCCGACGCTCGCAGACGAAGGGGTGTATCTGGCCAGCGAATCGAGCTTTCATCGGGTGCTGCGTGCCCATGGACAGAATCAACACCGAGGACGGGCCAAAGCGCCGCGCCCGAGCAAGCCGCCGACCACGCATGTGGCCACGGCGCCGCGACAATTGTGGTGTTGGGATATGACGTATTTGCCCGCCGACGTTGCTGGTCGATGGTTTTATCTGTATCTGATTCTGGATCTCTTCAGCCGCAAGATTGTGGGCTTTGAGGTGCACGACACGGACGACTCTGCCCACGCCACGCACCTGGTCAAGCGCACAGCGCTGGCCGAGGACATTCATACCCTGCAAGCCAAACCCGTTTTGCACGGCGATAACGGTTCGACCTTCAAGGCGAGCACCGTCTTGGCAATGTTGTTCTGGTTGCAGATCAAACCCTCGTACTCGCGCCCGCGGGTCAGTGACGATAATGCTTTCGTCGAGAGCCTGTTTCGCACCGCCAAGTATCGGCCCGAGTTTCCAGTCAAAGGGTTCGCTGGTCTGGATGCCGCCCGAGCTTGGGCGAGCAGGTTTGTGAACTGGTACAACCACGAGCATCTGCACAGCGGCATTCGGTATATCAGCCCCGCGGATCGTCACGACGGGCGCGATCGGGATATTCTCGAGCAGCGTCATGCGGTCTACCAACACGCCCGCGCCCAAAACCCACGGCGCTGGGCGAAAGAGACTCGCAACTGGTCGCGTGTAGAGGTCGTCACGTTGAACCCTGAGAAGCAAAAACTGGTGGGCACGGCGAGTGCTGAACAGGGTCATAAAGTCGGGTTGGCTGCATGACTCAGGCGACAACTATCTTGACGCGCGCCGGGGTCCAGTACTTACCTTTAGTACTGAAGATCTTTGAACTCACCTAGTTGGGTTACGTTATAAGTTGTTTGAGCAGCGGCGTGATATAGCTGGAAAGCCGCTGATCTGAGGCGGAGAGCGCTTGAGCTAATCGGAGAATATACGGCGATTCATGATGGAAAGCCGTGATGTCAACTTGACGTGTCTTCGTCCCGAAGAGAATTACGTAGGACGCCTCTGCTCGGTTGAAGCTATCAGAGAGCTGCTGTACTACCGCTTGTGCCGCTGGAATGCATCGCTGCAGAAGCGAAACTTTATCGTTATCGGTAGGCGAATCCGACCAAAACCCGAAGCCACCAGCGCTGCCGGCGTAGGCGACCTCGAATCCTAATGCCGATAACGCAATCGCCCATGCGTCTGGGTACATTGCGTGTAGAACGTGGCGATTCAAGTTTTCCAAATCAACCGTATTGTGCAAAGCTCTTTGTAAGGGACTCGCGAAGTTAGGGGCCCCGATCAGTATCGATCCCCCGAGCTTGCAGAGTGCCGCATGCTGCTTGACTATCGTACAAAAATCCTCGAAATGCTCTATGAAGCCGAGAGAAAATACAAAGTCATACTTTCCATGATTGTGTTTGTGAAACTCTTCAAGCGATGTACATTCAAATTGACCGACCGTCCGCCCCATAGATCGTGCCCACTGCGCAAGGTGGGTGACTTTTTGGTAAGTGTCAATCCCGCTTATGGTCCAGCCGCGCCCTCCAACATGCTCGATAAACTTCCCTGGGTAGCAACCTATCTCGATTGCGTGCTTTGAATTCTCGGGAACGATAGGTGCGCAGTAGTCTAAGATTTGAGAAATTAATCCGGGTTCTAGTTGTGTTTGCCGAGTTGGGTCTATGTCTTTATACGCGTGATTCCAGTTCGGATGTCTGTCCATAGATAGTCTTTCGTTCCAAT
>CAITIQ010000517.1 GCA_903892415.1 uncultured delta proteobacterium | reverse complement strand
CTCGCTCGCCAAGCCTCGACCTCTGCGCGCTTCTCGCTCTTGCTCCTCGTTCGAACCATGCCGAGAGTCTCGCGCTTGCTGAAGAGCCTTGCGATACGGGGTCCGTGCAGCGCTTACCACATCAATGACCTCGGGAGCGAGCTTCGCCCCTGCAGCCTCCAGAATCGCCAGTGTTGCGCGCATGATCTCCGGACCAACGCCATCACCGTACGCCACCGTAATTGGGGTCTTATCAGGCATGCGTACCCGCTAGCACGAGCACCTTAGCTGATCGTTTTGATCCTTCTCAGCGAGCCTTCGGCCAAACCATAGCGTAACCCCGCGACCACTCGCTGGCCTGCGGGGCTCCGCTGGCGTTGGAGGTCAGCCTCAGAAGGTCATCGCCACGCTGAGGTGGTCCACGACCTGAGTTACGCCAGGCGCCGCCCATGCAGCTTGGGCCGCATCCTCCACCGATTGCCAAGAGGAGGCCGTGCCCGTAAGAGTGACCTTGCCACCGGAGGTCGCAACGTGAATGGACTTGGCGTCGGTCGCAGCCTGGCGCTTGAGAGCCGCCTCGACTTGCTCCTGGACCTGACTCGCGGAGACCTTCGGCTGAATGCTGATCGAGTTCTGCACCGACATCACGCCAGCGAGGTTACGCACGGCGCGCTCTGCGGCGTCACGCTGGTAGCCCCAAGTTACATAGCCTTCGAGCGTAACCGTTCCGCCCCGGACCTGAGCAGTCACTGCCTTGGGGACGAACACGTCCCACTTGAAGGCAGACTGCACGGCTGCCGCAATCTCAGTGTCTGAGCGTTTGTGCTCACCCAATACCTTCACCGTTAGGTCCTGGGCGACAGTACGTACCCCATTGACGCGCTTGGTGGCGTCTTCCGCCGCCCACTTCTCTGCATAGGTGTCTACAGAGCCGAGCAAGGTAACCACTCCCTTGTCTACGCTAACCCCTACTTGCGCCTCGTTCACCTTCGGGTCCCAGCGGAGTTCAGCTTCGATGTCGTGCTTGAGTTGGGTATCGGTCTTCATCGTCATGGCCAGGGCTTATGCAGAACTCCGGCCAACGTGGACCCCTCGAGCCCAGCCAGCAAACGGGCCAAGAATCTCGGGGGAGCGACGAACCAGTAGGTCAAAATGCCACACTGTGACGGCGCGCCGCCGCGCTTTGGGCACTTGTGGACGGGCCACAAATCGGCGCAACCACTCCGTGGGAAACCAGGCTTGGATCCGCGCTACGCCGGAGCGGCCCAGCTGTTGCACCACGAACAGCCAAGAGGCCTACATGATTAAGATAGTTCCCGCCCTTGGCGGAGCCGCAATCGCGGCGCTCTGCGTAGCAGGGTGTCTCGTCCGCGGGGAGCCCTACGATCCATACGACCCATACCAGCCTGGTCCAACCGCAGATCTCTACGATGGCTGTTTTGCGAGTGACGTCTGCTTCGATTCGGAGTGCTGGAGCATCACCGTGGCCTACGACGATGCCTACGTTACCGACGACATGTGCACCTATGAGTGCGACTCCGATGCTGATTGCGACCTTGGCGGCTATTGCCTGGAGATTAGCGGGGGCACGCCCCTCTGCTTCGAGCCTTGTTACGACGATCTGGATTGCTCTGTTGGGTTCGCCTGCGTCGCAGACGAATTTGGTTATGACCCTGTCTGCTTGCCCTGGTGAAACATGAAAAGTCTATCAATACTGCTGATTGGCGCCACCGCCCTGTGCAGCCTTGGCTGCACAGTCCAGGCCTTGCCCGCCGCTGGCGTGGTAACCACCGTGGCCTATCAACCTCAATATTATAGCGGTAGCGTAGTCGACTTTGACCTACGCGGAGAGCCCATCTACTACGTTGACGACACTGTCTACTACGTGCCGCGCACCTACGTTGGCTATAACACCCTCGTCGTGCACTACCGCACCCATGACCGCCGCTATCGCAATTGGCGCACGCAGAACCCGCGTCACTCAGTGCCTAGCCGCGGCCGAGGTCAGCCGCGGCCGGACCAGCACCCCCAACACCCCGCTCCGCCCCGACACCGCTGAGCCGAGGAGCGCTGGCCTTTACGGAACCGCCAAAAATGGCAGGCTAGCTTGGCGAAAGCGAACCGCAATTGCGCCTCAAGGCTCCGGTAGCGGGCTGAGGCGGTCAAAGCGATAAGCGCCAGCGGTCGCTCCCCAAACCTGGACGTCTGCGGCGTCATAACCGCGATCCCAGGATTCAATACGATCCTCGAACAGCTTGACCTCGCTGGTTGCATAGGTGGCGCCGTTGAGATCACTAAGACACTCCTTGCCCGGGGTGCTGCCCTCGAAGTGATCCTCCACCCAGGTAAGCTCCACCTGACAGCCTTGCCGCTCCACCAAGTCCGCCGGGGTCGCCTGTGCGCCAGTTCCGTCACAGAAGCCGCTAAAGTCGTCCGGTGCGCTGAACTCCCAGACCTGCGAGACAGCCTGCGTCGCCGGGTCTGCTCCCTCGGTTACGACGTAAACGCGCTGACGATAGGGCGCGCCGACAGTGCCGTTATCGATCACAGCTTGCTCTACATGCAACGTGCGCGTTCCGAGTTCGGGTATCTCAATCGGACAGGTGAGCAGGTCAATCGCGAAGTAGGTGGGGTTCTCGACTGATTGGGCCGTCGAGTCGAAATGCCCCGTCAAGAAGCGGAGGAGCTTGTCCGCAGCGGGCTCGGCCGCAGTCCCCCCAGCTCCCCCCGACCCGCCCGAGCCACCAAGACCGCCCGAGCCCCCGACAGCTCCCCCGCCTCCAGTGCTGCTTGAGTCACTATCGCCGCACGCACTCAGCAAGAGTGCAACGCTTACAAACCCGGCGCTCAAAACTCTCATTCGCTGTTCCTTGCAAGGACCGACGCAGTTGTCGGCGCGGCGGGATGTTGATACCAGAAGCGTAGCTATGCAAGAGCCCCCGCACAAAGCGGTTGTCACGCTGCTCGTCACTGTATTCGCCGCTGGCTGCGGGGGACAAGCTCCAGCTCCGACGACCAAGCTGGTCCCCTCTTTTACCGCGGCAACGTTGTCCTCGGCGAGCGCTTCAACTGCGCTGCCCTCGACCGCAGTCACCGTAGCGAAGCCAGCCATTCCCGCAACGCCGCCCGGGGTGGACGCCGGCAAGTTTGAAATCCTTGCTAGCCTATGCGCCGTCGGCAGTTTCGAGGGCCCAAGCGGTACGGAGGTCGGCTGCCTCTTCACACCGCCATATGACAAGGCGGAGAAGCTGCCGGGTGGGCAACTGCGCGTGGTCGGAGATCGGAACCAGCTATGCGTTCTGGGCGGGATCGACCGTGGCTCCTTCACTGCTGCCAACACGGAGCAGGCGGTGTTGCGTCTGGAGAGTTGTGGACCCGAGCGTTGGAATGGCAGCATTCCTGGAGATCTCGTGGTGGCCGAGCGCACGCAGGAAGGCTGGAAACAGGTTGCCTTACAACGTGGCACCAACCTCGATGGATGCGACAAGCTAAAGCGTGAAGGGCGCACTGTGTTCGTCTGCGATGACGTCACCGGGGATGGACGGAATACTCTGCGCTGGAGCTATTCGCTCGACTTCAGCGCTTTGCCGAAGGTGCGCCTGCAGATCATCGCGAAGACCTACAGCGGAGGGAGTCACCGTTGCGGTGAATCGTCGGCGTTTTCGCCCGACCCATCGGAGTCACGCGTAACGGCGCTCGAGCTTGGCGAGCGCAGCTTCAAGGATGTCGACGGTGACGGGGATGACGATCTCGTGCGTACGGTCCAGCGTGCATCCCTGATTGGCACCAGCGTCCAGAGCAAGCGCATCGACACGCTGTGCAAACGTTCGCGGCCCGAGGAACCGATGATGCTCGAGCCGAAGCACATCGTGGGCGCGATGCGCTCCTACAAGTTGGTGTTTCTCAACGGTCCGAGCGGCTTCAAGCCCGACGCGACCAGCAAGAAGCTTCTGCGCGATTGGGAGGGAGAATCGTCGAGCTTTTGGATGTCCCAAGTTGGAGAGGACGCCGCGGAGGAACCTTGAGCTCGCTGGAAAAGGCGCGTAATCGTGGGCGTCGTGAATAGCCTTCGAAGCAGCGTGCTCGCACTCACCGTCTCACTCGGCGTCTGCGCCTGTTCCTCGGAGAGTGGCAGCGGCGCTGGCGGCCAGGGCGGAGTCGCCGAGGGCGGAAGCGGCGACCTCGGCGGATCTCAAGGCGGCGCTGGTGGAGGCGGAGGGCTCGGTGGAGCCGCGTGCGTTTCAGGCTTAGCGCAGCCCAGCGAAAGCTGCACGGCGTGCCAAGATGCAAACTGCTGCATCACCGCCAGCGCTGCAGCGGAGGCCCCAGGCCAGTGGACCAACTCCGGGGCGCAGATTTGCCGTGAAGCGAACTGCGCCGCTGCTTGTGGCACCGCTGAGCCTGAGTGCGGGGGGATCGTGCCCAGCCCGGCGAGCTGCAAAGATGATCTTTATGCCGCCTGCTGCGAGGAAGTGCGCGCCTGCGCAACGAACGACCAATGCGTCGCCATCATCTACTTATGTATCGACGATCAGGGTTGCCTGCCCGGTCAGCAGCCGTGCTGGGACGAGTGCCTCTCCCTCTACTCGGAGGGCGCTTCCCTGTTCGAGACGCTCAACGCCTGTTTTGGCACCGTAACTTGCAGCTGACCTTCGCCCGCTGCGTGCTCCGGCGTTTCGTGAGGCTCCGGGCCAGCAGCCTTTCGCCGGGCGATCAGCGAGTGCATCGCCGGTACCAAGAACAACGTTAGCACCAGCGAGAAGCTGAGCCCGCCGACCACGGCGATGCCCAGAGACTTGCGACTCCCAGCGGCACCACCGAGCGAGAGCGCGATCGGTAGCACCCCGAGAATGGTGGCTAAGCTCGTCATCAGCACCGGCCGAAAGCGATCCACGGCGCCTTCGATGCAGGCTTCCACCAGGGGCAGGCCCTCCTGACGTTTGTGGTTGGCGAACTCCACCACCAAAATGCCGTTCTTGGTCACCAGCCCGACTAACATGATGATGCCGATCCGGCTAAAGACGTTAAGGCTTTGCGAGGTGGCGTCGAGCGACGCCAGGGCGCCAGCCAATGAAAGCGGCACCGTCATCAGGATCACCAGCGGATCGCGGAAGCTCTCAAACAGCGCCGCCAACACTAAATAGATAAGTACAATCGCGAAGCCAAACGCCAGCGAAGTGGAGGAAGAACTCTCGGCGTAGTCCCGTGATTCGCCAGAGAGCGCCGTGGAGAAGCCCGGCGGCAACACCTCTTGGGCCGCGGCCTTCATTGCGCTGATGCCCTCTCCTAGCGTTTTGCCATCGGCGAGGCCGGCCGAGACCGTGGCGGCGACGTTGCGATCGAAGCGGAACAAGGACGCAGGGCCTGCAGATTCTCGGCTCTTCACCAGCCCAGAGAGCGGCAACATCTCCCCGCTCGGCGAGCGGATGTAAAGCCGGGAAAGATCGGAGGGCTCGTCGCGGTCGGCTTCGCGCAACTGGCCGATCACTTCGTACTGTTTACCCTCCATGATGAAGTAGCCATAGCGAACACCGCCCAAGCTGAGTTGCAGCGCCCGACCCACGTCGAGCGCCGAGACACCAAGCTCGCTGGCGCGATCACGGTCCACCTCGAGCGAGAGCTGCGGCCGATTGAAACGCAAATCAGCATCGACGAAGCGCAGCTCCGGACGCGCGCGTGCCTTCTCCAGAACTTTGGGCAAGATCGCCGAGAGCTCGCGCACCGAGGGCGCCTGAATCACCAACTGCACCGGCTGCCCCGCAAACCGACTTCCGATCGTTGGCGGCTGCGCTGGGAACGCCGAAAGCCCATCGAACTTTCCCATCCCCTTGGCGACCTGGCGGAAGATCTCCTCCTGGGGCCGCGTGCGCTCTTCACGCTCAGTCAGATAGATGTTCTGTACTCCCACATTGGGACCACCGGTCCCGCCAAAGCCACCGATGATCGAGTAGGTGCGCGAGGTCTCCGGAACGTTGTCTTCCACGTAGGCCGCAAGCGAGTCGAGCTCGCGCTCTGTGTAGGCGTAGGTTGCGCCCTCCGGCCCGCGCACGTTGATGCGGATGTTGCTGCGATCTTCGAGCGGAGCGAGCTCCGAGGGAACGCGCTCGTACAAGCGATAAGACCAAACGATCACCAGCACCAGCACCGCCGGCGCCACGATGCGCACCTTCATGAAGGCCGTGAGCAGCCAACGATAGCCGCCGATCAACCCGCGAAAGAGCGGCTCGGTCAGCCGATAGAAGAAGCTCTGCCCAGCGCTCTCCCGCAACAAGAAACGACACATCATCGGCGAGAGCGTGAGCGCGACGAAGCCGCTGATCAGCACCGAGCCGACGACCACCAAAGCGAACTCGCGGAAGAGCTGACCGGTCAGGCCGGAAACAAACACGATCGGCATGAACACCACTGCCAGCGCGATGGTGGTCGAGACGATGGCGAAGAAGATCTCATTGGCGCCGCTGATCGCAGCTTCCAGCGGCTTCATGCCTTTCTCGATCTTCGAGTAGATGGTCTCCAGCACGACGATAGCGTCGTCGCAGACCAGGCCGATCGAGAGCACGACGCCCACCAACGTCAGTACGTTGATCGAGAAGCCGAACAGCTTCACCAGCGCGAAGGTCGCGATGATGCTCACCGGGATCGCGATCACCGGGATCACCGAGGCGCGAAAATCCCTCAAAAACAGGTAGATCACCAGCGCGACCAGGATGAAGGCTACGACCAACGTCTCCTCGACCTCGAGCACGCTCTTGCGGATGTAGCGCGTAAAGTCGTAGCCAACCTCCACCTCGTATTCGGGCGGGATGTCGCGCTTGATGTCTTCGAAGCGGCGGTAAAATTCATCGGCGATGGCGATGGCATTGGTGTTGGGCTGCGGAATGACCGCCACGCCGATCACGTCCCGGCCACGTCGTTTCACGCCGCCTCGAGTATTGAGCGGCCCAAGTTCAGCCGTACCTACGTCCTCCAAGCGCACCGGCGCTCCGTCCCCATCACGCAGCGTGATGCGCGAGAACTGCGCCGGCGTTTCCAGCCGACCCGAGGTCTGCACCGCGACCTCCATCTTTTCGCCTTCGACGCGCCCCGACGGCAGATCCACGTTCCAGGCGGCCAAACGATTGCGCACGTCGTCCGGCGTCACCGAGTGCGCGCTAAGCTTGTCCGAGTCGAGCCAGACGCGCATCGAGTAGCGCTTCTCCCCGAAGATGCGCACCGAACTTACGCCCGGAATGGTCTGGATCTTGTCCTTGATGCGGGTGTTCGCGATGTGGGAGACATCGAGGATCGATTGGGCATCACTGCCCACCGTCATGAAGATGATCGGGCTCGAGTCAGCGTCGGCCTTCTCGACGATCGGTGCGTCCGCATCGATCGGCAAACGACCGACGGCCCCTGCCACCTTGTCGCGCACGTCGTTGGCTGCATCATCGAGATCGACCGAAAGCTCGAACTCGACGCGTATGGACGAGGCCGCCTCGCGCGAGGTCGAAAAGACGTTCTTTACGCCAGCAATGCCGGCCAGCGCCTGCTCCAACGGCTCGGTGATTTGTGAGTCCACCACCTCCGGATTTGCGCCCGAGTAGTTGGTGGTAACGGTTACAACCGGCGGGTCCACTGCCGGGTACTCACGCACACCCAGCGAGAAGAACGACACCACGCCGAATAGGACGATCGCCACCGAGAGCACGATCGAAAGTACCGGACGACGAATGCAGACCTCAGCCAGGGTCACGGCGCGTCCTCGCTGACTTTCACTTTGCTGCCCGGGCGAACGCGCACCACGTTGCTGACGATCACCTTGTCGCCGGGCTCCAAGCCTTTGACGATGCCCACCTCGCTCTCGGTGCGAATGCCCAGCTCGACCGAACGCAGCTTGGCGACGCCGTCCTCGACCACGTACACCGAATGACCACCGAGCGAAGGAGTGACGATCGGCGATGGCACCAACACCACCTCGGTCGTGCTGGTGATCTCGAGTTCGACCGAGACGTACTCTCCGGCGTAGACGGCGCCCTGCTTCGGATCGATCGGTTCGGACAAGCCGCGCAGACGGATGCTTCGCGTTCGCTCGTCCAAACGAGGCTCGATCGCGATCACGCTGGCTGTGATCGGGCTGCCGCCTTCCGCTCGAAAGGTGAACTTGGCGCCCACCGCCACGTGGGGAGAGAAACGCTCCGGCACCGTGAAGTCGATCTTCACGCGCGAATCATCCTCGAGCGAGACGAGGGGCCGCTCCGGACCAACCATCGCGCCTTCACTCACCCGCAGCAGGCCCAACTTGCCAGCGAATGGCGCGCGGATCTTGGTGCGCTCCAGGTCGGCCGAGACCACGGCGAAGTTGGCCGAAGCAATGTCGAGATCGGCCTTGGCGCGATCGTAGTCGGTCTTGGAAGAAAGCCCCTCCTCACGCAGTTTGCGTTGCCGCTCCTCAACCTCCAGCAGCGCCTTGCGGCGCACGGCGACCTCGGTGGAGCGCGCGGCCAGGTCCACCGCGTCCAACTCGAACAAGAGGTCCCCCTTCTTGACGCGGTCACCGTCCTTGACGTGAATCTTGCGCAAACGCCGAGTGACCTCGGCCGTGAGGTCCACCGACTCGTTCGAGCGCAAGGTGCCGTTGGAGGCGAGCTTGGTCGAGAGCGGCTGCTTCTTTACCACCAGCACGCGCACGGGCAGCTCTTCGGGTGGCTTCGCCGCCGCACTTGCGCTCGAGCTGGACTTTGCGCCGAAAGAGGGCAGCGGACGACCGCTCATCAAGAACGCTGCGAATCCACCAACTACGACGAAGAGACCAATACCAAGAGCGCGAACGTTCATCCCTTTACCGCCCCAGCGGTCATCCCAGATACAAGCTCCCGCTGCACGAAATAGAACAGCAAAACGATGGGAGCAGAGAGCACCAGCGAGCCTGCAGCAAATAGCCCCCAGTTCGGATCGAAGCCGCCAACCGACTGCTGCAGGGTGACCGGAAGCGTGTAACGCGCCACATCATCGAGGAAAATGGAGGCCATGATGAACTCGTTGTAGGCGGTCATGAAGCTGAAGAGCGCGGTGATGCCAATGCCAGGTCTCACCAGCGGCAACAGAATGTGCCAAAAGACGACCCAGCTCGAAGCACCATCCAAACGAGCGCTCTCGTCGAGATCTCGCGGGATCGTGTCGAAGTAGCCCTTGAGCATCCAGATGCTGAAAGGCACTGAGCTGGTGGAGTAGATCAACACCAAGCCCGCTGTGGTACCGAACAGCCCCAGCGCATCCAGCAGCAGGAGCAACGGCACAGCCGTAACCACCGCGGGAAACATTTGACTGGTGAGCATGGCTCGCAGGCCCGTCTCGCGCAGCGGAAAGACAAATCGTGAGAAGGCGAAGGACGCCGAGAGCGCAAACGCGACGCCGATGAAGGTCGCAGCGGCGCTGACCAGCAGTGAGTTGCCGAGCTGAACGAAGAAGATGTAGCGACCCTGAAAATCGCGCGCAAATATGAACGCGTCGAAGTTCGCCCAGGAGATCTCGGTCGGGATGGGTAGCGCTGAGGAAGCGGCCAAACGACCACCATCGGTAAGCGCGAGCCGCAGCACCCACAACACCGGGTAGAGCACCACGCCGGACATCACGAACAGCACGCTGTACACCAGCACGACTTCCCAGATGCGCGGCTTCATGTGGACTTCGACACTCGCTCGGTTAGACGGCCATACAGCAGCAAGAAGGCGAAGATCAGCACCGAGTAGGCGGCTGCGTAGCCGAAGCGCTGCCCGCGTTCGAAGGCCCAGCGGTAGGCCTCGCTGATCAGGATGTCGGTCTCCGAGGCGGGCTCGCCGCCGCTCACCAAGTAGACGACGTTGAACATGTTGAACGTCCACACGCTGCCGAGGATGATCGAAGGCACGAGCGCAGGCCGCAGATACGGAAAGAGCACCAGGGTGAAGCGCTGGAACTTGGACGCTCCGTCCAGCTCTGCGGCCTCTTCCACCTCTTTGGGAATGCTCGTCAGCGCGCCCAAGGTGACAATCATCATGAACGGAAAGCCGAGCCAGGTGTTGGTTAGCACGTTGGCGAGGAACGCCGTGTAGAACGTGTTGAACCACTGGAAGCCCTCAAAGCCAAAGGGCGCGAGCAGCGCGTTGATCGCCCCGACTTGCGCATGAAACATGCCCTTCCACATCAGCGCGGTGATGTAGTTGGGGATCGCCCAGGGCAGCACCAGCAGCACGCGAAAGAAGCCGCGCAGCTTGACCCATGCCGGACGCAGACAAAGCGCGACCAGCACGCCGAGCGTCAAATGGCAGAACACGTTGACCAGCGTCCACAAGATGGTCACCGCCAGGGCGAAGTAAAAGGAACGCGAGGCGAAAGCACGATCGAGCGAGGGCAGGAGAATGTCGTGGAAGTTCGCCAGGCCTACGTACTCGAAGGAGCCCTCGTGGTACTCGAAGAAGCTCATGCCCGCAGCCACCAGCGCTGGTACGAGCACGAGCAGCGCCGTCGAGATCAGGCCCGGCAACAAGAAGGGCACAGCACCTGCGCCGTAGTTGCCAAGCAGCTTCGACCGAGCGGCATCCGGCGAAGCGACATCGAGCCGTACCCGACGCACGAGCATCATAGTGGCCAAGCCCAAGAGCGCCGTCAGCGCGACGCCGAAGAACACAGGTTTGCCGCCGCTCGGTCGCGGGCGCTGAACCTCGAGCAAGGTGGCGCGGGCTACTGCCACCGACTCGCTGAGTTCCTCCCCTCGCATGCTTGCCTTGAGCACGTCGTCTGCTGGCCGCCAAACAGCGGCCATCAGCGTGCTCGCCGGCGTCACTTGGCCGTTGACCAAACTCTGGGTTTGCACGGCGATCGAAACGTTGGCTTTGACTTCTGGGTCTGAGACCGCAAATGGGGGCGGTAGCCCTAGCTTGCTTGCACGCAAGAGCGCCGCGTCTTCCCCAGCCAGGAAGCGCACGAGCTCTTCGGCAGCAGCAGGCTGGGTCGTGCTCTTGCTGATGAACGCCGCTTCTACCGTGACCAGCGAGCCCATCGGCTTGCCGTTGCGCACAGGCAACGGCGCGATCGCGAAGCGATCCGCGCGGCCGTCTGCCGCCTTGGGCGAATACCAAGGTCCGTTGATCAAACTGCCGGCCGAGCCATCCTCGAACAGCCGCACAGCGTCGTTGTAGCTGACGTCCGGCGGTAAGATGCCTGCGGCTCGCCAAGCCTTCGGCTCTTCGAAGGAGGCCAGGCCCGCACCTTCGAACGGTGCAAGTTTGCCCTGCTCATCGAAGATCCGACCGCCGCTCGCAAGGAAGAACGGCGCATGAAAGAAGAAGCTGGTGGCGTCGTAAACCAGCGGGTACTTGCGCTCCCGATTGCGCAATAGCTCGTCGAGATCGGCGGGCGGACCGCTGGGGTAGAGCTCTTTGTCATAAAAGAGGACCAGCGCTTTGAAGGTGAGCGGCACGCCGTAAACCGTGCCTTCGCTCGAGACTCCGTCGATCAGCCCCGGGTGGTAGGATGCGCGCGTTTTTGGGAAGGCGTGGCTGTCCACCGGACGGAGCACCTCATCACGCAGGAACTCCCCGAGCTCGTTATGGGGCCGCAAGAAGACGTCCGGACCGGCACCACGCGGAACGGTGCGCAACACCTTGTCCTTGAAGGAGCTCTCCGGTACGGCCAGCGGCTCGGCGTAGATGCTGCCGCGGTGCTGCTCGTTGAAGCGGCGCAACAGGCTCTCCAAGAGCTCCTTCTCGGCTCCGCGTTGCGAGTGCCAGACCACGATGCGCACACCGCCGCCTCCAGCCTCTCCCCCCTGCCGCGCCAGCACCAGCAAGGCAATCAGGGCGGCAACGAGCAGCGCCACAACCACGCGTCGCAAACGCACGCTCACTCGCTGGCTCATCGGGTGGACGTCACCGCTTCCAAACGCGCTCCCGACTGCCCATCGAACAAAGAAAGCGCCTCCACCGAGCAGCGCACCCCCACGCGCTCGCCGGTGCGCAACGCGAAGGCGCGCGCGCCGCCGATGCTCGCCACGATCGAGCCGGAGCCTCGCTTGGTCTCGTCCACCGTGCGCAGGCCGTTAATCTCCACGTGCGCGTAGCCGTTTTCACCCACCGGCTCGATCGCCCGCACCACCGCCTCTGTCGCGCCGGCCTCCCCTGGCTCGACCAAGGCCACGTGCTCCGGCCGCACGCCCAGCACCACGTCGCCATCCGCATAGCCCGCGGGCAAGCCGAACTGCAGTGCCCCGGCGCTAAACAAGCCGCCCTCTATGCGGCCGCGAATACAGGTCATCGCCGGCGAGCCGATGAAGCGCGCAACGAACTGGTTTTGTGGACGTTCGTACAGATCACGGGGGGAGCCCACTTGTTGCACCACCCCTTTGAACAGCACCACGATGCGATCAGCCATCGTCATCGCCTCGGTTTGGTCGTGGGTCACGTACAGCGCGGTCTTACCGAGCTCGCGTTGCAGCGCCTTCAGCTCGACGCGAATCTCCGAGCGCAGCGCCGCGTCCAGGTTGGAGAGCGGCTCGTCAAAGCAGTAGATCTCCGGCTTGCGCACCAAACAGCGACCGATCGCCACGCGTTGACGCTGACCGCCCGACAGCGCCTTGGGCAGCCGCTCGAGCAGCGGCCCGAGCGACAGCATGTCAGCGACGCGCGCAACTTCACGTGCGACTTCGCTTGGGTCCACTTTGCGTACGCGCAGCGGAAAGCCGAGGTTCTGCGCGACGGTCATATGGGGATAGAGCGCGTAGCTCTGAAACACCATCCCCACCCCGCGCTCGTGCGGCGGCACCTGATTGAGCTCACGGTCGTTGAAGACGATGCGCCCTTCATCGATGGTCTCCAGACCAGCCACGAGGCGCATCAACGTAGACTTGCCGCAGCCGCTTGGCCCGACCAACACCACCAGCTCGCTGGGCTTGGTCTCGAAGTGAACGTCATCAAGCACGCGCGTCGTGCCGTATTTTTTTACGACGTGTTCGAAAGTGAGGCCGGCACTCATCGGTGGCGAAGCATACAATCGCAAACGCCGAGCGGATCGGGAACTCACCCGCTCCTCCAACAAGCTCGCACGAGGACCCGCGCCCTATGCCTACACCGGACCTGCAAGCTCGCGACCTGCCGTTTGACCCACTTCGAACCGAGCTTTACTCGCCCGACGAGCTGCTTTCGGGCTCCGATGGCACGCTCGAATCCACCCGGGACTACGCCATATACCAGCACTTCTCAACCTTCGGCCGCCGCAACCCAAGCCGCAACGAGGCCTATGTGGAGCGCCTACACGATTGGTCGATCGACGAGGCTTTGCGCCGCTTCTTGGCGGAGAGCAGCCCGGTTGGCGGCTCCCGTGAGACAACGCTGGTGGCGGTGATGGGCGGACATGGCAAGTCTCGCAGCAGTAGCGAGTACCGCTGCGTAGCGCAGCTCTCCCACGAGCTTGCGCACTGCGGGATCACCGTGGCCAGCGGCGGCGGCCCTGGGATCATGGAGGCCACCAACTTGGGAGCCAGCTTGGCGTCTTACCCACTCGAGGCCGTAGACGAAGCGCTCGCCTTGCTCAGCGTCGAGAACGACTATCGTAAGCCGGAGTATCTGAGAGCCGCTCGCCAGGTACTCGAACGCTTTCCCATTCGGACGCCCTCCTTAGCCGTGCCCACATGGTTCTACGGTCACGAGCCGACCAACCTCTTCGGAACTGCCATCGCTAAGTACTTCTCGAACGGCCTGCGCGAAGACACGCTGCTCGCCATTGCTAAGGGCGGAGTGGTGTTTGCGCCTGGTAAAGCCGGGACCTGGCAGGAGATCTTCATGGATCTTGCGCAGAATTTCTACAAGACCTTCGATGTGGTCTCGCCCATGGTCTTCCTCGGCAGAGATCACTACGAGTCGGAGACCGGCATCTTGCCAGTGATTCGCAAGCTGGTGAGCCTTTCCCCGAACGCGGACGAGCTCGCCAGCATGCTCCATGTCACCGACGACGCGCTCGAGGCGGTGGCCTTTTTACGGGAGTGCGCTCGCTCAAAGCCCACTCCTTGAGCACCTCCACCAGGAGCTCGGATCGCGGATCGGCGGGGGCGGCGCGCACGCTGACCAACGCAAACGGACGCCGCAAGTGCGGTCGCAACGGACGAGCCACAAGCTCCCCTCGTTCAATTTCCGCGCGGATCGCCCACGGGCCTAGGAGAGAGACGCCCTGCCCCAGCTTGCTCAGCGCCACCATCGCCTCGGTCAACGGGACCCGTTCGGCGTGACGCAAGGCGGAGAAGGAGCGTCCGAGCACCTTGCGCGTCCAGACGAGTTCATCCGCGGGCACCTCATGCACCAGCACGCGACGGGTGGCGAGCGCGGTCACCGGCACGGTCGCACGCTTCGCCAGCGGATCATCTGGCAGCATTACCGCCGAGATCTCCTCCTCGAACACAGGCCTAGCCAAGAGCCGCGCGTCGGGCGTAAGCCAGGGCATCAGCGCAAGATCTACCTCGCCCGAAAGCAACGCCTCAGCCGCGCGTCGCGTCGCGTCCACCACCACCTCCACACGGGTCCCCGGCGCCGCGGCGGCTAGGCGACGCAACGCCTCGGGCAACCACGGGTAGGCCGTGTAGCAACCGCTGGTGATCCGCAATTTCGAAGGCAAGGTCTGCGGCAAGGAGAGCGCGCGCTCCACAGCCAGCACTTCGGGCCAGAGCCTCTCGGCGAGCTCCACCAAACGGGCGCCGCGAGCATTGAGCACGAGGCCTCGGCCCACGCGGTCAAAGAAGCCAACGCCCATGCGCTCTTCCAACGCCTTGAGATGATGGCTCAGCGCCGACTGCGTCAGGTGCAGCCGCCGCGCTGCGGCTCCCAGACCACCGCTGTGGGCAATGGTCGCCACGAGGCGCAGATCACGCAGCTCCAAGTTGAGCGTTTGATGCAGCTTGTTCATCGTTCTATTGAAAACGTTGCGATGGATTCAATAGCAATATAGCGCCACCTTGGTCCTCGGCCCAATCGACTTGTGCCGAGGAGAACAGGTAATGGAACTATATTTTTCACCGCTCAGCAGCTCACTTGCCTCACGCATCGTGCTCCATGAGCTCGGCCAGGCGGCCGAGTTCCACGAGGTGGATCCCTTCACCCACCGCTTGCTCGAGGGCGGCGAGCTGGGGGCGATCTCACCGCTAGCCCTGGTGCCTGTGCTGCGCAACGAGGCCGGCGAGCTGCTGACCGAGAACGCCGCGGTCTTGCAGTACCTGGCTGACCGCTTCCCCGAGAAGCGGCTGGCGCCCACGGATCCCCTTGAACGTACGCGACTGCAACAGTGGCTGAGCTTCGTTGGGACCGAGCTGCACAAGTGCGTGTTCGCGCCGCTCTTTGACCGCGGCGCGCCGGAAGGAGCCAAGGCCCACGCCCTGTCCAAGGCAAAACCCCGTTTCGACCTGCTCGAGGCTCACCTTCAGAGCCGACAGTTCCTGCTCGAAGACTTCTCGGTCGCCGACGCCTACTTGGTGACGGTGCTCAATTGGGTGCAGGCAACGCCCCTCCAGCTTTCGAACTGGCCGGCCGTCAGCAGCTACCACCTTCGGCTCTGTGCGCGCCCTAGCGTTGCCCGCGCGCTCGCCGTGGAGCTACCGCTCTACCTAGCCGAGCAAAAGCGCCACCAAGCGACGTGAGCGGAAGCTGAGCAGAGCTTCGCAGCGCTGCAAAAGGCAGTTCCGAGTCATTCATTTACGCGGCTGGCTCCAGCAGCTAGACCGCGGGCTATGAGCGAGGTCTTGCTCGATCCGAAGGCGGTGCATGCGGTGCTCGAGACGCTCGCCGTGGAGATCGCCCAGCGGCAAAGTGATTCGATGCCGATCCTGGTGGCGATTCGACGTGGCGGAGAGCCTTTCGCCAAACGCTTGGCGTTGCTGGTTGAACAGCGGCTCGGGGCTCCGGTGCCGTTGGGCGTCGTCGACATCACCCTCTACCGCGATGACGCCGCCACGGCCTTGCCCAATCCGCGCATCGGGCCAAGCCGCATCCCGACCCCGCTCGAGGGCCGCCGCTTGATCCTCGTGGACGACGTGCTCCACACTGGACGAACCATCCGAGCGGCCCTCGACGCGGTACTTGATTACGGCCGCCCGCGCGTGATTGAGCTGTGCGTGTTGATCGATCGCGGCGGCCGCGAGCTACCCATCCAGGCGGACTATGTGGGCCTCAAGGTAGAGGTGCCAAGCGGTCAGCGCGTCGAGGTGATGATGAAACGCGTGGGCCCGCGTGAAGAGGACGAAGAGCCTTGGGCTCTGCGAGTGAAAGGCGGTGCGCAATGAGTGAAGGTGAGGCATTTCTCGAGCCGGGGCCGGCCTCGGAGCGGCAGGCCCTCAACCTCGGTTCGCTGCTTACCACCCGCGGCCTGAGCGGCGACGCAGCCTTGCGCGTGCTCGACATTGCGGAGTCCTTCTTCGATGTATCTCGCAGGGCCGTACGCAAAGTCCCGGCGCTGCGCGGCAAGACGCTGCTCAACGTCTTCTTCGAGGCCTCCACGCGCACGCGTACGAGCTTTGAACTCGCGGGCAAGCGGCTGAGCATGGACGTCGTCAACCTGTCCGGCTCCTCGTCGAGCTCGACCAAAGGCGAGACGCTGCTCGACACGATTCGGACGTTGGAGGCGATGCGTCCCGACGTCGTGGTGATTCGGCATGCGGCCTCGGGCGCTGCCGCTTACATCGCCGAGCGCAGCGGCGTCACGGTCATCAACGGTGGAGATGGAACGCATCAGCACCCGACGCAGGCCCTGCTCGACGCCTTTACGATCCGCAAACACAAGCAGCACTTCGCTGGGCTACGCGTAGCGATTTGTGGGGACATCCTGCATAGTCGGGTGGCCCGCTCGAACGCGATCTTGCTCAAGACGCTGGGCGCCGATGTGCACGTTGCAGCACCGTTGACGTTGCTACCTCCCGAGGTGGAGACGCTCGGCGTGACCATGCACAAGCGCATCGAGCCGGCGATCGAAGGCGCCGACGTGGTGATGATGCTGCGCATCCAGCGCGAGCGTCTTTCGGGGACCTTTTTGCCGACGCTGCGTGAGTTCAGCCGCACCTTTGGTCTGAACGCCGCTCGCCTCAAGCTCGCCAAGCCCGACGCCATCGTGATGCATCCTGGGCCGATGAACCGCGGGGTGGAGATTGCGCCCGATGTCGCCGACGGCGCTCAGAGCGTGATCCTGGACCAGGTGGAAGCGGGCGTCGCCGTTCGGATGGCGGTGCTCTGGCTGCTATCGCAAGAGCGGCGCAATTGAGCCACGCGACGGCCAGCCAGCCGTCGCGCGTACGACCACCGGGCTAGAGCCCGCCGCCTGCTCCGCCAGCACCACCAGCTCCACCGGCTCCGCCAGCGCCGCCCGCGGGCGCGCCGCCCATTCCTCCTGCGCCACCCATGCCACCGGCACCGCCCATGCCACCCATGCCACCGGTGTCCGGCGGCGCGACGAAGTTCTTCACCTCATCGACGTCGCATTCGTTGACGGCGCCAGTGAGCAGCACGTTGCCTTCACTGTCTTTGGTGCTGTAGGGCAGCGTGGCCGAATCGACCGCACCGTCTACGTTCACGCGGATGGTTACAGAGCTGTTTCCGAGCGCGACGGGAGTACAAACGCCGACCACGTAGTTGGACCGCGCAATTCCTTCTGCACGCTTCGCAAAGGCCGAAAACGCCGCTTCGAGATCCTCCGGGTCTACGTCCGACTGGAACTGGGTACAGCTGGCCGGCGGGTCTGTGTCGTTGCTGCAGGTCAGCCCCTCGCGACAACCTTTGAGCGGATTGTTGCAGGCGCCTTCGGGGCTGCCCGCGAGCTCCTCCAGTGCGCAGGCATCGTAGTTGCCACGGATGCCGATCGTCAGCTTGGTCGAAAGCGATCCATGTTTGGCGAGCAAAGCTTGTTCACGTAAGAAGGCCGTCGCGCCAGCCTCATGGGCGCCGTCGCTGATCAGCACCATCAATTTCTCGCTCACCTGCCCTTCGACGCCTTGGTTGTCGAGATACTGCAGGGAGCTCAAATAGGCTTGATAGAGATCGGTGGTCCCGAGCGACGGCGAACCTCGCAATTGTTCGAGGGCACCGTACAGTTCGTCGATCGAAGTCGTGAAGTCTTGGATCAGCTCGATCGCCTCAGGACGGCCAAAGATGACCAACGCGACACGGTGCGGGTAGTCGGGATTGCCGTTCTCGATCACCTCTTCGATGTAGGCGCGAGCACCGTCGATCACGCGGTCTTGGAGCCCGGCGTTGACGATCGAATCGGACATGTCGAGCACGAGGATCGAGTTGAGCTCGAGGTCGGCGGGCGGGCCGAGCGCCGAGACCGCATCACCCTCGTTGCCGGTGCCGAAGGGCTCACCCTTCTCGTCGTTGAGGATGGCGACGTCGCCTTCCTTGTTCAGCTCGCGAACCGCTGAACCCGAATCATCAAGCACGCGGAAGCGAACCTGTAGGCCGGCCGGAGGCACGACGGTGAGCGCCTCACTGTCGATGCAAACGCGGCCCGGGTTCGAAAGCCCTTCGCCGCCTCCACCGGCTCCGCCCGAGCCACCACTTCCGCCGGAGCCAGAGGAGTCATCGCCGCAAGCGGCGAAAAGAACCAGCAACGTGCTCGCGACAACAGAACTCAAGCCAAGCGATGAACGCATCGTCGCAGGATAGGTCCAGGCTTTCTGAACGTCAAAAAGCGCGTAGACGGCCGCCGCTGACAGCTCGGCAAACCATCGACTTGACACCGTAGGGCCCGTTCAAAACCAGGGGAAATCCGGCCTTGACCAACGCCTCGCTCTTGCCGCGCGGCTTTGGCGGACCTTCATCCACCTGACTTCGCACGACGCCGCCCTCGACACAGGCCTTCCCGTGCCGCAGCCGCATTCGCAACTCGACCGCGCGTGAATCAGCGAGGACGCCATCCACGGTCACCGACTGCGAGTCCACCTGGGACTCGACCAGCCAGCCTTCGCGCTCGCCGCAGGGCTCGAACTCCATGCCACCGAAATCAGCACGACCGAGCGGCTCCACTTCACCGAGTTCACCTGATTCAGGGTCGATCGGCAGCACGTAGCGCGTACCGCGTCGATCGTTGGGCCCCTGCTTCTGCACGAACAAGAAGCCGAGCCCGGTCCCGCGTGCCTTGCGCACCAAACGCGGGGGGCTCGCCGTCCGCGAGAGCAGCGCCCGTTTGAAGCTCGACACGAGCCTCACCGTGCCGAGATCAGCGCGAAAAAGGCTAAATTCATCGCCACGCGAATCACCCAAGAAGAACCAGGTTGCACCCACTCGTACAGCGCCGCCTTGGGGGCGACTGAGCGGAGTGTCGTCAGCCATGCGCAGACCAACGACAGGCTGGCCTGCCTCCGTTGCAAAGAGCAGGCACTGCCGATCGCCACGACAGCCCGAGGTGAGCGCAGCATCGCCGTCCAGGGCGGCCTGCCAATTCATTCCACCGCCAACCTGCCCCAGCGCCGAGAGCGCATCTCCCTCGCTGCTCCACGGCGAGGCTGTGATCGAACTGGAGCGGACTTCGGCTTGGGAGAAGCGGTCACCGAAGCGCAGCTGCATGCGCCCGGTGCGCGCCCAATCGGTGTCCTTTTGACCCCAGGCGTAGAGCCGCACCGGAACCGAATCAAAGTTTGCCCCAACGTCGATCCCGACCTCACCCTTTTCCAGCGGGGGTGGTTGCTCAACGCCCAGGGCTGTCCAGCCGCCGTGGGTCATACCCAGGACCTTCGCCTCGGGGCGCTTTTCAGGCTTCGGACTTTCGAGCACGCTGCATTCGATCGGAGCGGGCGCCGAGCTCAGAATCATCGCCGAAAGGCCGTTGGCTTTGGGTGCGTTGGGCGCTTCGAGATCGGCCTCGCGCGCGGTAGCCCCCCAACCGATCTTGAACGCCCCTGGTAGCAAGCAACCGACTGCACTGCAGCGCACCTCGGCCGGGGGATGATCGCTGCGGGGCATGTCGGGGACCACGATATCGGTCCAGGTTCGGCCGGTGTCGGTCGTCTCGGCGAAGGCGCCGCCGCCACCGAGCTTGAGACCAAAGCGGCCGCTCACCAGCACGCCCTCGCGGTCGTCGACCGCAGGCTCCACCGTGACCTGGCCGTCGAGCTGAATCCGCACGCCAAACGTCGGACCACCGCCTTCGACCCAGCCAGCGAGCTCGTTAGGTCCGGTTTGCTGAAAGCCCTCCAGCCACATACCGGTATCAAGCTCGCGTGGAGCGCTCTCTGGAACGGCCAGGGCCAAATGTTTGGGCGCACTCCCTGAGAGGATCGTCAGTTGGCCTTGGGAGCCCGGTCGCGGCGGAACCACGATGGCGACCGTCTTGTTGAGCAACGCCACCACGCGTTCACCGCCGATGTTTCCGCGCAGGCGGATCTCGCGCACCGAGCCGTCGACGAAGCGAACACAGAAGGGCCGGGTATCTTTTTCGGGCAGCTCGTCACCGCAGGAGCCGTGCACGACGATCGCCCCTTGGCCGCTCTCGACCACCGTACGCGCGCGTAAAAAGCGCATCTCCGAGCGCAGCGTGAGGTCCTTCTGCAGCGAAAGAATGGCGCTGCCGCCGCTCGCGGTGCTGCACACGAAGCCGACGCCGAGCTCATCGGGATCTCCCAGCGCGATCCCGTGACATGATGCATCGGCCTCGACCAGGTCCGAATCGCGACAGCGCAGAAGCGCGCCGTCCTCGAGTGAGATGCGACAGACCTTACCGCCTTGGACCACTACCGCGCTGGTTTCACTGTCGGGGTAACCGCGCACCAACGCAGCGCGCAACGGCCTCTTTCCTAGCGGTCCAGGTCGCTCATCGGCTGATCGGATCATCGAGGCCTCCGCCGGCTTGAGCGTCATCCCGGCTTGCCCGCGCACGAGCTGGAGTTCCGGCGCAAGACGTTCGATTGAGCCTTCGGCGGTGAGGCGTTGCGCGCCGCCATCGGTCATCAGCAAGATGTCCCCTGGGTTCTCCGGGTCGGTGTTCTCCGCCGTGATCAGGCGAATGCGCTGGCCAATCGGCAGACGCGCCCACGTGGTCCCTGCATCGAAGGTCGCGTAGGGGCCCGTGATGTCGGTGTCCACCACGGCGCGATAGGCGTCGACGAAGGCCATCTCTCCGTAACCAGCGGCGGGCGGCAAGGGACCGTAGTTCTTCGCCGCGCCGGTGTTCGGATCGATGGGAAACAGCTCGCCACCGGAGCGCAGACGGATGAATAACCGATCGAACCCCATCACCAACGGCCGCTCTTGATCGGGGGCCTGCCCGATCGTGGTCAGCGGCGAAAGTTTGCCCAGCCAGCTCTCCGAGCGAAAGAGCTGGCTACCAACGGCTGAGATCACCAAAAATATGAAACCACCGCCCAAACGCGGCGGCACCCGCTCCGCAAACACCCGGCCGACGGGAAACACCTCATCGGCGCGCGTCACCCGGCCTCCTGGCTGAAGCTCCACCCGCATTCGGCCCACGATCGCGGCTTGTGCGACGGTTGTTGAGTTCGCGCTGAGCGAAGTGAGGTTCACGACATCGACGTCTGGAACGACGCGCAGCTTAGGCACCACGCGCGGAGCCCCGAAGGCGACGCTCTCGCTCCCTGCTGAAGCCGAGGCGCTCGCTGAGCTCCGCACGGGCTTGTTCGCCTCGGGCGCAGCGCCGCCGCAGGCAGCGACGCCCAGCGCGATCAACGCGCGGAGGCGCGGCGAGGGACCGCTCAACTCGAAGGCCCTTCGGCGCGTTGCTCGACCAACCGATCGTAGTGTCGGTAACCGAGCGCATCGAGCGCGTTGCTCGGCGCGAGCCCGATGTCCACGAGCGTTTTCTGCGCGTAGGTACCGGCGAGCGTGGGCGGGCTGTAGGCTCGCAGAGCCTCCTTCGACCGGAAGGGCCGCAAAGGCGAAAGCACAGCACGCGGATGCAAATGGACGAAGTGCGCAGCGGAGAAGCGTGACCAGCCCGGGGTTTTGGGGGCCGTCACCTCATGCGGGGTGGCGGTCAACTTGCCCCCGGTGAGGATCTCGAGCTCCTGGCCAACCTGCGCAACCAAACAACCCGCTGGCGGGTTGGGCCGAATACGTTGTCCTTTCGGAAACTCAGCGGAGGGCCGCGTTCGAAGATAGAGCCCACTTTGCGAATCAGGCGCAGGCCCACGACGTCCGTCGGGATCGAAGAACTGCCCGCCCGGAAGCAGCGTCAACAAGTTGAAGTCGGTGTGCTCCTCACCCCAAAGCACGCCGCCCTCGATCTGCTCTCGCTCGAGCGGCAAATACTTGAGCAGCCGAAACACGTGCGGAGCACCCTCGCACAGTCTAGCGAACGTCTCGGACTCAAGCTCGAGCGCCCGCGCAGCCTGACGAAGCAGGGCCACACCCGCAAGGTGCAATTCGCGACCCACGCGCAGCGTCCACTCGCGGAACTCCGGTGCATCTTCGGGCCAGACGTTGGCGCTACAGACCTCGGGAAACTCGTCGACGCACTCCGGGTCGAGCTCGATTGGAGCGGCGAACCAACACTCTTTGAAATCGGGCTGACCACCAGCGATCACCGCGCGTTCGGTGTTGGGCGGCGTCCAACCACGTTGGTACCAAATGTCCGCGCGGTTGAATGGCTGTTTGGCCTCGGTACCGCGCGCGCAGAAGGCGGCGAACTGGTCGTAAAGTGGAGCGACTGGCGGGACCTCATGTCCTTTGACGTAGAGCAAGCCGTAGCGGCCGAAGCCCTCGAGAATGGCGCGACTCGCTCGTTCCTGCCGTGCAGGGTCTGTGCTGGAAACATCGGCAAGGTCTAGCGTCGGCAGCTCCAAAGTCTCGTCCATGGCGGAAGGATGCCTCTTCCCGCGCAGAGAAACCAGCCTTGTGGTGGCCCGCACCGACGGGCTCAGTGCAAATCGTCGAGGCAGCCTGCCAAGGCCGACGTCAGCAGAGCGGGCGTCGGCGCCACAACGACTCGGCGTTCCGGCGGCGCCACGCAGCCCATCAACACAAGCGAGGGCACCGTCGCCACATCAAGCGTTTGCAGCACCGAATCAAGCTCGGGAGTCGGCTCGCTGACGTCGATCCAAAGTCGCTCGAAGGAGGCGCCCAGCGCGACGGCCTCCGGCTGTTCGAGAGCGCCGGAACGCTCGAACTCGAGGCTGGCGACCGACCATTCTGCCCGCACCCAAACGAGTAGCGGTTTGTTCGGACGCGTTGCGTGGGCGTCCAAGATGGTACGCCAGTCTCGCTCAAAACGAAGCGCGGTTGCGGGCGGCACCGTCATCCGGCGGTCGCCGGTATCACTCGATGCAACGGCCGTCAGCGCTGGTTGTTGCCGCGTTGGCCCAAGCTCCACAACCTCGGTTTGCGGAAGAGTGCCGCCTCCGGCGGCGACGCAGCCGGAGAGCAGCAGTGCAAAGCTCAGCGTTACTTCTTCTTCTTGCCGACCGAGCACTTCAACATGCAGTCGAGGTTGCCTGGCGGACAACCGCAGGTGCCCTTGCCAGCCGCAGGCTTCGCAGTCGTCGCAGGCGCCGTCCCTCCTGCAGAGGTGGTTGCGGGCTTGGCCGTGCTACCCGTTGTGGGCTTACCGCCACCGGTGGTCGGCTTGGGCTTCCCGCCACCCGCCACAGGTTGGGCTGAGGCGTTGGCTGAGCTGTCGCTAGACGCTACGGCCGAGGGCTCGCTCGTGGGGGTGGTGGAAGGGGCAGCCGTAACGGTGGCTGTGGGCTTGGCCGTGGGCCCTGCGGTCTCGGTTGTGGCGGGCTTCGACGTGGGCTCTGCGGGCTTGTCTCCACCGCGCACGAGCATGAACACGCCCGCGATGGCGGCGACTGCTACGACGCCACCAATCACAATCGGCACCGGACTGCGCTTCTTCTCCGCGACCGCGACAGGCGCCGCGTAGTTGGTTTGCGGCTGCGGAGCGGGAGCAATGACGGGTGCGCCCAAGGGGAACAGCCCAACAGCATCAACGACTGACTCCGAGGGTGCAGCAGGAGCGGCAGCGGCGAGCGCCTTCAGATCGATCAAACCCGAGTCTTCCTTGGTCGCCGTTGTCTTGGCCACCGACGGGGCGGAAGACGCAGTCAAAGCGTTGAGCGAAAAGAGCACCGAGTTCTCGTCACGCTTACCGAGCGGCGCCGCGGAGAGACTGCCACCGCCCATTCCACCCGAGTACGAATCCGGCGGCGGTGCAAAAAGATCCTGTGAACGCCGAGCCGTCTCTTTGCGGGCAGCGGGCGCAGGAGCCGAAGGCGCTGGCGTGCTGAAACTCGCCGCGGCGCCGAAGCCACCGCTGGACATGGCCGCGCTAGAGGAATTCGCTGCCTCATTGAGCGCCGCAACGATCTCCTGGTTCTCGGAGAGCGCCTGCCAATCACTCATTCCTTCCGCCCAGACGTACGTTTCTGCGGTGATAACGCCCGAATTATAGGCCTCCACGACCTCGGCCAACGTCATCGTCCGCTGGTCTGCATCACCGACGCTGACGAGGAAGCTGCCAGCCGGCGGCCCCTCTCCACCTTCCATTGCTGGATCGAGCCCAGCGGCCTGTTCATGACCGCTGTTGTCGGCGCCCGCATCAGCAGCGCTGGAAGCACCGACCACGATGGTCGCACCGCACTTGCGGCACTTCATCTTGACGGTTTTGCCCTGCACCTTGTCATCAGAAACCGTGTATTTCGCGCTGCAGGAGTGGCAGGTGATCTTCATAGGAGGTCAGGGCTCTCTCGGTGATTGTCCAGTGGGGCGGCGCCTCTCAGCGGGCCGTGACGATCGAATCGGACACCTTCATCGTAGCTTCGAACGTAGGTCGAGTTGCAAAAAGAACACGAACAACATTCATTCTGACGGGCTCTAGCTCGCTTCGGTCTAGGTGACCGACAAGAAAGCCCGGCCCCACTGCGTGCCCTGAATCTCCCGAATCTCGATCGTGTAGCGACCGCGGACCGAAACCACGAACTCCACGGGAGGTTCGCTCTGCGGTAGGCCAGTGGGCAGCTCCCTCACGATACGGTCGAGCATCAGCGCACCGTTCGGAGCCTTGACCTTCAAGGCGTAAGGTGGGTTGCCGTCCTGGGCGGCGAAGCAAATCGCCACGCGGTCCCCAGCTGCCACCGCGTCGAAGGAGAAGGTGCTCCGGCGACTGGAGGGCGCGTCCGAAAGGTGGCAGAAGGTCTCGATCGAACCGGAGCTTTCAATAGGGCCGGGCATAGTTCTCAGGCTTCATGGTAGCTGGGTCATCCACCCGAGGGGCAACTCCCTAAAACTCAAGAAGCCCGCCGAGCTCTCACCGGGCGGGCTTTCCGAAGAGCGGCGGAGCGCGACTAGCGCAGCTCTTCAAGCTCCGAACGACGCTGGATTACGCGACCAACCAAGCCGTATTCATGCGCCTCGGCTGAGGTGAGCCAGAAATCTCGGTCGCTGTCTTTGGTGACCTGGTCCACCGGCTTGCCAGTGGTCTCGTGAACAATCTGGTTGTAGCGAGTGCGTAGCTTGACGATCTCCCGCGCCGTAATGTCGATGTCGGTCGCCTGGCCGCGTGTGGTGGTCGAGGGTTGGTGAAGCAAAAAGCGAGCGTTGGGCAGAGCGACGCGGCGCTCTTTCGGCGTGCCCAGGTAGATCAAGACGGCAGCTGAGGCGACGACGCCGTTGGCGACGGTGAAGATCGGACACGGGGAAAAGCGGAACAGATCGTAGATGGCAAAACCCGAGTCTGCTGAGCCACCTGGGGAATTGACAAACACCGTGATCGGCGACTTCGGGTCCTTGCGCTCCAGCAGCGTCAGCATGGTCGCCACATGGCGATACATCGTGTCGCTGACTTCCTCAGCCAGGATCAGAGCTCGAGCGTCGATCAGCCGATTCGCCAACCGCTCGCCGTCGGTTCCATTGGGTTTAGTCTCGTCCGAATCGTTGTCGAAGCGCACCATGAGTCCTCGTTTTGTCGCCTGAGCAGGCGGATGCAGTTGGGCAGAGGCCCGCTGCGGGCTGAGCCAGAGACCTAGCAGGCCTCCTGGCACGAGCAAATGACTCGTACCAATTTCGCATGAAGATTTTATCGCGACGACTCAGGCTCCTGGGAAAGTCGCGTACGAATCTCTTGCAACAGCTCCTGCCGGTCGAAAAGTTGCTCGACGTAGTCGACGCGGTCGGTTGGAATCACGATCTTTGGCGAGTCCGAATAGCGGTCGAACCAGGCCTCGTACAGCTCGTGTAGCGCCGCGAGGTACTTGCGCGGGATCGTCTGCTCGAAGCTGCGCCCTCGCTTGCGGATCCGCTTGGTGAGCACATTGACCGGACAACGCAGGTAGATCATCAAGTCGGGAGGACGCAGCTCTCCGCGCAGCGTCGAATAAAGGTCCGAGTACATCTTCCAATCCCGATCGACGATGGCCCCGCTGGTATGGAGCTGGGCCGCGAAGATCTCGGCGTCCTCGTAGATGGTGCGGTCCTGAACGATGTTGCGCCCGGCGCTCTCGGCGCGGGCCTCGATGTCCTTGTGGATACGGAAACGGTGGATGAGAAAGAACAGCTGGGAGTGAAGGCCCCAGCGCTGCATGTCTCCGTAGAACTCAGCAAGGTAGGGATTCTCCGCGTGAGGCTCGAAAAACGGGACCATGCCCAACTGCTGCTCGAGCCACTCCACCAAGCTTGATTTGCCGGCGCCAATGTTGCCGGCGACTGCGACAATCTTTGGCCGCGCATTGGTCTGCATCACAACAAGAGCCCCAATCCGAGTGACTGCGAGAACCAAACAGGTACCGCAGGCAGCGGCTCCAGGGCGCGTACCTTCCCACTTCCGTCGAGCACCCTCCCCGCTTCACTGCCCGACCCAATGTCCGAGAACGTTGGCGCAAGCTTGAGCGAAAACTCCAAGGACAGCCAGTTCGGCACGAGCGTCAGCGAACCTCCCAGACCGAGCGGTACGATGAAGTGGCTGCGGTCGCGGTCGGGGAGCGGAAAGGTCCCGGTAGCATCTTCCGCAATCAGCACCTGCGTACTCGAGATGGAGTAGCCAAGGCCGAGCAACGCAAACAGGCGAACGCCGTCAGCAACAGGCCAGGTCGGTAACGCGAGCAGCTCGAAATCGAAGGTATCGATAGGCCCTTCTTCAACCTCGGCGCCAGCCACGAAGTCCCCCCTGGCAAGCTGCAACGAGCTGCGAGTCCAGCCTGCGCTTACGCCCGCCATGAACTCCGGGAGGACCAACAGCCGAGCCCAAAGCGAAGCGCCCATCCCCGGCGAAATGTCGGCGCGGCTGGCCTCCGGTGCGCGCGAGAAGGTGGCTGAACGCAATAGAACGCTCGCCCCAAGATCGAGTCGGCGCTGCTTGGGCAGCGCAGCGAGCTCCAACGGGGGCAGCGGCGGCGGCCGCGAAGGCGGCGGCGCGGTTGCCGCTTCACCGTTCGCTTGTTTCGGCAGGGTGGCTTGCTCCGACGTTGTCGCTTGCTGAGCGTGGCAGGGCTGCGCGGAGGCGCACGGAATGGATGCGAGCGCGAGCGCGATGGCGCGGCCGAAGGTCTCACGAGCGCTCATGCGGCTGACTCCGCCGACAGCGCGGAGCGCGTATCTTCTGACAAGCGGGCCACCGCGAGATCGGCCGCGCGCAACCGCGTCGCGTTCAGGTAGCCGTGAAACAGCGAGCCAAACGTGCGCGCCACAACCGGCACGCCGCTGGCTTTCAGCCGTTCGGCGTAGGCCAAGCCTTCATCGCGCAGCGGATCGAAGCCGGCAACGTGAAGCACGGCGGGCGGCGCGCCCCGCAGGTCCTCGCGCAGGAGCGGCGATGCCCGGCCATCGAGCCGGCTAGCGCTCGCGAGGTAGCGCTCGCGAAACCACTCGATGGTTGACTTCTCCAGGAAGTAACCGCTCTTCAAAGACTCGATCGACGGCGACGCCAACGTAAAGTCGACAGCGGGGTAAACCAGGATCTGCGCCTTCGGCCTCACCGCATCAGCACGCGTCTCGAGCGCAACGACTGCGGCGAGATTGCCACCTGCACTATCGCCGCCAACACCAACACGCCGAGCATCGATGCCCAAACGCCCAGCGTGGGAAACCAACCAGCGGAAGCTGGCCAGCGCGTCCTCGACGGCGGCCGGAAAGACATGCTCCGGGGCCAAGCGATAATCCACGCTGACCACGATGCTGCCGGTCTCTTCGGCCAAGCGGCGACAAGGAGCGTCATGCGTATCGAAGCCGCCGAGGACGAAGCCACCACCGTGGTAGTAAACGAGCGCCGGCAGCGGCCTGGCCGCACGAATCGGCTCGTAGATCCGAACCCACAGTCCCTCGTGAATCTTCTCCTCGAACACGCGCGCGATGCGGGGAGCCGGGCGCACCATCAGCGTGGCCTGCAGATCGAACAAGCGTCGCGCAGCTGGCAACGAGAGTGCCTGGGACTTGGGCTGCTTCAGGCCGCGGCTGAGCGCCAGCAGCAGCTCGACCTGGCGGTCGAGTTCAAAGCCCGCTTGGCGAGTAGGCTCCTTCGGCAGAAACCGATTCTGCAGCTGCGCCGGCAACGCCATGATCGTCCTCGCGGAAAGAACCTGAAGCTTCTCAAGCGGAGTCATCGCTGCTCTTTCATCGGTGCGGCTGCGCTCCGCAAGTCGGAGTTAGATCCACCCCGCCAAAAAACTCTTGGGCCAAGCTTTTCATCGCTTCAGCGTTCTCGGGTGCGGCACATTTGAACGGAGCCTCGGACAACGTTTGACCACGCAGCATGCTCAGCTGCTCATTGAAGTAGCGCGTAGCCAGCTCAGCCGCGTACTCGTGCGCAATGTCCCCGTTGTCGGGTTGAAATGCGTAATACGTCCCACCTCGAACCATCGTTTTGCCCGGCGCATAGGGCTTTAGGCAGGGCGAGCGAGACTTGCAGCGTTCGGCGATAACGTCCACTAGCTTGCCCAACACGCGGCGCGACCAGCCTTCATGCTCTTGGTCGTTCAAGTGGAAGATTTCGTGAAAGATCGTATCCCGAACCGCGGATTCGCTCGAGTGCAGCGAGCCCGAGACGTTGTAGCCGATCTCCCAACCGCCGGCGTAAGCCGAGGGCGTGGTGCGCCCCACACTGCGCGCGAACTTCCACAGCACCCCGCCCTGTCGATAGTTGAGCTTCGACGTAGCGTGCTTGCTGATCCCAGCCTCAAACTCGACCATTGCCTTTTTGGCGCTCTCGACCCAGCGCAAATGCTTCAAGTACGGCCCGACCGGTAACTCAGCGACCAAGCGGATGTCCCCGCGGAAGCCCCCGTCCATCAAAAACGCGACTTCGGTTGCGGCGACGTCCCCGGAGGCGTCGAAGAGAGACAGGGCCAGCTCTTGCGCCTGCACGTGTTCAGCGAAGCGGTGCGAGATCATGCAACGCACGAACGCCTTCACGGGCTGATTCGCTGCGTTGGGCTCTGCGCTGCAACCAGCTGCGCTCGGCACCCCGTCGGGGAAGAGCATTGCTCGCGCGCGCGCCGCAGCGACGAAAGGTTCGGCTGGCGCCGCATTCGGTGCACCCGCTGCGGCCGCCGCTGACGCGCTAGCCGTGACGAAGGTCGAGGCCGACGGCGAGGCCGTTTGGCTGGCAAGCTCGACCACGCTCGCTTCGGCGCGATTGCGCGGCGCATCCTGGCCGCCCGCCGTACACGCCGCGATCCCGAGCCATCCCACCAAGGCGAACGTGCACGAAGTCGGTCTTGTTCGGGTCCTCGGGCGCAGCCTCATTTGCGTTCGCAGACTAAGTCAGCCGCGCAGGAAACGCATTGCTTCGTTGGTCGAAGTCTGTGACTTTGGCTGCACCGATGGTGCACCCGAGCGAACAAGCCTCTCCCTCCCCTGGCTTTCTCCCAGCGATTGGTTCTTGGAAGTACCATCTCCTGCTGGCCGCGGTGGCCATCTTCATTTTGGGCCCGCTCGGCGGCATCACCGCCGCATACATGAACTTCAGCCTTGGGTTCTTCGTCGGCGGCCAGGTGCTCGCGGGGATCTTGGGCAGCGTCGTCACCTATGGCTACGGGCCGGAGGGGAAACACGGCGCCAATTACATGCAGACCATGGCAGCGTCGGTTGCCAGCATGGCGGCGATGGGCGTGCTGACCCAAGCCATGGTTTGGCTCGGCTTGCCGCAACCGCCGATGTGGCAGCTGATCCTCTATTTTCTCTGCATCGGCATGTTCGGCGTCGGGATCGGCATGCTCTACACGCCAATGCTGGTCGACCGCATGCAGCTCACCTTCCCCTCTGGGCTGGCGGTGGCCAATATCCTGCGGGCCCTAACCGACAAGCGGCTGCTCAAACGCAGCATCGGTACCCTAGGCGGCGGCGCTGGTATCGGTTTCTCCGGCTCGCTCCTGGCCGAAAAGGTTGCGGCCTTCAGCTTTCTTGGAAAGATCCATTTCAGTGCCTCGACGCTGGGTGCTGGGATGGTGGTGGGAGCTCGCATCGGGGTCCCCGCGATTGTTGTCGGTGGTTTGGGGGAAGCGCTCACGCCTTGGCTCCGAGAATCCGGTTATCTCGGCGCCAATGACCCTTTTCGCAAAGTAGGTTTCTTGATCGCGCTCGGCACCATCATGGGCGCCGCAGCGGTGGACATCACGCTGATCTTTCGTGCTGCCTGGGTGCGCTTTCGCGAGCAAGTACGCGCTAAACCATCGGCCCACCAACACTCCTATCGCACCAATGAAGAGGCGCAGAGTGAGAAGGAGCCCGAGACGCTCAGTACAGGAAGGCTGCTCGCATGGGTCAGCTTCTGGGCGCTAGCAGTGGTGCTGGTCGGTTACTTCGTAATGAACGTACCGGTCCACTTCATGCTGTTTGCGGTCGTGCTCTCTTTCTTGTTCGTGCTGGTCAACGGCATCTCGCTCGGCATTAGCGACTCGAACCCCATTTCGAGCGCCTTCGTGGTCAGCGTGTTGCTGATGACCGTCGTGCCCTCGCTGCTCGGCTTCAACTTTGGGTTAAAGGATGCTGGCGTAGGCCTACTTGCGGGCGCAGTGCTGTTGATTGCCTGCAGTGTGGGTTGCGACATGCAGCAAGACCGCTCGACAGGTTGGCGCCTCGGCTCAAACCGCGTAACGCAGTTTCGCTACCAGGTAATCGGCATAACGATGGGCGCCGTTTGCGCCGTGGCCATCACCAAGGTGTTCATGGATGCCTATCCGGTGCTAGCTGTGAATACTTTTGAGAACCCCGAGCAACAGGTGGATCAATGGCAGAGCGCTATGACCTACAAGTTCGTTGGGGCGCTGCAAGGTATCACCAAGCCCAACCCGATCGGCACCCGCTTGCTGCTAATCGGCCTCGGCATTGGCGTGGTGACCGAGATCCTTCGCAAGCTGCTGCGGGCCAGCGCTGGCTACCGCGTGTGGAAGAATTCCTCGGAAGGCGCAAAGGCGGCGGACTTCGTGATCGATGCCATCGTGCTGCCCAGTCCGTATGCGTCGAGCTTCGGCGGCTTCGTCGACTTGGCGACCTCGCTTTGGTTCGGCGGTGGCGGCATTCTCGGGTCGGCGTACAACGAGTACCTCGAGCGCGCAGCGGCCAAGAAGGCCAAGCCGAGCGCGCAAGCTGAAGAGCTGCCCGAGGACATGAGCACCACCTCGCTCGGCGGCGGAGGGCTGATTGCTGGTGAGAGTTTGGCCGCCCTCGCGCTCGGCATCGCGGGCCTTGTCGCCACGGCGCTGGGGGGGAACTGAGCATGCAGCGAGCGCACGATTCGTCGCTCTCGGCGCGCTTCCAAGCGCTCGACGATGCAAGCGAGAGCTACCCGCTCGATTCGGTCGTCTATCGCTCGAGGTCGGGCGGCTTACTTGAGGTGGTCCATGATCAGGCGGCGCTCAATGCCGCGAGAACTCCCGCTGAATGGAAGGCGCTTTTCGACAGCCGCACGACCCGTTCGCCCTATCCGTATTCAAGCGGCGTCTGGAGCAAGCTGGAGCTGGTTCAGCCTCACCTAGCGCCAAGCGACGTGGTCTCGCTGTTCGAGGGCAACGCCCATCTCTTGCCCGCGGAGCGCTTCGGCGAGACGATCGGCCTGCCGCGCTTGGCGGTAAAGCAATGTGGCACCACCCATACCGGCTCCTTCAAGGACCTGGGCATGACCGTGTTGGTCTCGACGGTCCACGCGATGGTGAAGAAGGGCGCAAACATCCGCGCGCTCGCCTGTGCCTCGACCGGAGATACGTCCGCTGCGTTAGCTGCCTACGGCGCGGCCGCCGGAATCCCGGTGGTAGTGCTGCTACCGCGAGGAAAGATCTCGACGGCACAGCTGCTCCAACCGATCGCCCATGGCGCGTTGGTCGCTGCGCTCGATACCGACTTCGACGGCTGTATGCGAGCGGTGGCCGAACTCACCAAAGACCCATCGATCTACCTCGCCAACTCGATGAACAGCTTGCGGATCGAGGGGCAAAAGACGCTCTCCTACGAGCTCGCCCAAGACTTTGCGTGGAGCGTGCCCGACTGGGTGTTGGTACCCGGCGGTAACCTTGGGAACGTCTCGGCGATCGCCAAGGGCTTTATCGAGCTGCTCGAGCTCGGCCTGATCGAAAGGCTGCCGCGCATCGCCTGCTGCCAGGCCGAACGCGCGAATCCACTTTACCGCGCATTTGTGAGGGCCAGCGAGCAGCTCCATCCGCTCAGCGAAGCCGACTACGCGCCGATTGAGGCGCAGAAGACGTTGGCCTCCGCCATCCAAATTGGTGCGCCCGTCTCCTTGCCCAAGGCGATAGCGGCGCTAGCGCGAACCGACGGGCTCGTCGAACAAGCGACCGAGGCCGAGCTAGCGAGCGCCGCAGCACGAGCCGACCGCACCGGGCTCTACACCTGCCCGCACACGGCCGTAGCGCTCGCCTGCGCGGAGAAGCTCGCCGCACGCGGGGTGATCTCCAAGGAGCAAAGCGTGGTGGTTGTCTCCACCGCGCACGGCCTTAAATTCAGCGAGTTCAAGCAGCGCTATCACGAAGGGACGCTCGAGTTCGCGTCCGACTTCGCCAACGCACCCGTCTCGCTCGGCAACGACCCAACGCGCGTCAGCGAAGAACTGCATCGCGCGTTGGACCGCTTCCGAGCCTGAGCGGCTCGCTGCTACTGCACGCAGGCGGAGATGCTGTAGCTCAGCAGCGAGCCGGTGTCCGAGCCCGCATCATCAGCCACGGTCAGAACCCACGCGCCGTTGACCGTCGTATTGAGGATGCTTGCCATCGAACCCTCTGGAGCGAACACGCCGCTGAAGGGCGCCGACCCAGAGGCAATGCCGGTGACGCCGGACGATGAGAAGGTCGTACCGGTGTAGTCCTCGCCAAAGCCGTTATCGTCCGAGAGCACGATCGAAGCAGCGCCAGGCGCGTCGAGGCTGATGTCGAGATCGGAGGTCAATTCATGCTGAATCGAGATGGTGACGCCCAGCCTCTTCACGAGTCCCATGTCAGGCACCGTGATGGTTGAGTTGACAGAGCCGGGGTCAGGAATCGAAAGCGGCAGACCAGAGGCTTGGTAGAACCTGAGCGTTTCCCCGGCGCCGCAGCTGAAGAGCGTGCAAGCGTTGGTGCAGGCGTCGCCGTCCACCATATTCCCATCATCACAAGCCTCACCGACCTGCAAAACGCCATCCCCACAACCTGGTTGTGAGACGTTTACACGCAGCGCATAGAGACTCTGCGGCTCGTCATTGAGGTACTCCTCCACGCGCAAGAAGTAGGTCCCGACAGCAAGGTTTTGCGCAAAGGCGTCCTGCGGTCTGATCAGCGAACAGGCGTCAATGCCGTCATCATCATCGGAGCCAAGTTCCATGCCGGTGCTGTCGTACAGTCGCAAAAAGCTATCGAAGCCCGAGGGACAAGCGCCACCAGCCAGCGTGGTGACCTCGGCCCTCAGGCTCGACCCTGCCTGGCCGACCTCGAAGCTGAAGTAGTCTTGATCCCCAACCGGGTCGATCACCGCTACGCCTCCGGCGCAGCCCGCGAGCGAGGTAGCCGTGGCGGTTCCGTCGTTGGCGACGTTGCCCTCGGAGCAGAAGTTGCCCTCGAGCTGACAAGCCGCATCGCAGCCGTCATTCGCGGCGGTGTTGTTGTCATCACACTCCTCACCCGACTGAATGTCCCCGTCTCCACAAACCGGCGTGATAGTGCAATCCGCCTCACAGCCATCGCCACCGACGAGGTCTCCGTCGTCACACTCTTCTCCGAGCTGGACCACGTTGTCACCACACTCCGCGGCCTCGACCGAGAGATCGAGCACGTAGAACGGCACCGCCGAATTTGCGGTGACTCGGACGAAGTAGGTGCCGGTCGTCGCGAGCGAGCCCAGGTCCAAATCACTCTGGCCATTGAGCAGCGGACATCCCGAGCTAGCCGAGGCAATTTCCAGATTGGCCGGATCATAGACGGTGAGCGTGAAATCTGCCCCATCGGGGCAACCGCCATTGCCGTCACTCAAACGGGCCTGAAGCGACGCCCCGACCGTGCCCTCGATGCTGAAGACGTCCACGTCCGAGGCCGTGTTTAGTTCGCCCTGAAAGCCCAACGTTCCGTCCGCTACGGCGTTGGCCTCAGACAGCGAGCCGTTGGACTCTGTCTCAAGGGGGTAGTCGGTGAGGCTGACACCCGTGCCGGTAGAACCGCCCGCGCCCCCTTCTCCACCGCCACCGTTCATCGCGCCGCCCGCGCCGCCGGAGCTTGGACCACCCCCCGTAACAGGGCTGCCTGCCGAACCGGCGCTGCCGCCGGCGCCGCTGCCGCCAGGCGAGTCACTGCCGGCGCTACCGCCAACCCCTGCTGTTTCTTGGCCAGCACAGCCCAAGAACACAATCAGCGCTACAACCCCAGAGACGCCTAACGCTCGCTTGACCATGGATACCTCATTAGTACAAACGGCCAGAGTTTTCCTTGGTTTTCCACTATGCTGGCGATTGATGGCGCACTCAGCAGAGCCTTCGACCTCGCCCGCGGAAACTGAGCTAGCGCTTGCGCAACGGCTGCTCAAGCAAGCCGGCACTTCAGCTGACTATGCAGCGAGCGTGCTCGAGCAGCTGGAGCTCCCGCGCGAGGCTTGGCCCAGTTGCTGCGGTTCCTCGTGCGATCCCTGCGTCGGTACGCTCAATCGCATTGCCTTGCAGATTAAGAGTCAGCGGGCGCGCATCGCTGAAGCGAAGCACGCCGAGCACCAGGCTCAGTTAGGTACCGGCACCGGCGGCGCTGAGGTGGTTGATCCAGCGCCGTAGAACGAAGTGCCAGTCTGTTCGATCAAGGTCGTCGTCATCACACCACCGGTGAAAGTGACCTCGAACAGGTTACCAGCGGCATCGAAGCCGTACACGCTGCCCGCCCAGAAGGCGATGCCGTAGACCGCGGAGTAGCCAAGGGGGCCCCAGTTGGTGATCATGGCCCCCGTGCTCGGGTTGATCTCGACCAAACAGTCCGTCGGGCAATCGTTCCCCGTAACGGTCAAGTAACTACTTCCACCCTTGACCGAGACGACGTCTCCACTCGAAAAGAGGCCATTGCCACCGAGATAGCCAATCGACTGAATGCTACCGCTCTGCGGATCGATGCGCACATATTCATCGCCGCGATAGCCAACTAAAGCCTCAACGTTCGGATCGAGCGTGCCGGCGGGAATGAACGATAGTGAGTTTGGATAGTCGCCGATTTCAATCAGCGTGCAGGCGGCGGTTAGCTTGTCCACCACGTAGACCCCATCAACGGACGTCGCGACGAGCTTCGAATCCTTGTCGAGCGCGATGTCGATGACTGTGTTGCAGCCGTTAAACGTGTTCACGAGCGACACGGCCTTTGTCTCAGGGTCGAGACGGTAGAGCTCCGAGGCCGTATGTCCGAAGACCTCAGCGATCTCCTCGGGCGCGCCGCCATCTCCGCCTCCCCCAGTGGTCAGAAATCCGCCGCCTTGACCGCCTGTTTCCCCGTTGCTCCCGCTGCTTCCACCGCTCGTGCTGAAGCCACCATCAGCATCGCTACCGGCGCTATTGCCGTTGTCCGAACTCCCCGCCGAACAGGCGGTAACCAACGCGAAAGCACCGACGATCATCCAATGACGAAAATCCATGTCCAAGACGACCACGGAGCTGGAACGAGCGCTAGGGTCGCCATCGACCATTGACGCAACGGCAAGTTTTCTCGACCATGGGCGGATGCGTTACCAAGGTACCCTTTCTTCCTGTCCTCACTGCGACACCTTCCTCGCGAAAAATGCCTCGGCTTGCCCGTCCTGCGGCCACAGTCTCACGAGCGGCACGACGACCGCGCAACGCACTGCAGCCTCGTTGCTGATGGGCCTCGCCGTCGCCACTGCATCGCCGGTGGTCACGGGCTGCGGGGACTCGGGCAGCAGCTCGACGGGGGAAACGGGCGGCGGTGGCGCTGGAGGCGACAACACCTCCTCGGCTTACGGTGCCGGGCCGACCACCTCAGGCGGCGGTGAAGGCGGCATCGCGGGTGCAGGCGGCAACATGACGGCCTCAGCCTACGGCAGCGCTCCCACCACGAGCGGCGGTGAAGCTGGAGCGGGCGGAGCGGGCGGCGCACCCTGACGAAGAATCGGCGAGAGCCCCGACTCGCTCGGGGCTCTCGATCCTTTCGCACTCCTTGAACAGGCCGTTACTCGCTTGGGATCGGCTCTTCGCGGATCTCGAAGCGACCAAAGTCAAAGGGCACGCCCGGCGCCTTTTCTACAGGGATTAGCCGTTCGCGGATGCCCTTCTTTCGCAGCTGGATCACGCGGTGGTAGCAGAACGGATTGTTGCCACGCTTGCCCAGGGTCGAGTGCGCGGTCCACGAGCAGCCTGCCTGGCAGACCTCGCCGTAGTCGCAAGTCTTGCAGAAGCCCCAAAGCTCGTCGGTGCCGCGGTCGCGCGCAAACCGCATGATCTCTGAGCCGCGCCAAACATCTTCGAGCGACATGTCGCGGATGTTGCCGGCGTTGTACGGCGCGGTCGGCAAGGTCGGGCAGGCCTTGAGGGTTCCATTGCTTTCGATGCCGAGAGAGTAGATGCCAGCGACACAGCCTCGCCAGTGCGTCTCCTTGCCGTAGGGCGTCGAGCGCAGCATCTTCTCGTGCGGGCCGAAGTAGCCGATGTTGTTGTTGGCGAAGACGTTGAACGGGATGCCCTTGCGACCACCCTGCTCGTACTCGCGCATCGCCTCCAACTGAATGGCGGCCAACCGATCCATGATCTCGACGATCTGCCACGGATCGATGATGCGCTCCGGTTGATCGGCCGCTTTGCCGAGCGGACCGGTCAATTGGCATTGCCAGGTCTGAACGCCTTCCCGACGAAAGCGCGCCGCAAGCTCCTCGAGATCGGGGAGGTTCACCTTGTTGATTTGGGTATTGGCGGAGATGATGAGTCCCGCATCACGCGCCGCCATCAGGGCCTTCCATGCAGCGCTGAAACTGCCGAGGTTGCCTCGCAATTGGTCGTGGGCTTTGGCCAAGCCATCGATTGAAACGCCAAGGCTCTCAAGCCCAGCCGCCTTGAACCGAGCGGCTCGCTCTGCAGTAAAAGCGCGGCCACCGGTCTGCATGCTGACGCGAATGCCGCCTTTGGTGAGCCCCTCGATCAGTTGGGCGCAATCTTCGCGAAGATACGCCTCTCCGCCGATCAACGTGCATTCACGTGTGCCCATGCGCACGAGCGCTGCAACCACCTCCATCGCCTCGTCGGTCGAAAGCTCCGACTCCCGCACCCGCCCGGAACGCGAGCCGCAGTGCTGGCAGGGCTGATCACACTTCATCGTGATCTCCCAAACGACATACAGGGGAAACGCCCGCGTTGTGTCCCTGTTCTCGAGGTTGCGGGTGGGCAGAGGAACCTTCACGAATTGCGAATCGCTCACGTGCGAAGGGTCGCTCAAGCGGCGTTGAATCGCAACAAAGACCAATGTTTCCCACGTTGACAAGAACAGAGCGTGTCGCTGATTCTTTACGCATGCGTTATCAAGGCACCCTCGCTTCTTGCCCTCAGTGTGACACCTTCCTCTCCGCCAACGCCCCCGCGTGCCCGTCTTGCGGGCAGGCCGTCGTGCGCGGCACCAGCAGCACGCAGCGCACGGCTGCCTCGTTGCTGATGGGACTCGCGGTCGCCGCAGCCTCCCCCACGCTAGGCGCTTGCGGAGATTCCGGCGGAGATGGAGGTAGCGCTGGCTCCAACGTTGGCGGCGCGTACGGCTCGGGGCCGACCACGAGCACGGGCGGTGGGGGTCAAGACGGCGGTGGAGGCTCAGGGGGAATTGGCGGGAGCGGCGGCGCCAACGTCGGCGGGGCGTACGGCGCTCCGCCAACGACGGGCGGTTCCGGTGGCGTTGGAGGCGCGGGCGGCGCGGGCGGCGCAGGCGGTCAGTAGCGCTCGCCACCAAGCTTGTGGCCGATAGCCGAATCGGCCACAGTTCTCAGGCGTTGGAGGCGTTCTGAGAGAGGACTTTCATGCGGGCGACAAGCTAGGTCGATACGAGCTGGTTGCCACCATCGGTGGAGGCGGCTTCGCCTCGGTTTGGAAAGCCAGGTCAATTGGACCCGGCGGCTTTGAGCGCGACGTCGCGATCAAGGTCATTCGCCAAGGACGTGCAAGCCACAAGCGCTTTCAGGACATGCTTCTCGATGAAGCTCGTCTGGTCGCGCGCATCCAGCATCCCAACGTTACGCAAATTTGGGAGGTTGGCGAGGACCCACGCTCACTCTACTTCGTGATGGAGCTCGTCGAGGGGGATTCGCTCGACGAGCTGGCCATGCGCGCTGATGCCGCGGGTAAGCGTTTGCCAGCACGAGCCGTGTTCCGCGTGATCGCGGACGCCTGCGCTGGACTGCACGTGGCGCACGAACTGACCCAGGACGGCGCGCCCATCGGGCTCGTGCACCGCGATGTCTCCCCGCAGAACATCCTCGTCTCGCGGCTGGGGATCGCCAAAGTGATCGACTTCGGCATTGCCAAGGCAAAGGAGCGGCTCGCGCCCGATACGACCACTGGGTACATCAAGGGCAAGATCAGCTTTATGGCGCCGGAGCAAGCGCGCAGCGAAGAGCTGGACAGGCGCGCCGACATCTGGGCGTTGGGCGCCGTAATCTACGAGCTGCTCGAGGGCCGCCCCCCGTTCGAGGCCGCCACCGACATCGGCCGCTTGGCTGCGTTGGTTGGTCCAACCCCGGTTGCACCAATGGGCGCGCAGACCCCAGAGCCGCTGCGAGCAGTGGTGCACAAGACCCTGCAAAAGCAGATCGCGGAGCGCTACGCCACGGCTCAGGAGCTGAAGGAGGCGATCGAACTCGCACTGATAGAAAGCGAGCTCGAGACCTCGAGCGATGACGTCGCCATGTTGTTCGCGCCCTACTTTCACCAGCGGCCGAACCAGCCCATCGCAGTACTTCGAGCGGAGTCGAACGACCCGAGTCCGGTCTCCCCTCTCGCGGATACGGTGAACCAGCAATCCGGCGCGGTGCAGGTCGCAGAGCTCCTTCCCGAGCTTTCCAGCCGCCACGAGACGATCGAGATCCCCAAGCGCAAGAGTGGTCCTTGGGGCGTGGCGCTGGTTGTCGCGCTAGCGGGGATTCCAGCTGCCTGGTGGGCGCTCAGTCCAAGCACCGCGGCGGAAGAAAGGACGAGCGCCGCCGTCGCGAGCAGCGGGGAGAGTAAGCCAGAGGTTGGCTCGTCACCCCCAGCCGCGACCAGCACGAAGGCCAGCGCGGTCTCCCCCGGCGCGACCAGCGCCGCCATCATTCAAGCTCCGACGGCGACAACGGCCCGTGCCTCTTCGGCAAGCCCTTCGCTAAGTGGGACGGTGGCACCCGCCTTGCGTAAGCCGCCCAAACCTCCTCGGATTGACCCGCCTCCTGTTGACCCCAATGGCATCGAATAGACTGTTCGCACTCGGATTTGGGCTTGCTTGCCTGGTTCTCACGACAACGGCCTTTGGACAAGAGGTCACCGCCGCCGACCGCGCTGAGGCAAAGCGCCTCTATACCGAAGCTCGCAAGCTGCTCACCGACGGGAAACCCCATGAGTCGGTCGCGCTCTTTCGCCAAGCGCACGAGTTGGCCCCCACCCCGGTAACGCGGCTCGAGTTGGCTCGCGTTCTCGCAACGCAAGGTTCACTTTTGGAAGCTCGGACGCTCGCCAAAAGCGTCAGCGAGTTGCCGGTGACCAAAACGGAAACCAGCAAGTCGAAGGCAGCCCGCAAAGACGCCGTGCGCTTCGCCAGCGAGCTCGAGTCAAAGATCCCCAGGGTTAGGCTGACGTTTGTAAGCGAGCAACCAGCTGAGCAAGAAGTGACCGTCGACGGCAAAGCCGTGAGCAAACAGTTGCTCAGCACAGCGCTCGAGCTCGACCCGGGGGATCACACGGTGGTGGTCCGCCTCGGGACCGAGCAAGCCGAGACCAAGTTCAAATTGAACGAAGGCGAAACACGAGAACTCACGGTCACCGCCGTGCAAGTTCCCCCTCCTCCACTTCCTCCGCCCCCGGTCGAAACGGCGCCGCCTCCAGTCGAGACACCGCTGGTCCCCGTGTTGCCGCCGCCCGTGCTACCGCCGCCCGCGCTTCCGCCGCCCGCCGTTCAGCCGCTGCCTGCCGCGGAGGGACTAACGGTGGCGGTGCCGTTGCTCCTGTCGATCGGTGGCGCCTCGCTGTTGGCGGGTGGTATCGCCGGGGCGATCGCGATGGGCCAGGCTAGCTCGCTCATAGAGGCCTGCACCGAAGGCGGTATCGTCGGGGCCTGCGCGCGCGGCACCGAGGCAGACCAACTTTATACCCACGAAGCCACGGCCGCTGCGTCCACTGCACTTTTCGTCGTTGGTGGTTTGCTAGCGACGGCTGGCGGTGTGGTCTGGATCGTCGAAGCTGCAACCAGCGCGTCCTCGCCCTCGGCCAACGCGAGCAAGTTGCAGCTGCGCATCGGTGGCACAACGGTTGCTCTCGAAGGGACCTGGTGATTATGCGAGTTCTAGCGTCAATCTCTTTGGTTGCGTGCTTGGGCGCTGGTTGCACCACCGTCGTTGGCACCTCCGATTTCTACGTTGTGTCCGGCGGTGGCGGCTCGGGTGCAGGGTCAGAGGGTGGTGGCGGAGATGGCGCCGGTGGAAGCGGTACCGACTGCGCGGATGGGGAATTTTCACTGACCGTCACTTGCCCCCTCACCGCATTCTCCTGCGAACTCAACGGCAATGACTTCACTGAAACCATGAACGCTTGCCTCGAAGAGGCGACGATCAAGGTGCACTGCGACGACGACGACGATGTAGTACCAACCTTCGGTGGGTGTACCGAGCTGAGCGGCTCGGACACCTGCCTGGTCTCTGGTTCGGGCTCCAAGACGGTTACCGTGGACTGCGATTGAACGTAGTAAGCTGCGCCGCGATGGCGCGGCGTGCTTCCGAAGATACCGTTGATAGAGCCTTCGTGCTCAAGCCGGAGGCGCACGGGCTCTGCCTTTCGATAGTGCAGCCGGGTCGCGAGGCCCTCGTTCTTGAGTTTCCCGCAGGTCGGACGCTCAGCGTCGGACGTGATCGCGAAGCCTCCATCTGCCTCGGCAGTCCTTCGCTCTCCCGTTTGCATCTCGCGGTGGAGCTGACCGCGGCAGGCCCGACCCTGCGCGATCTCGGCTCTCGCAACGGAACCCGGCTCAACGGCCAGCTCATTCAGCAGGAGCCGGTGAGCTTCAGCCCAGCGGACGTGGTGACCGCGGGGGATGTACAGCTGGCGTTGGTGCGACGAAGCACCCTACCCTCCGCCGTTCGCCCTTTGCTGCTGCTGCCAGAGTTTCAGAGCGAGCTTCAGCGCTGCTCGAATGAAACAGCCCTCACGCTGTTCGAGGTGGATAGCCAAGAGCCGCAGATCGACCACACGGTCCACGAGCTTTTGCGCTCCCTGCCAGAGTTGGCGAGCGTTGGGTTTTGCGCCGACGATAGCTACGTCGTTGCGGCCGATGCAGCGGTCTCACTCTGGCTGCAGCGTAGTTTGGCGCAGAAGGCGGTTGCACCTACTCGACTGTGGACCTCCCCGGTCGGCCTTTCCGGACAGGCGCTCGAGATGGCGCTCGATCGGGCCCTCAGCGGCCAACCCGTTGCCGACGTGCCGTCCAATGAAAGCGATATTCCCGAGGCTTTCCGCTACCCCTCGCTCTTGCGGCTCCACTCGGAGCTCCGCAAAGTTGCGCCCAGAGGCCTCTCAGTGTTGCTGCTCGGTGAGACGGGCACGGGCAAAGAGGTGTTCGCACGAGAACTCCACCGTTTGAGCCGCCGCAGCGGGCCGCTGATTGCAGTCAACACGGCCACGCTTCCGGACAACCTGATCGAGAGCGAGCTCTTCGGACACGAGCGCGGCGCCTTCTCCGGCGCAGTCACAGCCAAGGCTGGGCTGATTGAAAGTGCCGACAAAGGAACGCTCTTCCTCGATGAGATCGGTGAACTGCCGCTCCAGTTGCAAGCCAAACTTTTGCGCGTCCTCGAAGAACAAACGGTGCGTCGCGTGGGAGCGAACCAAGAGCGCAAGGTGGATCTGCGCGTGGTCGCGGCGACGCACCAAGATCTGACCTCGCTCGCGCTCGAGAAGAAGTTCCGACAGGACCTTTTGTTTCGGCTCAACGGGGTCTTGCTGCGACTGCCGCCGCTGCGCGAGAGGTCGAACGAGGTTGGGGCGCTCGCACGCCATTTCTTGCGAACGTTGGCGTCCAACCCACCACAGCTCACGCCTGCAGCCGACGCCCTCCTCTCGCATTACGCCTGGCCTGGCAACGTGCGCGAACTCAAACACGTGATTGAACGCGCGGTGGCCTTCTCCGACGGCTTCACCATCGACGTGGAGCACCTTCCGGAAGCCCTTCGTGGAGGAGCAGCTAGTGGGCCGCTACCACGGGAGGTCCACCCCGCACCGGACGTGCGCGCCTCCGTCAAGGACTTCGAACGAGACCGGATTATGGCTGCACTTCGTGAGACCGGCGGCAATCGCACCAAGGCAGCAGAGCTGCTTGGGTTGCCGCGCAGAACGCTGGTCTACAAACTCTCGAAGATGAATTTGGATGAGCCGTAACCTCGCGCTGCGCCGGCACACATCCTGCTAACGCTAGTCGGAGGAGGTACTTGATATGAAGACTAAGCTTCGTTCGTTGTTGGTCGCTCTCTCCACCGCTGCAACCCTTGCGCTTGTTCCGACAGCCGCCTTGGCGGACCAGGCGGACAAGGACGCTTGCGCGGATCTCGAGGAAGGAGACGACTGCACCCGAGGAGACGGTGGTCCCGGCGTTTGCATACCCGACGAGAGCGATACCACCGTACTCACGTGCGACGACGATAGCTCCGGAACCAGCGACGACTCGAGCAGCAGCGGCTGTACAACCGCGGCTTCATCCAACGTCCAGGCAGGAAGTGGCTCCTTGCTCCTGGTGTTGGGCGCCCTGGTTGCGTTTGCTCGACGGCGCCGCGTCGCAGCTTAGCTGCGGCCAGCTTCCTTCCCCAGCGCGGCTGCGATCACCCGCTCGATCTCGGCCGCGTCGTATGGCTTCTGCAAAAACGCAGTGGCTTGCTCGCAGCCCAACGCTCGCGCAGCGTCGTGAGCGCTGTACCCACTGGAGAGCACAATCGGCAAGGTCGGTGATTGGGCACGCAGCAGCCTGAGCGCCTCCGGGCCCGACATCACCGGCATCGTCATATCCATCAGCACCAACACGATCTCTGAGGCGTGTTTTTGGTAGACCTCGAGCGCCTGGGCACCATTCTCTGCACTGAGCACGGTGAAATCGAGGTAGCCCAAGAGCGCGGTGAGGATCTGCCGAATGCTCGCTTCATCATCGACGATCAGCAACGTGCCCCCGCCTGGTTGCTTCGACGGGGCCACCGGTGGTTCCGCTCGAACGCTCTCGTTCGTTGGCGGCAACAGCAGCTTGAAGGTACTACCGGAACCCGGAGTGGAACGAACCCCGATGTGGCCCTTGTGACCGCGCACGATCCCCAACACAGCAGACATTCCCAACCCGCGACCCGTGGCCTTGGTCGTAAAGAAGGGATCGAACAAACGCTCGCGGACCTCCGCCGTCATGCCACAACCGGAGTCCTCTACTTCGAGCGCGATGTAGCGCCCCGGGTCGAGCGATGAAGCTCCTAGCGCCGCTAAACTCTCCGCGCTCTCCTCGACCAGGCGGGTTCGCAAACGAATCGTACCCACCTGGTCCCCCAATGCCTCGGCGGCGTTGGTAAGCAGGTTCATCACGACTTGTTGTAACTGCGTGCGATCGCCGAGCACCGCTGGAATCGGATCGAGCGTAAGTACGAAGGTGGCCTTCTTAGGCAATACGACCTCGAGCATCCCGCGTAGCCCGCGCACCACCTCAACCAAATCTACAGGGCCAATGACGAAGGTACCCTTGCCCGAATAAGCGAGTAGCTGCTGAGTCAGCTCGGCGGCCCGTCGACTGAGCTGCTCAATCTGGTCCAGCGCTTCCGCTAGCCCTTCGGAAGACTGGCCGAGTCGCCGCTTCGCCAACGAGGCTTGCCCCAAAATTCCGGTGAGGAGGTTGTTGAAGTCATGCGCTACTCCCCCCGCGAGCACGCCCAAACTCTCGAGTTTCTGCGAGTGAAAAAGCTGCCGTTCGAGCTCACGAGCTTCCTCCTGAGCCAGCACGCGCTCGGTGGTATCAATCACGTAGCCCTGATAGTGCGTTACAGCGCCGTCGCTGTCGCGGAGCAGCTGCGTAAAGTCATAAAGCCACCGCACGGCTCCGCTGCGAGCTCTTACGCGATAGGGCTCATGCACGAACGACTTGGCGCTGCCGTGGGAGGCGACGGCGACCTCTCGAGCGACGCGCTCGGCGTCCTCCGGCTCAATCAGTTGGCCATACGAAACAGCCCCTGAAAGAAACTCTTCAGCCGAATAGCCAAATACTTCCGAAACGTTCGGCGAGGCATACTCCACCGGCCATCCAGCTGCATTGCGCCACTTGAACAGCACCACTGGCCCCTTGACGAAGATGGCCCGCTCATCCACCGAATCCCCCACCGCGCAAGCCTACAACTAGCCGGCGCAACATCGCCAACCAAATGGCCCGGGCATGACGTCAGGCCAAGAGCGATGGCAGCACCGGCGCTAGCTCGACCGCCAGGGCCTTGGCCACGTCGTTTGGTGCTAGACCTTCAAGGAAGGGCAAACGCGCGATCGGCTGGTGCTGAAAACTCTGCCGCAGCGTCTTTTCAGCGCTCGCGGCCATCACCATGCGCGCGCGCCGTTCCTCCTCGAGCGCGTCGAGCGTTTGCGAAAGAGAGCTCGGAAGGTCTTGCCCCCGCAGCGTTTGCAGATAGGTCGCCGGAACGACATCCGCGCGGTTCATCACAAGCCCGTGCACGGGGCGCCCCAAGGAGCGCAGCCGTTGCTGCAAGTAGCAGGCGTCATCCAAAGCTGCAGCGCTCGGCGCAACCACCAACAGGTAGGAAGTTTGCGCGCCAGTGAGCAACTCGCCCGCCTGACGTGTGCGGTCGACGAACTGACCACGGACCTTGGCAATGTCGCCAAAGAGGCTGGCCGTGTCGGCAAGGAGGTTGGGCCCGGTCACGCGTGAAAGCAGGCTCTCAACGCGACTAGCGCCCCACGAGAGTACGCCCCGTTTCGTTGGGCCCTCCGAGCTGCGCTGCGCGAGCCCCGCGAGCCATGCCACGGTCTTACCGCCTAATAGACTTGCGAGCCGGGCTGGATAGGACACGAAGTCGATGGCGTGTCGAGAAGGTGCCGTATCGATCACGATAACCTGATAGCGCCCTAACGCCGCGGCCTGAGCCACGAGATTCATTGCAACCAGCTCGTGCACTCCCGCGGCTGCATCACTTAGACCAATAAAGAGCCGATTGCGCATTAGATGAGCCTTTGCCTCGGGCTCATTGGCAAATAGGTCGTCGATGAACAGGCCCATCGACCGCCGTGGGTCCGGCATGAGCACGTCGAGCGCGCCGGTCAGACCTTGCCGCTCCACTGGCATCAGCGTCTCGCTGCGCGGAACGCCCAAGGCGCTGGCGAGCCGGCGCGCTGGGTCGATGGTCACGACCAGCGTATCCTTGCCTGCGGTAGCCAAGGCCAACGCAAGGGCCGCCGATGTCGTGGTCTTGCCGACGCCGCCGCCCCCCGCGCAGACGATCACCTGCGGCAGCTTCAGCTTGCGAGGCTTCATGCTTCGCGGACCTCCTGGAGCAAGGCTGCCACCCGTTGTGCCGACGGCGCTTCGACCGTCTCGGTAACGCTAAAGAACCGGCAGCCCGCAGCGCGAAGGGGCGCAAGCGACGAGCGCTGAGACTCGCGATTCTGCTCCCTCGAACGCAAGATGTTGAGGACCTCGTGGGCTGCTGCGCCCACAGCGCCGCCCTTCTGCGACCAGCGAACCGCCTCGTCGAGGGCGGCGGAGGGCAGCGAGACGGCCTGCCGATTGAGCACCAGCGCCTCGACATTCAAGGCCGTCTCCGTCTGCAGCGCGTGGCACAACTCGAGCGTTTCCTCGAGCACCAAGGCCTCGGGCAGGGTAACGACGACGATCGACGCGCACCCCTTGCTCAAGAGTTTGCGTGCGAGCCGGTCGCACAACTCGAACAGCGGACCTGAGCCGAGGAAATCCCGACCTTGGCGCGGTACACGAAGCCAAGCAACGCCGTGCCCAGTGGCCGGCATATCGACGACGATGCGACGTCCAGGACGCTGCACCGCCGCGATCCGTACCGCCTCGAGCATCGCCAGTTCCCGGATCGCCGGAGCAGCCCGTAGCAGCGGCTTCATGGCGAAGTTGCCGAAGGCGACCTTCGCCAATAGCGCTGAACCAAACAGCGGCGCGGCCCCTGCCTCCAGCGCTTGCTCAGGCGTAATCACGCAATGCTCGACGTCGCGATCCGAACGAGCAAGAGCTCGCTTGCCGGCTTCGCCATCCCCGAACTCGATCAGCGTGGCAGGTGCGCCAGCGTTCGAGGCAGCGTACGCGAGCCCCGCGGCTAGCGTGGACTTACCAACGCCGCCTTTGCCCATCACCAAAACAACAGGCGCTAGGAAGGAGAGATCCAGCGCCGAGCCGCGGTCGACCGGGCTCACTGGTCCGGCCTTTCCACCATGGCCTCCATCACGTCATGCATCATGCACACATAGCTAGCGCGCACGAACGAAACGTAGTGAGGCGCCGAAAGGTCGGCTTCACACACCAGGGTCTCAAGTCCGTCGAGGGTTTGTTGCCAGGACCGAGCCAGATCAGCGTAGCCCCAAACTCCCTGGGTCACCGGCGTTGGCCGGTCCGAGCGAGCGTCAGCTTCCAAGTCCAGCCAATCATCCATGATCTGCACGAACATCGACACCTGGACCATCCAGCTTCGTGCGCTGGCACAGCCGAAGCGCGCGACGGGGAATAGCAGCCCATCGATCGTGCCTTCAACACCGGCCAAGCGATGACCAAACCCGAGCGGGTCAACCAAGCCCTCCATCGCCCTGACCTCTGCGTGAATCCAGCTACGCACGCCCATCATCGCGGCGTCGAAGCAGGTCTGATCCTCGGGAGCCAACTGCCGGCCCATCGCTTGGACCAAAGCGCGCACCAGCCTGAGTTCAGCAGACGTGGGCGCCTGCGTACCGTCAATCACCGCAAGCAGCGTCTCCCCGCGGAGCCGCGCAGGCTCTTGCATACAATGGTCAAAGACGTGGTCCACCACCACCACGAAGGCGGCGACCAAAATGATGCGGCGATGCTCCTCGCGATAGGCGTAACGGCCTAGGAGTTCCATCGTCGCGCGGCCGAGCAAAGGCAGGGCAAAAGAGGGAAGCCGCACGGCATTTCCCACGTGCGTCACAGCACGCACCAATGCTGGTCGCCGGGGCGCACAGAACATCGCTGTGTAGGGAGCCGAAGCGTAGAGATCACAGGCTCCGATCCTCAACTTGGCGAAGAAAGTGGTCCCCAACGCGGCCGGCCAATGTCGCTCGACCAGGGGCACGACTTCAGCGTCAAAGTGACGGTGCGCCGTATTGCGGATGCCAAGCGTCATCTGCACGACGTGGCGGTCCGGGGTACCCATCAACGCGCGCAACGCGCGCACTCTCTCTTTGCGATTGGGCAGCGCAGCGGTCGACGGACTGAGCGTGGTCACCTGGGGTTACTGGGCCAAAGTGTTTGCGCTGACAAGGGCACAAGTTGCGACTCTCGCGACGCGCGGTCAATGGCTCTTTCGCGGCAACCGAGGATCTGGTCCAATTCGACCGTGTCCTACCTTCGCCTTGTTGCCGCGGTCTGTTGCTCCCTCGTGGTCGCCTGTTCCGATAGCGGCTCGGGAGGTGGCGGGACGGGGGCAACGGGCGCATCAGGCGCGGCCGGCGGCGAAGGTGGTCAAGGCGGCGCTGGTGCAAGTGGCAGCACAGGCGGTGGTGGTAGCGCAGTCGTTGGCTGTGAACCGGCGTGCGTCGCTCCCCAGTTCTGCAGTGCGGCGGGACAGTGCATCGACGTAGGCACTTGCCTGGATGACGATGACTGCACGCAGCCTGGCACTATTTGCGACGTTCCTTCGATGACGTGTGTCCCCGGAGGCGGATGTGAGGACTTGATGGCGAAAATAGAGCCGGTAGCGCCGAACGTGCTGCTCGTCCTCGACCGCTCCTGCTCGATGACGGAGGTCGTGCCAGGCGGTGCCACCAAGTGGGAGGCGGCGGTGGCGGCGATCAACACCTTTACCACCAACTACGGCGACAAGATTCGCTTTGGCCTCTCGCTCTTTCCAGACTTGGTTGCACCCAACTGCGCCCAAGACGTGATCCCAGTACCTGTCGCGCCCGACTCAGCGCCCGCGATCCAAACGCTGCTAACCAACGCGCTCGCGACCAATGACCAGTACTTTCCCAACGGCCCATGCGTAACCAATATCGATACGGCGATGACCCAGGCGGCTGCTGCACCCGAGCTGGCCGACCCAACGCGAGATAGCTATGTAGCGCTGCTAACCGACGGAAAACAGGCAGGCTGCAATGCGGCCGGGGGAGACAATGGCACGCTAGCCACCATTGCTGAGCTTTTGACCGCCAACGTCCCTACCTTCGTATTGGGCTTTGGTGACGGGGTCGATCCGGACCAGATGAACCTGTTTGCAGAGGCCGGAGGCGTCCCGAACTCGGGGCCGAGCTACTACGATGCTGCCGATCAAGCCAGCCTACTGGCTGCCCTCGAGGTGATCGCCACCAAGGCCATCAGCTGCACCTTTACGCTTGATACGGTGCCGCCGGACTCAAGCCAAATCTACGTCTTCTTCGACCAGGTACCGGTCCCCGAGGACCCGACCATGATGGCTGGCTGGAGCTACGACGCAGCTCAAAACCAAGTGACGTTCCACGGCACCGCGTGCAGCGAACTCAAGAGCGGAGAGGTAGAGAAGGTCGACGTCGTGCTTGGCTGCAGCGGCCCACAATAAGTGGAGGTTTCATGCCGACAATCTTCCAAGACCCTTACATGATTGTTCAGCTCCACGCAGCCCAGGGTTACGTTCAACTTAGCCGCACGAACCAGCCGTTTCCGAGCACTGAGGCGATCACCGAGTGCTTTCTGCAGATCGACATTGCGATCAGAACCAAGGCGCGCTCCGCCCGCGGAATGATCTATGACACCCGGACCGGACCGCTCTCCACGGATCCAGTTTTGCTCGAGGCGATCGTCCAGGCCACCGAACGAATCGCCGTTCGATTCGAGCGCGCAGCGCTGCTCGTCAAGAGCGCGCTAGGTTCGCTCCAGGTGGACCGGCTGCGCAGACTTCATGAGGCCCACAAGATGAGCGCCTTTCACGACGAGACGGAGGCTGTTGCATGGGTGACAACCTCCGCGGCGTCCCCTCGCTGACATCTCAGCCCTCGCAGCACAACGGCTCTTGCATTAGGTCTGCTGCTGCTTGAGGCGCATCGCATGGTCGGCTATGCCCCGAGCATGCTTAGTCTCCTGCGCTCCACGCCAACGGCAACCTTCGCCTGGGTCTTGGTAGCGTTACTCGGAACCGGCTGCGACGTTTACACCGACACGTTGGTCGAGGGCGGTGCGCCCAGCACGGGGGGCAGCGGACCTGGCGGCGGCGGCATGGGTGGAGAGGGCGGCGCACCCGCAAACTGCACCGCCCCTGGAGATTGCCCTGGCGAAGACAACGAGTGCGGCACGCGCACCTGCGAGGCTGGCACCTGTGGCGTGGATGCAACCGCTGCGGGGACTTTGGCTCGCGATCAGATGACCGGCGACTGCTTGAAGCGCGTTTGTGATGGCGCCGGAGTGATCGTTGGGGAGCAGGACAACTCCGATACTCCCAGCGACACCAACGACTGCACGAGCGAAAGCTGCGTTGACGGCCAACCAATGATCCTGCCGAAGGCGGAGGGCGCTGACTGCGGCAATGGCGAGTTCTGCAATGCGGACGCCGAGTGCGTCGAGTGCATCGACGCACCCGACTGCCCGAGCATGATCTGCACGGACACGTTCAGCTGTGCACCCGCTGGCTGCGGGGACAACACCAAGAACGGCGACGAAACCGACGTGGATTGCGGCGGCCCGGATTGCAGCGGCTGCCTGGAAGGTGAAGACTGCGACGTAGCTGGAGATTGCGTCACCGGCTCCTGCATCGGCGGCAGCTGCGCCGCGACTTGCAGTGATGGGGTCAAAAACCAAGACGAATCCGACGTGGATTGCGGCGGAGTTTGCGATGCCTGCGGCTTCGGTGAAGATTGCGACAGCGCTGCCGACTGCGAAACCGGGGCCTGCAACGGGGCCGGCACCTGCTCCTGTACGCCCAACAACGCGGCGCTCATCATCAGCGAAGTCCGCGCGCGCGGGGCGGCGGGTGGCAATGATGATTTTATCGAGCTGTTCAACCCTGGCAGCAGCCCGGTTACCGTCTCCAGCAATTGGACCGTGCAGGCCCGTTCGGACACGGCGATGTCGTATGGCGTTCGCTTCACTGGTAGCGGGCAGGTTGTACCAGCGGGTGGACACCTCTTGGTCGGGGGAACAGCCTACGCAGGTCCGGTCGTCAAAGACGGTTCGCTGTCGAGCGGCATCGGTGACTACTCGAGCGTGATCCTGCGCAATGGCACCACCACCGTGGACGCCGTCTGCTTCAGCTGCGGCTTTACCTTCGGAGCGGGTTACGAATGCGAGGGTACGCCGTTTGACAAGGGTATCGTCGCCAACTGCACCAACAATCTCGACATTAGCTTGGAGCGTCTCCCCGGCGGAGCACTGGGCAACTGCGTTGATACGCAAAACAACACGGCGGATTTCGTCAGCGCGCCCTCCTCGCCGCAAAACCTCAGCTCGCCTGCAACGCCTTGAACAAGAGGGTATTGCTCGTCAGCCTACTGGGTTTTGGGCTTGCGTGCGCGAGCACCTCCCCTGGCGACTCGAGCGTCGACGTAGATCTTCCGGCCCCGGCAACAGCGAGCGTTGCGGCGCCCCCGGTCAAAAGCCCAACCCCGCTCGGCCGCTTCCACAGCGCTGCCTGTGGCTCGCGCAACTACGCCCGCGAGCTCGATTTTCGCCCGGACGGAACCTTCATCGCCAAGGACCTCATGTCGCCCTGCCCCCTTGGAGCCAACTGTGTTTGGTCCGGGATCATGGAGCGCTCCGGCACCTTTGCCGTTCGAGACGCCACAATCACCCTAACCGTAACCAAGGGTGGAGAGCTTGGTGGAGCGCAGCCGCTGCCCCAGACCCTTACCTTCGAGCGGGGCAACCTCGTGGAAGCCATCGCCAACTCAACCTGCGCCTACGCCCCGCCCGCCGCACCATGAGCCGACTTTACGTTGCTATCTTCGGACTATGCATTAGTGCCTCGGCCTGCGGGGATGACGGCGCCCAAAGCGGCGGGGCCCCGAGCAATGGGGGTGCCGGCGGAGTCGGCGGGGTTGCTTCTGGTCCTTCCTCCGGTGGGCAGGCCGGAGAAGGCGGCAATGGCGGTATGGCGCAAGGCGGTAGTGGCGGCGGGGAACCAGCTTGTGACGTCCTTCCCATCACCGAGGTTGTGCTCGAGGAATGCACCGGCCCGACCGACTTTAGCGCGGCTCGTTCGAGCACGACCATCTGTCCCGAAGACAGCGGCGTGTTTTGGCCGGGCAAGGTCTTCAAGCTCGACGGCGTTCCCGCGGGCGCCTGTCTGCAACTGAAGGCCGATAACGCAGGCTCCGCGTTGGGTGCAGATCTGTTCGCCGCGCTCGTCGATCCAACCGGCGCGAGCCTCTTTTTTGACGAGGAAGTGCCGTGCACGGTCGCTAACCCGCAGGGCTACAGCTGCCCCCAAGGCGGCAGTACCACCCTGGGCGCAGGCTCGGCGTACATCGTTGTTGGCGCCTGGGAGGGAGAAGGCTGCACCCCGTTTGAGGATGTGCCGTTTCAGCTATCGGTCTCCGTCGACGGCGTGCCTTTCGACCTAAGCGACGCCACCGTTTGCGCTGGCGATTTGCTCGAGATTATTCCCTAGCGAACGCGTGCCCTAACAGCCGCCGAGGCCGCGGCCGTAGGTCGGGGCTTGGGGCTCGGAGCGCATGGTTATCGCCTCGCCGGCGGGGTAGTTCGCGGGCGGGTCTGCTTTGGGGGCCGGCGCAGGGGCCGTATCACGGAGGAACGTAACGAGGCCCGCGCATACCTCGGAGTGACTTTGGCACTCCAACTCTTCATCTTTGGCGCCGCCGAGCTGTTTATTGACCGACTCGCTCGCGGCGGTAGAGAGCGGCTCCCACGCTGAGCACTGATGGGTGGCGGCCGGCATGTTTTGCGGGCTCATGCCGCTGCCTTGAAAGCGCGTTACGTCGTGCAGTCGCACCTCCATTCCCGCAGCCGTACGGCGGAGCTCATAGCTGCGTGAACCCCAGCGGTGACCGTTTGAGCCGGGAAGTTCGCCAGCGTGCAAGCGAATGGTTTGGGCGGCGGAAGCAGGCGGAGCCGCCTCGACCTGAGCCGGCTTGGAGTCGCCACCCTGCACGGGGCTTGTAGCGGCAGGCGAGACGGACGAGGAGCAGGCCGAGCCTGCCAGGCACAAGAGGGACACCGCGAGTTGAACCAAGAGCTTCATGAGCTCCTAGACGCCCTTCTAAAGCGAACGATCTACGATTTGCGAATCACGTTCATCTTTTGTTTGTGTCGGCGGGCCGGCGCGCAACCTTCGATAACCAGCGGATTCCGCTTACGGGCTCGGCCGAGACCGCGGCGAGCAGGCCTCCCATCGCCGCGCCGATCACGCCCACCGCCGAGACCTCCGAGCCAGCGAAGCTCAGCCCCGGCACCGGCGACACAGGCCGCAGCTCGTCGACCCGGAAGCGCTCCGGCGTTGGCTCCAGGCCATAGATCGAACCGTTCATCGGCCTGACGAAGTGATGCGTCGTCGCCGGCGTGGAAAGCTCGGCGTGAGCGATCATCCCGCGTAGCTCCGGCATATGACGCAGGAACTGCTCGAGCAGGTGCTGATGCAACCTCGCCTTTAGCTGGCTGTACTCCCCTCCCCGCTTCTGCCACTGCGCGTCTTTGTAGGGCTCGAACCGCGACCAAGGTACGAAGGTGACGACCTCTCCGGTATGAAGCTGCTCTGGGCCGGGCTCGTGGTTGGGATCTTTGAGCGACGGGAAGGAGCAATAAAGCACCGGGGCGTCAGGCAAAGGCCCCTCTTTCGTGATCTCCCAGGCCTCGGCTTGCGAGCTCCACGTCTCGTAGAACCAACGGTTCGCAGCGGAGGCGCCGGCCGACCGAATATCCCCCTTAAAACCGAGATAGAGGCATACGTGCGCCGGCGCCTTTGGCAGCGAGGCGACGCGCTCGGCCCAAGCTGCATGCGCCACCTCGTCCGGCAACAAGCGACTTACCGTCGCTGCCACGCCCACTGCGCTAATGACCTTTTTGCAATGAACCTTGCGCCCGTCTTCCAGCTCCACGCCAGCGACGTGCCCCTGCTCCAACGTTATGCGCGCCACGCCTGCGTGAATGGCGGTAGCGCCACCGGCTCGGGCAACCGTATTTAGCAACGTATTGGCGATCTGGCCCGAGCCGCCTACCGGGTAATAACCACCATGCTCGAAGTGCTTGGTGACCAGCGCCTGCATGCCAAAGGAGGCGCGACTCGGCGGCGAACCGTAGTAACCCCATTGCGAGGTCAATACCGTCTTGAGCCGTTCGTTGTCGGTTAGGCCGTCCACCACCTCCTTGACGCGCAGATCAAGGAAGTGCCGTGCGCGAGCACCGAGCAGCTGGTTGGCCGCACGCGACGCCCAGCCGCCAGGGAGCAACCGTCCGAGGTAGTAACCCTTCATCGAAACGGCGACCTCGCGCACCTTGCCGAAGTACTGGTGAATGGCCTGCTCTTCGTCGGGGAACGCGGCGATCAGGTTCTCGCGGAACTTGCGCGGGGTGTCCGGAAAGTCGATGCGAAAACCGTCGGGATAATGGAACTCATCGTAGACCGGCCCGAGCGACTGCCATTGCAACGCGTTATCGGTCAGGGCCGCCAAGATTCGACCGGGTAACGAGTGCGAGGTCACCTCGCCCACAGCGTGGACGCCGACGTCCCATGTCCACTGTTTGCGCCGGAAGGTGTGAGTAAACCCGCCGGGTACATAGTGCTGTTCGAGCACGAGCACCCGCTTACCGAGTTTGGCGAGTAGAGCGGCCGCCACCATGCCGCCAATGCCCGAGCCAATAACGATGTAGTCCCACTCGCCCTTGGGGATATGGCGACTCCAAGGCTTCTCGCTCGGGCTCTTCATCGGCGCAGCATACAGGGGTGCGCGGCGCCGCTCGCTCAGTAACCGCCCTCGACGCCAAAACTGGGAATGGCGATCGGTCCCAGCGTGGTTTGCTCGCAGCGCCCCTGCTCATCACACGACTCCCCGAGCACTTCATCCGCCAGGAAGGTGTTGAGCGCCTCGAGCACCATCGTCACGAAGCCGGTCTTGCCGATGGTGAAGCGCTTCTCCAGGCGGAAGTCCATGCGGTAGAAAGGCGGCAAACGCTCTTTGACGCGCGGCGCGCTGCCGCTCACGTCGAGCAGCGGCGTACCGGTGTAAAGCAACTGCCGAATACCGCCCTTGTAGCCCGAGCCAAAGTCGAAGGAGAGCGCAGCCGAGGCCACGTGCGTGCGATCGAAGCCGGAGGGAAAACGCTGGCCCCGCGCATCCTTGCGTTCGGAGCGCCCGAGGCTATAGCTCAGTAAAGCGCCGATGGTCTTACTGAAGCGACGTTTGGCCGAGAGCTCGAGCCCCAGGCTCGTACCGTCGAAACGCGGATTGAACTGCTCGAAGCCGCCTGGGAACCCCTCCCCAGCCAGGGCCGAGGTGCCGAGCGCGTCGTTGATGTCGAAGAAGGCCGTACGATAGACCGCGGCCTTGAGGAACCAATCGTCCGAGGGCTTGGCCTCGAGCGCCACGCTCGAGGCGAACGCGCGCTGCAAACCGCCCTCATCCAAGCCGGGGCGAAACCCAGGCCCAGCCACGATGAAGCTCGGCGGTTGGGAAGCCAGACCGTGCGACGTCAGCAGCGCAAGCTCGGGCAGCAGCGCCAAGCGCGCAGAAAGGTTCGGATCGAAGCCGAACGCGTTCTTTCCCTCCGAGACGTAAAGATCCGCGCGCAACGAGGGCAATAGCGAAAGACCTCCCGAGAGCTGCACCGGCATCAGCACGAACGCGCCGGCCGCTAGATCCTCCCGCGAGCGAAAGAAGGAGGCAAAGCCGCTGCCTTCTTCCTCCTCGAGATCGACGAAGTAGTCATCCACCGTCAAGTCGAAGCCGGCGCGCAGCTCTACGTCGTCGTCGACCACGTGCCGCAAGGTGCTGCGTAGGGTCAGCGCGCGATCCACAACCTTCTGATCGGTACCGAGATGGGTTTGGTCAAAGCCGAGGATCACGTCCTGTTCGACCCGCGTCCGCGGATTGATATCTACGTCGTAGCCCAGGTCGATGCGATGAAACATTGTATCGAAGAGCCGCTCATCGGGGCCGTTTTCACGCTTCTCGGCCAAGTAGTCATAAGCGCCAAAGCCGAACAAGCTAACCGTCTGCCCCTTGGCCACCTCGTAGCTGACGCGCCCGGCGTAGTCCCAATAGTTCAGCACCGCCGACGAGTTGACGAGGGAGAACAAGAGCGCGGTGTAGGCCACGCGTCCGGCCGCAAATGCGCTGCCGCGCCCTTCATCGAAGGGCACCTCGAGGAAGGCTCCGGTATCGACGAGGCGCAAGTTCCCCTCGACCCGAAGATCTTCCCGCGGCGCGGTGAGCGTCCCAATAACTGCCCCCCCGGCGTAGCGACCAAGCTCGGGGTTTGCGCCTGGAGCGAGCTCGACCCGGTCGATCAGCGCAGGGTGAACGACGCTCGGCCCGAGACCGAGATGAAACAACAGCGGCACGCGAATACCATCTAAAAAATACCCAACATTCCCCGGCGGCGCGCCGCGCACATAGAAATAGGGCACCCCAGAGGCGAGCGGCACCACGCCGGGGACAGACTCGACGACGCGGAAAGGATCGCCAAACGCCCCAGGAACAGCGCGGACCTCGGCGCGGGTTAGCACGGTGCTGCCCTCTGCTCGTGCCGGCTCGCGCACCGTTACCTCGATCGGCTCTTCATCGAGATAGGGGTCTAGCTCAGGCTCGCTGGGAGGAGCTGGCTCCTCTTTCGCCGCAGGCTCTTGCGCACCCACGAGCGCCGGAACAGCGCACGTGAACCCCCAGAGTCCCCAACCCAAACACGAGCGCAACCGGTTCATCCCAGCAACTTGCGCAGTTTGGCGACAGCATCGCTATTCGCTAAAACCATGATCTTGCCGCCGCCGGTGAGGACCGCGTCCGCAGGTGGGTTATAGCGGTAGCCGTCTGCGCTATCCACGGCCAGCACCAGCGCGTCGGCCGTCTGCCGCAGGCGGGCCTCGGCCAGGGTTTTACCTGCATAGGGGGACGACGGGGAGATGCTCACCTCCTCGATGTCGAATTCGCGGTCTCGGTCCTTCGACACGACGTCCATGAAGGCCACGACCTGCGGGCGCACCATCTCGGAGGCCATCCGCCGCCCACCGAGATAGTTCGGCGAGACGGTGGCGTTGGCGCCGGCCGTTCGTAGCTTTTGCACGCTCTTGCCCTCGATCGCGCGAGCGACAATGCGCGCGTTGGCGTTGGTTTGGCGGGCGCTTATCACTACGAACAGGTTGTCCTTGTCATGCGAGAGCGCGGCGAACAGGCCCTTGGCGCGCTCGAGCCCCGCACGCAGCAGGGTATCGTCGTCGGTCGCGTCGCCCTTGATGAAGGGCACGTCTGGAAAGGTCTCCTGCAGCCGGGAGAGGCGCTCCTCATCCTGCTCGATCACGGCCAGCGGCTGCTCGGTGCGAACCAGCTCCTCGACGATGTGGATCCCCATCGAGCCGACGCCACACACGATGTAGTGCTCAGAAAGTCGATTCAGGGTCTTGTTCATTCTGCGGGTCCCCAACACTCGCGAAAGCTCACCTTCGAATACCACCGCAGCGACCAACGAAGCCGAGTAAGCCACGACTGAAACGCCAACCACCATCAGCCCGGTGCTGAACATGCGCGCGTGCGGCGTCTCGGCGAAGCCCGGCAACACCTCACCGAAGCCGACCGTGGTGAGCGTCATCACCGTCATGTAGAGGCAATCGGCGAAGGGCCAGCGTCCGCCGCCGATCACGTAGAAGCCAGAGGCGCCAACCAGCGTGATCCCAACCAGCCCAACGAGCGCCTTGATGAGTCGGCTGCCGGCGGTCGCAGGGTCACGGCTGAACGGCGGCCTCATCATGCAAGGCTCAGTCGCTGAGCGGCTTCTCGGGCAGCGGTTGCGTGCCGTCCCAGGTGATGAGCACGCGCCTCTTGGTCGCAAAAAGCTTCCGTGAGGCGTTCAACACTGCGTCCCGCGAGATGTCGTCAAGTTGCGAGAGCGTACGCTCCTGATCGCGCTCGAGCACCCGCCGCTCCGGCTCCGACTTCGCTGCGCTCACCCGACGAGCCCAATCGGCGCGCAGGTAGTCCCGCGCCGTGTCGATCTCGTCCTCGTTCGGACCGAGGCCAGTCAGCCCAACCAGCGCCTCGAGCACGCTGCGCTCGAGCGTCGTCGCGGGCTCGTCTCCCTGCGGAGCGGCGCGCACCCAGGCGACGATCGTCCCGGGGCTCTTCTCCAAGCCGCAGCTGAGCGATTTTGCCACTTTGCGGTCGCGTACCACCAGCGACGGCAAGCGCCCGAAGCGGTCATTGCAGGCCAAAGCAAACGCGAGGTCCGCAGCCACCTCTTCGCCAGCGGCGAAGGGATGTGTGCCCCAACCGAGCAGCAAATCTTTGCCGACCGGCGCAAGCCGAACGTGGGCTGCCTCGGGCAAACGCGGCAACCGCCGCGGCGCCATCGGGTCCACGAACACCTCCTCCAAGAGCTCAGCGTGCTTCTCGGCCGAGACGTTGCCTTTGAGGGTGACGGTGGTCTCCACCGCCCAGAAGGGCTCCACCGAAACGATGCGGTCGGCCGAGTTGCGTGTGGGGCCGACGAGCAGCGAGCCGTGAAGCGGGTGGCCGAGGCGGAACACCTTGTTGGAGAGCAGCTCGAACGGCAAGCGTTCAGCTGGGTCATAACGCTTGCGCCGCGCGGCTTGGACGCTGGCGTAGAGCTTGGGCGCCGATACGCTGCGCGCCTGGGTGACGAGGTCGCGTTGCAACTTCTTCAGCTCGAGCGAGAGCTTCTTCAGCGGCACCCCACGCTCTTCGATCACGTGCGTCGAGAGCGGCGTCTTGTCGGGTTTGGACCAATCGCGTAGCGCGACGGTTGCGCTCACTTTCACCTGCGTGCCGGGCTCGTGCACGAGCACCACCACCACCCCGCTCGACAACAAGAAGGCGCCAGGACGATTGGCGAGCGCGTGCAGAACGGTAGGCTGGGCTTCGCTCTCGCTCGGTGTGGGCTCAGGCTCTGCGTCGGCTTCGGCCTCTTCCTCGTCAGCGTCTTCCCCACTGGCGGACTTCTTCGCTGCGGCGCCGTAAAGCAGGCTGGGCAGCGCTGCAGCGACGCGAGAGAGGCGCTCCGCTGGGACGAGTAGGATGGTGTCCCCTTCGCCGTCGCCGGTGGTATCCGACAAGAGGTCTGGGTTGTACTCGCGCAGGTCGGAGATGGATATGTCCGCGGCGAGCGCGACCGTGGCGAGCGGAGTTCCAAGCGGAACAGCGACCTCACCGAAGCTCATCGGCTCAGGCAACGTCAGACTGTCCAGTTCGAGTTGGGCGCGGTTATGCGCGACGATCGCGAAGGCCTGAATCATCGGCACGTAGTCGAGCGTCTCGCGCGGCAGCAGCTTCCGCTCGGCGAGGTCGTGGAAGAGGATCGGGTCTTCACGCTCACCGATGATTTGAGCCGCCTTTTCGAGCGCAGCGTCTACGCGCCCTTGGCCACAGTTGTAGGCAGCGAGCGACAGATCCCAAGCGCCGTAGTGCTCATAAAGCGTCTCGAGGTGGGCGATCGCCGCGCGCGTGGCCTTGGGAATGCTGCGCCGTTCATCCACCGTATTGCTGAGCAATAGCCCGTATTGCGCGCCCGTTTCGGGCATGAACTGGAACAGCCCCATCGCTCCCTTGGGCGAAGCGGCCTGCGGGCGGAAGCCGCTCTCGATCGCCGCCACCCACACCAGATCTTGCGGCATACCGGCCTCGAGCAGCTCGCGCTCGATGAAAGCGCGGTAACGGTTGCCGCGCGAGAAGCGTGAAATGAAGGACTTTCGGCCTTTTTCGTCAGCACCGAACTGCGCCACGTAGCGCATGGTGCGTTTGGTCACCGGGATGTTGAGATCCGAGAGCGAGGTGACCACACCATCGACACCGAGCTCTCGCACCGAGTCCGGATCCAGCAGCCGGTAGTCATCTCCGCCGTCGCTCAGATAGAGCGCTTCGGTCGAGATATCCTCGTCTTTGTTCGAGACCGGCAGCTCGCTGGGAGCAGCTTGCGGCAGCAACGCGGGAGCGCTCGGCGCAGGCTCTGAACGACTGATCCAAAGCGCAGCGGCGCTTCCGCCGATGACGGCGACTGCGCTAGCGATCCACGCTGCTCGGCGAATTCCGATTCGAATGGCACGAATCTCGCAAGTTAGTGGGCCCAAAGCAAGCGCTTGTGCATCGGAGCGAAGCGTTCTTCTCAATACCCAGCCCGCGACTCAAGCCGCTCCCCGGAAGAACCGCATAGCAAGCCTGGAGGTTTGCCATGAATATCTCAGCTGCCGTCGGAACTTCAGCGGTTAGCGCCGCTGCACCACAGACCGTGGTGGTCGCGAAAAAAGCGCTCGATCAACAGAAACTCGAGGGCCAAAACGCGATTGCCTTGATCGAGAGCGCCGCTCCGCCGCTGCGAGCGGGCCAGTCGCTCAGCGTTTACGCCTGATCGGTGGAGCCGAGAGACGTTGACGCGGGCGACAGCGCCACCCACGCTGGGTCACCGTCGTGCCCAACGCCAACGTCTTTCGGTTCTTTCTCCTTGCGCTGCAGGTCGCGTCCTGTGCCTCGGGCAGCGCGCCTCAAGGCCGCAAACGGTCGCCAGCGCACGACCAGAACTGCAAAGACGAAGCGCGTCCGCAGGCCTTCATGTACCCGGCGACCAACCGGGACTTTGGACCTGCTGACCCCCAGGCAGACGGCTGTGTTTTGGCGGTCCCCGACCATCTCTTCTGCTGTCCGGCCCCCAAGCCCTGAGCGCGGCTAGCGGACGGAGCCCAAGCGTCGGGCTTCCTGATCTATCGTGGCCCATGCGCAGAGCCTTGCTCATCCTCGCGATCTCCTCGGCCGTTGGCTGCGGCAACGATGCAACCACAGCTGGTTCGGCTGGGGGTGGCGGCTCCTCCAGTACGCAGAACAGCACCGGCACCGGTGGACAGGCTGGGCTCGTTTGCGACGCCACTGGCATTTCGAAAGGGCCTTGGGCCCTGCACGTCGACGAAACCAGCGCGCGCGTTCGCTGGGAAGCGTGCGCTCCTGGTAGCGAGGGCGCAATTCGAATCACGCCGGAAGAAGGTGGTGACGAGCAGATCGTCGATTCGGTGGAGAGCGAGTTTGAGCTGACGAAGACCGCTTATCCGCTTGGTGATGCGCCACCCGATTGGGCGGGCACCTACTACATGCACCAGGCTTCGCTCAGCGGGCTAAACCCGGGCACTTGCTACAACTATGTGCTGGTCGCCGATGCGGAGCGAAAAGGGCGTTTTTGCACTGCCCGACCCAGCGGAGAGCCCTTCACCTTCATGGCGATCGGTGACACCAACCCTGGGCTCGGCGTAACCGACGACATCCTCGCCTCCGCGTTACCGATGAACCCCGACTTCACGATCCACGGGGGCGACATCCAGTATTATTCGTCGTTCCTCGAGACCTGGGCTTCCTGGTTTCCGATCATGCAGCCGATGCTCTCCCAAGGAGCCTTTTCCCCGGCAATCGGCAACCACGAGATCGAGAACGACGAGGAGCTCTCGGAGTATGCGCTGCGCTTCTTCGGCGAGGCAGGCTTCGACGGCGGGGAGACCTATCATCAGGTCCACTCGGGTGGCGTTTGGTTCTTCACCGTCAACACCGAAGAGCCGATCTCCCAGGGCTCGCCCCAAGCCATTTGGCTGCAACAAGGTTTAGAAGCTGCATCCAAGCGGTCAGACTACCGCTTCAGCGTCGTCTACTTCCACCGGCCGCTGCTCACCTGCGGCGACGTGGCGGATGACCCCGCCGCGTTCGACTTCCTCGGGCCCGTGTTCGAGGACACCAACGTGCTTTTCGTTTTGCAGGCCCATATGCATGGTTACGAGCGATTCGAACTGGGCTCCGGCCCGACCTACCTCACGAGCGGTGGAGGCGGCGGCGTATTGAGCGACGTGGACCTCGCCATTGACCGCGAATATTGCGATAGCCGCGTCGCCAGCGGCGCTTTTTACCACGCTATCGTTTTTGAGGTGGATAGCGCCGAGGTCCGCGGCACCGTAATCGACCACGAGGGGACCGTGCAGGACACCTTCTCACGAGGTCTGGCCCCGCTGCCATGAGCGCCCCCAACAACGCTGAGCCCGTCGTCGATACCCGCGCGAGCTGGGATGTCGCCACTCGCAACCACAACCGCCACAAGGGTGATCAGGCGGCCTTCTTCAACGCCGGTGGGGACGTGCTGTTCCCCGAGGAACTCGAGCTGCTTGGCCCAATCGAGGGGCGCTCGCTCGTTCATCTGCAGTGCAACGCCGGCCAAGATTCGCTTTGTTTGGCGCGCCGCGGAGCGCAGATCACCGGCGTGGATTTCAGCTCGGAGGCGGTACGCTTTGCGCGCGAGCTAGCCGAAGCAACGAGACTCGAAGCGACCTTCGTGGAGGCCGAGCTATGCGACTGGATGCAGACGACAGAAGCTCGCTTCGAACTCGCCTTCTCGAGCTACGGCGCAGTGGGCTGGATGCCCGAGCTCGACCGCTGGACGAGCGGGGTGCGACGCATTCTCCGTCCGGGCGGTCGCTTCGTTTTGGTCGAGTTTCATCCGCTGATTTGGTCCTTTGACGCGGCCGCCGGGTTGACCCGCGACGACTACTTCCAGCGCGGGCCGTTCATCGAGCCGGTGGGCGACTACGTGGCCGATTCAGGCGCCTCGCTGGGGGCGGTAACAGAGGCTCCGCGCGGGGATAATCCGATCCCAGCCGCGAGCTTTCAGTACGGTCTTGCTGAGACGGTACAAGCGCTGGTGAAGGCCGGGCTGCAGCTCGAACGGCTGGTTGAGTGGCCTTACGCCAACGGCTGCAAGCACCCCGCGCTGGTCGCGGCAGAAGGTCGTCGTTGGGTTTGGCCGCCCGGGGTCGCCCGCGTGCCGTTGATGTTTGGACTCAGCGTGCGCGCACCGAGCTGACGTTCGTGAGCAGGCCAACGCTCGTTCACTTGCCTGCTCAGCTGCTAACGATGCTTTTTGATCAGCCCCGCGACCTCGGCCGCACGCGTGAGGCTGACGACGTTGTGAGCGTCGAACTTCGCCAGAAGGCGCTCACGATGCGTATCCACCGTGCGCGGGCTGATGCCGAGCTGAGCGGCGATCTCCTTGGTGGTGAGGCCGGCAGCGACCAGCTGCAAGACCTCGAGCTCCCGCGCGGTGACGTGACTGTGGCTCGGCGGGGGCTCTTCCGCCAGCACCGCAGCCGCGCTCTCACAGAGAAATCGCTCGCCGGCCGTAGCCTTGGCGATCGCCTCGAGCAAGACCGCTGGCGGCGCAGATTTGCGCACGTACCCCAGCGCACCAGCGCGAAACGCCTCGCGGACGTGAACCGCTTCCGCATGGCCGGAGAAGACCACACAGGGCAGTTTTTGCGCTCGGGTGCCCCGAATGAACTCCAGGCCGGAGCCACCTTCCACCTCGAGATCCACCACGGCAACATCGTGCGCGGCGGCCAACTTGAGCGCCTCCTCGGGCGAGGACAAGACCTCCCCTACGGTGTACCCAGCCTGCGCAAGGATCGTCCGCAGGCCCTGGCCCAAGAGCGGGTGGTCTTCAAGAATCAGCACCGATAGCGGCGACGTTTGTGAAGGATTCTCTGAATTCACGGCATCAAGCTCCCTGACCGCTACAGCGGCGCGCTCCCCTTAACGGGACGTTAACGGATTCACGGCACGGGCGCGAGAGCCAGATGGCGCGAGCCCACCGTGAAAACTCTTCATACGGGACAAAATGCGCCCCACTTGAAGTGGGAAGGTCATGTGACCGCCTGAGATCCACTCGATCGGAGGTTCCCCCCACTCTCGCCACTGCCGCTCCACCAAGCGCGCGGTGATGTATTGGTCCTCACGGGCTGCCACCCACAATTGCCGATCCACCGGCAGCTTGGGCTTGAGTGACCCGAGCCCGAGCCGCGAGAACAGCTGCTTTCGTTCGTTTGCGTCGATGCCGAAGCGCTCGAGGTCCTCACGCATGCGCCAGAGGATGGAGGCCTCCTCGACAGCCTCGGCTAGCTGAAGGTGCGAGATGATCGGGATCACGTAATCCGGCGTGGGCTCCACGCAGGCCAGCAACATGGTGATCGACCCGCCGAGCGACAGCCCGGTCACCCCAACCTCCTCGTAGCCCTGGGTGCGCAACCAGGCCATCAACGTGCGCACGTCCAACGCTGATTGGCGCACGGCCTCCAGCGTTCGAACAAGATCGGCGCTCCAGAAGAACTCACCGTGGAACAAGGCGCTCTTGGGATTGCGACTGCCGTGAAACGGCAACTGAATATGCAGAACGTCCACCCCAAGCTCATTGTGAATGAGCGGTAGGAACGAAGCCTCCTCCACCCACGGCCCCGGCTCGAGCCAGCCGTGAACGTAGATCAGCGCCCGCCGCCTCGGCCCAGACGCCGGGTGAATCCAGCGCGCAACCACCCGTTGATTCACCAAGTAGTCACTGGCGTGACGCGCTCGATAATGCGGGCACAGCACCACGTGCTGACTGTGCCACTTGAGCGTGGAGACGGCGCGCGGGCTCAGGTTGAAGCGCGCTCGCGTCACCTTAACGTCGCGCGGGACCGCCGGAGCCGGATAAAGCTCCTCCGCCGGGACATCCAAGTAAGGGCCCAGATCCGCGACGGTGTTGTTGCTCGCACCACGCAAACCATGGAGGACTCTGCTGAGCGCCCCCACCACCTTGTCCACCGGTCCGCCGAAGCCCTGCATCCTGCCTTCTTGCACCATTCGGCGACGATGCGCACTTGTTTCGTCAAGACGTTAAGAAACTTGACCAAGCGCCGTTTGCAGAGGTCATGCAGTTTCGCATTCTGGCCTTCGGAGCTCTCGCATGGGCGAGGTCGGCGGAGGCGAGCCCCCGAATCAGCCTTCACGTTGAAGCGGCTGCCGCGCACCCCGCAGAGGCGGAGAAGGCGCAGCAGTTCAGCTGGGGTGGCGCTGCAACCGTAACGCCCGAACTCGCATTGGGCGACGCGCTCGGACTCGAGCTTTGCCTCGGTGCGGTCGCGCTGGCCGGTCAGCCGGATGCACCGCGCCCCGAAGGCGTACAAGCCACCGAGGCCGGGCTCGCGGGCTTCTCGACGGTTGGTCCGCGACTGCGGCCGCTATCTCCGCTCGCTGGCGACAACCCCGACCAGGCCTTCTCGGCGGACGGCCTTTGGCTCGCCGGTGGGGTCGGAGCCGGGCTCACCGGTGAGTTCGTAAGGCCTGCCATTCGAGCCGCGGTTGGCTTCGACGCGATGTCGCAAGATTTCTCGGCCGGCCCGTTCGTCGGCTACGTGCAAATGATTGAGCCGGACGCCGGGAGTCTGCGACCCGACGACGCGCGCATCGCGGTCTTTGGGCTGCATGGGGCGCTCTTTCCTGCCACCCGCTCCGGTCAGCCCGGCGATCCCGACGCTGATCGCGATGGCGTGCTTTTGCCGAAGGACGGCTGCCCCACCCTGGCCGAGGACCGCGACGGTTTCGAGGACGCGGACGGTTGCCCCGAGAACGACAATGACGGCGATACCATCTTCGACATCGACGACGCCTGCGATCAGGCCGTCGAGGATCTCGACGGCTTCGAGGATTACGACGGCTGCCCCGAGAGCGACAACGATCGCGACGGCCTGCTCGATCAGAGCGACCTGTGCCCGAACGAGGCTGAAGATATCGACGGCACGAGCGATGAGGACGGCTGCCCCGACGCCGATGAAGACCAAGATGGCGTGCCCGACGCAGTCGACCGGTGCCCCGGCGAAGACGAGACGGCGAACGGCCTGCTCGACGGCGATGGCTGCCCCGATGAGGCCGGGCTGCGCGCGACGCAAACTCACATCATCACCGACGAGCATCTGCAGTTCGGCAGCGATAGCCGCGTGGTTACGCCCGCCAGCCGAGAGCTCTTGCAGAAGGTCGCGAACTTCATCTTGGGCCACCCCGAATACGCGGTGATTCAGATTCAGGGTCACGCCGATGACCTCGGTTCGGAGGACTACAACCTGCGGCTTTCGACGGCACGCGCACTGCACGTAAAGACCCAACTCATGGAGCTGGGCGTCGAGGAGCGTCGCCTGTTCGTTAGCGCGTTCGGTGAGCATGATCCGGCGGTGCGCGCCGCCACTGATCAAGGCCGGGCACAGAACCGCCGCGTCGAGTTCCAGATCAAAGAGCGAGCCGCGCGCGTACCACGCGCCAGTCGAGGGTCGGCACCTTGAAGGCGCTCCACGCTCTCGCGGCGGCGGCACTCGGGACTTTGTCCTGCGGCTTTGAGCTGGTGGGCGGACGTTGCGAGAGCGGCTACCTCGAGCGCGACGGACAGTGCGTGCCTGATGAGGCCAACGGCGGAAGCGGTGGCAGTGGCGCCAACAACCCGAGCAGCGGCGCTGGTGGCTTTGGCGGCAGCGGTGGACTCGCTGGTGCCGGCGGCGGCGGCAACGGCGGTGCTGGAGCCAGCGGCGGCGGGCCGCAGGGCGGTGGTGGACTCGGAGCGGGTGGAGGCGGAGCCGAGCCTAGCGGCGGCGCTGGCGGTGGGCTGGTCTGCGATCCACTGAGCGACTGCGGCGGCGTATGCATCGACGTAAGCAGCGACCCGTTGCACTGCGGGAATTGCGGTCACCCCTGCCAAACCGGCTTGTGCAGCGACGGTCAATGTCAGGGCGCCTTCGCTGGGCACGCGGTGGTCCTCGGCCTCAACTATTCGAACGTGGCCGTTGGCTCTTCGGGCGCCAAACTGCTTGGCAACTCGGCCTTCTTGCATCCCGACGAACCGCTGCGCACGGTGGTGTTCAACGCCTTCGGCAACGACCAGGCTGCAACGACCGCCACCCAAATCATCGAAAACGAAGCCACCATCCGCGGCCGCTCGGTGATGCTCTCCTCGGCCGCCGTTGTTGAGGACCTGGCCTTCGTTGCAACCAACCTGCAAGCGAGCGTGATCGTGTTGCCGGCGATGCCTTCGGCCTCGCCCGCCGACATTGCGCACGCGGCCGACATCCTTTCGGGGCCCCTGTTCGACTTCGTCACGCAGGGTGGCGTGGTGCTCGGCTTGGCGCGCGAACCCAACTGCGCCGAACTCTTGCGGGAGCTGCACCTATTCGGCGAGCTCTACTCCGAGCCGGCCGCACCGGGGCCGCTCTTGGTGAGCGCTTGGATCGACGCCATCTCCTCGGGCGTGCTCTCGCCCTTCGTGCCTCCGAGTTCGGTGTTGGCGTTCTCGACGCCCGACCTCGGCAGCCCCGATCTGATCAGCGTGGTCAAGTCGGCGGGCGGTGAGCCGGTGGTGCTGCACCGGGTCTACAGCCCCTGAAGGTTGCGCCCTGGCCACAATCTTCTGATTAGGCCCGATTTTCGGCTTTTTTCTGCTTGCCACGCTTCCGTGAATCCGGCGCGCAAGGCAGCATGAGGCATGCTCAAGCGGTTTGGTTTGCTGCTTTGTTCGGCGACGCTGCTCGTGGGATGCAACCTGCTGACCGGCGCTGCGGACTTTGAGTTGGGCGGCAGCGACGAGAACGACGGCAGTGGTACCGCGGGGGGAAGCGCGGGAAGCGGGCCCAGCGGCGAGGCCGGCAACGGCAACAGCGCGCAGTGTGGCGACGCCGTGTGCAACCCCGGCGAGAACTGTGAGAACTGCCAGCAGGATTGCGGGCCGTGCAGTGAGAGCTGCGGCGACGGCAGCTGCAGCGCCGATGAGACCTGCACCAACTGCCCCAGCGATTGTGGACCTTGCCAGCCCGTATGTGGCGACGCGACCTGCGAGTCGAGCGAGAGCTGCGAGTCGTGCGCGGCCGATTGCGGGCCCTGTGTGAGCTGCGGCGATGGCAGCTGCAACGGCGGCGAGAGCTGCGAGTCGTGCGCCGCGGATTGTGGACCTTGCGGCCCGCAGTGCGGCGATGGCACCTGTGATCCCGGCGAAACGCAGGAGAACTGCGCCAGTGATTGTGGCTCGCCCTCAGGCTGTGCAGGCGCCGGGGATGCGACCACGACGCTGGACGCCGAAGAGGTAGCCTTCGTTGGTCTGCTCAATCAATATCGCGCACAAAACAACCTCGGGCCTGTCACCGCCTGCACCTCGTTAAACCGCGCCGCGCAAGGCCACAGCGAAGACATGCGCGACCAAAACTACTTCGACCACACCGGCCTCAACGGCTCTTCCCCCTGGGGTCGCTCCTGTGACGCGTGTTATGAGCTCGGTTGCGGGCCGAACACGGCGATGGCGGAGAACATCGCAGCGGGCAACAGCGGCGCGCAAGCGACCTTCAACCAATGGAAGAACAGCCCGGGTCACAACGCCAACATGCTCGGTGGCAGCTTCACCGTGGTGGGCATTGGGCGCGCGACGGGTGGCGGACAATACGGCGTTTATTGGACCAACGTCTTCGGCGGGGACGAAGAAGGCAGCTGCAACTGAGTTCACGCGGCTGGCTGACGCTCGCCTGCCTATTGTTGGCGTCGTGCGAGCAAGCTCCGCGCCCGGAGAAGGAGTTCAACGAAGCGCAGGGTCAAGAGACGGCCGGCAACTGCCCGAGCGAGATGGTGCCGAACGGCAGCTCGTGCATCGACCGCTATGAGGCCCACGTCGAAGAGCTATCGGAGGAAGGCGCGGTGGTGCGTGTGCACCCGGCGAACAAGCCTGCGGGCAAAGCCAAGCTGCGGGCCGTGAGCGCGCGCGGCGTGCTGCCACAAGCGCACTTCTCGCAGCTCGACGCGAGCGCTGCCTGCGCTGCGGCGGGCAAGCGACTGTGTAGCAAGCAGGAATGGCTGAGCGCCTGCATGGGCCGCGAACAGACCGCCTTCCCTTACGGCACGCGCAGACGAACGGGCGCCTGCAACGACGCCGCGGTCGAGCCGTTGGCAGTGGTGTTCGCGCGACCTGCGTCCAGTGAGACGTGGGGCTTCGACACGATGAACGATCCGCGTTTGCAGTTGGTGCCCGGCGGAGTTGCGCGCACCGGGCGCTTTCATCGTTGCAGCAGCGAGAACGGTACGCAGGACATGGTGGGCAATCTTCACGAATGGACCGCCGAGCCAGGCGGCACCATGCGCGGCGGCTTCTACTTGGATACGAGCTCGCTAGGCGACGGCTGCCGCTACGAGACCACCGGCCACAACGAGCACTATCGCGACTACTCCACCGGCTTCCGCTGCTGCGGTGACAGATAGGTGACAACTCCGATGCCCATGGTTTGGGCCGTGCAAACAGTGTAGTAGCCACACATGGTTCTGCAGGACGTGATCCGGATCATCCTCCCCAAGGAAGATCGCTTCTACGACTACCTTGAACAACAGGCAGCACTAGCTCACAAGGCGGCGGTTGCGCTCTACCGTCTCGTTGACGGCGACATCAAGGAGGTGCGCGCCGAGGTTCATGCGCGTGAGAAAGAGGCCGACAAGGTCGCTCACGAGTTGGAAGACGCGCTGGCGCAAACCTTCGTCACGCCGCTCGATCGCGAGGACATTCACCGGCTCTCGACCTTGCTCGACGACATCGCTGACCGCGCACACGCCACCGCTAGCGCCTTCGACATGTTTTCGATCGAAACGCCAAGCGAGCCCGCGGCCAAGCTGATGGGCTTGCTCGTGCGCACCTCGGCGAAGGTCTCAGACATCTTGCCGCTCTTGCGCAAAGCGGACTGGGACGGTATTCGCCAAGGCCGCCGCGAGCTGAAGGTGCTCGAGAAGGAAGGCGATGAGATCTACCGTGAAACGATGCGAGCCCTGTTCGCCGATGCGTCGCTCGATGCTCGGTCGCTGATCCGCGAGAAGGAAGTCGTCGAGATCTTGGAGGACGCCATCGACACCTGCGAGGACGTCGCCGAGTTCCTCGCGAACCTCGCGGTGAAACATGGCTGAAGGGCTGGTACTGCTGATCCTGGTCTTGGTCGCAGCGCTGATCTTCGACTACATCAACGGCTTTCACGACGCTGCCAACGCCATCGCCACCGTGGTCTCGACCGGCGTGTTGCCGATCCGCACCGCGGTGCTGCTCGCGGGTATCCTGAACTTCGTCGGCGCGGTCACCGGGACCGCCGTGGCGAAGACGATCGCCACAGGCTTTGCGGCTCCAGGCGACGTTACGCAGTCGGTGGTGCTCGCGGCGTTGATCGGTGCCTCGACCTGGAACCTGATCACCTGGTGGTACGGCCTGCCCTCGAGTTCGTCGCACGCTTTGATCGGTGGGCTCACCGGGGCCGTGGTGGTTCACGCCGGCGTGGACCGCTTCAATTGGAAGACGCTGTTTCAGAAGATCGTCGTGCCGCTGGTGGTGAGCCCGCTATTCGGCTTTGTACTGGCCTTCGTGGTGATGGCGATCACGCTGTGGGCCGTGTCGCTGGGCAAGGTCAAACCGCGCAACGTGCATCGGGGCTCTCGCTTCTTGCAGCTGTGTTCGGCCAGCGCGATGGCCTATGCCCACGGCTCCAACGACGCGCAGAAGAGCATGGGCATCATGACGTTGGCGCTCGTCTCTTTCATCGGCACCGCCGGCACCGGCGTGCTTCCCCACTGGCTCGAGCCGGCCGGGGGGACGGAGATTCCGCGCTCGGTGATCCTCGCCTGTGCCGCCGCGATTGCGCTCGGCACCATGGCGGGCGGTCAGCGCATTATCAAGACGATGGGCACCAAGATCATCAAGATCTCACCGCTACAAGGCTTTGCCGCCGAGACGAGCGGCGCTGCCACTATTCTGCTGGCCTCGAGCTTCGGCATTCCGCTCTCGACCACCCACTGCATCAACGCTTGCATCATGGGCGTCGGTGCTGTGAAGCGGCTGTCCGCGGTGCGCTGGGGCGTGGCTGGGAACATCGTCGGCGCCTGGGTGATGACCATCCCCGCGGCTGCGATGATCTCCGGCGTCTCGGTCTTCTTGTTGGAGTTGGCCTTCGGCTCGAAGTGACGCTCAGCGCACGATCCAGGGCGCTTTGAACCACTGTGATTGGCACGTCAGCGTGGCCTCCTCGAGCAGGCTGCGCTGAACCTTTTCACGGAGGCACGGGAAGCAGTCATCGCGGCCCTTGGGCCCGCAGCCGGTGATGCGGCCGAACCGCACCATTGAGGCCATCGAGCGCGAATCACCGGTCTTTTGCACCCGCGGCAAGAGCGCGAGGGCTTGCCCGCAGCTGCGCACCCGCTCGAGCTCGAGCGCCAAGCGCAACGGCGGTGAATGCACGGCGACGAGCTGCGGCAGATCGCGCAGATCGCGCGCGAGCAAGACCAAGCGCGCCCCGGGGTCCCCTCGCCTCGCCAGGTCGTCGAGAAAGTCGGCGATGGTTGGGCTTGGAAACTCGGCCAGGCCGGCCAGGATGAGCGGCGAGACGTCGGGATCGAGCGCGAGCTTGTAAGCGTAGGCCAGCGTGCTCGCGTCCTCGCGCAGGCTTGGGTTGGCCCGCAGATCGGCGATCAGCGCGCGCGCGTCCTCTTCGGCGCGCAGCCTGTGACCCTGCGCTAAACGCAGCGCATCGTCGATGCTGCGCACGTTCTGCTCCAGCCGTTTGAGATCGGCGAGCGATGGGGACGCGAGGCTCGATGAGGGCTCTGCGGCTGCGGAGCTCACAGCGGACGGAGCCGCAGTAGCCGCGACCGAAGCCGAAGCAGCACTCGCGACGACGTCAGTGCTGGCCGCAGACTCCGAGCTGGCAGCGCTCGGCTGCAAGGCGCCCCCCGATGCATCCACGCTCGGCTCTGCGCCGCGGCTGCGCCCCACGAGGTAGCCGGCGCCGAACACGCAAAGCGCGAGCGCTGCCGCGAGCCCGGCCTTGTGCGCAGAAAGGCTCACCGAGAGCCGCCCTTCCGACCCAGCCGACACGGAAGCGATTTCTTCCTACCGGCTGCCGAGTGCGCGGGGTTACCGTTCGCCATGGCCCAAGAACGAAGCAGCGCCCTCTTCGAGCGCGCACAACGAAGCATCCCTGGGGGCGTCAACAGCCCGGTTCGCGCGTTTCGAGCGGTGGGTGGCACTCCGGTGTTCATCGATCGAGCAGAAGGTGCGCGGCTTTTTAGCGCGGATGGCAAGGAGTACATCGATTTCATCGGTTCTTGGGGTCCGATGATCCTCGGGCACGCCCAACCGGACGTGATCGCTGCGGTGCGCGAGGCGGCGTTGCGCGGTCTTTCTTACGGTGCGCCCACCGAGCTGGAGGTCCGCTTCGCCGAAAAGATCCGCGAGCTTTATCCGTCGATGGAGATGCTGCGCTGTGTTTCGAGCGGTACCGAGGCGACGATGAGCGCGCTGCGCGTGGCCCGTGGCTTCACCAAGCGCGACTTCATCGTGAAGTTCGAGGGCTGTTACCACGGTCACGCTGATCACCTCTTGGTCAAGGCCGGCAGCGGGCTGGCCTCCTTCGGCACGCCGGATTCGGGCGGCGTGCCCGAGGCGATCGCCAAGACGACGCTCACGCTCCCGTTCAACGACAAGGAGGCGCTGGCCGCGCTGTTCGAGCGGCGCGGCAGCGAGATCGCCGCCGTGATCGTCGAGCCGGTGGTTGGCAATATGGGCTGCGTTGCTCCTCAAGATGGCTTCCTCGAAGCCATCTTGGAGCAATGCAAAGCCCACGGTGCGATCTCGATCTTCGACGAGGTGATGACGGGCTGCAGGCTCTCCGCGGGCGGCGCGCAACAGCGCTTCGGCTTGAAGCCGGACATGACCACGCTGGGCAAGATCGTCGGCGGCGGTATGCCGCTGGCCGTTTACGGCGGTCGCGCCGACATCATGCAATGCATCGCGCCGCTGGGCCCGGTGTACCAAGCCGGCACGTTGAGCGGCAACCCGATCGCCGTCTCGGCGGGGCTCGCGACCTTGGCGCGGCTCGATGCGGCGCTGTACGAGCGCTTGGAGTCGCTTGGTTCGCGGCTCGAGCAGGGCCTCAATGAGGCGGTCAAAGCCTCCGGCGTCAGCGCCTGCGTGCAGCGCGTAGGCTCGATGATCACGCTCTTCTTCCACAAGGGGCCGGTTCACTCCTGGGCCGACGCCGACGGCTGCAATCGCAAGCAGTTCGGCGTGTTCTTCCAAGGCATGCTCGAGCGCGGCGTGTATTGGCCGCCGGCGCAGTTCGAAGCGGCGTTCATCTCTGGCGCTCACACCGAGGCCGACATCGACAACGCCATCGAGGCCGCCAAGGCCTCACTCGAGCTCGTGTCGAAGATGAAGACCTGAACGATGAGCAACCTGCTATCGCCTTGGACGCGGCTGCCTCTCTACACGCGAATTCTGATCGGCCTCGTCCTTGGCGTGCTCGTGGGGGTACTGTTTGGCCCGGCGGTGGGCTCGTTCGAGGTGCCGGCCAAGTTGGTGTTGCGCGTGCTCGCCGCGCTAGCACCGCCGATCGTGCTGATCGCCATCGTGCGAGCGCTGCTCACCGCCGACGTACGTGGCGGCGCCGCAGGCAAGATGGGCGTGCTGCTCGTACTCAATACGCTGGTGGCGATCGGCGTTGGGCTGCTGGTGGCCAACGTGCTCGAGCCGGGCGTGAGCAGCAACTTGGTGAAGCCCGCCGCCCTGCCGAATTTGCCGAAGGTGGACGTGATCACGCAGCTGTTCGAGAACATCCCGGACAGCCTGCTGCGGCCGATCGTCGAGAACAAAGTGATCGGCGTGGTGATGATCGCCGTGGCGGTGGGCATCGCCGGTCGCTCGCTGGTGCACGAGCGGCGAGCTGCGCTGCTCCTCGGCGTTGAAACGGCCTTCGACGTGGTGCTCAAGATCCTGCATTGGGTGATCGCGCTGGTGCCGTTCGCGGTCTTCGGCAAGGTGGCGGCGATCATCGGGAAAGGCGGTTTTGCGGATTTCAAACCGCTGCTCGCCTTCGTGATCGCGGTGCTGTGCGCGCTCCTGCTGCAGGGCGTTTACTACCTCGTGCGCATCCGCTTCGGCAGCTGGTTGCGCCCCATCCCGCTGCTGCGCGGCATGTGGGACGCCTTCGTCATGGCCTTCTCCACCGCCAGCTCCACCGCGACCATGCCGGTCACCTACGATCGCTTGCGCAAGCTCGGGCTGCGTGATCGCTCGGCCAGCCTCGGGGCGTTGGTCGGCTCCAACTTCAACAACGACGGCACGGCTTTGTACGAGGCGATGAGCGCGCTCTTCATCGCGCAGATGCTCGGTCACCAGCTCAGCCTGGCCGATCAAGTGTTGATCGTGCTCACCAGCGTCGTGGCCTCGGTTGGGGCGGCGGGCATCCCGGAGGCCGGCCTTGTGACGATGACGTTGGTGTTCACCGCCGTGCGTTTGCCCACCGAGTACATCGCGCTGCTCTTGACGGTGGATTGGTTCCTCGACCGCTGTCGCACCACCATCAACGTGATGGGCGACGTCAACGTGGCCTGCCTGCTGGACGGTAAGACGCGCGAGATCGTTCGCAGCGACGCCGACGTGGAGGACCCAGCCGTGACCTAGTTGTCGCGGTGGGGCCGGAAGCACGTTGCCTCGCGAGCAGGCCCGCGCAGCCGCTGGTCTGCACAATTAAAGCCTAATTCACGAATCCAACGCTGTTTCGACAGCTGACGAGGCGAGCCGGCACAAGCGTTGCTAAGCTTCGGCCCAATGACGCGCCGCCGCCTCAACGTCGCCGATCGAGGCTTCTTCCCGGCCTACGTGGTTTGGGAGCTGACCCTCAAATGCGACCACGCTTGTTTGCATTGTGGTTCACGCGCGAGCGCCGCGCGGCCCGATGAGCTCGGCACCGAAGAGGCGCTCGGCGTGGCCAAGCAGCTGATCGCAATGGGCACCACCGATGTGGTGCTGATCGGCGGTGAGGCCTACTTGCACGAGGGCTTCTTGGAGATCGTCGAGGCGCTGGCCAAAGGCGGCGTACGCGTCGGGCTGACCACCGGCGGGCGCGGCGTGGATGAAGCCTTGGCGCAGCAGATGAAGGACCGCGGGCTGCATCAGATCAGCGTCAGCGTGGATGGGCTGGAGCCGGCGCACGACCGCATGCGCAACCAACGCGGCAGCTTTGCCGGCACGCAACGAGCGCTCGCGGCGGCGAAGAAGGCCGGCCTCGTTACCATGGCCAACACCAACTTCAACCGCTCGAACATGATGGACCTGGAAGCGCTGTTCGAGGTTTTGGCGCCACAGATCTCGACCTGGCAAATCCAGATCACGACGCCGCTCGGGCGCGCCGCCGACCGCACCGACATGTTGCTGCAGCCGTGGGATTTGCTGGATCTCGTGCCGCGCGTCGCTGCGGTGAAAGAGCTCGGCCGTACGCGTGGCGTCACCATCATGCCGGGCAACAACCTCGGCTACTTCGGGCCGGAAGAGGCGCTGCTTCGCTCGCAACGCAAAGGGGACCGCGATCATTGGAGCGGCTGCCAGGCCGGCCGTTATGTGATGGGCATCGAGTCGGACGGCGCTGTGAAGGGCTGCCCTTCGCTGCAGACCTCGCACTACGTTGGCGGTAACACCAAGAGCGCCAGCGTGAAGTCGATCTGGGAGCAGACGCCGGAGCTGGCGTTCACCCGCGCGCGCACGCGTGAAGACCTTTGGGGCTACTGCAAGACGTGCGTGTTTGGCGACGTTTGTTTGGGTGGATGCAGCTTCACGGCGCACTCGGTGTTGGGCCGGCCGGGCAACAACCCGTATTGCCACTTCCGTGCGCGCGAGCATCACAAGCAAGGCCTGCGCGAGCGCCTGGTGCCGAAGGACGCAGCGCCAGGCTTGCCCTTCGACAACGGCCTTTTCGAGATCGTGGTGGAGCCGTTCGAGACGGCCGATCCGGGCGCCGACAAGCCGCTCGAGTCGCTGGTTCAGATCTCGCGCCGGCCCACGCGCATGGTTCCAAGCTCTTCGGTTTGACGCTTATCTTCCCTTCCCTACGGAGTTCCGCATGCTTTCGACCTGCAGCTCGTGTCCCGGTTTCCTCGTTGATCAAGCAGCTCGCTGTCCACACTGCGGCGCCGAACAGAAGCCGCCGGCCGGGCTCTTGAGCAAGGCGATCAAGCTCGCCAGTGGCGGCTTGATGATGGTGACGCTGATGGCCTGCTACGGCGGTGGCTATGACGACTTCTACACCGAGTGCACCGCCGACATCGACTGTTTCAGCGGGACCTGTGACAGTGGCTACTGCACGCCCTTCGAGACCTGCGGCAACGGCGCCGACGACGACTTCGACGGGTTGACCGACCTAGGCGATCCGGATTGCCAAGACACCACCGAGGTCAGCTGTTTGGACGGCGTCGACAACGACGACGATGGTCGCTTCGACTGCGCGGATCTCGATTGCGCGGCCCAACCCGAATGCAGCGAAAACTGTGGCGACGCGATCGATAACGATCTGGACGGAGAGGTGGACTGCGCCGACAGCGATTGCCCGCCTTGCGCCGCGATCGAGGTCGACTGCGGCAACGAGCTGGACGACGATCAAGACGGCATGATCGATTGCGCCGACCCCGACTGCACCGGGACCTGCAGCGCGATCGTTTGCGGCGATGGCATCCTCGCGATGACCGAACAATGCGACGACGGCAACGAGGAACTCGGCGACGGCTGTGAGGCCTGCCTCGTCGTCTTCCCGACCTTCTGCGACACCATCCCGCAGCTGATTTTGGGCGAACAAAACGGTGTCACCGGGGACGGTAGCAACGTGCTCCTGCCGAGCTGCAGCGGGCCTGGCACGCCCGAGGACTTCTTCGCCTTTACCAGCCCCGGCGAAGGCGTGCTCTATCTGACGGTGGATTCGGCCGTGGACGTCGCCGTGGTGGTGACCACCGCTTGCAATGAGACCATCCAAGAGCTCGGCTGTGTCAACGAAGTGGCTGCCGGGATCACCGAATCCGGCCAGATCGTGCTCACCACCGGGGAAGAAGTGTTGATCGCTGTGGACTCCCCCAGCAGCGCGCCGGCCACCCCGTACACGCTTTCGGCCTCCTTCGTGCAGTGAGGCCGATGGGCGCCTGGCCCGGTGTACGAAACGTCTCATGGATGTTACGAACCAAACATCATGACGAAACCGCCCGTTCTACCGGGTTCGGGGCTTCCGGAAGAAACGACCGCGGACCGAGCCGTACAGCTCGCGCTCGCCGGAGAGCGTGACGCGGCGCTGCGTTGGTCCGCGGCGATTTTGCGCGACGATCCGGCGATGCCCACGGCGCTCTGTTTGACAGGGCGCCTGCTCGGCGAGGGCGGGCGTGAAGAGGTCGCTCGGGAGGCCTGCACGCTGGCCGCCCGCCGGGCGATCGACGTGGAGAATTTGCCGCTAGCGGTGGCCTCCGCGCGCGAGGCCGCGCGCTTCGGTGCGCAGCTCGGGCCGCTGCTCGACGAGATCGCCGCGGCCTTCTGCAAAGACAGCCCGCGTTACGGCCAGGGCGCTGTCGCCCCCGTGGTGCTGCCGCCGGCCTCGGCCTTCTCGCCGCTCCCCAGCGTGCTCACCGGCGTGGCGCTCAACAACAAAGCCTGTGAGTTCATCCATGCGGCGAAAAAGGCGTTTGATGACTCCTCTCGCGCGCCGATCGGCGCGGTGCCGCTGTTCTCCACCTTGGACCAAGCCGGCCTGCGCGACCTGATCGAGACGATGGCGCCGGAGTGGATCCCGGCCGGCCAAACCTTGATCGAGCAGGGCGCACCCGGGCGTGAGGCCTACTGGGTCGCCCGCGGTGAGCTCGAGGCGCGCCGCACGACCAAGAACGGCAACGTGTTGTCGCTGGCCCGGCTGCGCAGTGGTGCGCTTTTCGGCGAGATGGCGCTGCTTTCACGAGCCCCGCGCGCAGGCTCGGTGGTCTCGCTGCGACCGACGGCGGTGGTGCTTATTCAGAAGGCCGCGCTCGACGCGGTGGCGCAAAACCACCCCAACATCGGCACGCTGCTGGGCGAACACTGCCGCGACCGCATGGTGCAAAACCTGCTGCGCATGAGCGAGGTCCTGCGCGTGGTACCGGAGCAAGATTTGCCGGCGTTGGTCGAGCGTTTTCGCATCGTCACCTTCGAGCAACAGGACAAAGTGGTCGAGCAAGACGCAGCTCCGACCGGCCTGTTCCTGATCGCCTCCGGCGAAGTGGCGATCGTGCGGCGCGAGGGCGACGGAGATCCGTTGGTGTTGCGCACGCTCGGCGTCGGCGACGTGGTGGGCGAGGTCGCGACGTTGTTCCGTCGCAAGACCAGCGCCGAGGTGGTGGCGATCAACCCCACGGTCACGCTGTTTCTCCCGACCAGTGAGCTGCTCTCGCTGGTGAAGGCCCATCCGGTGATCTTGGCCGAGCTCTACTTGTTGGCGGTCCATCGCGATGAAGAGACGCGGGCGATCATCGATGACGAGGCGAGCGCGGCCGAGGACTTTGACCTCGTTTAGCAACGTGAGAAGCCAACGAACGCAGCGTTGGCGCACGTGTGCGCCGGTCTGCTTCGCGGCGCTGCTGCTCGCCTGCGGCGGTTCGGTCGAAGGTCCGGTGACGCAGCCAAAGGGCGCCACGGCCTCCGCGAGTGCGACGGCCTCCGCGAGCGCTTCGGCCAGCGCCACAGCGTTACCGCCTCCTCGCAGCCGCATCGCTGGGACGCGCTTCACCGCCTCCGCCGATGAGCCGCTACCGCCCGGCGCCGTCGCTCGTTGCGGCACCACCGCCATGCGCGTCCCTGCCCCGGCCACCGTCGCGGTCAGCGATCAAGGCACTATCTACGCCTTCCGCGACGGCCAGCTCTCCGACGTACGCAAAGGTGAAGTTCTGGCGAAGCTCCCGGGCTTGCAACGAACGGTCTTCTCCCCCGATGCGCGCAAGCTCGTTGGTCTGCGCGAAGGCAACATGGTCGAGCTGTTCGAGGTCCCTTCGGGTAAGAGCCTGGGCACGACGAAGCTCGAGCTCAAGCCGGGCAAAAAGCGGCCGAAGGGCGTGAAGATGAACCCGGGCGACCTCAGCTACAGCGCTGAGTCGGTGCGCGAACTCAGCTTCTCGCTCGACGGTAAACGCCTGGTCGTGAACACCAACCTGGGTGCGCTGCACGTCCTCGACGGCGGCTCGGCCAAACGGCTGAAGACGCTGCAAGCAGGAGCCGGAACGTTGGCGGGCCTCAGTCGCGATGGTTCGCGCGCCCTCGTGCTCCTTTCGGAGCCCGGGGCCAATGAGTATGTGGCGCTGCTTGGCGGCGACGCCAGCGCCGGAGTCAGCGTAGTCGACCTGAGCACCGGCAAGCGACTGCTGAGCCAGCCGTTCGAGTTCGACGAAACGCTCGGGCCCGGGACCAAAACACGCAAACATCGCTATGCCGCGCACGGGCTCTCGCTCGACGGAACCACCGTCTACCGCGACGAGTTCGGCGAGCTGTCGGCGATTGACGTTGCCAGCGGGAAGGCGGCGCTGGTCGGACGAGGAGGCGACAGCAACGACATTGCGAACCAGTTGCTTGCGGGCGCCCGCACCACGCTGACCATGCTGGCCGACGGGCAACACGCGCAGCGCCTCGGCGAGCGCATCCTGCTGAGCGACGGCAGCCGCGACGACTCGCCAGCCTTCGAGTTCCGAAGCGCCGACGGCACGCGTGAACTGCGTCGCAGCGGAGCCGCGCTGCATCTGAGCGACGAGACCGTCGTCGGACACACGCAGGACGTGACGTCCCTCGCCTTCCTGCCCAACGCTGAAACCTTGGTCTCGGCCGACGGTGATCTTCACTATTGGGAAGCGGCCAGTTGCAACGAACTCGAGCGCCCCGACCTGCGTGCGCGCGAGTTCCGTGCGGCGCGGAACAGCGATCTGCTCGTGATCGACGGTTTCCCGACGCGGCTCGTCGAGGGCCTCGGTAAGAGCAAAGGAACGCCGCTCAAAGAGGTCTTGCGTGCTCGCAACCTCGCGTTCAGCCCCGACGGCAAGCGCTTGTTCGTCGGCAGCGGCGCCCACGAGGCGGGCACTCTGCTCCTTCGCGATCCCGAGCAGCCCACGGCGCTGGCTTCGCAGCCGCTCGCCGGTCCAATCGATGGAATCGCCGTTTCTGCCAGTGGACAGCGCCTCGCGCTCAACGTCTCGAATGGTGGTGCCAACGAGCTTCAGCTGCGCGCGAGCGACAGCTTGGCACTCGAGTCAACGTTGGCGGAGCCTGCAGACGAGCTGCTGTTTTTGGGCGAGGAGCACCTGCTGCTTTGGGACCGTTTCCGCGGCATCCGCGAGATCTCCTTGGCAACGAAGCAGCAGGAATTCCGGCTCGGTGCGCGCGAGTGCTGCGGAGCAGTTGCGCTCAGCCAGGATCAGCGGCGGCTCGCGGCGGCCTCGGGCAACGAGGTGCTGGTGTGGGAGCTCTCCGACCCGAACGGCGCGACCGTCAAGCCGCGTTTCTTGGCGCAGCTATCGGGTCACACAGCGCGCGTCAGTTCGCTGGCCTTCTCTTCGGATGGAGCGCTCGCCTCCGGCTCTGCCGATACCACCGTGCTGCTCTGGGATCTCGAGACGGTGACCAAGCAGCCTGTGTCCTCTCAGGTTGCGCAGACCAACGAGGGCCCGATCACAGCGGCGCGCTGGTCCTCCGGGGACTATCGCGCGTCGGCGTACATCAAGGACGACGGCAGCATCGCCTGGCGCGGCCTGGCCAAGTACCCTGCGCTCTCCGGCGTGATCTCGCTGGCCACGAACTACAACGCGAACTGCGCCGTCACGAGCCAGGGCGCTGTGCAGTGTTGGGGCTCGACACTTGGCGGCGTGCTCGGTGTGCCGGAGCGGCCGGGCAAGAAGCCGCGCGAGATCGCCCGCATTGAAAAGCCGCTCGAGCTGCCCAACGTACGCAACGCGCTGCGCGTCGAGCTAGCCCGTGATTACGGCTGCGCGCTGCACGAAGGCAACAGCCTCACCTGTTGGGGCCGGCTCGGTGCCGGCCCCATCAGCCCACCCAGCGAACGGCTGAAGGACGTGGTGCAGTTCGGCCTGCAGGGTGAACGCGCCTGCGCGCTCACCCAACAGGCCGACCTCCTATGCTGGAGCTCGAGCGATGCTGCACCGGCAACGAAGCTCGCCTCGGGAGTGCGCAGCTTCGCCCTCGGAGCAACGCACCTTTGCGTGCTCGGCCAAGACGGCAACGTCAGCTGTCTCGGGGATGGCGCGCAGCTCGGTGAAGGCACCGCCGATAAGCGCAAAACGCTGGCCCCGCTCGATCGCCTAAGCAACGTCAGCGAGCTCGCAGCCGGCGCCTCCGGCACCTGCGCGCGGGCCAAGCCAGAAGGCGCCCCCGAGGGCGTCTACTGCTGGGGCGCCTTCACCCACGCCACGCACCTCGTCCCCACCCTCATGCGCGGCCTCGAAGGCACCAGCGGCCTATTGCTGCTCGGCGACCGCGTGTGCGCCGCCCGCGGCGGGAAGCGCGTCTGTCTCGAGCGGTGAGAGGCGGTTGGGCACCTGTTGGGGAGAAACGTCATGCAAACCTCACGCGCGGCTACAGTTTCGGAACTCCAGGGCCTGCAGATGGTTCGAGCCGATTTGTTCCGACGTATCGCGGCAAGGCCCCACGGAGATGCGAGGGATCTCTTGGTGATTCAAGCCGCGCTCCGCAGCGGCAAGGTCTCGCTGAGCAAGCCGGTCGTCGCGCTTGGCGTCGGTGCGACCCTCGGTAAGGTCCTCGAAAACGCGCTGGGACTGCGCTGGGTAAGTCATCAGGCGGAAGACGGCAGCACCGAACTTGCGCTCATCCAAGGCGAGCCCGGCCGGCAAACGTTGGCTCACTACTGTTTCCCGATCAGCTCCGTGCAGAAGCGTATCGAGGAAGGCGGCTCGCTCGACCTCGACGGCCTTTACCGAGCCCTGGCGGAACTCATGGTGCCTGCAGCAGACGCAGCGCAGGAGGAGGACTGGCGTCGTTGGGGGTCGACCCTTGTGGAGGCCCTTGTCCCGGGAGACGACGAGGCTCTCCTCAGCGAGTGGCTCACGGGTCTGGCGGTGATCCTGGAGCGGCTGGTCGAGCTTTGCGGCGGGCAATCGTTCCTTGTCGATCGGGAAGGACAGATCGTCGCCGCCGCTGCCGACCCACCCATCGATTGGTCACAGGGGATGCCAGACCTAGCTCTCCCCCAAGTCGGTGCCGGCGTGCACGTATCGCTCGTCACAGAGCGGCTGATCTTTCTAGCGGTCGCCGGGAAGCCAATGCGTGAAGGCGCCGCGGCTACCGCTCTCGCCACCCGCGCGGCGACAGCCGTCACTCAACGCTTCCTCGAGCTGTACCGCGGAAAGCTCCCGATTGGGGTTGTCAGCGACAAAGACTTGGACGAGCTGCTGAGCACCCCTTGAGAGGGCCGCGCAGGCCCGCGAAGGTCGCGGAGCTCGTTGAAGGCACCGTCGACAAGCGCAAAACGCTGGCCCGGCTCGAGCGCCTAAAGCAACGCGAGCGAGCTCGCAGCCAGCGCCTCCGGCACTTGCGGAGGATGGGCGGGCCAATTGGACGTTTTGTTGAATTGGGCCCTCGATCGACCGGGGATCGGCCTGCCAATTCAACAAAACGGTGAATTCGAGCGCCGATCCTGGGCGTGCGCCCTGCCCAGCGGACTGGCCCTACCCCCGCGTGCGCTGCAACTGTTGGCGCAGCCAGATCAGCGCCTTTTCTACGCGGTAGCGCGCGGAGCGGTCATCGAGCCCGTGTTTGCGCGCTGACTGAGCGAGGCTCATATCCTCCAGCACGGTGTCTTTGATCATGGCCCAATCAATAGGGTCCATCTGCGGGACCAGTTCATGGAGCCGCGCCCGCACCCGCGCCTGCTGTTGATAGTCCTCCACCAACTGCGCGGGCGACTCATCGGCGAAGTTGCGCAGCGTGCCGATGATCATGGCCGCCTCAAGCACCATGGTCGCGTTCTGATAGTGCGCGTCCCGCGTCTCGGCGGCTAGCCGATCACCAACGCCCAGTTCGACCAAGATGTTGCGAATGGCGTGTCCGTAGAGGGCCGTGAGTCGCAAGCGACGGGACTCGGTGCGCACCAGGCTCAACATGGCAAAACGAGCGCTCGTCAGCATATGCCGAACGAAGGTCTCGTCATCCCGATAGGCATAGCGGGGCGCCTGTTCACAAACCACGACCATCGCTGCCTGAACGAAGTCCTCCTCGCGTTGGCCTCGTACCTTGCGCGCATTGGCGTGCGCGAGTTGCCGAATCAGCGGCCTCAAACTCTCGATGCGTTGCTCTGTGCGGCGCCGGAGTTCCTCAGCTTCCACCGAGCTTCCCTTGTCGTCGCGCTTCCCGGAGTTCGCTCACATCGAGTTCGTCCGACTGCTTTACGCCCGTTCTCTCCGCGAGCTGCTCCGCCGCCAGCACCTTCATCACCGGGTCGACGGCAAACAGATCCTCGAACACGTCGCGCATCGCCAGCCTGGCGTCCTCATCCAGCAAATCCTCAAGCCCGTCCGCCCGCTCAGCGAGCAGATCCGCGACGGACTTGGGCTTCTTGATCACAGCTCAATTGGACCGAGGTTCAGAGGGGATGGCAAGCGGAAGGTTGATGAGTCGCTAGGACAATGCCTCGCCCTACGATGGTCTCGTTCCAGGCGACCTACCGCTCATCGTTCCTTGATCGGCTTCAAGGTCAGCAGAAGTTTTAGTGCCTCCACCGGTCCAGTGTCGACCCAAGGAAGTTGCAAGTCATCGTCACTCGGATGCAGGTGACAGCGCAGACCGCGTTCGGCGTCGTTCTTGTGCCCGGGTAAGTTCTTGTCGATCCGTACGAAGTGAGCCTCGGTTGCAACAGCGCCATCCGGCGGTGGACGGAGCACAAGTTCGAAATCGTAAGCGAGAACCTCATCCGAAGCCGGGACGATTGGTCCTTTGGCCGTGGCGCCTACCGTGAGGGTGAAGTGAAGCCAGGCGCCGTCGGCTCGTTCGAGGCACTCCGCCCGCCGCCGTCGCTTTGTGTCTTTCGGCCCACCAACGATCGCCCAAGCGTCGCGGGCGCTGGGGTCACGGGGCACCTCGTCCGCACACTTCACGCGCGCGAAAATCTGTTCGGGCGCCGTCTTCAAAACCCCACTGTCGTGGGCCTGCCGGAGCACAGCGCGCAGCTCATTCAAGAGCTGGGTAATCGCGGGCGGAGGTCTTCTACGCCTTTCGGTCATTTGAGACCTCGTCCAGCAGCCCGTCCTCACCGAGCAGCACGAGCCACTCCGCGATATCAGCTGTGCGACCGAGCGACCCGTCGCGAACGCCTCGTCGAAGCTCTTCGTCGGTCAGTCCGTGGGCCTCGCGCAGTGCGACCAGTCTCGCGTCACGATCCTCCACGTTGAGCGGCAGCTCCGGGATTACACGGAACACCCTGCCAGAGAGCACACTCCAGAGGTTCGGGGCTGCGCGCGCAGCGGTCGCCTCACTCTGGAGATCCAGCACGAAAACCACTCGCGCTCGCTCGAGTCGACCGCGCGCCCGGTCGAGGCGCCGCCATTCCGACTCGCTGAGCCGGTCCGGAACAATCAGCGTTACATTTGGCGCCTCGAAGCAGTGTTTCAGCAGCGCACTCGAGGTTGCCTCGCTGAGCGTTTCTTGCGGGCCTTCGATAGCAGCGGCCAGCTCTTCCACGAGCCAGTCGGCTTCCTCCGAGTCTCTCTCCGATCCCACGACGGCAACCAGCGAACCTCCCTCCTCTGCACTTAGGAAGTTCGCCACAGACCATGCACTGTGCGAACTCATGCTGCCTTGGACGCGCCGCGCATCACGTCCTCGAGCGCCGGGTGCACCCGCCATTCGCCCACGCCAGTCTCCACCACCTGCCCTCGTTCGACCAAACCAAGCGAGCGATCCCGCGTGAGGTCAAAAAGCGCCCCCTCGAGCACCTGCTCGAGCATGCGTCGGCCTGCGTCGTCCAGCCCGACCCGCTTGTTCTGGCCAAGCTCGAGTCGCGCGTCCTGAACGTCCTCGATGGTGACTCCGTCGTGGCCTCGCTCATAGGCCGCCCGCAGCGCGCCGGCAGCGAGATTGAGCAGGTCCCGAACGAGCCCTCCCGAGGCAACGATGAGCTCGCGGAGCATCGCATCGTCGATCTCGCTGGCCGGGACGCGGTTACGCAACACCTGGCTAAGGAAGGCTGCGCCCTCAGGTGAAAGCGGATTCGGCGTGGGGATCGTGTGGACCGCATCGAAGAAGGAACCCACTTTGCGTTCCTCCAGCTGGTTCGACAGAGCGAACCGCATCGGCCCGACGACGACAACACCAAAACCCGCTTCTTTGAGGCATGGAAGATCGTATTCGACCGCCTCGCGGAACCGCTCACTGGACTCGAGTCGGTCAAGCGAGTCGAAGAGAACAATGGCTGCATGCTCCCCGCGGAGCGTCCGCAGGGGTTGTTGCAGCCGAGCCAAGCTCTTGTGTGGGGGCGCCTTGACCAGCCCCTTGTGATGGACCTGGATCCAGGGATCGTCACGTTCGTGCTCGTCGTCCCACGGGTCCACGACCCACTCGCTAAAACCACGCGCGACGCGCTCCATCTGGGCGGCAGCCGCTAGGAACTCTGGCGATGCACCTGGTGTGGTGTTTCGTTTTGCGATCCAAAGCCCAGCCAGAGACGTTAGAACACCCTTGAGCTTCTCTGAATCCATCTCGTGCTGTCGGCTCACATCCAAGAGGCCCAAGCGGTCAGACGTTTCGGCGAGGCGCTCCTTCAGTGAGTCCCGCACGCTCAATAGCGTGGTGGTTTTACCAGAGCCGATGGGACCGCAGAGTAGGTGCGTCGACCCGGGCTCAAGCGCGAGCCGCGAGGCCAGCTTCGTCGCCATTGCACTGGGCGGCGGTACGAACACTCCTGGCAAACGCGCGAGGCCGCTCGGAGCGTTGGGGTTGAGCCTGGCGAGCACCTCGCGAAATCGTGCGAGCCGATTCATTGTCCAAAGCTAGCGCATTCGGGCGGATCCGGCTTCATCTACGGACAACCTAGCCGCCCCCACCTCACCCCATCCCCGCCCTGACCTCCTCATAAATCCGCCGGACCAACGCCTTGAAGGCGGCTGTCTGGAACTCGGGTTCGTTGAGGTAGCGGTTTACGATTTCTTGGTTCTGGTCCATGCGGTCGATCATGAGGCCTTCGATTTTGGGCTGCATGGCGAGTTCGAAGTTGTCGAGGGGGTTGGCCATGGCGCGGTCGACGACGTCTTGGTCTTGTTTGGCCTCTTGGATGAACTGGTCGAAGAGGAGTTGGTCGGCTTTGTTGAACTGGGTGCCGAAGCGTTCGTTGAGGACGTCGATGATCTCGGAGAGCGGCGCCTCGATGTCCTTGGCTTGGCGGGTGCCGAGCGCGGATGGGCTGCGGATGGCGACGGTCTCGGCGAGGGTGAGGAGGATCGAGCCTTCGTTGATCTTGTCGAGGCGGTAGTACTTGAGCGCGACTTCGCCATCCAGGTCGAGCGGGGCCTGCTTGTCGTCTTTGGGTAGCTTGAGTTCGAGGAAGCGGCCGAAGGTGTAGAGCTTCTCCAGGTCGGGGTCGGTGAAGGGCATGACCTGCGAGAGGAACGAATAGAGCTTCACGTAGCCGGAGAGCGCGTTGCGGAACTGCGCTTGGTCTTCGGGGGCCTTGGCCTTGAACCGGTCCTCGGCGGGGCGCAGCTGGCGATACATCTCGGCTTGGTCGGCGACCGTCTGCTTCTCCTTCGGGGCGTAGAAGTAGCTGCAGAAGGTCTCGAGCTCCTGCGCCCAGTACACTTGGTAGCTCTCCAGGCGGTGTTGCAGCTCGTACAGCTGGTGCGGATCGGCCGTCTCGGCGACCACCGTCTGCTCGAAGTAGGGCTGGAAGGAGCGCTCGATCTCGTCGACGCCGTTGACGAAGTCGAGCACGAAGGTGTCTTCCTTGCCCGGCGTGGTGCGGTTCAAGCGCGACAAGGTTTGCACCGCCTGGACGCCGGCGAGCCGCTTGTCCACGTACATGGTGTGGAGCAGCGGCTGGTCGAAGCCGGTCTGGTACTTGTTGGCGACGAGCAGCACCTGGTAGTCGTCGCTGGCGAACTTGCTGGGCAGCTCCCGCTCTTTGATGCCGCCGTTGAGGCCCTGCTCGGTGTACTCGACGCCTTCCACGTCCGGATCTTCAACGGCACCAGAGAACGCCACCAGGACGCCAATGTCTTTGTAGCCCTGCTCGGCGATGTATTTGCGAAACGCCTCGTGGTAGCGCACCGCGTGCAGCCGTGAGCTGGTCACGACCATCGCCTTGGCCTTGCCGCCGATCCGGTGGCGCACCTTGGAGCGGAAGTGCTCGACCATCACCTGCGTCTTTTGCCCGATGTTGTACGGGTGCAGCGACATGAAGCGCGCGAGCTGACTCGTGGCCTTGCGCTTGTCCACCTGCGGGTCCTCCTCGCTGGCTTTCACCAAGCGGTAGAACGCCTTGTAGGTGGTGTAGTTCTTGAGCACGTCGAGGATGAAGCCCTCCTCGATCGCCTGACGCATTGTGTACAGATGGAACGGGACCGGCCTGCCCTCGGCGTCCCGTTGGCCAAACACCTCCAGCGTCTTGGCTTTGGGCGT
>CAITIQ010000516.1 GCA_903892415.1 uncultured delta proteobacterium | reverse complement strand
CGCGCTCGGAGGCCCCCGCCGAGAACGTGGACGTGACCTTCCCGCTCATGCTCTCCAACAGCGATCAACCGACGACGGCGCTCGAGGCCATTCGCAACAACGACAAGGTGGTGGACCCGGAGTTCAACTTGCCGCTGGGTCATCCCACAGCGCCGCCGCCGGCCTCGGACCGCTTGCCGGTCATGCCGCTGCCCGCGCAGCAGTTGCTCGCGGACGCGGGGAAGGAACCGCAGTTCCAGAGCCCCAGCGATTCGCTCGGCAGCGCTACGCGCCAGGTCTCCCGCGAGACCGGCACCGAGGTCGAGGCCGGCCAAACAGGCGGCTTCCAACTGCAAGTGAGCTCGTTCAAGACCGATGAAGAGGCGCAGTCCTTCGCCTCCGCGTTGCGCCGTCGCGGCCACCACGCCTACGTCGAGTCGGCCAACGTCAAGGGCCGCGGGCTCTGGCACCGCGTGCGCATCGGGCCGTTCAAGTACAAGCGCTCCGCCGACACCTACCGCCAGGAGTTCGAGGCCAAAGAGCGAATCGTCACCTTCATTGTCAGCCCGCAAAAGACGAAGATCCGCGTCGCGCAAGCTGGGGATGCGGCCAGCGAAGAGTGAGCGAGCTGTGAGACGGGCGTCAGGGCAGCGCTGCGTGGATGTAGGCCGCTGCGCCGCTGAGGGCGAGCAGGCAAACGCCGCACAGCATGCTGACGATCGCCCTCCAGCCGTAGCTCCAGATCGCGTTCGACTGACCGCCGACCGATACGAGCAACGGACTATCCGCGCTCGGACCGATGGCGAGTTGGGGCACGTTGCCACGGTAGTTCTGCGCTGCGACCACGCCGGTGGGGGTCGCGCTGCCGGCGACGAAAACGCTGGCTCCATCGCGGACGATGGTTTGGGTGATGCGCCTGCCGTCCACTTGGCGGAACTCCCAGCTCTCGCCCACCAAGTCCACGTAGGAGAGGTCCACCGTGCACGAGCCGCTCGTGTCGTTCAAGACGGCAGGCACCGCGACGGTGTCCCGCGATTCCTCGCGGTAGTTGTTCCGCCCAACGCGTCGCTCATACAGGGTGTGAACCAACACGCAAGGCGTGCCGAAGCTGCTCTGCAGCGGCGTGACGCCATTGGCGCGCAGTACGCCTGCGGCCTCGACTGGGCCGGCCTTCATCGACTGAGTGGCGGAGGTTGGGCGCTCGAGGAACATGCGACTCGGCCGCAACTCGAGCCACGCTAGCGCGCTCAGCGTCAAGCCTGCCACGAGTAGCACCGCTGACATGATCAGGATCATGTGAGCCTCCTCGCGACGACGCGTCGCTGCTTCTGCTGCGCTCGGTGACGCCAAAGACTGATGCCGCCGAGCACGGTGATGAAGATCCCAGCGACCGTGAAGGCGATGGTGGTGACCCAGGTCGCGCCGGTGACCCAATGACGGAGCGCGTACTCCTTGCCTCGTTTGGCGTCCTCACAACCGTTCGTCGACGGACCGCACTCGCTCGCTACGAAGTCGACGCTCTTGTCGCTCGGGCCGATGCCGTTTGCGCTACGCAGCCCCGAGACAACCAGCTCGCGGCCGTCGGTCCACACAAGCTCGTGGTACTCGAGCGGCGAGGAATCAGGCGATTTGCACTCCGGCCGGCTGAGGATGGAGGCCGGGGTCCCGGGCTCCGTCGTAGCTGCAAACAGCAGCAAGCGGTTCGGCCCGGGGCTCGAGAAGCTCCCGGATTGCGAGACCACGAAGGTCTTGGGTCGCAGCTCGAGCGGTGTGCGTTGTCCGCCTTCCTCGAGCGTGAGCCCGTCCACTTCATGCACCGTGCACAAGCGCTCGCGCGTCGTGTTTTTGCCCCTGGTGACGACGCGGTCCAGCCAGGCGTACCAAGCGACCACGTTCGTGCCCGAGGGTGATTGGCGCGCCGGGCCGCGCAGCTTGCCTTGAAAGATGCCCTCGCCAGCGTCTTCATCCGAGGCCGAACGAATGGGCCGCGCCTTCAGCTCAGGCCCCAGCTCCAGCACGCTCTGCGTCGAACTCAGCGCAGCCCAAAGCCCAAAGCCCAGCATGCTGAAGGCGACGGCACACCAAACGACCATAAAAGCCGTCCCACCACCGCTTTTCCTCTGCCACCGACCAATGCCAACGAGGTCGTGCATCGACTTGAGGAACGTGCTCACCGCCTTACTTTACGAGAGTCGCTCCCAGCGAGCGGGCAGAATTGAGGCGGATGGGGTGGTGGCACAGAGGCCGCGTGCGCAGGGCGGCGGGCCTCGAGCTGCTGGAGCGACATATCGCCGAGTCTCGCGGTGACAGCGGGCGATGTGTCGCATGAGGCCGGGAGACGAGCCATCGGTATGCCCTGGCGCCCGCCGGCCCTTTTCGGTTGCCCGCCATAGAATTTGCGTGATTTCGTACGCCTTTCTGCCGGGCATCGGAGTTGCTCAAGCGGCGTGCATGAGCGTGATGGCCTACCACCTAACGATGCGACCGACGGATGACACCTGGATAGCGAGGGACGCTGCGGAGCGGCGGCGGCTGGCGCGGTGTTTGTACGCTTGCGGCGATCAACGCGGGCTGCTTGCGTTTCGGAGCGTGGATACGCACCTCCACGCCATCGTCGGGGGATCGAGGACTGAGGCGGGCCAGTTCGCGCGGATCGTCGAGTCGGCGCTGCGGCGCAGGTTGCCTCTGGTGCGACCCTTCGAGCCCGCGCGGATCCGCCCGATCGACACCTTCAAGCATCTGCGGAGCACGCTCAGTTATTTGTTCCGGCAGGGCCAGCACCACGGGCTCGTGTCGTTCGATCGGGAGCACGAAGCGAGCAGTCTGCTCGACCTGTTGGGCATGCGCCTTATCAACTCGCGCGCCACGAATGCTCGGCTGTTCGAGGCGCTCCCGCGGTTGAGTCGCGCGGATCTCCTTGCGCTGCTGGACCTCCCGCTCGACCGCGAGACCGACCCACCCGACTACCTGTCCGCAGGCTCGGCCGCCGTGGCCCTGCCATCCTTGTCGGGGCGCGAACCATCCGCGCGCGCCGCTCGCGCCGCAGTCCTCCGCCTCGTCGATGGGCGCATCCCCCTCCGCCAGATCGCCGACTCGATCGAGGTCAGCACAAGGACGCTCGAACGTGACCGCGGCACCGCCGACCCGCAGTTCGTCGCGACCATCGCGAAGATGGCCAAGCTCCGCGCCGCGCTCCGCCATAACAACGATGACCTTCCGAGCGAGCCGACCCGCCGGGCGAGGAACGTGTCACCGCCTGCGACAGATCGCCCGCTGTCACGGTGAGACTCGGCGATGTGTCGCGCGCGGCGGCCGCTTTTCGCGGGAGGGGGGCGTGACGCGGGGTGGACGCCCGTCCGGGTGCGACAGATCGCCCGCTGTCACGGCGAGACTGTGCGTAATGTCGCGCGCGCCGCTTCGCGCCGCTCCGCGCGCGCCGCTTCGCTCCTAAGGCAGAGCGCGCAACAGCTCTTCCCACGCCGGCCATTCGCCTTGGCCCCACTTGCTGAAGTGGGCGAAGCGGAGCTCGCCGGCTTTGTCGACGATGAAGGTCGCGGGGGCTGGGACTTCATCCTCCGGCATGGCCGCGCCCCAGGCTTGGCTGACGGTGAGCGGCTCGTCGTCGGCCAAGAAGATCAGCTGCGGAAAGCGCTTGGATAGGCCTTCCATCTTGGGCAGCGGATCTGCGGCGATGGCGACGACCTGGACCTTCTTGGCGG
>CAITIQ010000515.1 GCA_903892415.1 uncultured delta proteobacterium | reverse complement strand
TGCAGGTCCCAGCCCGGGATCAGCGGGCAAACTTCGATGAAGGTGCGGGGTATACCATCAACCTGCTGCAGCAATCTTTGGGTCGTTTCGACCCTGCAACGTTTAAAAAGTTCCAACAGGGTCATTGCCATGACCCTGTGGCGGTGCGAGTAGTTTCTCTGCACAAGCTGGTTTCTGCCGATAGAGCAGCCAGCCCCAACAAGGGCAGGACGAAGCAGCAACTGGAAAACCATGCCTTGACCAAGGATCAGGGACGGTCTAACGTGAAGCCGAACGATAAGTTCGACAAAAAGAGCGCGCTTCCAGTGAAGGAAGGAAAGCCGGATCAGGACCTATATGCTTCCTTCCCCGAGAAGAGCCTCAGGCGTCGTCTCTGGGATGCCGTCGTAGCCGGCAAGTGTACGCGCTGCAATGGGCCTCACCTTCGTGTCGCCTGTCCAAAGCCTCGCCAAGGCTGGGAGGACGACTTCGAGAAGGAAAGCTTCTTCTCGTCGAAGCCTCCTCCGGCAGTGAAGAAGCAGGTTCGAGTGCAGCTGACGGGCAGTTCGCTGAACTTGCCTGTTCCTCAGATTCTTTCCGTCATGTGCCCGCTCGGTCGCTGCCTCGTGGACACGTGCTCGGACGTCTCCGTCGCGAGACGGGACGTACTTTCAGCAGTACATCATACTGGTCCGCACAACGATGTATTGGTCGGACATTTGGGGGGAGAAACCCTGCTGCAAGATGCTGGCACATTGGAGCTAGGACGCTTCGACGGACTTCGCCCCGTGAGACTCACGGAAGTTTACGTTGTCGAGCCCGACATGCTCCCCGCTGGCGTGGTCGCTCTCTTCGGGGTCTCCGACATCCGGACCCTCGGACTGTCTCTCGACGACGTGATGGCCAATCCTGGCCGGCCTTGGGAGCAGTCCGTTCAGCTTTCTTGGCTTGGACGAATTCGCAGATTCTGCAGGAAGAGCTGGCGCAGTAGTCCTCCTCCGGAGGCTCGGGACGCCGGCGAAGCCGCACACACCATCCCGTTCGCAGACCACCCGCGGTCAGTGCCGCCCATCCGCCGGGGGGGCCGGCCTGATTCGCCAGATGTGGGCGAGGGAGATGCCCTATTGGAGGCAACCAAAGCTCACCTCTCAGAGGAGCAAGAACGTCGGACCGCCAACCGGGTCGCCGCACTGTTCCGCGAAGGGTTAGCGCGCAAGCGCGCCCTTCAAGCCAAGAACGCGTTCAAGGATTCGATGGCCCGATCATCGTCCTCCGCTGCGATGCGGAACGATGCGGTCACCTGGCCGCGCAAGCGCGCAAAGCATTATGCGGTGAGGATCGGGCGTGAGCCCGGCATCTATTCGACGTGGGAGGAATGCGAGAAGCAAACCAAAGGGGTCACCAGCGAGTTTAAGAGTTTCGGCACTCTCGAAGAGGCAGTAGCCTACATGAAGGAGCGCTGGCCGCGCAATAAACCCGACGCTCGCTCTGGAGGACGCCGCCTCCTGTTCATGGCTTTCCGCCGCCCGCAAAAGCCTGCGTCGTCATTCATGGGGGGAAGCGCTCTTCGCGCCCAGGTGGACGTCTGGCAAGACGGCCATCATGATTCCCTTCGCGTTGATTGCGGCCTTGACACAATGTCCGACGTCAACCTGGCCTTGGTCGAACTGCTGCACGACGTGCACGACATCATTGTCGACGACGTGCGCAGCTCGAACGGCCACACAGAGTTCGCGAGGGAGGGGACGCTCAAGCTTCTCTACGAGGGCGAAGTCGTGAGCGTGCCTGCCCTCGTTGCCGTCCAATCTCAGCTGCCCCGATCGTGCGACGTGTGCTTGGGTATGCCCGGACTGAACAGCCTGAGCGTCAGTCTGGAGGAGCATCGTCGAGAGCAACGATTGCCGCTGATGTGCCACGTCGGAGAGAAGACGCTCCGCACGTGGTGGGAGGCAAACGAAGGCCAGGCTGCCCCGGCTGTCGCCCACGACATCACGCAAGTCGACGTCAACCCCGACTTGCCGGCAGTTATCCAAGCAAAAGTCCGCGCCCTCTTACGCAAGCATGAAGGCGTATTCGAGGGGCGGCAGGTGACAATGCCGAAGCCCTTCCAGGCCGAGCCGGTCCAACTCAAGTTCATCGATGACCCCGTGCCGCAAAGTGTCCCGGAGCCGAGATGGACATTCGCCCAACGAAACGTGCTCACGCAGTGGGCGGAAGCTGGACTGAAGGACGGTTCACTTGAACTGTCCACTTCACGATGGGCCTCCCGGCCTCACATCGTTATGAAGACCCCTGCAAATCAACATAAAGATTTAGTGGATATAAGCAAATGCAAGCTTAGGGTGTGTGGGGATTACCGGGCCGTCAACTCGCAGATTGCCAAGATCGTCCCGAACCTCCCCACTGGCCTTGAAGAAGTAGAGAAGGCCGCCGGCCATCTCTGGTACTGGGAAAGTGATTCTGTCGCCTGCTATTCGCAGTTCACTCTGGCCGCCGGCCGTTCCCGCGAAGCTCTCGCCGTCTGGACACCTTTGGGGT
>CAITIQ010000514.1 GCA_903892415.1 uncultured delta proteobacterium | reverse complement strand
CGCATCAAGCTCTGGTACAATCGCTTCGACGAACACCTGGGCGACATGGCGCGCGGCGAGGTGCGCCACTACGGGCAGACCGTCTTCGTGGGCAAGAACAAACACGGCGTCTTCACAGACGAGGAGGCTCCAAAGAAGAGCCTGACCGACGCCATGTCGAAGGCGCTCTCGCTCCTGGGCTTCGCGTCCGACGTGCATCTCGGGCTGTACGACGACAACAAGTACGTGTCCGACCTCAAGACCGCTATCGCGGAAGCTGAGAAGCCCAAGGGTCCGACCCTTCAGGACCTCATGGCCCGACTCGAAGCGGCGACCACGCTCGACGATCTCAAGACCTCCGTCGTTCAGGCTAGTCTTTTGTCTGACCCGGACAAGGCAACCCTCAAGGCAGCGTACCTCGCCAAGCAGTCCGCGCTCAAGGGGGGCACGCCATGACCATCGAAGAAATCATGAATCTGGTGAACGAGTACGGCCTAGCGTGCATCCATTACGGCAAGCACACGTACGCTTTCAGCCTGACTCGTGCCGCCGAGGACGCCTATGCCGTCGAGGATTTTATTGCAGCAGCCGGGAAAGCGCGCACTGCTCTGGAGCAGGAGCTTGTCCGTCTCACGGCAGGAGTCGAGCCATGACCAAGCTTCCCATCCTCACCGCGTCGAGCACCGAGGAATGGATCAACTGCGCCCTTCGCGCGTGGCTGCCCTCTGAAGCGTCCGTTGCTGGCCCAGCCGCCATCGTAGGCACCCGCTTCCACAAGCTCGTGGAAGGGGCCATTGCGGCCCAGCAATGGGTTACCCTCGATCCCCTCGACGAGTGCTTCGAGACGCCGCTCCGAAATACCCTGGAGTGGATGTCCCGGACCGTGCCCCAGGGCACGCTGCTCGTCGAGCAGGCGTACGAACTCTGGCCCCTTGGCGGGTACTACACGGTGCCCGGTCAACGTGAGCCGCACTGGCGCGACGCGATGTCGTGCCGCCGCCTCGACAAGGTCGGGCATCGCGACTACCCAAACGTCGAGGGCCGCATCTACGGCACCGCCGACCTCGTCGTCGTCGACGGAACCATGGCCCACGTCATCGACTGGAAGACCGGCAAGCGTTCCGACGCCCACACGTCCCAGCTAAAAACCCTGGCGCTCATGGTCGCCGAGGCTGAGGGCGTCGGGCATGTCAAAGCGTCCGCCGTCTACGTCAACCTGCAGAGTGGCAAGGTCACCGAGCAAACCATCGTGCTCGACCAGTTCGACCTGCACATGCACGCCGGGGCTATCGTTTCGCTCTCGAAGCGACTGCTCCAGAAAGAAACCCCGGACCCGAATCCTGGTAAGTACTGCTTCTTTTGCCCCGCTGTGGGCTGCCCTGAAAAATTGAGGACCAACCGATGACCACCCCCGATGAAATGCTGCGCCGCATCGAGCAGAAGCTCGACGAAGTTCTGAAGCTCGTGAAGTACGCGCCCACCCCGACGAAGGACCTCGCGCCCAAGTCGGTCAACGATGCCGACCTCGACGGCAAGTACGGCAACCCCGAGGTGCGCCTCGTTCCCTCGAAGTGGACCGGCCCCGACTACAAGGGATGGAAGTTCGCCGACTGCCCCGCCGAGTTCCTCGACGAGATGAGCGGGATGCTCGACGCCATCAGCCGCAAGCAGTCGCAAGACCCGGCCAAGGCGAAGTTCGCCGACTGGTCTGCCAAGGACGCAGCCCGCGCTCGTGGCTGGGCCGCTCGTCACCGTGCGAACGGTGGTCCGGCCAAGATGGAACCCCTTCCGGGCGGTGACCCCGACTGGATGAACGATGCACAGGACCCGTTTTGAATCGGGGGGCGGTGATTCGTAGCCGCCTCGGAACAAGCCCGCGTACACCCGGCGAGATGATCAACGGGTGGACGCTGGTCGAGATGGTTTCAGACGGTAATACGGTATACGAACGCAAGTGGCTCATCGAGTGCGCGTGTGGATACCGTGCCTTCAAGTGGGAAGCGGACTTCCGCAAGTCCCGGATGACCAAGTGTACAGCCTGCAAGGCAGAGGAAAAGAACCATGCCCTATAATCCCCAGGACAATTACGAGGACTACTCGCTCGTCGTGAAGTGGGCTGAGCAGTTCTACGACCGCTCGCGTCAACTCAAGCATCTCCGCGAGTCGAAGCCGCGCTGCTTCGAGACCATCCAGGAGGAGATGAAGTGGACCTTCCGAGAAATTGACCAAGCGGCCAAAGTTGAGGAAGCCAAGCTCTACCTCTTCGAGGCCTGCGAAAGCCTGTAAAAAAGAACCGAGAGGGCGTGACCGGCTTTAACGCCTGCACCCTCTCGGTCATCCCCAACCATTAGGGGACGCTCCTTCTTGCCATACTCCGCGAGCTATGGCAAAAACAACTTGGCCCCGAACTCCGGCAAGAGTCCGAGGCCGACAACGTATCAGTGCAAGAACCAAGATAGCGTGGGCTGGTCCACCTGTCGAGTGCCTTGCCGCATTCCAGGTAACCATGGCCAACTGGTATCAACGCAAGCCATCTGACGACGCGAAGCTCATCATGCTTCTGCGCCTCGGGCGCGTCGACGTGGCCATCGCTGCCCTCGAAGCAGCCAAGGCGGTGTGCGAGGCTGACGGAGACGTAGTCCCTGAAGCCGTCGTGCCGTTCGTCGACGAACTCAAAGCGTTTGGTCTGATGCCTAGCGCGGACGATTGCCTTCACTTCCTACGCATG
>CAITIQ010000513.1 GCA_903892415.1 uncultured delta proteobacterium | reverse complement strand
CGTTTCGAGGCAGCTCGTTTGGAGCGCTCGTACTCGCGATCTGCTCGGACCCGCCGCCGATCCCAAGCGAACACGCGCAGGTGCCCACGGGGTTCGACGCTTGGTTCGAGAAGGCGTTGGCACGCGACCCCAATGAGCGCTTCACCTCGGCACGCGCTCTCGCGGAGGCGCTGCGGTTGGTGCTCGAGCCCGATGCACCGAAGCTGGACTCGCTCGCAGCCGAGACGCCGGGTGAGCCACCGAAGAGCCTCGAGGGAACCACCTCGCCCGATTCTCGACGCTGGCGTCTGCCCGCTGCGCTGCTCGGCGTGGGCGCGGCGGTCGCAGGCGTGTGGCTCGCGACGAGCGCACTTCGGGCTCCGCCCGCTTCCATGGAGACAGCCGCTTCGAACGCGACCTCGAACACCGTGTTGACCTCCGCGCTCGTCTCCGCATCCGCGTCCGCTCCGGCGCTGCATCCTTCAAAAGGGGTGAAGGCGCGGCAGCTCACCTTCGATGGCACGGCGCTCCTGCCTTCGGTTTCCAAGGACGGCCAGACGATCTACTTCGCCAAGCGCGAGCGTCCGGGCGAAATCATCGTCTCGCGCCTGGGTGCGAAGGGGGAGGTGACGAGCGTCGCGCAGCTCGGCGGGATCGCGAATCTCGCCACCGCGCCGGACGGGCAGTCGGTCCTCGTCGTCGGCGGCAAGGCCCGCGACGAGTCCAGCACCTGGCAGGTCGTCGATGCGGAGGGTCGGGTGCGCGCGAAAGGCAAGGGAGCATGCTTCGGCGCAACGTGGTCGCCTGACGGTCAGCGCTTCGCTGGGTACATCAACTCCGCGGGCAAGGAGCTCATGATCCAATCGCTCGACGGGTCGAGCCGCACAGTGGTCGTGACGGGTACCTACCAATGGCTCATCGCGGTCCATTGGCTCGCTGGTCCAGACAAGCTCCTCGTCGAGGTGGCTGGGGCGGAGGACAAGCGACGACTCTTGCTCCTGTCGCCAGACGGCGGGGCCGCGAGCGAAGTGCACGTCCCGCTCGCGCGCTGGGCGGCCTTGGCCGCGACGGACGACGCTCTTTTCTTCGTGACGATGCCCACGCCGACCGCCGACATTCTCCGCCTCGCGTTCGACCCTTCTCAGAGCAAGGCGAGCGAGCAAGGCGAGGTCCTCGTGTCCGGGACGGACGCGAGTACGATCACCGCCTCGAGAGATGGCTCCGTGCTCGTCTATGGGAGCACCGACGTGCGCTCTTCACTCCAGCTCTCCGAGCCAACCGCGGTCGCGCCGTGGCAGCCTCTGACGCGCAGCGCACAGCTCAATCAAGCGCCGCGCTTCTCACCCGATGGCACGAAGGTCGGCTTCGTTCGCATCACCAACCAACGAGGGCTCGCGGTGCTACCGCTCCACGAGCCTGCCGCCGGGCCCCGTTCCGAGCCGGCGGAGCCCAAGGTGTTGTCGGGGCCCGACGAGGAGATCATGAGCTTTGCGTGGGGGCCAGACGGCTCTGAGCTCGTCGCGCTCGTGTTGCCCGAGGGCGGTAGCCCGACGCTGATGCGTTATGCAACTGCGGGCGGTCCGCCGCGCCCAATCCAGACCGGCCTCGATTTGGCGGTCGCCGACGACACTCTCTCCTGGGCTCCAGCGAAGAAGATTCAGGCGCGCGTCGCGGGCAACCAGAACTACGCGCTCGTCGACCCAGACTCTGGCGGCTCCTCCATGGTGCTCAATACGCCCCTGGGCTGGGTGTTCGATGTGCGCGCAGACCGCGATGGCACCGTGGCGCTCTATCGCAACTTCGGCACCAAAGACCAAAACTCCGGCGCCTGGCTCATACCGTCAGCGAGCGGAAAGCCGACGCTGCTGTCCGCGTCGCTCGCCTATCCCATCGCGTTCTCCAGCGACGACCGCGCGGTTTACTTGAAGATCCTTCCCCCTCGAGGTCCGACTCGGCTCGAGAGCGTCAGCGTCGACGGACGCACGCAGCAGCTCCTGCGTGAGCTGGACTTCGGTAGCGACGACGTCGGTGGTGTCGACGTCACGCCCGATGGGAGGCGTGTCGTGGTCAGCCGCGTTCACCGGGAGCAAGACCTCTTTCGTCTCGAGTAGCTCGTGTCGAAGGAGCTACGCCTAAAGCCCTGCGGCTCGTCAGCGCACTTGCTCGCGGATCTCGAACGACGGGAAACGCACCTGGGGTCGGGGATCAGGCCCATTGCGATATGCCCGCAGAGTGAGCAGCTGGCGGAACGTGTTTCACGGGAAGCAGGCTAGGGCTCGCTGGGGCGCAAGTTCGGGCGCGGCGAGGCTGGCTGCGTGTCCGTCGAGGACCTCGCCCATGTCGTTGGTAAAGGTTCCGCTGGCGGCGAACCACTGGACGCCCTCCTGGAGTCCCATGACTTCGTAGGCGCTAACGAAGGCGTTGTAGTAGGGGTCGCTGGTAACCAAGAAGGCGCCGAGTTGGCCTTCTGGGGTTGCAGATCCGTCGGCCAAGTACCAATCAGCGATCATTCCAGGCGATACGGTGTCGGGGAAGTCGTAGGGGCCGCCTAGATGGCACGCGAAGGTGACGCCTGTGTTCTTGGCAAGATAGTAGGCGTTCCCAGCCCCTTGTGAGTGGCCGCTCACGCGCCAGCTCGACCAGTCGACGCCCTCGGCCAGTCCCGGGAAGGCCCACCCGGAGGCTTGAAGGAATGCGAGCAGTCGCTCGATGCGATGCGCGACGCCATCCTCGAGCGGTACCTCGATCTCGCTGCTCACGTCCACTCCCTCGAGCACCTCTTGTCGAACGTCTCCAGCACAGTTATCCACTTGAAAACCAGGTGTTTGCGGGCCGCAAAGGCTTTGGTTGATGCTATCCGCGTTGCTGTACGCAACCTGCAGGACGACATATCCCTCGCCGAGGAGTTCGTTCAGCCACACGCGTGTGGCGAACGTGTCCGTCGACGGGAGGTAGGGGCTGCCGAAGCTGCCGCCGAAGTGGACCCAAATGCCCTTGGGCTGTTCCACGTTCGGCACACCCACAGCGTGATAGCCGAAGCCGGTACCGGGGTTCGCCAACGATCCGTTGAAGTCGCGGATCTCTGGGTCGGTTGCGCTCGGGCGAATCGCGCAGAGCGCGCCATGCTCGACGTCGTGCACGGCCTCGCACGATGATAGATCCGCCAAGAACTCTGGGGCTGCGCCGCCAGCGCCGCCCG
>CAITIQ010000512.1 GCA_903892415.1 uncultured delta proteobacterium | reverse complement strand
GTTGCCGGTGCGGCGCTCAAGCGCAAGGTACGCGACGAGGACGACGCTGCTTTCAAGCGAGCCTCCGAAAAGATGACGGTGGTGGAGCTTTCAGACTCCGACCGAGCGGAGTGGCAAGTGTTGTTCAAGAGCACGATCGAGAAGCTCAAGCAGGGGACCTTCTCCCCGGAGCTCGTCGATCGCTTGGTGGCGATGAAAGACTGAGACCTTCGAGACACATCGAGCCAGCGGGCCAGCGTACCGTTACTATGGACGGATGCGCTGGCCCCTTCGCTTTTCATCGTCACTTGGCTTTTTGCTGGTTGTGCTCGGTTGCGGCGATAGTGCCGACGCAACGGGAGGAAGCGCTGGATCTGCCGGCAACGGCAACAGCTCGAGCAGCGGTGCAGCCTCGAGTACCGGGGGAACACCGCTCGGCGGAGGTGGGGCCACGGCTGGTGGCGGAACTGGCCCGGGGGCAGGTGGCGAGGGCGGCGTCGATCCGTGGGCCGGGCCGGTGCAATCTTTGGCCGAGCTGGATCTCGGCACGCTCCCGATCGAAGACACGGTGAAGATCCCGATTCCGGATCGCGCGCTTGGCATCACGACCTTGTCGGAGTCAGGCAAGTCGGGGCTGATCGGGATCGGCCGGCTGCGTCCACCAGCCATCTCCGACCCGGTGATCTTCAACTTCGAGATTCCTGGGACGGGGCTGCAAACCTTCGTCGGCGAGCGCATCGTGGTCGGCGGCAGTCCGCTGTCCGACTTGACCGACGCCTGGCCCGTGGAAGAAGGCACCTGGGTGCTCGATCTGGCGAGCGATCAAACCCCGACTTCGGCGCGCACGCGCGTGTTCGTGCGGCGGACCGAAGACGGCGTCTTTCATGGCGGCCAGTTCGACGTTCACGTCTTCATCGCGCCGGGAGTCGCCAACGAGGGTTACGTGAACACGGTGCTCTCGACGCTGTCCCAAAGTTACTATGGCCCCAAGCTCGGGATCACGCTGGGCGCCGTAACGTTCCACAGCCTGTCGAACAGCTTCGTGTCGATCGCCGACCAAGCCGAATACCGCAGCTTGCTGGCTTCATCGGCTGGGGTCGGTTCGGCCCCGGCGATCAACTTGTTCGTGGTCGGGGACTTCGGCGGGGAGATCGACAATGCGCTCGGTGTGGCCGGCGGTATCCCCGGTTCTCCGATGGTGCACGGGACGACGATGAGCGGCGTCGCCTACACGCCGACGGGCGATACGAACTACGACGCGAGCATTTTGGCGCATGAGATCGGCCATCTCGGCGGTCTGTTTCACACCACCGAGAGCCAGGTCGCGGCGCAGGATCCGTTCGCCGACACCCCGTCTTGCGCCAACATTCAGAATCCGCAGAGCTGCCCGGACATCAGCAACGTGATGTTTCCGATCGCCTACGGAGCCGAGAATTTTTCGCCGCTTCAGGTTCGTACTCTGCAGGGAAGCGCGCTCTATCGCGGGGTTCTGCAAGAAGGCGGCGCAGTTGCCCCGCCGCTCCTTCCGGCGCTCGGGCCGGTGCCCTCGGAGACGCCACTACCGATCGCGACGTTGGCGGCGCCCGGTCCCTGGCCACAAGTGGACAGCAGCAAGACGTGGCTGCTTGCGGCCCATTGGTGCGCTCACAGCGGGGATGTCGCCGCACAGCTCTGGCAGTCGACCTTCTCGCAACGCGAAGTCGAGCTGCTCGAGCTCGCGAGCTCGCACGAAAACGATCTTGTGCGGGCGCGGGCGCTGCGCATGCTTGCGCGCTTCGCTACCTCGAGCGAGGTGCTCGAGCAGGCCGAAGATATCGCGCGCAGCACCCTGCAATCGCCGAGCTCCGGCGCGCGACGTTTCTCGACCATCGCCGCGGCTCGACTGCTGACGGCGCAAGGCGAAGACCCGGGCACTTACTTGCCGAAAAGCGGCGCAGCTGACGCCGTGCTCGAGGCCGTCCTCAGGCCCTGAGCGGCTAGGCGCTGCTGCGCGGCCGCGAAAGATAAGCGAGGGCCAAGGCCGCGAGTTCCTTGGCCACCGGCTCGACCGCCGGGGACTTCTCGCGCATCAGCGTCGATGCGAGTCGGCCGAGGGCGCAGTCGGCCACCATCACCAAATCGGCGTGCAGCTCCTCCGCCGGCACGCTCGGAAAGAAGGGCTGCACTCGCGGCGTTAGATGCCCAACGAAGCGATCTCGCTCGAGCACGATCGTGCGCAACAGACCGAAGCGACCGATGCCGTCCATGGCCATCCGGGTGGTGTACGGCTTCTCCAAGAAGGTACGCGCGACGTGCAGCGCAAACTCGTTGGCGAAGGCCTCGACCGAGGCAAACTCATGATCGAGCGGGGCGAGCAACGCTTGGAAATTGCGCTCGGTGACCTGACCGATCAGCACACCGACCAGCGAGTCTTTGTTCGAGAAGTACTCATAGAACGAGCCAATCCCGACGCCGGCGCGCTCGATCAACTGTTCCAGCCGCAACGGCCCCAGCGACTCATTGTTGGCCAGCTGTTCCTCGAAGGCGCTGATCACTGCACCAACCAAAGCGCGCGAGCGCGCCTGCTTGGGAGCACGACGAAAAAAACGAAGAAACGGATCGTCAGTTTTCTGCATCGGTACAGCGCTTCTTTGGAGCGTTCACGGCGGCGAAGCAACCGGTAGTAAAGCATCGGCGGGGGCGAGCCCCGCCACCACGACAGGAGCGTCGGATCCGGCCGAGGCATCCTGCGTGGCAAACAGCAGGGAGAACTCAGACCAGCGCACTACGCACGGCTGACGCACGTCGACGTCAGCCTTCGGGCGGTAGACCACGACCTCGCTACGCTCCAAACGCTCGCCGGAGCCCTCCAAAAAACGAGCAGCCATGCCAATCTCCTGACGACCGTCCCCTACGCGGGTTGCAAAGTAGACGTAGAGGATCTCACGACCTTCGGGCGTGACGCCGATCACAGCTTCGGGCGAAAAGAGCTTGGAATCGGGCTCGTCGTTGACCAAGACCAGGCCGTGATCGCGAAGCTCGCGACCGTCGGGGCTCGAGGCCACCCCTACCCCAACCCGGCCATCGGGGAGGCGCAACGAATAGAAGAGCCGCAGCGAACCGTCGGGCAAAAAGACGAGGCCGGGCTCGCGCGGCTGCTCGTCGGAGCCGAGATCGAGCGACGAAAGCAGCGGGGAAGCCGCATTGTCGAAGCTGCCGCCGAACTCCTCGCGCGAAAGGCCGATGCCCCCGGCCGCTTCGTAGGCCAGCCATAGCGCTCCTTCGGGGTCCCGCGCGGCCGAAGGCGAGCGAACGAAGGTGCCTTCCCAGGGCTCGCGCGGCCGCAATGCCGGCTCCGCCGTACGCTCGAAGCTGCGACCGTCGACAGCGCGTACGCGGGCGATGCCAGCCACGTCACTGCCCGCGTCGTCGCTGAGCCTAGCGCTGCCAAAGCCGGAGACCGAGAGCGAGTTCGGCTCATCGGCGACCACCGAAAGGTCGGCCAGCCCGAGCACGGCATCGTCGATCACGTTGGGAGCCACGCGCGCTTGGCCGACTTCGCCCGACTCGAGCAGCCGAAACGGGCCGGCGTTGGCCGAAGGTGTGGCGTCGAGCCCAGGCTCACCGTCGGCCAGCGTCGCGCAGGCCGAGAGCGTCACCAGCGCCACGCGAAGCGCCCTCATCGAAAGGTCCCTCGCAGCGTCGCGCCGGCGTTGACCATCTCCCCGGACGCTCGATAGTCCCCGACCAGATCGACAGGACTGGCTTTGATCGTCACGGTCTCCGGAAAGATCGAGATCGCCCCATGGACGTCGAGCGCTGCGCCCCACTCCGGCACTTCGATGCCAACGCCGAAGGAGCTTGTGTGTCGATCGGCGTTCACGAAATTGGTGTTGCCGGTCTGCGGCGGGACTGGCGACAGCTCGAATACGTAGCCGCCGCGCAGGGGAATGGCGATCGAGCTCTCGCCGCCGTCGGCGCCGCGCACCGGCAGCCGCCACTCCAAACCAACGCGCGGCACGATGCGATCGGAGAACTGCGGAGCCGCAAGCTCGGTGTTCTTGACGTCGCTGGGCAGCTCAACGGGGAAACCAGGTGGGACCTCCGCCTGCAGCGAGGCGATGGTTCGCGCGGTTGGGTTCTTGTAAGCGGACCAATTCACCCAGGTCACGTCGGCGTTGAAGCGCACGGCAGGCAGCGGACGCAAAGACACGCCGACCACGAGTTGCTGCGGCAAAAAGGCTTGAATCGTGCGCGCTTGCAGCTCGTAGCGCAGCGGGATCTCGATGCCGACCGCGTTCAAGGTCGCGTCGATCGTCCCGGTCAACTGTAAGTCCAGGTTGGTCTGACCGCGGTAAACGACGGCAATCGAAGCCGCCTCAGCGAGGTGCACGAGCGCACCCAACTGCGGATAGCGCACGCTCGAAAGATCGACGTCCACCTCGTGACGCAGCTGTGAGTCGTACGGCGCCAACAGGTCGCCTGCGCCGGTGATTTCGAAGCGACCGCGCGTCGAGGCCAGGAAGGAGAGACCCCCGCCGACCGCGAGCCACTTGAAGGGACGCAGCGCGAGGTTGGCCGCGAGGTAGAGCACGCTGGAGCGATTGTCATAGAGCTCCCAACGCGGAATCTCCTGCTTGAGTGCGGTCAAACGACTCAAGCCCTCGTCGGGCAGGTGCACCGCGAGTCCGAGCGCGAGCGGAATGCTGAAGACGCGGCCTGCCGCGGCGAGCCCGAACGAGAAGCCGTGAGAGCTCTTCACGCCGCTGTCTTCGTCGTTGATACGCAGCAGGTTCTCCGACCAAAAGTAGCCGAGGCCAAGCCGAAGGCCTTCCTCATCGGCGAGGCCCGCAGGGTTGTAATAGTTGGCCGAAAAGTCGCTCACGTCGGCGGCCACCGCACCGCCCATCGCCGTGCCGCGCGAGCCGAAGCCGTAGTTCCACGGCTCGTGCGCAAAGGCCTCGTTCGCGGGCAACGCCGCGAGCAACGCCAACACCAGCGACGTCCTTGAGAAGGCGCTCAAAACGCAACTCCCAAGCTGGTACCGCCCGCGAACATGCTTCCGCCGGTGCTCAGGTTCGGGCCGTACGCGGCGGCCTCCTTCACGTGATCGCGCCCATGAATCACGCCGATCTGAGCAAAGGCGCCGAGTGAAAACCCCGTCGCGATCGGCTCGGAGAGGTCGACTCCGACACCGAAACCGAACACGCTGCGCGCCTCGGCGAAGAGGTTGGACGCGGCCGTCTGTTCGGGTGCAGCGGCGGTCTCGAAGGAGTAGCCGGCGCGCAGATCGAGATCGAGGCCCGGACGAAGCCCCAGCGCGCCTTCGAACGAGCCACGCAGGCGCAAGGTGTCGGAGAAATCGGGCGCGATGGCGCGGGTCGCCTTGCAGTTCGGCAGGTCGAAGGTCTGCACATCGAGCGGGCAACGTACGGTCGGCTCGGCCAACCCCGGGTAGTCGGACCAGCGTCGGTAAGCGACGGCCAAGGCGCCGCGGACGGTGCCGCTGACTCGGGCGATCTCAGCCTCGACATTGAGCGGGTCGTATTGGGCCGTGCCGGAGACGAAGATCGGCGGGATGGTGAGTTGGCCGAGATCCTTCACGTCGATGCGGACGTCGAAGCGGCCCGCGAGCGCGCCGCGCAAGCTGGCCCCGAGCCGCAAGCCGTAGGGCAGCTCGACCGAACCGCCGACGCTGGGCGCGAAGGTGGCCACCAGCGTGTCTTGCACCACCGCCGAAAGGCGCCCCGAGCCGTCCACCGAGACGAGCACGGTCCCAGCGAGCGCGGCCAGCGCCTGAAAACCACCGCCGAGTCGGAAGTACTCGAAGTCCACGCCGAGCCCAGCGATCGCTGCGATGCTCTCGACTGCGTCGGGGAGCAGGAACTGCGGCGTCTCCGGATACAAAATTCGACTGCGCACCACGAGGTCGAACGGGCTGATGAAGCCAAAGCCCAACACCACCCGCTTGGCCACCGGCTCGGGCAGCGGGATGGGCAGCACAGCGCCAAACGTCGCGGCAGCAAGACCGTCGCTGGGCAGTGGACCGCCGGCCTCGAGTTGAAAGGTCGCTCCGACGATGCCCAGCGATACCGCCCGGTCGCGGCTGGTGCTGAGCAACGCTGGGTTCGTGTAAACGGCCTCAAAGCCTTCGCTGATCGCCGGGCCTGCCCCAGCCATCGCCGAAGATCGCACCCCGAGCCCGATCACGTCTTGTGGCGAAGCCTGAACCGCGGCGGCAGGCCACAAGGCCAGGCACAGGCCGAGCTGGCACAACGCGATTGAAGTAGCACGCGCCCCCATCGCCCGGCATGTTAGTTTGCGCCGAGTCCGCTTGCTCCAGTGTTGTGCAGCCCTTGCCCATGAAATCCGACGTCGTCCTCTCCGGTCTACTTCCTGAAGAGCTTGCTGAAGCGGCCGACATCCCGTTGAGCTGCGCACGGCGGCTGTTCTCGCGCATTCAAAAGGGCTCGGTCCTACCGGAGATTTCGCCTTCGACCATCCGCCGCGTATCGCTGGATCGGGTCAAGGCGCTGGGGGTTCAGCGTGAATTGCGGCTGGTTGAGCAGGCCGCGAGCTCACTCGATCCGTTCATCAAGTACGCCTTCGCCGGGCCCGACGACAAGCCGTTCGAGACCGTGCGAATCCCGCTCGAAAAAACCGGGCGCTATTCGGTTTGTGTCAGTTCCCAGGTCGGCTGCGCCATCGCCTGCCGCTTTTGCGCCACTGGTACCATGGGCTTGACGCGCAATTTGGAGGTCTGGGAAATCGTTGGCCAGGTGCAGGCCGTCTCTCAAGGGCTGACCGCGCCGCAAGCGCGCGTTCACGGGGTGGTCTTCCAAGGCATGGGCGAGCCCCTGGCCAACGCAGCCCGCGTGATCGCCGCCATTCGCATCCTTTCCGAGCCGGCTGGGCTGGCCATCGACCAACGCAACATCACCGTTTGCACCTCGGGTTTGATCCCGGGCATTCGCGCCGTAGCCGAGGCGCTGCCCAACGTGCGGCTGGGCGTTTCGATCGGCGATGCGCGCGAAGGAAAACGCCAGGCGATCATGCCGATCGACGAGACCTATCGCCTTACCGACGTGCTGCGCGCCGTGGGCGAACACGCGCGCGGCTCGGGCTACGCGCCGATGTGGGCGTACACCCTGCTGGCGGGGGTCAACGACAGCCCCGAGGCGGCCACCGCGCTAGCCGAGCGGGCCGCGGCGTTCGTTCAAGAATTTGGCATTCGCCCGCGAATCAGCCTGATTCCGTACAACCCGGTGGCGGGGAACGACGGCCGTCAGCTGCCCTTCGAGCGCTCCGGAGCCAGCGTGCTCGAGCTCTTCCGCGAGCAACTGCTCGCGAAGGGCTTCGGCAGCATCGTGCGCTACAGCGGCGGGGGCGACATCGGCGCGGCCTGCGGCCAGCTGGTGCAGCTCTCCGAGAAGCGTCGAACCCGCGAGCTCCCCAGCGCCTCCCGCTAGCACGGCTGGATAATCGGAAGCGGAAAGGCTAGGTTCTGTCCGTGTTCGGAATGAGTGCCGCCGAGATGATCACCCTCCTCATCGTGGGGATCGTGGTCGTTGGCCCAAAGAAGCTTCCGACGATGATGCGCACGGCCGGCCAATGGGTGTCGAAGATGCGCCGGATGAGCAGTGATCTGCGCAGCCAAAGCGGTATCGACCGCATCATCCGTGAAGAGGGTCTGGAAAAAGAGATCCGCGAGCTGCGCGCGCTGAAGGACTCGCTCTCAAAGCAGGCGTTGCTCGACTCGTTGGTCAAGGCCGCTGACGCAGCGAACGCGCCGGTAAAAGCACCAACCCGCATCGCAGCCGCAGCGCCCGCTGCCGCTGCGCTCGAGACACTGAGCGCAAAAACGGCGGCGGTTGCCGCGCTTACTCAGTCGGCCAACGAGGCTCCGGCCTCGTCCGCAGCGGCATCATCCTCAGGCGCAGCGGCATTGCCCTCCGGCACGACGCCCGCGAGCGAGCCGGCCCCAACCGCAGCAGCCGAGGGCAGCGCGTCGGCGCCCGTATCGGCCTCCTCCGCCATCCCCGCTGGGCTGTACAAACCCGCCCAAGGCGCCATCCCGCGCGGGTCCATTCCGTCGTTGCGCACCCGCCCGTTGCTCGTCCTTCCCGACCCACCGCGTACGCCCTACCAATCGGTGCGCCATCGCGAGTTCCCGCACTTTGGGCCGGACCACTATGACGCTCTGCCCGATGATCTGGCGGATGATGAAGAGGAGCAAGGCGTACAGAGTCCGCTGGCAAATAGTCCGCTCGCTGCGAGCAGCGAGGCCGCGGCAGCCTTGGTAACCGCGCAGACGGCCAACGCCGCGATCGCAGATGCGCCCTCGGCAGCCCTGGCGGGTGAGACCACCGCATGAGCAAGAAGGAAGAAGAAGAAGTCGAAGACACCGAGGAAGGCCCCGAAGACGACAAGCCGATGTCGTTTTGGGAGCACCTGGATGAGCTGCGCAAGCGCATGGTTCGCTCGCTCATCGCGCTGGCGTTGGGCTGCGGCGTGGCGTGGAACTACAAGGAGTTCATCCTCACGACGATCACGAAGCCCTTCTCCGATTCATGGCGCGCCGAGGGAGTTCCGGGAGAGCCCTCGCTCCACTTCGCCTCGCCGGGGGACGCCTTCCTCGCCTACTTCACTTTGTCGATGATCGGCGGGCTCGTGCTCGCGCTGCCGGTGGTCTTCTACCAGCTGTGGTCGTTCATCGCGCCGGGCCTCTACGCCAAGGAGAAGCGCTACGTCTTCCCCTTCGTTTTCACCTCGACCGCGCTGTTCGTCGGCGGGGGCTACTTCGGCTATCTGGCCGCCTTCCCGATCACCTTCGGTTACTTCCTGAGCCTCTCAGGGCCGGTCGATCAGACCATCACCATCACGCCCACGGTCATGATGGAGGACTACATCTCCTTCGTGACCAAGATGTTCCTCGGCTTCGGGGTCATCTTCCAAGTGCCCATCCTTTTCAGCTTTTTGGCGCTCGCCGGCGCGGTCACGCACAAGAAGTTGATCCGCTGGTTTCGCTACTACGTCTTCATCGCCTTCTTCGTCGCAGCCATCCTCACCCCGCCCGACTGGGCAAGTCAGCTGGTGATGGCGGTTCCGGCAGTGCTGCTCTACTTCGTGTCGATCGGCCTGGTTTACGTGTTCCAGCGCAAAGAAGCGCTCGAGGCCGACATCGAGAAGGAGCGCGAAGAGAAGCTCGAGAAGGAGAAGCAGGAGAAACAGAAGGCGAAGGAGGAAGAGGAAGAGGCCGAGGCTCGTCGTCGCCGCAAAGCGCGGGCGAAGTAACGGAGCGGGCGGTCCAGCGTCGCGAAGCGGGCCGCTCAGCGAGGCTGTCTGCGTCGCAAAGACGCCTCAGAACCCGACGAACTTGGCGTAAACCGCGAGCCCGCCGACAGAGGCTCCAAACAGGAACGCCAACAGCGCGACAGCCGCATAGGACATCACGTCGGACTCACGCTCTTGCACCGGTGGAGCCGCGGCGCGCGGCGGTGGAATCGATGGAGTGACCTCATCCTCGAGCGTCACGTTGACGCCGTAGCCAGCCAGGTGGTTCACGACCCAGCCGACGAAGGTCTGGTAGGACGCCTCGTCGATATCCAGCGGGCGGCCGCGGTAGCGCGCCTGGTGCGCCGAGGCGAGACTGCGGAAGGTCTTGATCCCGGCGCGCTGCGTCGGCAGTTCGATCCAACCGACCGAGATCGCCGGTCCTTCACCTTGGTCCGGAACGAGGGTCAGCGGCTGGCGAGCCAGTTTGCCACCACCGGTGCTCATGCCTTCCGGCGCTACAACCTTCGCTCGCCGGAGAACTCCGCCGAGAACGCGAACCTGGCCAAACGCGCCCTCGAAGTTCCGGCTGAAGTCGACGGCATTTTGCGCGACCTGGGTGCGCCTCGCATCGAACTTTGCCACGTTGCCACTCTAGGCCGGCCGCGACGATGACGCGAAAAAAAAGCTAGTGGACCAGGCTGAGCTCCGCGCCGAGCGTTCGGAATTCTGGACATTATCTGTCCTACCGTGCGCCGAAGTCCTTTTACCGCTGCTGCATGGCTCTGCTACATCCTGCACATGCGACGCCGCACCAGGCCGAGCGAGGTGGCCCGCTCAACCGAGCGCCATCACTCCGAAGAGCAGCTCCCGACGACGAAGCCCATGGACCAGCAAGCCACCCTTCCCCTGCCCTCGCTCGAGTCGAGTGAAGCCCTGAGCGAGTCGCTGCGCAGCCATGCGGTGGAGCGCAGCGACGCCGTTGAGTATCTGCGCCGGCTACGGAGCAACTCGGTGGATCTGCTGATCACAGACCCAGCCTACGAGTCGCTCGAGAAGTATCGGTCGATCGGGACGACGACGCGGCTCAAGCACTCCAAGTCCTCCAGCAACGACTGGTTTTCGATCTTTCCCAACGAGCGCTTCGACGAGTTCTTCCGCGAGGCGTATCGGGTGATGAAGAAGAACACCCACCTCTACATGTTCTGCGATCAAGAGACGATGTTCGTGGTGCGGGACAAGGCCATCGCCTGCGGCTTCAAGTTCTGGAAGCCGCTCATTTGGGACAAGAAGATGATCGGCATGGGCTACCACTATCGCGCGCGCTACGAGCTCATCCTGTTCTTCGAGAAGGGCAAGCGAAAGCTCAATGACCTGAGCGTGCCGGACATCCTCGAGGCCCCGCGCATCCGCGGCGGTTATCCCAGTGAGAAGCCCAAGGACATTTCGCGCGTGTTGGTGAAGCAAAGCTCGCTGCCCTCCGAGCTAGTGGTGGATCCGTTCTGCGGCTCGGGCTCGGTTGGGGTCGCAGCCGTCGAGGAAAAGCGGCGCTTTTGGGGCTGTGACGTTTGTGAAGATGCCGTCAAGATCACGCAAGAACGGCTCGATCTAGCCAAGGGCGAGGGGCTGTGAAAGGCCACGAGTACAAATGGTTGGTCGCCCGGTACATCGTCTCGGTCTACGGGCCGCGCGGCATTTCGCTTTATGACGAGCTGACGATCGGGACGAGCATCATCGGCAAGCCGCGCCGGGTGGACTTGCTCGCGCTGGACACCACGGGCCGGGGCCTCGCGCTCGAGTGCAAGTACCAAGACAGCTCAGGCACGGTGGACGAGAAGATCCCTTACGCCTTGGCGGACCTGGACGCGCTCAAGATGCCGGCGATCTTGGTGTACGCAGGGGCTGGTTTCTCCGACGGCGTGCTGCACCTGCTGAAGAGCTCGCCCTTCGGCGCGTATTGTATGCCCGATGAGACGCTCAAGCCGCTGGTTCGCTCGCGCTCGTCGGACGCCGTCCACAGCGGAACCTGGCAGCTTGATCACGCGATCGCGCGGACGTTCGGCTTTTGGGACATTTTGATCGCCGGCAAGCCGCCGATCAGCGTCTCCGACCCGACCGCGCCGGCAGCCGGCCCGCGTTCGGACTGACGGGGCGGAATCGTCGAGCAGCGTGGGAGTTCCGACCGCATTCGAGGTTGGTTTCACCGAGATTCTTTTGAGCGACGAACCAAGCGTGTAGTCTGCTCGGCAGGATGCCGAGTTCCGGCGTAACAAAGCCCGAAAGGGGCGGTACGAGTTTCGACGGGGAAGAACCGACCGAACTGATGGCCGTGCCGCGTGCGCCGCAAAAGACGATCGAGAGGCGGGTTGAACCGCCGCCCGAGGATGAGGACGGTCCGCTGCGCAAATACCTCGCGCCACGCCTGCTCCCAACGCAGACGGTTCCCGAGGCGGCTCCGGCGGGCGACAAGATCGTCATCAACGTGAAACCTGTGGCGGAGGGCGCCGCTGCGGCTGAGCCCAAGCTGGACGCCGAGCGCGCTCGACGACGAGCGCCTACCGTGCGGATCGAACGCGGGACACTGGCCGCCCAAGGCATGCTCCCCACCCGCAGCCCTGCACTCGACGACGGCATCGACGTCTCCTTCGGCGAGGCTGAAGGAGAGGTCGCACGACCGTCGGTGCGAGCAATCGAACGCCCCGATCCCAACACTGGCTCGACCAACTGGAAGCTGTTGCTCGGGGGCGTTGCTTTGCTGCTCGCGGTGGTTGGCGCAGTCGGCGCAGTGCTCGTCTTCACCGACACGATCGAACTTCCGGGCATGGCGCGCGCGCCCGAACCGACGAGCGAGCCGAAGGTAGCGACCACAACGGCTGCACCAACGGCGAGCCCAACGGTGACCGCACAGACTTCAGCGCCACCGGCAGCAACAACGGTCGAGACGGCGGCGCCCAGCGCGGCCTCCGCCGTTGCCCCGCCCTCTGCGGCTCCAACGCCTGCGCGTCCGCCGTTCCAGCCCAAGCCGCGTTACACGCCGCCGCCGCCGCGCACCAACGGACGCATCAACCCAACGACGATCTGATCTCGCAACGCCGCGCGAACGCGCAGCGCGCTCCCCACCAACCAAACGCGTGACGCACAAAAGCCGAATGGCCCGAACGTCGTCGGGCCATTGGTACTCACCGCACAACCGAAAGCTCAGGTTGAGCTATCGAACTCCACGGTCTCCTCGAGCAGCGGACGCAGGCTCGCTGCAGCGCGGGCGCGGGCTTCCGCTTCGGCGCGAGCTTCCTCGACCGACTCGGTGTCCTCTTCTTCGTCTTCTGCTTCGTCAGCGGCTTGAATCACCGGAAGGCGACGCTTGCCGACGGGACCTTCGTCCACGTAGTCGCGCAGGGCTTCCATGTCGCGTAGCGCCTGGAGCTTGGCCAGCGCCTTGACCTCCACCTGACGAATGCGTTCGCGGGTGAGGTTCATGATCGCGCCCACGTCTTCGAGCGTGGTACCTCCGCGATCAGCGACGTCGAGCGCGCAGCTCTCGTTCATCTCCCAAACCTCGAGGTCGGGGAAGTTCAACTTGATAGCGCCGGTGCGAGCCGACACATCGAGGAACAGGTGGTGCTTGCATGAGACGAAGGGACACGGCCGGGGTGCGTCTTGACACTCCGTACGCGTGACCGGGCGCTCATAGTCGTTCTCGGGATAGAGCATGCGCCCGATCTCGAGTTCACGCTTCGTCATGCGCTTCACGCTGATCGTGCGTGCTCGCACCTCGCGCTTGCGACGTGAACGGCGCTGCTCACGAGTGATGCCTTCATCGGCTGTGGCTCGAGGCGCACGCGCGAGCGCACCCTCTACTTCGGTAACCATGCTGTCGCTGCCGATGGACGCACCGCTGTTGGTCTCGTGAACGTCGCCTGCGTCGAACTCCGTATCCATGCTCATGCGCTGCCTCCGAAAAACAAGCCGATTGGACGTTTCTTGGCGCATGAGGACGCTGTCGGCCGAAACCCGTCCGCCGACCGCGCCCACACGTGTCATCGAATCTGCCGCGTTACGCGGCCCACTGGACTCGAACCGAGCCCTCGAAATACCCAGAAGAGGTTTAAAACCTCATTCCCCTCCGCCTCGATAAACCCGATGCGAAGGCTCTTAAGTCACTTATTGGTCTTCCCTGCGGTGGCTCGTGAGAGCCTCTCGGAGGGACTAGGTTCCGGTCGCACGCCGCGCGAGGCGGGTTTGAGCGGTGATGCGGTCTTCGAGCTCACCCATCCGTTGCACTAGATCTTTCGCGAGCTGCTCGGCAGCTCCTAGCTCTGATTGGATGACGCGCTTGGCAGGTTCACTGTTCTGTCTTCGCACGGCTTCCTTCAGTGTCTTAAAAATCTTGCTCAGGCGGCGCTCGAGTTCTTCGATGTCTCCACGAACAAAAAGTACTTCTTGCTGAATCTCTTCGATGGTCAGGTTCTGAGCCATCAAGTCTTTGATTGCGAGAACCTGGCGAACGATGGTGGCTGGGTAAAGGCCTTGCGACCCTGTGTGCTTACCTTTGCGACCGACTCGAACGCTTCGGGGTAGGAGGCCCAGCTGCACATACTTGCGCAACGTGGCTTCCGAAAACTTCAGTCCATGCTCCTCAAACAGTGAAAGGATGAGCGCCGAGGTGATTCCTTGGGCGTGCTCCTTTTCGAGCCGTTCAAGGATGTGGTCCGGGATGGTGCTCAAAGTCTCCTCCCCCTCTCGGGGAGACAGAACGTCGTATCCGACAACGCGACGGACCATATTCCACTGAATGGAATACAGTCAATTTCTCTGGGGCCTTTCTTTGCCAAAATGCTCTCCTATGCCTTGCGGAGTGCTGCGAACGCGCTTGCCTAGGACATTAATTGTCCGCTCATGGCGAAGATTTTACGACGCGGTGCGCCCAAAAAAAGCTTGCGTTTGCGTGAAGTTAACCACCATTGCACACATGACCTTCGGTGGTCCAACTGTCTGCTAGCCTCGGCCGATGATGCAGAGAGGCCGCAGCGTGCGGCGCGAAGTACGGGACGTCACGGTGGGGGAGGTCCGAATTCGCGCTGTAGGGGCAGGAATTGGCAACGGCCCTGCCCTCCTCCTCATCCACGGCTTCATCGTCTCGCACGCTGAATGGGACGACGTGATCGACCTCCTGGCGGCGCACTTTCACGTGATTGCGCCCGATCTTCCCGGGTTCGGGGATAGCGCCAAACCCAGCCCTTCGCGCTATGAGTACGGCTTCAGCGCCTTCGCCGAGTCGATGGCCGACCTCATTGCGGGCCTCGGCGTGGGTCGGGTGCACGTGGCCGGTCACTCGTTGGGGGGCGCCATTGCCATGACGCTGGCCGCTCATCACCCCGAACTCGTCGACAGACTGGTGCTGGTCGACCCGTTGTCTTTCCCCTTTCCGCGCTCCTTCCGAGCCCGATTACCGCTCTATCCAGTGCTCGGACCGTTTTGGTTCAAGCAGCTCTACAGTCGCGCGTTCTTTCGTTCGTACTTCAAAGAAGAGGTTTTTCCGAAGGGCATGCCGATCAACCTCGACCGCATCGACACCTTCTATGACAAGTTCAACACCCCGTCGGCGCGTGAAAGCGCCTACGCGACGATGCGAGCGACCCTCGACACGCGCACGTTGGTGGCGCTGTTAGGCCGCGTACGCGCGGCGACGCTGGTGATATGGGGCCGTGACGACAAAATGTATCCGGTCGCATTTGCCACCAAGCTCGCAAGACAGCTGGGAGACGCTCGGCTCGAAATCATGGCGACGGGTCACTCGCCCGCCGAGGAGCAGCCCGAAGTGTTCGTACGGCACGTCTTGGAGTTCCTCGAAGGCAGGCGATGAAGCTGCTGCTGCGTTCACGTCACGGCCGCATCGGCTTGGGCGTGGTCGGCCTATTGCTGCTGATGGCTGTGCTCGCAGCGCTGGTCGGTCAGGCGCCGAATCAGCATCATTTCGAGGTAGCGCGCGCGCCTGACGGTGGACCACCGCTGCCGAGCGCGGCCCATTGGCTGGGCACCGACCCGGTGCACCGCGACGTTTTGGCCCGTCTTTTGGCGGGTGCGCGCGTTTCGCTGACGCTAGCGATCGTCGCCGGAGCGTTGTCGGCGCTGATCGGCGGCGCCTTCGGCATCGCTACGGCGGTGGCCCGTCAATACGTCTCGCGCGGCTTGGCCTTCTCGATGATGCGCCTGCTCGACGTGCTGTTCGCGTTCCCCGGTCTGCTCTTGATCACGGCGATCGGGACGTTGCTCGGCGGCACCAGTCTGAGCTCGATGATCCTCGTGCTCGGGTTGACCGGCTGGACCGGAATTGCCCGCGTAACGCAGGTCAAAGCAGAGTCGGTGCTACGCGAAGACTACGTCTTGGCGGCGCGTGCGCTGGGCGTTCGGCCGTGGCGAGTGGCGGTCACCCACGTGCTTACGAACGTGCGCGGTACCGTACTTTCGCTCGGGACCAGCAACGTTGGCTCGATGATCCTGGCCGAAGCGGTGCTCTCGTACCTTACCGTTGGGCTGCCGCCACCCGACGCCTCCTGGGGCCGCATGCTGCAAGAGGCCGAGGGCTTCGTGGTCACCCGGCCGCTGCTCGTGTTCGCGCCGGCGACCGCCATTCTATTGACGATGCTCGGCTTTCATCACCTGGGCGAAGCCTTGGCCGAGAAGCCGTCGAACGCGCGTACGCGAGGGCTTTTCAGCTGGGATCTGGCGATCGTGGCCGCTGTGTTCGCGGTGACGCTGCTGCTTCCTCGTGCCCAGCTTGCGCCTCCGGCGGCCCGTGCGACCGAGCTTCCGCTCGAGGATCGCCGAGGTGGCACCTTTCGTTTTGCCACCGCCTTCCCGATTCGATCGTTGGATCCAGCGCTGGCGACCGATGAAAACAGCGTGGTGATCGGCCATATGGTGTTCGGCCAGCTGCTCTCCTTCGACCCGCAAGGCCGCTTCATGCCGGGCTTCGTCGAGCAGCTGAGCTGGTCCGAAAGCGGCACCGAAGTGACGCTCCATCTCCGCCCGGGGCTGCGCTTTCAGGACCAAACGCCGCTCACTGCGCAGGACCTCAAACGTTCGATCGAGCGGGCTTTGGGGCCCAAAGTTGCGAGCGGCCGCGCCAGCGAGTTCTCCGGGCTGGTCGGGTTCGAGGCCTTTCACAGCGGTGAGGCCAGCGAGCTTGCCGGCGTAATCGTGCAGGGCCCAGAGCGGCTCGAGCTGCGTCTCAAGAGCCCCGACGCGACCTTTGCGGCGCGCCTCTCGATGTCGACGCTAGCCCCAGTGTGCGCCAGTGTTCCGCCGCCCGGCGTCGCAAAACCGACCGAGCTTTGTGGCGCAGGGCCGTTCCGTGTGACCGAGTTCGACGCCGATCGCGGGCTCGTTCTCGAGCGCAACGACGCCTATTTCGAGGCTGGGCTGCCGTACCTCGACCGCGTCGAGCTGACCTTCAACGTGCGACCCCAGGCCCAGCGTTATCGCTTTGAGCGCGGGGAGTTCGATCTTTTGCGGGAGGTGACCAGCAGCGATGCAGCGCTGTTCCGGGCGAACCAAGGCTGGGCGCCGCTCGTCCGTCAGGTAGAGCGCTTTCGCGTGAGCGCCATTTACCTCGATACGCGCAAACCGCCTTTCAACGATCTTTACCTGCGCCGCGCTGTAGCGCATGCGGTGGATCCCAGCGTGCTCTCCTTGGTCAGGCCGGAGGTGCGCTCGCTCACGACGGTGATCCCGGAGGGCGTGCCGATGAGACCACCGCAAAGCGAAGGGCGGAGCTTCGATCTCGAACGGGCGCTTTTGAATATGAAGGCCGCGGGTTACGCGTTTGACCCGGAGACGGGGGCAGGCGGTTATCCCGAGGAGATCGCCTACGTGACGGTGCCCAACACGCTCGAGCAACATGCGGCGGAGATCTACAAGGAGCAGCTGGCCAAAGTCGGGCTGCGCGTTCGCCTTCACCTGCTCACCTTCCAGGCGTATCTGGCGCATATTCGCAGCGCGGAGCGCTCGCCGATGGGCTGGGCTGCCTGGCAGGCGGACTACGCCGATCCCCTCACCTTCTTCGATCCCAACCTGATGCCGACCGAAGAAGCGGACTCGCACAACTATTCCGGCTTTGCATCGCAGGAGCTTTTGCAGACGTTGCTGCTCACCCGCAGCGAACGCGACCCGACGCTGCGCCGGCAGGCCTTCGCCGAGGCCGAGCGCATCGTCAGCTCGGAGGCGCCGTGGATCCCCACCATCCAAGCGCAAAACATCGAGGTCGTTCAACCGTGGGTACTTGATTACACGCCCGACGCCATGCGCCTCTGCGATCTCACGCGCACCTATCTCGCGCCGTCCGCGCGCTCGCGAGGTTCACGATGAAGCTCGTTCGAAGGCTGCTGCTTCGCCTGGTGATCGCCTTGCTGGTGACCTGGGGCGTGGCGTCGGCGGCTTGGTTCATGACCGTCTGGCTCCCGGGAGACCCGGTCGAGACGGTGCTCGGACCGCAGGCCTCCCCGGCCGACATCGAGCGGGCGCGCGCGCTCTACGGCTCGGATCGCCCGGCGTCCGAACGCTACCTCAACTATCACCGCCGCCTCGTGCACGGCCCAAACGCCGAACTAGCGCACGACCATTGCGCCGAGCTCCCGCTCGGGCTGCACGCAAACCTCGGCTTTAGCTTCGTCTACAACCAGCCCGTGGCAGCGCTGATCAAGAAGAAGTTGCCACTCTCTTTCGACCTAGCGGTGGTAGCGATCGCGCTGCAGGTGGTGCTGAGCGTAGGGCTGGGCGTGCTTTCGGCGCTCAAGCGAGGCAGCCGCATCGACGAGCTGATCGTCGGCGCTAGCACCGCGCTCTCCGCCGCTCCGACCTTCGCCAGCGGGCTCTTTTTGCAATACTTCCTGGCCCACCGGCTGGGCCTTTTGCCGATCGATGGGGCCGGCAAGGCGCCGGGTATGTTCAGCCTCTCGATCCTGCTGCCGGCGCTCACGCTGGCTCTGTACGGCACCGGCGTGCTGACGCGGCTCGTGCGTTCGGAGCTACAAGAGGCGATCGACAAGCCGTTCGTGCGCGTGGCGCGAGCCCGCGGGGCCTCGCGTCTTTACGCCTTCGGCTTTCATGCGCTGCGCACCACGCTGGGGCCGATTACCCAGTTGACGATCCTCGAGCTGGGCGCGTTGATCAGCGGTGCGATCGTCACCGAGAAGCTGTTTCGTTGGCCGGGGCTTGGGGACCTTACGGTCAACGCGATTCAGAGCCGCGACCCGGAGCTGGTGATGGGCATCACCCTGGCGTCGGCCTTGCTGGTCACGGTCTCCACGCTGCTCGCCGATCTCGTGGCGGTGCTGCTGGACCCGCGCCCGCGCAACCACACCCGCTAACGCTCAGCCTCGGCGGAGAGCGCTTCCACGTCCACCGTGCGTACCAACTCGAGCGCCTCTGCGAGCGACGCGTCCTTCGCCGCGTGGGCCGCCAGCAACGCGGACTCCGCCGGCGTCACCGTACCCAGCGAGGTGCGTCGTAAGGCGCTGCTGGCGTCGAAGCGAGGCAAAGGCGCCGCGTTGGACGCCTCGATATCGCCGAGCTCCCGCAGCAGACCGTCTTGCGCAGGCTCCGCCGAGAGCGCAAACCACCAGGCCTGCTCGGCCTCCCCTGCGTCGAGTTCGGCCAACGCCTGCCGACGCTCGGGGTTGATGCCGGTCAGCATACGAGCCATCGAGTTCTTGCGCTGGTCCACCTCGGCGAGCACCGTCTGCAGCGAAGCGAGCGCCTGCTCGAGCCCGGCCACGTCTCCGCGCGCAAGCTCCACTCTGCGGTGAGCAGCGCGCTGCAACGAAGCCACCGAATCCCGACCGCGCAGCGCCGTCGCGGCGCTCTCGGCGAACAGCTGACGCTCCTCCTGGTCCTCGGCGAAGGCGGCCTCGAAGGCCTCGTTTCCCGCGCGATTCAGCTCCGCTACGAGCTCCTTGGCCGAAACCGAAAGCAACGCCTGCGCTGCGTCTTGTAAGGACAAACCGAGAAGTGCGCGGTCCGTCTCCTCGGCGCGCGCACTCTCCTTTTGACCGCTCTTGCGTAGGGCCTCGCCACAAACGACGAGGACGTTGCGGGGGGTGACTCCGAGCTTCTGGAGTTTGGTTTCGATCGTGGACGGTCGTAGCGAAATCGGGGCCATGGCGGGCCTCCTTTCCTGTGGTTGCAAAACGGCGCGGCTGCTTGCGCGCCGTGCCAGGTCAAGGGTCTTTGTCTTCGAGCAGGTAGAGCCGCAGATGAGCTTGAGCGCGGCTGATTCTCTTGTAGGAATTGACGACCGAGATCGAGAGCCGCTCGGACACGGCCACGTGATCATCGAGGTCTTGGTGATGGTAGAGATCCCAGGCTGCGGCCTCGTTGGGATGCTCGGCCACGAGCCTGCGCCAGGCCTTCCAATAGACCTCGCTTGCATCGTCTCGTTCGGCCTCTCGGCGAGCCAGCTTGACGGCCACGGCAGCCTCATGAGCGGAGGTCTCCGGCTCGTCTTCACCGTCTGCGGTGGCTGGCGCCAGCTCCTCACGGTGACGACGGTAGAAGTCGATCGCCGTGTGTTTGACGATGCGCAAGAAGAAGGTCCGCGCAGAGGCTGCGCGCGTCTCCCCGCCTTCCCCCAGCGCGGTACCTCGATACTGATCCAAACCGCGTTCGAGCAGCTTGATCGAGGCGTCTTGAAAGAGCTCCTCGAGATCGTCTTCGGTCCCTCGTTTGTAGCTCTGTTGAATTCTCCGGATGACGTACATGGCTGCACGTTTCCAGCGCTGCAGGAGAATCCCCATCCGAGCATCCGGAGGTTTGCCCGCCGCACGCAATTGAAGCGCGTCAGCGAACAGCTCGTCATCGGACCGGGCCTCCCATGCCGTCGAATGGGTCATTGGGGGTGGAACCGTAGCATGCGGGCATGGCTGGACGGACGGACCATCAAGCGCAGTCTGACGATTGAGCTGCAGCTTTGCCCGAAACAGCTACGCGGGCCGTTGCCCCGCGCGCCGTTCCGCCGCCGTCTTCCCTAGTTGGAAAGGGCCTGGCATTCGGCGCCGAGATCCGACTCGGCGGAGGAGAGCTGGGCACATTTCTTGAAGGCGTCACGGCCACTTTGCCCGGCGCCCATCAGCGCTGCGCCCAGGTAATACCAAGCTTGCGCGCTGCCCGGCGACTGCGTGGTCCACTGGCGAGCAAGGCCGACGGCGCGCCCCTTGTCCGGGCCGGAGAGCGCCTGTTGCACCCGCGTGGCGAGCGGCACGCTCGAATCTTCGGCCACCGGCATGGTGCCGGTGAGCGCCGGCGGCGCTGAAGCCGTGGCCGCCGCCGAAGCGGAGGGCGGGAGCTCGGCCGAGCTCGAAGCCGAAGCCGAGGCCGAGGCTGTAACCGAGGGCGTGGCGCTGGCCGTGGGCGGGGCGCTGGGCTCGGCCGTGACAGCCTGTGTTTGCAGCGGCTCGATGCTCATGCCGGTGGGCTTGGGGCCGGGGTTCGGACTGCTCGACGGGATGGGAATGCGCTGTTCACTCCCGCGGTCTTTGCTGAGTATCGCAACGATGCCGACCAAGGCCGCGATCGCCACCACGATGATCACCAGGCGGGTCGCCCGGCGCCGCCGATCTTCAGCCTCGGGATCGCGAGCAACAGGCGCTTCATCCTCGTCGAAGCGCTCCGGCTCCGGCTCTTCACCGAGCGACTCGAGCGGTGCGTCTTCCTCTTCGGTTTTGCTGGCGGCTGCGTCCTCGTTGGAGCGAGCGCCGTCTTCTTCTCCAGGCGGATCTTCGGCGAAACGAATCGCCTCGGGCGTCGGTACGGTTTCACTGACGAGCGTGCGTGCGAGCGCCGGATTGGGTGCAACGGCAGCGGCAGCTGGAGCGGCCGCTTCGTCCTCGTCTTCTTCGCCTTCCTCGTCCTCATCCTCGTCGTCCGAGTCGTCGTCGTCCTCGTCCTCCGAGTCGTCGTCGTCCTCTTCTTCGCCTTCCTCGTCCTCATCGAAGGAGGCGGCCATCTCGCGGTCCAGCGCCGTGGGCGGGCTCACCTCGCCCGCTGCTTCGTCCTCGCCGTTTGCATCGGTCGAGGGCGCGTCATCGTCGTCGTCGTCAGCGTGTTGCCAGGGCTGATTCAGCCCCTCATCCTCGCTGCGCGGCTTGCTCGCATGAGCCTCCAACACCGGCGGCCTCGCCGAGGCGAGCCGCAACGAGCTGTGGTCATCGGCCGGAGCGGTGCGCTTGGCCTCCGACTCATCGAAGCGAACCGGCGCAGAAGCATCCTCCTCACCGGCGTCGCTCGTCAGAAAGCCGTCGCGGGTCAGCAGGCCATCGCTGGCGGCTGGTCGCATCGGCTGGCCGGGGCTCGAGAGCGTGGGCGGATCCAGCCGTACTCCAGCGCCAAATTCGATGCGCGTCGGCAAAGGGCTGGGAGCGATCGGAGGCGGCACGTCCGAGGAGTTCTCCGACAGCGGCACGATGCTCTCGAGCGTGTGCCGCGGCGCCACCGGCAAGGGCGCGACCGACTCGGCGCTGGGCACGACGTCTTCTTCCAAAGCGCCCGAACGCTCGACCGACAGCCCTTCGAAGTAGAGCTTCGACACCGTCGACAGCGTCGAAAGATCTTCGAAGGGCGAGGCGTCGACCACCTGCATCAACGAACGGCGGCCATCGAAAAGACGCAAGATCCCGTTCAGCTCGTCGGGGATCTCCGAAAGGCGGTTGAGCAGCTCTTCCGAATCCACCTCGAACACGCTGGCCAGCGGCGGAAGCACCTCGAGCAGGCGTTGCCACTCGTCGAGCCGACGCATGCCCTCCATCAGCAGACCTTGCGTCGAACTCTCGATCACGTCGGGCGTATCCACCCGGGAGAACTCCACTTCGAAGCCGCCGTCGCCCCAAATGAAGGTGCGGTAGACGGCCTCTTCGCCGGTCAAATAGCCCGGCTGTCGCGGTCCGTTGGCCGGCGTCGAAGGTTCCTTCGCCCCCTCGGGCCACAGCGTCGCGTCCACGATTTTACCGTCGCGAAAGTAGATGCGGGCCTGCGCGTGTGTCTCGGCGTTGTCCAGCTTGCACACGCCGCTCTTGCGGCTCACCTCGAAGGTTTGCATCAAGTCGACAACGCCCATGTCGGCGAGCGCGCCGGCGAAGCGCGTCCTGCCACCGCCGGTGGTTTGCCGCGTCGTCGCGATGCCCTCCTGCGTCCTCCGGGCGAAGATCAAGTTGATGCGCGTGATCAGCTCGCGCACGAAGATCGGCTTGGTTAGGTAGTCTTCAACCCCTAGTTCGAGCCCGCGGATCTTGTCTTCGATCGAACGTTGACTGGCGAGGAAGAGCACCGGGATCTGCGCCCACTCCGGCCGTTCTTTTAGCCGCCGCACCAGCGCATACCCATCCGAGTTGGGCAAGCGCGTCTCGGTGATCAGCAAATCTGCGGACGAGAACTCGAGCTTGCGCAGCGCGTCCTCGGCTTCACTGGCTGTGGTGACGGAAAAGCCCGCCTTTCTCAGACTGACGTCGAGAACACGAATCGATCGGGGGTCACCGTCGACGAGGAGCAGCTGCCGTTTGGCCACGTAGGAGCGAGGATGGCGACCAGGGCGCGTCGCTGTCAAGCGCACATCTACCGAAGTTGGAGTCAATCGGCTTACCGGCCGGGTCGAGCACGGCCGAGCGGGCTGGCCCGTACGCTGATTCCTCGTCAATAGGCCGAGGGCGCCCGGGAACGAGAGCCGCCGAACGGCGCTCAGGAGCGACCGCCCGCTAGCCGCGTTGCAACAAGAACCAGCCGACCAAGCCTGCGACCACGAGCAACAGGCTCGCTCCGACGAGCAGCGGCCCCGAAAGCGAACGACGGGGCGGCGCGGCCGGTGCGGCCGGGGCAACCGGCGCGGACTGGAGCTGGCTGGGGGAGAGCAAGAGCTGCGGCGTAGCGCCGATCCGCACCGTCCCGCGAGGCCCCTCCCCGAGCAGCGCCGCTGGGCGCGGGGTCCCTTGCGCGGGCGCCGGGCGCGGAGTCGCTTGCGCGGGTTTGCGCGCGACCTCGTTCAAGGCCGCAGCGAGCGCGCGCATATTCGGGAAGCGCTCGTTCGGCGCTTTGGCCAAACAGCGCATGACGACTGGCCCGACCTCACCGAGCCGCGTCACGTCCGGCACCACCTCCTCGAGCGGCTCCGGCGTCGCGAAAAGGTGCTGCTTCATCACGCCCATCGGCGAATCATCGTCGAAGGGAACCCGACCGCTGAGCACCTCGTACATCACCACGCCGAGCGCGTATTGGTCGGTGAAGTGGTCCACCCCACGGTCGCTGGCCTGCTCCGGACTCATATAGTACGGGGTGCCGAAAACGGTGCCTTTGCGCGTCAATTTGGGCGCTGTGAGCAACTTGGCCACGCCAAAATCAAGCACCTTCACTAGCTCGGCGCCGTTGCGATCCCGCGTGACGAAGAGGTTGTCCGGCTTGAGGTCGCGATGAATCACCGCCTTGTCGTGCGCGGCGGCCAGCGCGTCGGCGGCCTGCGCGAACAAACGCGCCACCCGCCAGCCATCCAGCGGCCCGCTGCGCTCGAGGATATCCGCTAACGTTTGGCCCTCGAGCTCAGGCATCACCATGAACGGCTGGGTGCTCCGCCCGAGCGAAGGCAGCTCAGCCGCGGTCACCTCACCGAAGTCGATCACCTCGGCGATGTTCGGGTGCGAGAGCCCGCCGGCGATCTTCGCCTCGCGTATGAAACGCTGCACCGACTCAGCGTCCCCAGCGATTTCCCGCCGCAGCACTTTGATCGCACAGGTGCGCCCAATCACGCTGTGGCGCGCACGGTACACCGTGCCCATACCGCCTTGCCCGAGCACGCTCTCCACCACATAGCGCCCGGACAACGTGCAGCCGATAAGCTCAGCGGCCGAGTCCTCGAGGTCGAGGATCAGCCGCTTCGGCGTTTTCGTGGGAGGTGCCAGCTCAGATCTCGGCGAGGATCGCGTCGCGCTTCTTGGCGAAGTCGTCGTCGCCGATCAGCCCCTTGTCCTTCAGGCTCTTCAGCTTGGCCAGGCGGTCCTCGATGCTGGCCTGCGGTGCAGCGGCCGGAGCGGCCTGCGCTGCGGGGGCGGCTCCGGGAGCGCCCATCATCCCGGGCACGCCGAACTGGGGCACGCCGCCCTGCTGCGGGTTGGCCATCATGTTGGCCATGCCCACACCCATCGCCATTTGGGCGCCGAGCGCTGCAACACCGCTGTTGCCGCCGCCCTTGGCCATGCCCTCGCCTGCGCCCATCATCGCTTGGCCGGCGGCGTAGTTGTTGTAGTTGCCGGCCAGTTGTTGAACGTAACGCGCGTCCTGACCGAACTTCTGGTCCAGCTCGAACTGCTTCGCCGCAGCCGAATCCCGAGCAATGCTGACGCCGCGACGAGCCTCGGCGCGAGCCTTGTTGGCCTCGCGCAGCAGCTTCTCGTCCTCGGGCGAGAAGTTGATGCTGAAGTCCGCGATCTGCAGGATCTTCACGCCGATATCGGCGAGGTTCGGCGCGCTTTGAATCATGCGGCCGGAGAGCTCGGCCGTCATGCCGCCGAGGTTCAACAGCGAACGGCCGGTCTGCACGCACATTTGGCCGATCACCGTCTTCACGCTCATGAAGAACAGGCGCTTGATCCAGTCGGTGATGGCGTCATTGTCGTTCGAGCCGCCGGCTTGGCCGTGGTAGCCGATGACGAAGCGCACCGGATCCGTGATCACCAGCGAGAACTCACCGTGCACGCGGGGCGTCACGAACTCGAACAGCGTCGGGTCCTCCATCGACTCCAGCTTGCCGCCGAAGGGCACGCTGCGAACCGGCTGGGTCTTCACGAAGTAGATCTCCGCGATGAACACGTCTCCGCCGGTGTAGTTGTTGACGATGTTGTTGAGGAACGGGATGTTCTGCGTATTCAGAGTGTGACGGCCTGCCGGCAGCCAGCCCTGATACGTCCCGTCCTTGAAGAACAAAGCACACTCGTCACTGTCCACCGTCAACTGCGAGTACTTCGGGACGTTCTGATCCGGGTGCTTGTAGACGATGAGGTGCTTCAGGTGGTCCGGACGAGCGATCATCATCTCGCGCACGCCACTCTTAACGAAGTCCATGATCCCCATCTTCCGAGCTCCTTTTTCCACCGCAGGTGGATGCAATGAACAGAAACAGACTTGGGCCGGTTCAACGGCCAGAAAACAAACCTGTCGAGCGCTTGCTCGCAGGCGGTCGCGGGGAGAATAATGCGCGGGAGCACCTTCGGCAATGACCGCCGACGGATTGGTTGAATGCGGACCACCTTTGCCGAGCTGAGTTTGAGAGCTGCCCCCACAGCCGGAAGCCACGAAAGCCACCGAAGCCACGCCACCCGAACGGTAAATGCCAAATGATCACGCCTTTTGACCCCGCGACCCTCACCGGCCCCGCCCAGAAAATCTTCACGGGCCCGCCCAAAATGCGCGAGATGGGCGCCCGCGGTGTCGCCCTCGGTGTAACGCCGCCCGACCTGATCCTGCTTTTGGTGGCCTTTTCACAGTGTGAAGAGACGGCGCTGCGCGAGACGGCGGAGAAGACGCTCTCCAACCTGCCGCCGCAGGTCTTGAACGGCGCCATCGCTGGGAAGTTGACCGTCCTCGCCATCCATCACCTGGCGGTCCGTTATCACGCCAAGACCGAGGTGCTCTCGGCTCTCTTGGGGATGCCAGAGATCGACATCGACACGATCTGCGATGTCGCCAAGATCTGCGGCGAGGACACGAGCGAGCTCCTGGCGACGAACGAAGAGCGGCTTTTGGCCAACCCGCGCATCATCGAGCTGCTTTACCTCAATAAGCACACCCGTATGTCGACGGCCGATCGTCTGATCGAGTTGGCGGTGCGCAACCAGGTCGAGGTGAACCTGCCGGCCTGGAAAGAGGCCGCCGCCGCCATTCAAAACGAGCTGATCATCGACAACGGCGGCGAGCCGACGCCCGACGATCTGATCTTCGCGCAGAACATCTCGATCGCCGAATCCCTGCGTTCGCACGGGGATATCGAGGACGTGCTCGCGGTGAGCGACGACCCCAACGAAGAGGAGAAGCTCAAGGAGAAGTACGTCCCGCTTTATCGCGAGATCGCCGCGATGACGACGTCGCAAAAGATCCGCTTCGCGACCATCGGCAGCCCCGAGGCGATCATGCTGCTGGTGAACGACGCCAGTCCGCTCGTGTCGATGGCCGCGGCCAAGTCGCCCCAGGTCAACGAGGCCGTGGTCGAGCAGGTCGCCAAGCGCCGCAATATCTCGGGCGACGTGCTCTCGGCCTTCGGCCAACGGCCCGAGCTGCTGCGTCGGCTCTCCACCAAACGGGATCTGATGAAGAACCCGAAGACCCCGCCGTCTTTGGCGATGAAGCTGATCAGCCATTTTCAGCCCCACGAGCTCGAGCGAATGGCGCAAGATCGCAACGTCTCCGGCTCTGTCCGCCAACTTCTCAAGAACTATCTCGAGCGAAAAAAGCGTTGAAAACAGTCCTTTCTACTGAGGTTAGCTTCGTGGCAATGAGTCACTCCTTCGTGTGGGCCGCGGCCTTGGCCGCCGGACTTGCAGCGTGCGCTCCCCCCAAAGACCCGGTCTCGGCCAAGCCCAAGCCCAGCGCAGACACCTCGCCTGCGGCCAAGCTCGGCAAGGTCAAAGAGGTCTATCAAGGCTTTGAATTCAACGATTGCCGCTCGCGAGAGAACTGCGCGCGCACCTTCGCCGAACGGGCGGGGCTCAATTTGGGCTCCGAAGGGAAGAACCCCATCCCCAACCCGCGCGCCCATCTGCCCAACCCCGACGAGACCTGGATCACCGCCTGGGCCGATCTGCCCACGGGCGAGCCCGGCTCCCACTACGTGTTCGAGGCGATGACGCTCGCCGCGGTGAACAAGACCTGGCGCGCGGCCTGCGAGAAAGCCTACGCCGAGTACGACCGCAGCTTCAGCGAACGCTACGACGCGCTCGACAAGCAGATCAACGAGAAGAACAAAGAGGCCAACGCCTACGATCGACTCGGCGGCCTGCTCGCGCTCGAGCCCGACAAACCCGACAAGTCAGCGCTGCAGCACGCCAAAGGCGCCGCCTTCCGCAAAGGCAGCGACGCCGTGCGCTATCGCTGGGAGACCGCGGTCTTCGAGGCGTTCGAAGAGACCGGCCGTACCTTCGTTTACAGCATCGACGCCTACGCACCGAGCGATGAGCTATTGACCGTCGCGCACCCGCGGCAGCCCAAGGACTTCGAGCGGGAGGCCTTCTGCCTCGATGCTTGGCGCGGCAACATCCCCGAACTACCGGCTCCTCCCGATACCTCCACTTGGGACGAACAGGTGCGCAAGATGGTGCGGCCGCCGGTGCTCGACGAGCAGGTCCGCCGCGTGGACAAGCGCCGCGGCGAGCTAGCGGACGTAGCGCGCGCCAAGTTCGCCAAGGTGAAGCTGCCCAACCCGCAGCTGCCCACCGGCATTCGCGAGATGACCATCCGCGAGGTGAAGTCGTTCCAGCGCGACGGCAAGAAGGCCATTTTGCGCAGCACCATCACCAAAGAAGACCGAGTCGCCCTGCCCAACGGCAAATCGAAGGTCTCCAAGATCGACGACAACGCCACCACGACCTTCAATGATTGGCCGAGTAACCTCGAGGTTGCCCCGGGAGACACCGTCTCCTTCTATGGCGCCGAACTCAGCGTCAAAGAGGTGATCGTGCGCAGCACCACCGAGCTCGAGCACCGCAGCCGCGAATACACGATCGACGGCCGTCACCTGACCAAGGTCGTCGCCAAGGGCAAGACGTCGGTCTACTTCCGCTGAGCGCTGCGCGGTGGCGATCTACACGTCCTTCCTGATCAGCTCCTTCCACACCTTCGATGGCGCGCGGAAGAAGGCGAAGAGAACAGGCAAGGAGGTGCTCGCGTTGCTCGGCGACGCCAACGTGGACCTCGATTGGAAGGACCTCTATGCGCAGGCGCTGCTGAAGTGCCTCGTCGCGGAGGTCGTCAGCGAGCCGCTCGACCGAGAGGCCTTCATGGATGGGCACGCCGATTCACGCGCCGGGCTACGTGTTGTTCCCCCTGCCGGACGAATTGGTGGAAGGGCTCGCCAGCTGGTCGGAAACCCGACGCGCAGCGGCGGTGGCAGCCTGTGAGAAGGTCGGGTTTGGAAGGGCGAGCGAAGCGTTAGCCGCGTTGGAGCCGCTGGCGAAGCGCGCGAGTACAGGCGGTAAGAACCTGTACCTGTGCATCCACATACCCTGAGTGGAGCTCGCGGCGCCTGGCTGCGACATTCCTCCCCGCGATACCGCATCCGAGGCCCGGATGTCGCGGCCAGCCAGCCGGTCGGGGTGGTAGCAGCGGTGCCTCGCCTGCCCACCCGAAGCCCGCGTTCCGCAAGCGTGATTGCAGCTGGGTTGCAATGGCTTGCAACCGCGGCCCGACTCCGAGCGAGCACTGGGACTCATCGGCGGTCGGCGGCTACGCCGAATTCACGCGTACGCTCGAAAAGGCTCAGATCGCCCGATTGCGCGTCCTCTCTTCGATGTACTGCGACTGAGGTGAGGGCCTAGCGCGTCCTCCGAACGAGCGCGATCTACGCGCTATGCGAGCGCCTTGCGCAGCGCCTCCGGGTCGCCGCGCAGCGGACCCATCAGCCCGCACTCCAAGCACACGTGCGTTGAAATCACTGTGCCGACGCTGAAGACCTTCTTCAAGGTCGACGCCTGCTCGAGGCGAATCGACGCCCCCTCGATGTGGCACTTCTCGACCTTCGTCGATCCGCAACCCGCACACTTCTGTTCCATCGCAACCTCCAGCAAGAAGGGTACACCAAGGACCGAAGGCAGAGCTCGGCGCGAGAACAGAGGACAGCCCGAATGGCCCACGACCCCCGGCCAAACGACGGGCTCGAGGTGCGCGTCCTGCTTCCAAGTGTTTTGCCTCGCGCCCGTGAGTTGTGAAACGGAGCCTGGACGAGGGCTCGACGCCGATGCGACAGATCGCCCGCTCTCACCGTGAGACTTGGCGATATGTCGCACGCGGCGACTCGAAGCCCGGCGCCCGTCGGCTGGAGACCCCGCAGAATGCGACACATCGCCCGTTGTCACCGTGAGACTCGGCGATATGTCGCGCCCAGCGGCCCAAAGACCGCTGCCCGGCGGCTCGAGGACCACCCGGATGCGACAGATCGCCCGCTGTCACGGTGAGACTTGGCGATATGTCGCACGCGGCTACGCCCGCTAGCCGGGCAAGAGTTCGCAGCCACAAACTGGCTCATTAACGCACTCGGTGAATCCCACCAGAGCGGTTGTGCTGAGGAGCAGGAGCGTTCCGTCCTCCACGCCCCTGTAGAACGGATAAGTGCCAAGAAAGTCTGTTGGGGCGGACCAGGTGCAAATGGGTTGAGGCTTGCTGCCCACGCAGGTCTCGTCCGGCACGTGCGTCGCGGTGCGCCAATGGCAGCGCATAAGCACGCACTCGAACTCCGACGTCTGCGCGAGGCACTGCGCGGGATCGTCCGGCGGTTCCGGCGCGCCGCCGCCCTCGCTGCTAGGCCCGTTGCTAGTCGAAGAGGTCGAGTCGGGCCCGCTTGAGGCGCCACCCGTCGATGAAGCGGATTCGGCGGACCCTGTGCTGGAGCTCGTCGAGCAGCTCCAACCCAAGCCGCCGAGGGTCAGGACCATCGTTAGGTTTTCGAACCGAGTCATCTTTTAGTGGTTTGAAGCCTAGGCCGAGAACAATGAAGTAGTCACGCTCAGAGCCTGGGAACGGCGCGGCCGAAGACGCGCCGACTCGCCGCAGCAAGGGCGTCGGCCATCGGTGCGCCGAGCCCCACGTCGGCCGCGACCCAAGCACCGAAGCTCTCCGCGCTGACGAAGATCTTCGGCCCGTCGGCGACGTCGAGCGCAACGACCGGCACTTCACCGCCGTCGTCGGCCATGGCGAGCAAGAGCACCTCCAGCGTGTCGTTCACGACCTCCGGCGCGTCGAGCGGCAGCGCCGGCAGTTTCGCGATTTGCTCGGGTAGCTTCCGAAAGGCGCGGCCGTGCGCCGCCTTCGCCAATTCTCCGATCGTTTTTGGCTTCTTCTCGTGGAGGCCGCCGCCACCCTGCAGCCACGCCTTCAACGATGGAGGCATCCGCGCGACCCGCAGCTTGGTCGCCTCGAGCGGCAGTGAGCACGGGCGGCCAGCTTTCGCCGCCGCGAGCGCCTGCTCGGCTTTGCCAACAGCGTCCACCGCCGGCGGCGGCGTGGCTCGCGGGTGGTTGACGCGCTTCGCCCCTGGAAGCGCCGCCATTGTCAGGAGCGCGGTCTCGAGATCGAAGCAAAGCTCGGTCTTGCTGCGACCGACCTTAGACGCGGCAATCATTTCCTCGAGCAACGGCCGCACGACTTCGCCCTCGCCGAGCTTGGCGAGCCCCACCCACGCTTCGAGCATGACGCTCGAGTTCGGGTCGAGCGCGAGCGCTCGCAGGACGCCAAGGTCTCCGGCGGAGACCGCCTCGCGCACCGCCACGCCGCGCCCGGCCCACGTCTTGTCCGGAAGCGGCGTGGCGCTGCCCGAGGAGCGCTTCGCCTCCTTCGCCGCGAACGCGGCAATGTCAGCGGCCCAGCTCGCCTCGATCTTCGTGCCCTTCCCCGCGAGGCTCGCCATCCGCGCCGCAGCGGCGAAGTCGCCGCTCCACATCAGGGACGTGGCCATCGCGATATGGCGCAGGTGGCTCGAGCGCGCGTCTTCGAGCAGCGCATGAAAGCCCGCCAGGCGCAGGTGGTTGGCCGCGCCGCTTGGCGTCAGGCGCGCCGGCGGCTTGACCCCCAGGTCGGCCGCTTCCTTCAAGCCGATCGGGTAGAACGGGTTGGCCTTCCAAAGCTCGCCAATCACCCGTCGTGCCTCGTCGACCCGGCCGAGCTTCCGCAGCCAGAAGGCGATGCCGCGGATGCTCCAGGCAACGTACACCGGGTCCCAAGCCGGCGAGCACGCCGCCGCATCGAGCGCGTGCCGAAGCCCCTCTTCACCAGCGTCGAGCACCTCGTGGCACTCCGCCGTGCAGTGCCGGGAATGACTCGAGCCAAAGTCGAAAAGAAAGGGGCCTGCGGCCCTTTTTTCTCGAAGACGGCCCGAGTCATTCCCGGCACTGCATCCGCCTTCGGCGGAATGCGGTGCCGCCACGTCGCCGACCAGAGCGACCAGCTTCGCGATCGGCTTGGGTCCGGCGTTCTTCTTCTCGGCGGCCGTCACCGCCTCGTTCCAAGCGCGGTGCTTGTTGAACGCGAAGCGGATGTGAGCCGTGGCAGCGTCGTAGTTGGGCTTGGGTGTCCGCAGCGTCTCGAGCGCCTGATCGACCGTGAGCCGCATGAAGCGAGGCTAGCCTGAGCGCTCGCTACTTCGAAGACCCAGCAACGCCCGAGCTTCTGCGCGACCGGCTCGCCCTTCGTGAGCTCGACGCGCGTCGCTGTGCACGACTTGCGCAGCTCGTCGCGGTGCGTCGATTTCTACGGGCGTGAGCACGCCGTGCTCACACTCGCGGACGGGTGCGCGGGGTCCAGTGCGGATGCCTCCGTGCGCGCAGGCGCGTCGGTGAGCAGGCGAAAGCGCCGAAGCACCTCGTCCATATGGGCCTCGTAGCGCTGTTCGCCGCTGAGATCGCCGGCGCTTTGGATCCGCGCCAAGCCCTCCAACTTCATCGCCTCGTGAAGCAGCATGAACGTGCTGGAATCGTGCTGCTGGGGCGCGCTGCGGTACGTGCTGCTCTCGAGCTTCGTCGGCCCCTGCTCCACCTCCTCGGGCTCCACCGCCGCGTTGCGCTGTTTCTCCCGGGCGCGTGCTCGACGCGTCCGCCACCTTTCCACATAGAGTTCTCCGATTTTGATCGTTGTCGGTGGCAGGATGCACAGCCCACAAAAGAAGACGAGCGCAGCGAGCGTTTTGAGGGGCTCTGGCAGGTCCAGATACGCCAACAGCAAGACCCCCCCTGCCATCGCCGAAAGGGCCACCGCCAACCAACTCCACGGGAGTCCGCTCCTTGTTCCGGCAGGATCGCCAGACGCATACCTCGCGTTCCCCGGCGGTCCTTTACCCGCTGGCAGATCCCAGTACCCAGCCGCCACCCTCGCGCGTACTTCTCCCACGAAGCCTTCGCTCAGAGTCTCCTGGGGCCCAAGGCGACGCATGAGAGCAAGCGCACCTTCCGCAGCGCTCCCTCCCTCGTCGAGCGCCATCGCTTGGGTCAACGCCGGGGCCGTCACCGTGTCATGAAGGACCCAACGCGCCAGCGCCGCTAGCCGAAACTCATCGTGCTTCGTTCCGGCAACGCTCCAACGATCCTGAACCACAAGCACACTGCCTTCGCCGTACACGTGGAGGCCCATCGCGCCGAGAACCAGCACCCAGATGGGCAGGGGGCCCGCGGCTCGCACGTCGAACCACGTCACGGAGAAGGCCGGGAGCTGCCGCGGCGCGATGGACAACGTTGCAGAGAGCCAGCGCTCGCCGTCCAGGCGGACGGGGTTCCATGTCGGCTTCTCCCTCATGGCTTCGTCTCCCCGATCGAATCGAACCAACTCAATTACTTCGGTTCTTCAGCCTAGAACGCAACGCGCTTTGCGCTACCTGTTCAAGACCTCGACTCGCACGGCGCGTAGCTCGGTATCCGGATAGGGTGCGGCGACCTCCAGCATAGACTGCTCCACTGTGGTGACTACGCGAGCGTCGGCGTCGATAAGAAGCGCTGAGAGCGTTGATGGCTTGTCGAAGCGCGGGCATCCAGGCGGGGTGATTCCCACTACAGTGCGATAGCGCGGTACGACGAAAGTGCTTTCGTGCGCATCGTGGAAGAAACCGCGAAGTACAACGGGCTCCCCACCTAACAGGCGATTGTTTGAAAGACCCAGCGCGCCTGCTGAGAATGCTCGTGATTCAATCACAATCGTCATGCCGGATCCCACCACGACCTCCACCTGATGTGCGAGTCGCAAGGAGCCGATCTCGTTCGGTTTGAGGACGCCCAACTCACACTCGCGTGGAACGACACGCCAAGGTCTGTGGGAAGGCCGGCCGCCAAAGAAGCGGCACCGCGGAAAAACAATTGGTTCCATCCAGCCAAACAACGGCGGAAACGGAGCGTCGAGCCAGTCATCAGCCTCCTGGCGCACTATTGTCTCTGGGGCGACCGGACTCTCTGGATCTTCCAACGCCGGCATGAACGTGCCAACCAAATCAGCCGCTCGTTCAGCCGTAACGAATCCGCGCCCTTTCGGATTCCTCGGGTAGAAAGCCAGCGTTTGCTCGAACGATTCGACGGTTTCGACCTGAGCTTCCCAAGATCCTCCATACGCTTCTGAAGCCAACAACGGGATCCGCTCTGTTGGCGTCGGCTGGGACCAGGAGACGCTGCAGCTCGAGGCGCTCTGGACAACCCGAGGACCGAATGCGCGTACGCGCCGCCCGTTTCCTCCAACCAATATCTCACCAACGGAGGATTGGGCATTCTTTAGATATACGTGTCCCTCGAGTACGACATCTGTTGAGAAACGATTAACCGCGCATTCAAACGCATCCCGTAACGGTGCGGCTGCTACCTCAGTCAACGAACCTGTCGCAAATGAGAAGCTGCGGCGCACAGTTGCAACCAGCTGTGAACGCCCTTCAGGGAAGGAGCGTGCCTGAGAGAGAATCAACGGGGCCTTCACGATGCCGCCAGACTTCCCGAAACGCTAGGTATCAGTCTAACCGACCGTATATCTCCGCGAATGTAGGGGCAAAAGAGCCTGGCGAAGTAGAGGCCGCAGGCGCGCTTCGCATCCAGGTCGATTTCGAGCCATAGCAGCCTGCTCTGCCGAACGAGACGCCGAGTGCCAGTACGGATCTCGCAGCTGAAGGGCACACTTGGAACAGGCAAATCGAACACCGCGTGAGCCCCCAAGCGGCAAACGACTCGCCTGACGCCGACTATCGCGTCGAAACGAAGCCATGGCGGTGCCTTACAAGAAAGACGCGCTCGCGGATTTGGGTCGTTGGGAAATCTGGACCGGAGCTGCCCATCACTTCCGCATTCGATGTGGGTTAGCGCGTGGCTCGTGCCGGGGGCAACCCCCGCGAAACTCCAGGAACACCCCAGGGAGTCGTAGGATGAGGTTGGCGCGTCAACGTTTTCGATGCCTGGAACAGGGCGCCCCTCCGCCTCGTCTGGTGCACCATAGAAGCCAATGCCCGAGGGGTTCTCAGGCCAAGACTCCTCGAAAGATGGCGAAGGCAGCATGGTGTTGCGAATAAGCCCAGGTTCGCGCTTCACGCGCCCACCAAGTGCGTTTCCCCAGCCCAGGTCGACCTCCTGGGTTGGTCTTGCGGTGCTCGGCCTAAGCTTGCCGCCTGAAGACGTCCAGACGCGTGGTCCCCAGAGTTGCGCCTCGAACGAGTGGTTATCGACAGCCAGCGCAAGCGTCGCGCTCTCAAATGCACTGGCAAGGGACAGGCGACCGCACAATGTAACGTCAAGAATGTGCCGACGGTCTGGCTCGAGATGATGAACCGGGCGGTCGGGAAGAAACTCGTCCCTTAGCCTGACCACCTCCCCCAAAGGCCGGCCATCCAGTGTCCAGGGAACGAGCGTCGTCGTCTCGACCACAATCCAGTCCCCCGAAAGCACGTCGTTCGATACGCGTGTATCGAATTGGGTTAGGTTGCTAAATTGCATTCTTCCTCGCGATCCTCCGGATTCGTCAATCGTCGATAGTGCACCAGCACACACGCCATATGAGCGAACCATTGCACTTTACCCTTAGCGTTCTTTAGATTCTCAAGATACCGAACTCCTTCGATGGCTAGCGCTTTATGGAGTTGAATAAATGGCGGACTTGGATCAAAGGGAAAGAGGAGAGTCCTATGTTCTGGGCTGGCTGATGCACTGGGTAGCCAAACAAGTTCTGCGAGTAGCACGACCAAAAGAACCGCTGCGATAGGCACCATGACCACGGAATGAATAACCACTAGTGGGAGTAAGTGCAGCGGAACTGTTCGCGACTTGGCGCTCGATGCTGGAAGCCAATTCGCTTTAGCTGCTCGCATCAACACGCGCGACAGCTGAGTTCGGGGGCGAAGCGCCGGCAACGCCTCGCGGGGGGCCAAGGGGTCTCGATTCTCAGTGCGTTGTTCCGGCTCGAGACCTATTCGCGAATAGGTCGTGTTGGCCAACTCAGCGCCAATTCCAGCGGAACTTCTGTTGATCCAGGGGGGAAAGCTCAAGGCCCTCTTCCCTAGGAGGGGGGGCTTTCCCGGCAGCCCGTGCCCCGCCGGAAGATCCCAATACCCAGCGACTAGGTGCTGTTGCAGCTTACGCCTAAGTAGTTGAGCAGCTGGAGGCTCTACCAGAGGTTGATGTCCCGCATGCCGCAAGCGGGATAGCGGACCAGCATTCGATGCGGTGCAAATGACATCCGAGATCAATCGTAGGCGCGCGCGATCGTGGTCGGCGCTAGTGCCCTGCCTATCTTGCACGATCATTTCCGACCCCTCTCCAAACAAATGAAGTCCCATCGCGCCGAGGAGCAGCAGCCATTCTGGAATTGGCCCGCTCGCCTCCGCGCGAAACCAGGTGACAGAAAACGCAGAAAGGCTCTGAGGTGCTATCGAGATCCTTGCGGAGAGCCACGCCTCGCCGTTCATGCGACGTGGCTCCCACTTGGGAGTCGCAATCATTCCGCAGTCTCGGGCACGCCGGACCAATCCTTAGCTGCCTCCTCGATATCCCCGCTGGTACCGTCGCCAGAGGAGGACTTAAACTGATCTCCGCCGAATGCTTCGGGGAACTTGCTGTAGTCTTTGAGCTTCTCGTCGAAGATCTCTTTCTCGCGCTCGACAGCTGTTCTCTCGGCCTTTGCGCCATGTGCCTTGGTTGGAGAGGGCTGTGTGTTTGGTGGCGCGGAGTAAGGCCCTCCACCCTTGCGCTGGCCCTCGAACCATTGCTCAGTAGCGTCCTTCGCAGCCGGACCTGCGCCCTTCTCGCCCGCGTCAACCATTGCGTTCTCCCCAGCTTCTTTCACCTCGCGCTCGAACGCCTCGTCGATCGCCTGCTTGGTCGCTTCATCGATTGAGCTCGGATTGGCGCCTCGTCGGCGCGCCTCATTGCTAAGAAAGGAGTCATAGCCGTTCTCGCGAATTAGCTTTTCTGTTGCCTCACGTGCAGCTTGCTGGGCGGCCTCCTGCTTCTGGAGATCGTAGGCCTGCCTACTCAGTGCTCGGCCGGTACTACTATTTCTCCACCAGCGGTGTGCGTAGCGGCCCACGCCGCCGACTCTTTTTGCTACGAAGTCGCCTACGGGTCCCTCCATAATCTTCCCGAAAACGAAGGTCGCCAGGACCTCAACGGTCCCGGCAAGCGCCCACTCGATCGCGGCTTGTTGCCAGTCTTCCGTGGTCGGGGAAACGTGCACCGTCCCCGGAGCGAGCCCGCCCCCGGTTGGTGTCGACATTGGGTCGGCACATTCGATGGTAACAAAGACTGGTCCAGCTGCGGTGCTAGCTAGCGGTGAGTTATTTCCTTGTACTGAGGCGACGCCGAGTTTGAAGGTACTGGTCGAGAACACGATGGTGCTGACCACGGCCACATTGATCCCGGGGGGACAGTGCGGCGTTCGCTTGATAGTATGGTTGCGCGATAAAACAGGGCTGCCGTCGGCGAGGATGTTCGGGTGCGATTTATCGTCCATCGAGGGCCAGTGGGTGGCCGCGTACTGAACCCCGTGGATGGATTCGGGTATAGCAGGGAACATCCCTGCAGGGATCGGCATGGGCGGGGCACCGGCTGGGGCAAGTTGATTCCAGATATTTAGCCAGTACAGGCCGTTATGGTGCTCCAGGCCGTAGATGAAGTTGTGCCATTGCTTCTTGATTACGCGGCAGGTCATCGCGCTCCTGTGGACAAGCGAGCAAGATGCACTCGGAATCGCTCTTGAAACTCGGATTGCGCATTAGGATCCCGCTGAAACAATGAAAAGAAATGCTGGCGCAACACGTCGAGCGCACCCTCAGACGCAACTCCCGATCTACGGAGAACCTCCGCTGGTTTTGCGCCTGTACGTAGCTCTGCTTGTAAGAGCGCATAGGCATCCAACGACATTTCCGGAACAAGCGTTGGCGTAAGCGTCCCACCAAAACCTGGCAATCGGACCTCGGCCAGCGGACTTCTAATCATCATCGTGCCATCAAGATCATCAACTCTACGTGGCGACGGCTCCGCTAGTACGGGTGGGGGATTGCGACTTAGCACTCTATCCACTCTTGGCAGGTCGTCGCGGAACGGCAGCACCGGTTGAGCGCGCAAGAACGGGGCTTGAGTGGTGTCAGGATCGCCCGAGATCGTGGCTGGCTCAGGCGGTAGCACCGGCGCGGCCACCTTTAGCCTCTCCCGCTCCAATGCATAAGCGTCTGCAAACGCCCCCATCGTCTCGCGATCGTTTGCAACAGCAGCAGCTACCAGGCGCGCGATCCAGCGCTCTTCGTAAGGCGTGTACTCGCGCAGAGTCGCACCACGAAGCCTTAGAGCTTCTGCGAAATGAATGCCGTGGTGGACCTTGAGCGCCGCCAGCTCGCCGTATTGCGTTGCCGACGTGTCCTCAAGTTTCATCGTGACCCACCCTTTCTAGAAACTGCTCCCATGTTACGGCGGGGGTGCTCGACGGTGAGTTCAGCCTAATGCGTTCGGCATCGACTGAGACATCATCGTTCGCTCGCAAGCAAATGTTCCCCTGACGCGAGTTCAGCTCGACGTCACCTCCTGAAGTAATCGAAAGATGCTCGGTGGCTGTCACTGCGATCCTGGCCGCGGCAAGTGCGATATCTCGCTCAGCGGTTATCTCAAGGTTGATCGCCCTCAGTCGAACCGTTGGGCCGTTCGGCCCGATCTCGACGGTGAGTTCAACTTCACCGTTTGGTGCCAGGAGGCGCAGCGTACTCTGCGTGTCTGAGTCTTCCACTGTCAGCCTGCGATCACGCGGCAAGGTCAGTTCTCTTGTGCTCATATCGGTCACGCATTCAGCTTGATAAGGCTACCGGTTACCGTCACCTCGCCGCCAGCGACGTGTACGTTCGAGCCCTCCACTTTAACAGTAGGGGCATTCACGTCGACGGCTGCAGAGCCCACGACCTTGACTGCATCTGCCTTCAAAACCACCATGGGCGCCGAGACCACTACTATCCCGTCCGAGCCGACAGAAACGCTACTCGCGCCCTGAAGGACGGCGATACCGTGCGATATTGAACTCTGGATGGCGAAGGAGGTCGTCACATTGATATTGGCACGCCGGTCGACGATAGGAGCTGTGATAACTGTCTCAGCATCGCTCCCAATGGCAGTCTGTGTTCCTGAACTTAGGATCGCGGTGTTGTCGGCTCGAAGATCTATTCTGGGCGCGTGTCCCCGAATCTCGACCCGGTCATCGAGCGACATCCCCGCTCCTGAAGCTAGTGCAATGTTCTGATTCGTCTTGAGCGCTGCGCCGGGCGTCGGATCGTTGGGTGCTCCAAGTTGTAGAAGCGTTTCTCCGAACGGAACGGTTATCTTGAAACGTTCACTACCCTCCGAGTCGTCGATGTTGATCTCGGTCCCCCCTCCGGTTCGGATAACGTTACGCGGGGCGTTCCGTTCTGAGACCGTGGTCGGCGTAGTTGGATTTGGGACTGCGCCAGCGATGATTGGTCGATCTGGGTCACCCTCGACGCACGAGAGCAAAACCTCTACTCCGTCACGGAGTGGGAAGTGGAACCCGTAACCTGGTCCCGCATGAGGTTGCGCCATGCGCATTGGGCGCGACGCCTTGCCGCGTGGAACATCTCTTCGATCGAATAGAAACCTAATGTGATATCGACCATCGCCGTCTAGTTCTGCGTATTGTCCCTCCTGAGCAGCTTCGACAATGCCCGAAATTACTCCTGCAACCAATGGCTTGGGAGTTCGGCGAATTGGTCGAAACGGGGTCGCGAGTGGAATGGCTGTGAACTGGTTCTCGTAGGCCATCGACGCACTTTCCGCTGACCCCCAATCCGCCTGATTCAGGCGGTGAGAAACTGAAACGACCAGGAGCTCAAGTTCTCCAATGGGATGCCCCTCCAACTGCAGATGGGACCCCGCCGAAAGCTGGGGTAAAGACGAGTGCCCCGTGAAGATGCGCCGCCTCGCTCCGATTTCTTGTGAGCGAACGGTAGCCAGGTGTTGAACTTCCAACTGTGTCTTTGCGTGGTTGCCGAACTCGTAGGTTGTTCCGCTGCGACCAGGCATTGTTGATTCGCTGTCCAAGCTCACTTTTGGCGTGCGATAATTGTAGTCGCGCAGTGCTACTCGATTGGGAATAGCTCGAATATCAGTGGAGAGTTCAAAGACTTCACTTCGCTCCCCCCTTGGCCGAAATCGCGCTTGGATTGGGGCTGTTGCCTTGATCGCTTCGTTGGCGTCGGACAGCACCAATAGCTCTCCGTTCTCGGTCATCCGGAAGTAGTAGGTAATACCTTCGTGCTCGAGCAGCCGGTTGACGAAGCATAGATCCGTCTCTCGGTATTGAACTACAAACTCTCGCGCCGCGTACTCACCTGCGAGTGAGAGTTCAAAGTCCCTATCGGGTTGGAGCCCGATGCGGCTGAGCCGGTCGCAAAGAATCTCTGGGACAGTGGTATCCTGGACAACCTCGGTTGACGTCGTGAGGGACAATCCCTCCATACGAGGTCGAGACGTAATCCTCCAACGAAGACTGCCGGATTCTTCGTGAAGCGAACCAGCAACGCGGGTAATCACACCCGCTACGCGTCGGATCTCAACCCCGTCCCGCTCAATTACAAGTGCTCCGGGGTTGCCAATAGTCTCAACGTCCGCCAGCCGCGCTCCCGGAGCACCCGCAAGATCCACCCGCACCTCGTACGGCGTTGAAAGCTCTTCCTCATACTCTACGTGGAGAACACGAAACTGATTTCGGTCAATCGTTGGAGAGTCAAACCAAGTTGATATTGTCGTCATTGAATCCTCTATGCGCTTCAGCGACGCACTCAGGCGCTGTGGATCTGGTTCCCTCGGACTGAGCACCATTGCCCAACTCGTTTTTCTTCATCACAGCTAAATCACCGGCTCGGGGTCCGAGCGCTCAGGTATTTCGTGCATGCGCAGTCGATTTTCGGAACGCGCCTCACCTGTCCTGGCAACTCGCTTTTCTTAGTGGTTGTTGCAATCATCGGTTTGAGGGTCTGCGTAAGAGGGGTTGCATCAAGATTCGCAGTTGGACGCTCCTGCGCTGAGCACGAGGGTGCCTTCACACGCGGGGCCGCTGTTGCCGTTGGGTGCGCCTGCGGCTCCAGGGCCGCCGCTACCGGGGCTGCCGGCGGTGAGGCTGGAGTTGGCGCTGATGACCGCGCCAGCAGCGAGCGAAGCAATCGCTGCAGAAGGTCCACCGAGGCCACCGGCTCCAGGGCCGCCGTCTCCGCCTTTGCCGCCGCTGCCTCCCGAGCAGGC
>CAITIQ010000511.1 GCA_903892415.1 uncultured delta proteobacterium | reverse complement strand
GCGCCTGCGCCCGCGCCTGCCCCTAACCTGCCCTCGCGCCCGCTCCCGCTCAGCCCCGGCTTTGCGCGACTGGCGGCCGGTGTTACGCACCGCGTATGGCACGCCTCGAGACGCACCCCACGCTGCGCGCGCTCATCGTTTCGCTGGGCTTCGGCCTCGTCGGTTGCTCGCCAGCCTCGGATCACTCAGCGACCTCGCAGTCTGCGCCGTCGGGACCGATGGGCTCCGGGACGCCGGACTCCGCGACGCCGGGCGCCGCCTCGACCGCGCGCGTCCCCACCCCGCCAGCGCGCCCCGATCCTTGTGCTGAGGTGACGCTCGATCGAGCGTCCGCACTGCGCATGCCGGGGCTGCCGGTCGTAACGGTCAAGCCGATGCCTTACGACTGGATAGCGTGGCCTTCGGTGGAATGGCTCGCCTGCGGCAAAACCTATCCCTTGTTCACGATCAGCGAACCAGAGCGCCCCAAGGGGCCGCTCGCCGACTTCGCTATGCCCGAGTACGACGATCGATTCCTCAGTAGCGTCTCCGGTGCGATGGTCACCGCCGACCGCAAGTGGCTGTTCGTCGTCCAGCTCGGAAAGCCTCAATACAACGGGGGGGTCTGCCCGCTCGGCCTGGGTCGCGTGGAGTTGACGGCTGTGGAACTCGCAACCTCACGAGCTCGCCGGATCGAGACGCGCGGAAAGAACGTTGGGAGAGAATCGCTGGTGCTCGCCTACGACGGCTCGCAGCTCGCGCTTCAGTGGCGCGAGACCTGCAACGGCGCAAAAGACAAGCGCCAGTTCGAGACTTGTGCGTTGACGTCGAATCGTTGCGAGAGCGTCGAGACAGCGCCGACCGCCTTGAGCGAATCCCCCGACCTGCTCGAGGTAACCGTGATGGGGACGTACGCCGGTCGGCCGGACAAGGTCGAGAACCTCGGCAAGGAGGACGTACTTGCCCGGTCGGTCCGCACGAGCGAAGGCGGTGCGTTTACAGCGTTCGTCACGTCGGTCCCGCCCAAACGTGACAAGGAGAACTCCCTTCCCGTAAGCCGCACGCTCTGGCTCTTTGATCGAGCCTCGGGCTCGAGTCGCGCGATAGCCTCTGGAGTGAGTCAGTTCGAGCCGGTTTGGGTTAGCGATCACGAACTCGTGTATCGACCGCAGGCGGAACCCACGCCCGAAGTAGAAGGGGCACTCGCTGCGATGAGAGCGCGCGTCCCACAGCTCGAAAAACCCTCGGAGGACCCCGAGATCGCAGCCCGCGAGCGCTCGCTTCTCGCCGAATTCGTCTTCGTCGAGCGTGCCGGGAAAGGCGTTCCGGTCGAGCGCCTACTGCGCTTCGCGCTCCGCAAGTACGATGCCCGCACAGGGGAAGACATCGAACTCCTGCCGGGCCCCGTAGCCCCGTTTGGAACGCCCCGCCGCTTCGACCGTCACCACAAGGGACGCGCCTACGAGGTACCCGACTGACCGGCTGTGCCCACGCCCGCGCCCTTCACGCCTGCGCCTGCGCCCGCCCTCACGCCTGCACCCGCCCTCACGCCTGCTCCCACGCCTGCACCCGCTCCCGCTCCTGCGCCCTTTCACCCAGCGCCCACGTGCTACCTTCCGCTGCCATGCGGAGCGACCTGCGTGGCACCCTGTTTACCGCTCTGCTCGCGTGCTCTCACGAGGCCGCACACGCGCGCGTCGAGCCCAACCCCGTACGGCTGGTCTCGCCTGTCACCCCGAGCAGCGCGACAACGGCGAACGCCGCGGCGATCGTGACCGCCGCTCCGAGCGCGCCTGCAGCGCCGGAAGGGCCTTCGGGACTAGCGGCCACCGCGCGCGCTAGAAGGCGGAAGCTGGCAGCGAATGCTCACGGTTTCCCAGCAGAAGTTGGCTCATACGGTGTTTGCCAGCGACGCACTCCTCTGGGTGTGCCGCCAAACGACCTGCAGTGCCTGGCCTTGGCCCACGACCTCGCCGCTCAGCATCGACCCGGCGCCTACCGTCAGTGTCACTCTACCCTGCGATCAGCGCTCGCTCACGTACTCGGCCGACGGGGCGTACCTGGGTGTGAGCTGCTCCGATCGGGAAGGGGAAGCCTTCTTGTGGCTGCTGCGGACGCACGATCAAGCCAATCGGCGCTATCCGTTGTGGCTCCGTCGGGAAGCGGGGCGCTACGACAACGAAGAGGTGCTCGACGTGGCCGTCGACAGTCGCGGAGAGCTGACCGCCGTAACGTCGGACCACCGCATCATCCGTCTCGCGGGCAGCGGAGGGATGCGAGATTGGAAGGTCGACCCGCCCAAACGCCTCGTGAACACGCAAGAGACGGCAGCGTTACGCGCGGCGGTTGGCCCCTGGTTGGCCACCTCGGACGGGGCCTACACCCACGAGGTCGCCTGGACCGTAGATACCCCCGAACAACCGCTCCTGCTAGGCGGTGGAGCGTTCTTCAACGGCGCCCGAATGTGGGTGAGCCACATGAGCAAGGGCTACCATCGATGGGATGGCCGTGCGCTCGTGAAGACGGCGGACCGCTTCGGTGGAGGGTTGCCCGGCTTTGGCATTCTCCAAGAGATCGGACCATGGCAGACAGACAAGTTGTGGGTCAGCTACGAGCGTGCCGTGCTGTTCCTCGATGAGGAGCTGCGCGAAGTCCATCGCGTCGACCTGCCGCCATCCACCCACCCTGATGTCGCACCGACCTTCAGGATGAACGCCTCAGGGACGCGTTGGTTCGCACACCACCTGACAGGCGAAATCGACGTCTGGATGCCGCGTTGAGCGAGTCTAGGTCAAAGTCTCGAGGAACGATCGGCCAAGGAGACGGGTCGTGCCGTCGTCGAACTCCACCCGGACCGACGTGCCTCGATCCTCGACGACCGAGCCCGCCCAGAACTTCGCGTGGCGCACACGTTCGCGTGGCGCGGGCGGGGGCGTGCGAGCCGCGTTGGCTTGTTCGATCGCGGTGTGTTTGCGTTCGAACCAGCGCATCATCTCGTCGACGACCTCTGGCACGTCACGGTTCTTGTGCTCGACTCGCTCGCGGCCGAGGCAGTCCGTGATCTTGGGCGCGGGGATGCTTCCACGGTGGATACCG
>CAITIQ010000510.1 GCA_903892415.1 uncultured delta proteobacterium | reverse complement strand
GCGCGCAGGGGTGCATCAGGGCGATCCCCTTGGCCCGCTTCTCTTCTCGCTCGCCGTGGCGAAACTGTGGACGGCGGTGCGCGAGGAGCTGGCGGCGGCAGGCCACGTGCTCGACTTCCAAGCCTGGTACCTCGACGACGGACGGCAGCTGTCGCGGCGGCGGTGGACGGCATCCGGCGGCTCGGCCCCGCATTCGGCATCGAACTGAACCCAGCGAAGTGCGAGCTCATCGGCGCACCGTCGGAGCACGCCGCGACGGCCGCTGCGTTCGGCGGCACCTGCAAGAGCGTCGACTGGGCTTCGTGGACGCTCCTCGGGACCCCGTGTGGCGACGACGCCTCGGTCTCGGCGTTCCTGCAACGCGTCGCTGACAACGCTTGCCGCAAGACTAGGCTGGTGGCGTCGCTACCCGACAAGCACGTGACGTACGCGCTGCTTCGATACTGCTGCGGCTTCTCGCTCGGCGTGTACTACATGCGCGCGTGCGGAGCGGACAAAGCATTCGACCGCATCGACGAGTCGACCTTCGCAGCCTTCGCGACGCTGATCCCTGGGGTCACCGAACTGAACCGCGCCCAGATCGGCCTGCCCACGTCGCTCGGAGGCATTGGTCTCCGACCCCTCTCGCCGTACGCTCCCCTCGCGTACATCGCTGCGTGCAAGCAGGCGGAAATCTCGTTCCCCCACCTGCTCACCAGCCCGTCGTCGCTCCCGGCTGACCCGAAGCTGTCTGTTGCCGCCAACTCGCCCACCGTTATTTCTTCTCCTGCTTTGTCCGTTTCCGTGACAGAGTACCTACGGACCGGCGCGACCTCTGGTGACCGCATGCAGCGCGAGCTGTCGAAGATGCTCGACGCCGAATTGGCAAAGGCTTGGTTCCTCACCCTGTCGACGGAGGATCAAGCGCGTGCGATGAGCTGCACGATGCCCACGTCATACTGCTGGGCTCTCCCGCGTCCGTTCGAGGACGAGGTGGAAAGCTGGATGACGGCGGCGCAGTTCCTGGTGCTGATGCGGCACCGCCTCGGCCTTCTGATCTACGCCGAGCCAGACGACGGGGAGCCACGGCGCCTCTGCCGCCTGTGCGGGAAGGTTGCAATCGACGCCAGGCACGCCCTCATCTGCTTGTCAGGGGGCCTGCGCACCGCGCTGCACAACGATCTGCGGGACTTGCTGTACCGCATCGGATCGACGGCCATGCTTGGCCCCCGACGCGAAGAGCAATGCTTCGTCGGCGGGATGCGAGCGGACGTCGTCTTCACGAACGCAAGGCGCGTGATGGCGATCGACGTCGCGATTACGGGGGTGGACAGCGGCCGCGAGTACGCCGTCGATGCATCGAAACCGGGAGCTGCTTCCGACATGTACGCGCGCAAGAAATTCACGACCTACGGCGCTGCCGCTGCGGCCGCTGGCGTGGACTTCGTGCCGCTCGTCTTCGACACCTTCGGCGCTCTCAACGTGGAGGGCGTGAAACTGCTGCGCTTCGTAGCACGCGCTTGGGGCTATCAATTTGATATCGTCCCGGCCCGCTCCGTCCCGCTCATCAACCAACGATTTTCGGCGGTGCTGAACCGGGGGCTCGCGCAGCTGCTCATTGCGAACGCCGCCAGTGGCTAGGCGGTGTTTTTCGGGTGTCGTGC
>CAITIQ010000509.1 GCA_903892415.1 uncultured delta proteobacterium | reverse complement strand
CAGCGCGCTCCTCGCTCAACTCCTGCGCCCGCGCAGGCAAACAAACACACGCTACGGCCAAGACACACGCAAGTCGGCTGAGGCGGCTCATGGCGTCTCCCCGTCGCGAAGTTGGTTGAGCATGCGATAGAGGCTTTGGCGTGGCAAGCCGAGCTCCTCTGCGGCCTTCGGCACGGAGCCACCGCAACGCTCGATCGCCCGGGGCAAGACCTCACGGTGATAGAGCTCCATCACCCGCCGCTTGGACTCATGGTAGGGCAGGTTCTCCAAGCCATCGAATATCGAGGTAGCGTGACTTGGGCTTCCGCCTCCGCCGTCGAACAGTACCCGCGGATCGGCCCGCTCGAAGGTTGCAAACCGCTCCACGACATTGCGCAGCTCACGGGCGTTCCCCGGCCAATCATAGGAGCGTAACAAGCGCGCGAGTTCACCGGAGACCACCGCCTTTTCGTCCCCGGTGATCCGCCGCAAGAAGGACTCGGCCAGCGGCAATACGTCCTCCGGTCGATCGGCCAACCGCGGAACCGATACGTGAACGACCGCTAAGCGATAAAAGAGGTCCTCGCGAAACTCCCTGCGGCGCACGGCCTCCTTCAACTTGCGATTGGTCGCTGCCACCACACGGACGTCGACGCGGATGGTTTGCGTGCCGCCAACCCTTCGGAAGGAGCGGCTCTCGAGCGCCCGCAAGAGCTTGGGCTGCGCCTCGAGCGGAAGTTCGCCGACCTCATCGAGGAACAGCGTGCCCCCGTCGGCCGACTCGAACGCGCCTTTGCGGAGCGTCAGCGCGCCGGTGAATGCTCCCCGCTCATGGCCAAACAGCTCGCTCTCCACCAGCTGCTCCGGAATTGCACCGCAATCCACCACCACGATCGGACCTTCTTTGCGACGCGACTCTTCATGCAGCGCGTTGGCGAGGATGTCTTTGCCGGTGCCGCTATCCCCTTCGAGCAGCACCGTTACATCCGAGGCGGCGGCCTTCTCCAGCAGATCGAAGACGTGCCGCATGGCGGGGCTCTCTGCAAGTGCGCTGCCAAACCGCCTGCGCGGCGAAAGCAGCAAGTCGGTACCGTCGCGGGTCAAGCGAATCAGGAGCAAGGACTCCCCAATGCGCAGTTGCGCGTCGTCGGTCAGCACGACTTCATGCACGCGGACGCCTCCGATCGCCGTGCCATTCAAGCTGCCAAGATCAGTGACGCGCAGCCCGTCCACCTCGGGCCGCAGCTCGACGTGACGGCGCGAAGCTAACGTATCGGTGAGGCACAGGTCACAGGCAGAACCGGTGCCGATCAATACGCCCGTCGCGCCGACCTGCAGCAGCCGACCAGCATCTGGACCGGAGAGCACCGAGACCTGCGCCCCAACCAAGCGCAAGCTGAGCAGCTTGGACAGGTCCTCCTTACGGGTAGCTTGACCTTCCGACATCTGGCTCGAACCTTACCTCAAAGCTCTACCGTTCCGCAGTCGCATGGATGTGACGGTGTCGCCTGCAGGCGACGCGGAGCGCCGAGACCGGCGCTGTTTCCGCCGAAGGCACGGCGGCGTGGCAGCTCCGCCAGCGGCATATGGCTTGCTGAGCAGGTTGTATGAGGATTGTTTCGGACCTGCGACTGCTCCTCGGCTGCCTTCCACTGCTCGGCATTTTCGCCTGCGACGAAGACGCCAGCTCGCCCCCAGCGGAGGACGAGCCCGAGGTTGTACTACTCGACCCTACGAAGCATCTCGTGCGCGCCTCCGTCGCACTGCGCGGAACAACCCCGTCGTTGGCGGAGCTTGAACAGGTGCGCCAAGACCCGAGCCAGCTCAGCGTGATCGTCGACGGCTATCTCGAATCACCCGAGTTCGGCCGAACCATGCGCGACCTGCACAGCCAGACGTTGCAGCTGCGCACGGATTGGCTGTTCTACCCCGCCGGATTCGTTCCCTCGGGGACGCTGGCAGAGGAGGACTCCGTATCCATCAATACCTCAGTGATGGAGGCGCCTTTGCACCTGATCGAAAAGGTGATCATGGAGGACCGCCCCTACACCGATATTGTGACCGCGCCTTACGCCATGGCCAACAGCGTTTCCGCGCAGGTCTGGGGGCTCGGCTACGACCCAAACGGCCCGGAGTGGCAGCCCACGGCCTATGAGGACGGTCGCGGCAACGCCGGGATCCTCACCGACTCATGGCTGTATGTGCGTTACCAAAGTACGCCGTCCAACGCCAATCGCGCGCGCGCCAACGCCGTATCGCGTTCGCTGCTCTGTTACGACTTCCTCTCGCGGGACGTCACGCTCGACACCGACGTCGACACCTCCGATCCGAACGCAGTCCAAGCGGCGGTGATCGAGAACGCCGCGTGCGCTAGCTGCCATCAGGCGCTCGATCCGCTGGCCAGCTTCTTCAAAGACATGTTCCCGATCATCGTCCCGACCGAAGAGAGCTACCCGGTAGAGAGCATGTTCTATCCCGGCGTATTCGAGGAGATCCTGGAGATCGACATGCGCCCGCCTTCCTACTTTGGCCGGCAAGGTGAGTCGCTCGAGGATCTCGGCCGGCTGATCACCGAGGATTCGCGCTTCTCCGCTTGCACAGCCAAACGCTTTTACGCGTACTTCAACCAGCTGGGGCTGGACCAGGTCCCCTTCGAGCGCGCAGCCGAGCTGCAAGCGGCTTTCATCGATAGCAACTACGACGCAAAGACGCTGGCCAAGCAGATTGTCCTTTCGGAGGACTTCGCGATCTCCCACTCGCCGGACGCGGCGTTGGCCGAGCAGCTGAACGGGATGCGGCATATGCGCCCGGACGAGCTGGCAACCTTCATCGAGACCAAGACCGGGTTCGTCTGGAAGACCGAGCTCGGCCCCTTCACCGAAGGGCTGATCAAGACGGTGGAGCTACCGCGTGACTCCTTGCTCGGCTACCGCGTGATCGGCGGCGGCACCGATGGCCAATTCGTCCTCTTCGAGACCTACACCGATACAGCGGCCAGCAGCCTTTTCTCACGTGCCTTCGCAGAGGAAGCCGCTACCCATGTCGTGCTGACCGACTTCGCCCTACCGGCGAACAAGCGCAAGCTGTTGCGCCTGGTGGAGCTGAACACGAAGGACGAAGCGACGCTGCGCAAGCAGTTCGTATTGTTGATTGGCGAGCTGCATGCCGAGCTGGTCACGCCCGACTCGGAGGCGGCATCGATGTTGCTTGAGCTGTTCCAAGCCTCGATGGACTCGCAGGGAGATCCGGGGCGCGCCTACGCGACTGTCTTGACCGCGATGCTGCAAGACATCGCCGTTACCTACCACTGATTCAGAGGTCCCCATGAACCGCAATCGACGTACCTTTATGCAAGCAGTGCTCGGGCTAAGCGGCGCCACCCTCTTCTCCGGCGGCTCCTTCGCAGCCGGCGCCGCGAAGCCGAAGAAGCTATTGACGGTGTTCGTCTCGGGCGGCTGGGATACCACCTACGCGCTCGACGCCAAGCAGGGGGCGAGCGGGGTGGACTCGCCGCAAGGCGACCTCGAGAGCGTGGGGCAGTTGGTTTACCTCGCAGATGCCTCGCGACCGAATGCGCGCAGCTTCTTCGAGCAGCATGGCGCCCTCACGACCGTCGTCAACGGTATCCAGGTGCAATCCATCAATCACCCGGATTGCGCCAAGCGAATATTGACCGGCACCGCCTCCGACACCAGCCCAGACTTCTCGACCATCGTGGCGCACGAGCTCGGCAGTTCCAAGAGCGCTCCGCTGCTCGCCCTGGGGCCCACGGCCTTCACCGGCAACCTCGGCTCGATCGCCGTGCGCACAGGGACGGTGACGCAGCTCAAGACCTTGATGGATCCAGACGCTGCCTTCCCCGGCGCTGACCTGCTCCCCGCAAAGCGGTTCCGCCCGGACGCAGCGGAGGCCAAGGCCATCGATAGCTATGTAAAAAAGCGAGCCAACGCGCTCTTCGACGGCGCCGCCGCCAACGGGCAGAACCAGGCTCGGGTGCAGGACTTCTTGGCCTCGCGGGAGCGGGGGGAGGCGTTCAAGAAGTTCTCCGACGCCTTCGCCGACGACCTCGAGTTCTCGCTCGACATCAACGTACAGATCGATATTGCAGTACGAGCGCTGACCGAGGGGCTCAGCCAGAGCGTACACTTGGAGACGCCCTTTGGCTGGGACACCCACACCGGCAATGAGATGCAAGGCCCGTTGCAAGAAGAGCTGTTCCTTTCGCTCTCCACGCTGGTCGAGAAGCTACAAGTGACGCCGGGGACAGAGGCCGGGTCCAAGCTGATTGATGAGACCGTGGTCGTAGTCGTCTCCGAGATGGGCCGTACACCCAAGCTCAATATCGACGGCGGCAAAGACCATTGGCCGGTCACCAGCGCCATCGTTTTGGGCGGTGGGCTCAAAGGTGCGCGCACGCTGGGTAGCACCGATGATTCTTTGCAGGCACGCAATGTGGACTTCGCCACCGGTCAACCGAGCGAGTCTGGCAAGACTGTGCAATACGGCAACTTCGCTGCCGCCGTGCTCGAGGCCGTCGGGGTAGATTCCAAGCCCTATTTCCCGAACGCGGAGGCCTTTCATGCGCTCGTTGCTTGAGTGTGACGTCAGCCATTCCACCGAAGGTGGATGCAGCAAACAGAATGACTCGGGCCCTCTTCCGAAAGGACGGCCGAAGGCCCCGTCGGACCTTCGAGTTGGCACGAGTCGTTACTTGGTATTGAGCGTATTCGGTCTGGCGCTGGGCTCGCTTGGCTGTACAGCCGACGAGAGCGAGACCGAGGAGCCGACGATCGCCGACGCTACAAAGCTATCCGAACGGCCCTGCCCGGAAGATAGCATTCTATCGTACGAGAACTTCGGCGAGCCGTTCTTGCTCTCCTGGTGCAACGGCTGTCACTCGAGCGTGTTGCCGGAGGGGGAACGACAAGGCGCGCCGCTCGGCAGCGACTTCGACGACTTGGCCATGGTGCGCGAGGCTGGTGCGCGTATTTGGGCGCGCTCGGCCGACCACAACCGCCAGATGCCCCCGCTAGCCGGCCCCGAGGACGAGGAGCGCACGCGGCTCGGAGAGTGGCTTTCGTGCGGAGCTCCGAGCGAGGTCGAGTGACTCCGGTTGCCTGAGACGCGTCACCATCCTTGCGCCCGCAGGCTCGTGGTACCTTCTTGGACGTGTTGCGGGATGAGTTGCCGACGAGACGCGGCCCGATTGCGGAGGTCGCTGAAGCAAACGAGGACCCCCGCATGTTGGTCGATCGTCCTTCCGTAGAGCCAACCCCAGCGATCGATCCTCCGATGAGAAAGGTGGGCAAGTACCAGCTGCTCTTCCCGGTCGCCCGCGGTGGCATGGGCGTGGTTTACGCCGGGGTACTGGCCAGCGAGGGCGTCGAGACCGTGGTCGCCCTGAAGATGCTGACCTCGTACGAACGTACGAACGAGGAGGTGGAGTCGTTCCTGCGCGAAGCACGCATCAGCGCAAAGATCGCCCACAAGAACGTGCTGAGCGCGTTCGAGCTAGGGACGCACGAGGGGGAGCCGTTCCTGGTGATGCCGCTCGTTCGTGGGGTATCGCTGGGGCGCTTGATGAAGACGCTGTCCAAACGCCGTGAGTTGTTGGCGCCGGAGCTGGCGGCTTGGATCGCTGCACAGATCGCTGACGGCCTGCACGCGGCGCATGAGCTGAGAGGACTGAACGGCGAGTCACTTGGTCTCGTTCATCGCGATGTCTCGCCGCAGAACGTGCTGCTCGGCTTCGACGGCAGCGTCGCTTTGCTCGACTTCGGCGTAGCCAAGCTGTTCGAGTCGGCACGCTCCACCGAGACCGGGGTTATCAAAGGGAAGTTTGGCTATATGGCGCCGGAGCAATGCGCAGGGGAAACGCTCGATCGGCGCACCGATATCTTCGCGCTCGGCATCGTGTTCCACGAGATGCTGACCGGCCGTGAGCTGTTCGCCGGCCTGCCACCTGCAGCGGCCACCTTGCGCATCGCTACCACCATCCCCGACGAGCCCTCGCGCATCCGCACAGGGCTGCCACGCGAGTTCGACGTGATCACTCGCCGCGCGATGTTCACCGCGAAAGAAGGCCGCTACGACCACGCAGCCGCGTTCGCCGCAGAGCTGCGAAAGGTGTTGCGGTCGCTCGGCGGAGAGCAAGGAGATGCGGCGCTAAGTGAGCTATTGCGGCGGCTCTTTCACACAGAGCGGCTGCAGTTCGAGGCGCGGCTGGAGCAGGCGCTCACCCAAGCGCGAACAGCGAGCGCACCTGGCGAGCGGGTTCCCGACCTCGGTCCGCGCAATGAGCAGGTCACCGAATCGGCGGTGCTGCTCAGTCGCGATCAGCGCACAGCCACCGGAGGGCGCGCCTGGAAGCTGGCCGCTCTGGCGTTAGCGTCGTTGGGCGCATTGGGGTGGTTCGTCAGCACGCGCCAAACGCGCCCCTCGGCCGAGCCTGCAGCGGCACCGCCAAACGCTGAGCCTTCGGCGGCGCTCGAGCAAACAGCTCGTCCTTCCGCCATCGCCAGCAGCGCGCCGGAACCGACGGCCGAGCCCGACCCCGCTCCCAGCGCCTCGGCGCGCAGCTCGAGCGCGCCCAAGGCGGGACGCTTGCCGCAAGACGCTACAACCAAGCCCGTCTCCAGCACCGCTGTTGCACCCGCCTCGAGCCCTGACTCAGCCGCAAGTGCGCAATTCAAAGGCCAGCCTTTCCGCACTTGGTGAACCCCGAGGCGAGTTGGCCTAAGGTGCCGGTCATGGCCGCGGATAAGCAGAACCCGGGTTCGACCGACGAAGTCCCCACGCTTCCCAAAAAGACCGAAGTATCTGCTCACGAGCCGGAGAGCCCAGCCGTGGGCAACATGGACGGGCCGACACTTCGTCGCGAAGACGGCAAGGTCATCGTAAAAAAGACGCTGCTAACCGAGGCCGGGTCGGCAACGGCATCTGGCGCTGCACCTGCTGGAGCCGCCCCCGTCGGCAGGACGCTTCCCTCGATCGACGAGAAGACGAAGGTTTACAAAAAGCCTGGGCAAACGCAGGCCGTCGACGACAAGACGGTGGTGAACCCGCGCGCACCTGCCGCTCCCCAAGCGCAAGACGGCGGGACCTCCTGGTTGCTGATCGCGGCGGTGCTGATCGCCGCGGGCGTGGCCGTTACCTTCATCGTGCTCAGTCTGCGTGAGCGAGGCGAGGCGGCCAGCGCAGAAGCGCCGAGCAAGCGCAGCTCGGCCGCCGCGAGCACAGCTGCAACCAACACGGCAACTACGGCCACCGCAGCTCCCACGCCGGCCGATCCGACAAAGCCGGTCGAGACCAGTAGACCCTCAGACCCTCCTGCGCCGACAAAACCGAACGGCTCGCCCGCCTCGAGCAGCACACCCACCGCAACGCCCACAGGTCTGCCAACGGGCATTCCGAGTGGCCTGCCCTCGTGGATTCCGACCTCCCTGCCGACGACGATCCCGACCGCGTTGCCCACCGGCTTCCCTTCGGCGTTCCCCTTCCCCACTGCGCCCAAACCCACGGCGACGGCCAAGCCTGCCACCAGCGGTTGACGATGAAGTACGAGCTGCCCTGCTTCGCCTTGTTGATCGCCGTCGCTTGTGGCGGTTCACGCGTGGGGGATGAAGAGTACTTCGCCGGCGCACCGCTGCCTGAACCGGAGAAAGAAGAAGCGCCTCAGGCAGCAAAGAGCTCTGCTGCAAGCGCGCTCACCGCACCCAAGCCACCCTCCTGTGACAACCCGCCGGAACGCGGGTTTGCGCGCTGTAACAAGGAGCGCAGCAACGTGCCCTGCGTGTACGGGGATATCGGCGGTTGCTTGGTCCGT
>CAITIQ010000508.1 GCA_903892415.1 uncultured delta proteobacterium | reverse complement strand
TCGCTCCCGAAGGATGGGCTCGGGCGTTGAGTGGTGCTGGTGAGGAAGAGCCGCATCGTGCGGGGCTTGACGGCGCCGAGCCCGCCCATTCTGCCGCCGAGGCCGGACAAGCCCACGCCGAATTGGAGTTGCGGCTCTGCCTCGTGGACGTCAGCGAGCAGACGACGACCGTCCACGCCAGCATCGAACCTGTGCGTCGAAAACGCCTGGCAGATGCAGGCGGAGGCGTGCTCGCAGCGGATCACGCGGCCGCGCGCGTCGATGGCGAGCAGCATGCCACCGCTCTTCTGCGTGCCACATTGCTCTGCGCGCGCGACGGCGGCGTCGAGGCTGCTGCGCTCGGGCCGCTGGGCGAACCCGAAGGCACCGACGATTCGAAAGGAGAACGCTCCGGGTGCGTTACCGAAGCCGAAGCCGCCGGTCGACGGCTCGACGAGTGCCCCCGTATGCGGTCGCGTCTCGGTGGACAAGAGCGCCTTCTCCCAGCTTGCGACGCTCGCGGGATCCTCAGGAGAGGCGCTCGCTTCGAGCAGCGGCGAACGTCCGGCCTGCCGCCAACCTTGGTCGCCGAACGCAGTGACGACGAGGTCGGAGTTACAGCGATCGAAACACTGCAGGGAGAAGCCGGCCGCCAGCACATCGGGGTGCGCCGCTTCGAGCACGTCCTCCTCCGTTGGAGGAACCGCACACGTCACTCCCCCCTCGCGGAGTTTGCCTGCCTTCGCAACAGCCCGGAGCGCCGCGAGGCGCTGGTCCGAGAGGACCTCGACCGCAAGCGTGTCGTTGGCTGCGAGGGCCCGCAGGGCTGCCGTTCGGACCTTGCCGATCTCGTCAGCGAAAAGCGGGACCTCCCGCGTTCGATCGATGACAAACACGGGCCGCGCACGGCCGCGGCGGCCTGCGAGAGCGGGCGCTGCCGTTGGCTGCGGCGAGGGCGCGGCGGACTTGTCGCTGTCCGCGGGGGTGGGCGGGACAGCGAAAGGAGCGAGGGGCTGCGGCGTTGGCTGCCCGCGGTCCGCGTGCGGCGCGCAGGCAACAAGCGACAAGACGGCAAGGGGTAGGACGCGCATCAAACAGAGCAGTGTGCTGACGCACGACCCGCGTCAACACCGCTCTTCACCCCTGCGCCAAGCTCGCGAACCCATCAAACAACGCCCCCGACATCGCATGTTCCAGCCTCCACGTGATGCCGATCGGCCTGTCCCCCGCCGCCGAGACGAAGCTCGCCGGCCCGAGGAACGCATAGGCCGCATCGGGGTCGGTGCGCACGAACAGGTAGAAGGTCCACCCGTTGCCGGGGCTCTCGACGTAGCGCTTGCCCGAGTCCCGCTCGATGCTCGCCGCCGCCTGCGTCTCCCAGTGGAACAGCGTCGGCGAGATCGCGTAGTCGCGGTAGCGCGTGGTCGGTGAGAACGACGCGGCCGACTTATCGAGCGTGACCAGCATCAGCTCCCGCTTCCGCTCTTTCAGCATCAGGATCCCGGCCTGCGGGATGTTGCCCTTCTGCCCGGGCTTCACGTAGCCAACGGCGGCGACGATCTCCCTCCTCGCGTAGTGTCGGTGCAGGGCGAGCGGCCACTCGGGCACGGGGTAGAGGTCGTTGGCGGAGGGGACGCGCTCGACGAGGACGTCGCCAAGCTGCTGGAGCTCTTCACACGCGGTGCCGTCACCGCTGAGCCACGGCAATCCGGCGGCCGGGTCGGTCAGCATCGTGCGCTGGCGGAGCTGGTGCTCGAGCATGGTGACGCGGCGGCTGCCGACGTTGTCTTCGGCGGCCTTGAGGATGCCTCCTTCGCGCCAGAGGGCGATGCGTGAGGGCTCATCGGTATGGAGCAGGAACTTAAAACTCTGTGAGAGCCTCTTGGTCTCCTCGGACACGGCGAGCATGAGGCCGGCCCGCTCGCGAAGCTCGGTCCACCCGCCGGCGTCGTAGACGTCTTCGACCTCGCGGCCGGTCTCGTCGAGGAAGCCCTTCAGCGTGACGGTGTCGTTCGCCGCTCGGTACTCCTGAAGCTCGCGGGACAGGACCCGGGCGCTAGCGACGACGCGCTTGAGACTGTCGACGATCTGGCTGCGGGCGACCTCATCGAGCTGCAGGACGCAGCCGCTGGGCAGGAAGGGAAAGCCCTCGGCGATCTCCCTGGCGAGTCGCGCGCGCGGTCTGCCGGTGATGGCGGCGTAGAGGCCGTCGAAGCGGAACTCGTTGCGGTGCTGGCCGATGAAGTCGAGCACGAGGCACGAGCCTTTCTCGACGCCATTCTCGACGTGGAGGCGCAGGCCGCGGCCGAGCTGCTGGACGAAGACGGTGGCGCTGGCGGTGGGGCGAAGGAGGAGCAGCGTGTCGACGAACGGGAGGTCGATGCCTTCGTTGTAGAGGTCGACGGTACAGAGGACGTGGATGGTGCGGTCGCGCAGGCGCTTCGGCGCGGCTTCGCGCGCGTCGCCGGGCGTTCCGCCGTGGACGGCCTCAGCGGGGACGCCACGGCGAGTGAGCTCGCGGGCCATGAACTCGGCGTGCTCGACGGAGACGCAGAAGGCGATGGCACGTATGCGGGAGACGTCGCCCACGCGGCGGCGGAGCTGCTCGACGACGAGATCGACGCGCGCTTGGTTGCCGGTGTAGACGTTCGCGAGATCGGCGGCCTGGTAGCTGCCGCGATTCCAACGGAGGTTGCGCAGATCGGTGTTGTCGGAGATGCCGTAGTACTCGAACGGGACGAGCAGCTGTTTCTCGAGGGCGTGCCACAGGCGGAGCTCCGCGGCGACGCGCCCGCCGAAGTCAGGAAGGAGCGACTTGCCGTCGGTGCGCTCGGGGGTGGCGGTGAGTCCGACCAGGGTCTCGGGCGTGATGCCGCGGATGATGCGCTGGTAGGAGTCGGCCGGTGCGTGGTGACACTCGTCGATGACGACGAAGCGGAAGTGGTCGGCGGCAACGCGTTCACCGAGGACGTTGGCGAAGCTCTGAATGGACGCGAAGACGTGCTCCCAGCGCTCGGGGACGTTTCCGTCGACGAGCAGCTCGCCGAAGGCGCCGTCATGCATGGCGTTGCGGAAGGTGTGGAGCGCCTGCTCGAGGATCTCCTTGCGGTGGGCGAGGAAGAGCAGGCGTGGCGAGGTGCCTGCGATGCGGCATTCGTTGGCGTAGTCGAACGCGGCGATCACGGTCTTGCCGGTGCCGGTCGCGGCGACGACGAGGTTGCGCCATCGGCCGTGGAGTCGTCGCTCGGCCTGGAGCTTGTCGAGGATCTCGAGCTGGTAGGCGAATGGGCGGAGGTGGTAGAGCCGCGTGACGTCGGTGGGCGCGGTGCGCTCGGCTTTGAGGGCGCGCTGGAGCCGCTCGCGTTGCTCGACGGAGCCGGCGTCGAAGGGCTCGAACTCGCTGTCGTTCCACAGGCCTTCGAAGGTGCCCTCGAACTTGGCGATGACGTCGGGCAGATCGTTGGCCGCGACCTTCACCATCCACTCGTGGCCGGAGCCGAGGGCGGTGGACGTCCAGTTCGCCGAGCCAACGTACGCGGTGTGGAGGCCGGAGTGACGCTCGAACAGCCAGGCCTTCGCGTGGAGGCGCGTGCGCTTGGTGTCGAACGAGACGCGCACCTCGGCGCCTTCGAGCGACGCGAGCTGGACGAGCGCCTCGAGCTCGGTGGTCCCGGTGAAGACGGAGGTGAGGACGCGCAAGCGCACGCCACGGCGCGCTGCGCGCTCGAGCTCCTGGCGGATGGCGCGGAGCCCGCCGACGGTGATGAACGCGGAGAGGATGTCGACGCGATCGGCGCAGGCGACCTCGCAGCCGAGCTCGTGTCCGAGGGACGGCTCACCCTTGGAGCGCGTGAGCAGCGTCGAGGCCGAGAGCGGAGACGCCGGGCGCTCGGGGATGGCCGTCCGGTAGATCGACCGCAGCAGCCGCGCGGCGCCCTCGATCTTTGCGCCCTCGACGAGCTCGCGGGCCTCGTCGTCCTCGCTGCTACCTGCGGGTGCGAGCTGATCGAGAAGGTGATGCGCGAGCGCGATCTGAGCTTCGGGTTTGCCGGCCGACTTCAGCGCTCGCTGGATTTCGGCCGCAAGGTGACGCGTGAGCCATCCCGAAAGATCGGCCGGCTCGACCGTGGCGATCTCGGAGACCGACGGCGCGATCGACGCGAGCTGACCATGGAGCAGCCGGGTGACCAGCTGCTCATAGACGCCGTCACGAAGCCGAGCCCCCACGGCTGCGCAGCCTAACTGCTCCCGCGACGCCCGTGCAACGCGCCATAGGAGTCTACAGGAGCGACGTCGAGGATCTCGAACGGCTTCGGACGCGCTTCCCGAGTGTGCGCGTGCTCGGCGTTTGAAGCTCGGACGGCCGAGGGGCGCCAGCGCGCGAAGCTGGCCCGGCCCAGCGTGGAGTGCGACATTGCGCCGCTTGTCACCGTGAGACAGCGCGATCTGTCGCACCTCGCACTCCCGAGCGCCATACCCGCTTGCCCGTGCTCGCAGATTTGCGCGGCATTTCTGCAAGGCCGTCGCACGAAGCTGGCTGGCCCAGCGTGAAGTACGACATTACGGCGGATGTCACGGTGAGACTGCGCGATGTGTCGCACCTCTCACTCACGTTGGAGATCCCAGCTCAAGACGGTCTGCGCCTGGGCCCTCGCCACCCGCGCATCGCCGCCACGCGCAGATGCGCGCCGCAGCGCTCGCGCTCCAATCCTGCCCTGCCCTGCTTCCCCTGCGCTAGCCTGGCGCGGTGCGGGTGGAGCGTTACCAACTGGAGGAGCGGCTCGAGGCGAAGGGCGCTGTGGAGGTTTGGCGGGCGCGTGACTCGGCGGATCACGGCGCTGAGGTGACGCTGCACGTGGTGACGATCGCGGGGAACGAGGAGGATGTAGCGGCGTTGCGGGCGGAGGCGCGGCGGCAAGCGACGCAGTCTTCGGGGACGCAGGTGCGGATCTTCGAGGACCTGGCGGAGGGGCGTTTCGGGGTGGCGTACAAGCTGCGCACGGCGCCAGTCCCGACGTTGGTGACGAGCGAGGCGAAGCGCGGATCGCGGGCGCCGTTGTATGCGGCGGGCGGGCTGGCTGTGATCGGTTTGGCCGCGGGCGGCTGGTGGGTCGGTTCCACGGTGTTGAGCGAGGAGGCCGACGAACCGCGCAAACAACGTGCGCGCGCGAGCGTTGCTGAAGACGACACGGAGGAGGATGCTCCAGCTCCTTTGGGTGCGACAGCGAAAGCGAGCGCTTGTGACGGCGACGGGCTCGCGGTGAAGGGCGGCTGTCTGGACCGCGAGGCGGTGCGTCAGCGGGCCTTCGATGCGTGCGTTTCGTGTCGCACCGTGGCCCCTTCGATCGCGGCGCCGGACCCGCTGCCGGAGGCCTCGGTTGCCGATACTGCGGCCTGTTCGCGTGAAGGGGCGAAGGCCTCGAGCGCGGCAGCGAGCTGCGTAGCGTTTGATCAAGCGCGCGCCTTTTGTCGTTCGCTCGGCAAGGACTTGCCGCCGCTCGAGGCGTGGCTCGAGGGTCGCGCGGCGGGCCTGGCGTGGGGGCTTAGCTTCGAATGGACCTCGTCCCAATGGAAGCCGGACGGCATCATGCGACGCACAGGAGCCAAGATCGGCGCGCCCTCGCAGATGCACTTGGCGTTGTCTGCACCGAACCTCGGATTTCGCTGCTACGGCGAGCGCTGACCAGCATGGCCGAGCCGACCACGAGAGAGCACCGTCCGCCGGCTCGGCCTGAAGCCGGAACCACGCGCCCTGCGTTGGTCTGCGCATTTCCAAGATCATTCGCTGTGCCGTTGCCAAGCGGAGTTGTTGGTCGAGCCTGGCTCGAGACGCTCAAGCTGCCGGATCCCGAGGTGTCCGGCGCGCATTTCTCGATCGTGCGTCTGCCGGGTGGGACGGTGCAGATCAAAGACGCAGGCTCGCGCAACGGGACGTTCGTCGATGGAACGCGGCTCGCTCCCGCGGAGGGCGTGCAACTCGAGGACGGCGCGCGGATCCGCGTGGGTGGCACGCTGTTCGTCTATCGAGCGAGCTTCGGCGGGGCGCTCAACCCGAGCCCGGAGCTCGGCGCGATGATCGGCCCGTACGGTCTGCGTGAACTCGCGAGCACGGTCGAGGCGTGGTCGAAGCGACCTCCCGCTACCGTGCTGATCCTGGGTGAGACCGGCACCGGCAAAGAGCTGGCCGCAGAGCTGATCGCCGAGCGGCTTGGACGAGCGCGGCCGGTGGCGATCAACATGGGCGCAATCGCGGCCGGCGTGTTCGAGGCGCAGCTGTTCGGGCACACCGCGGGGGCGTTCTCCGACGCGAAGAAAGCGAGCCGCGGTGTGTTCGCGTCAGCGGACGGAGGAGCGGTTTTCCTCGATGAGATCGGCGAGCTGCCGCTCGAGCTGCAACCGAAGCTTTTGCGCCTGCTCGACAACCGCGAGATCCAACCGGTCGGCGGCGAGCGGCCGCTCAAGGTGGACGTGCTCACGCTGGCGGCGACGCATCGGCAGCTCGACGCGATGGTGGATGCGGGAGCCTTTCGCCGTGATTTGCTGACCCGACTTTCGATGGCGGTGGTGCGATTGCCTCCGCTGCGTCAGCGGCCGGAGGACCTGTTCCCGATTCTGATCGGGTTAGCAAAAGCGCGCGGCGAGCTGCTGGCGGCGCGTGATTGCGAGGTTGAGGCGGTTGAGCGGCTGCTCTTGCATGACTGGCCGGGCAACGTGCGCGAGCTCGCGGCGATCTTTGCGCGCGTGCGACTTCAGCACCCCGGTGAAGGGCTTCCGCTGTGGGCCGTCGACGCGACGCTGGCTCCGACGATTCGCGGCAATGCAGCGGCCACGCCGCAACTACCAGCCAGCGTGCAGAGCCTGACGCGAGCGAACATCGACGCCGCGCTCGGCAAAAGTGGTGGCAACGAATCGGAGGCCGCAAGGCTGCTCGGTGTGAGCCGCGGGGCGCTGCGGCGAGCGTTGGGCAAAGCCTGAGGAACGGCGTCACAGGTACCGGCCGTTGCTGAAGCGCAGCGCGCGCACCGGCAAGAGCGGCAGCGAGGTCTCGGCGAGATCGGTCCAACCGCAGCTCTTGCTCTGCAGCGGCAATAGCAGCTGGCCGTGGCCCATCGCCACGAGCCCGCTAGCCGTCGCGCGTACCACCAACGTCGTGCAGTTCCCTCCGATGCAGGTCTCGAGCGAAAGCACGTCCACCAGCGCCTCGACGGTGTTGGGGTTGCCATCGAGCTCCGCGCGGCGCACCAGGACCTCGGCCGCAGCCGGCCGCGCAAGACCCTCTGCAGCGAGCAGCTCGTTCAAGCTCTCCTTCGCCGTACGCGCCGTGATCTCGCTTTGCGAACTGGCGGTGCAGTCGGACTCGCAAGCGGGCGAAGCAGGGACCGTCGCAAGATTGGAAACCAGCGCAACCATCGATGAGACAATCAGGTTCATGGTGAGACTCCTTGGCTTGCCCTACAGCACGCGGCGTGCCGGCCAGCGCAGGGAGCTTTTGGCGCAATTGGGCCGGCTTTTTCGTTGGATTGACTGATCGCGATCAGCGCGGCTTGATCGCGATCAGGGTGGTGACGCAATGGCGGTTCTCCACGCGCGCCTGCGACATTGCGGCGCCTGTCACCGTGAGACGGCGCGATGTGTCGCGCCTCGCACTCTCGACCGCCCTACGGGACCGACCGCCCTTGCTGATTTGCGCGCAACTCCCGAAAAGCCATTGCGCGATGCTGGCCGGCCCGGCGTGGAATGCGACATTGCGGCGCGTGTCACCGTGAGACGGCGCGATGTGTCGCGCTCGTGCCAGGTTGAAAGCGTTCAGCGTTCACGGGGTACGTCAGCTCGCGGATGCTGCGAACGCGACCCTTGGTGGTGTGGTCCCAGGTGTTTACGCGGGAGGCTGAGCGCTGGTCTCTGCATTGACCTCGGCCACGAGCGCCTCAGCGTCCGCCAGGGGCACGTCATGGACGCGGGCGAGATCCTCCGCGATCTGCGTCGGGGGTTCTCCAGCCCGCAAGCGGAGACGAACGTTGTGCCGAAACGGCGCAAGGCGATCGCGTGGCGACCCTTGGGGCTGGGTGGGGTGTGAAGCGGCGCGGGGAGCCCTCGAGCGCAGCTCGCTACGGGCGTTCAAGAACACCAACGTGTTGTCTACCAAGTAGTAGATGGTCGCGAAGAAGGAAATCACGCCCCACCAACCAAAGACGAGATTGGTCAGCTGGTGTTTGTTAAACGCGCGTTGAAGACACGCCAGACAAAGTTGCGCCTCCGTGGACTCGACCTTGCGCATGAGCAGCAGGCCCACATTGTGATGCAGCTCGACGTACACCGACGGCTCACGGGACTTGCACTGATCGCACATCGCTCTGCAAGCTACCATCGTGCAGCCAAGGAACGCACGTGGGCCCAATCCGGACGAGCGGGCCCCACTCGTCGGACGTTGATCGCGCTCCACTCCGCGCCCCTCGCGTAAGCTCGCTGCGTGGCGTTTGCTCCTGGGGACATTCTGGACCGCTATGCACTCTTCGAGTGTGTGGGGCGTGGCGGTCAAGCCGAAGTGTGGAAGGCGGCGGATCGCGGCGATGGGTCGTGGGTGGCGCTGAAACTCGTCGCAATGGTGGAGGACGAGCGTGTCAACGAGCGAGCTCGGCGCGAGGCGCGAGGCCTCGGGCGGATGACGCATCCTTCGCTCTTGCGTTGCTTGGCGTTGTTCGAGGATCCCAACCGGCGGGTGATCGGCCTGGCCCTCGAGTGGGTCAACGGCGCCGACTTGGATCGACTGCGCGGCGTGCTCTCGCTTGATCAACGGCGCTACGCGCTAAACCATGTGCTAGCGGCGCTCGCCGAGCTTCATCGCACAGCCGTCGTGCATCGCGACGTCAAACTCTCGAACGTCCTGATCGGCGAGCACTTCCTCGCGCGCCCCGAGGAGCCAACCTACGTCAAGCTCGCCGACCTCGGCATCGCCTCGGTGATCGGCAATCCATCGCCGCTGACCAACACCGGCTTCCTCGTCGGCACCGTCTCGCATTTGCCGCCGGAGCTGCTCGATCCCAGCAGCTGGGCGTCTCCCCTTTCCCGGCCGAGTCAGGACGTCTTCAGCTTCGGCATCGCCGCCTGGAGGCTGCTCTTCGACACGCACCCGACCGGCCTGCCGCACAGCGCGGGCCTGCTCGACTACGCGCAGGCCTACCGCGACCTCGCCGAGGTTCCGGACCTCTGGTTACCACCTGCGCCCGCCGACGACGCCTTGCTCCGAGCCATCAAACGCTGCTTGCGCTTGAACCCGGCGGAGCGCCCGCAGGACGCGGCTCAGGTCACGAGGGAGCTGGCTGAAGGTCGGTAGAACACGACGTCACTGGTCTACAGGGCGCGGGAGTCGCTGGGCGCAGCTTGGGCCGAAAGGGCCCAGCCAAGCGTGCACACAATTGCGCCTCGCTGCGCCATCCCTCCCCGAACGGCTTGGCGCTAAGGCGCCGGATTTGCCAGGCGGCCAAGAAAGAGAATCAGCCCGCTCTTGCGGTCGCGAATGAGAAACAGGAACGGATGATCGGCGATGAACTCGGTGGCCTTCGCTGGGGGCGGGCACCGGGACCTCCTACAACGGCTGTGGCCGCGGCAGCCTCCGTGCCCTTTTCATCGACCTTGACGAAGCCCTTGTGAAAGACCTCGCTGATCGCGAAGCCTTCGCGAGCGATGCCTCCAAAGTCCGCCTTCGTCCCATCGAAGGCCAGACCCATGCCGAGCGCGCTCAGCTGTTTTTTGAGGGGCATCGACGTGGATGGTGAGACCTCAAACTTGGGAAGCGCTGCCTCGACTTCGACCATTTTGAGCGCCTTCATGAGCTCATCGACCTTGCCGGCCTCAAGGCCCTTCTCGATCGCTTCGAGTCCGTCGACGGCCTCGGGCAAGAGCACGACCATCGACAAATCGCCGCCCTTGTACGGGAACTCCAGCGCCGCGACGCCATCCTTTTGGGCGTAGGCCAGCGTGCCCCGAAGATGCATCATTGGCACATCGGAAACGGCGGTCTTCGAGCGGCGGGAGGGGGCCGGCTGCGTGCGTGCCTTCTCGAACGGACGCTCCCAGTCGCCTAGGAAGTAAATCGCATTAACGAGCGCTAGGCGCGTGCCCTTGTCGATCGAAAGGGGTGGCAAGAGTTCCTTGATCCGCTGCTCGGTTCGCTGTTCGACCCAGCCGTTGATGCGGACACGGACCGCTTCCGGATCGGCTGCAAAATCGACAACTTCAACCGGGGCGCCGAAGCTCGTCTTCACCTTCCCAACAAAGCTCGCGTCGAGCGTGAACGTCTTGTCGCTGAATAGCTGGTTGGCCACGCGGAAGGTCACCCGCCGGCTCGGGCTTTCTAGCGATTGCATCAGTCCACCGAGCGAGGCCATCACCTCGTCGCTGGCACCGTCGAAGTGGAGCGCCTTGCGTATGGCGGCGGCCGTCTCGCCTTTGGCGCCACCAAACGTCATCGCCAGGGCGCTCGAGATGCTGGCGGGCGAGACGATCAGGTTGCCGCTCTCGGCTCGCAGTTCTTTGTAAAGCTCGAACGCGAATTTGTTGTTGCCGCTGGCAACCTTGGCGACTGCATCGACGGAAGGTGGAGCGACCTCTGGCCGGCTCTGGGCGCTGGTTGTGGCTGGTGTTTTCGCGGTGGCGCTCGTCGCCGGCGTGCTGGACGCGGTCGATGTGCCAACCACGGACGTGGTCGGCGAAGGCGTGGCAGGGGATCCGACATTGCTAGGAGAGCTGGAGGATTCGCAGCCGAGGGCGACGAGGGCGACCAGGATGAGCGAGCGCATGGTGCGCGGCAGCGTACACGGCATTGAATCACCATCGTGACTCGCGTGTGAACATGCAGGCGTCCGCGGATCGCAGAGCTAGTCTCCACCGCATCTCCACGGTACGAGAGCCGCCATGGTTTGGACCTGGGCCCCCAGCGTACGCTTGCGCCTTCCGATGCTCGCGGGGTCTTTGTTGTTGGCCAACTGCTTGGCCGATGCCGTCCCGTCCGCGGCCGTGACCCCAGGACCGTCTGCGTCTGGAGCCGCCTTGCCTGCCGCGGTCTCCAACGAACGCGCGCTCGCCGAACGCATCGAGCAACGCGGGAGAGAGGCGTTCACGGGCGATCTCGAGTCACCCTTTCGAAAGCCTGGCAACCTCGCCATCTCGCCTCTCTCAGCCGGTCTGACCTTAGTGGCGGCCGACGCGCTGCTGGGGCCCGAGGTGAACAGGAACGCTGCATTGTCTTTCTGGGCGTACGACGTGTTGGGCTGCTTTAGTGTCAGACAGCGCAACTTTTTCGCGCTGCGTCCGGGTACGCCAATCAACTCTGACGGCACGCGTCTCGCTTGGCGGTTGATGGGGGGAAGCGATGATCCCGGACGGGGGAGCTGCCATCACGTGAGAACCAGCGGCCCATTCGTTGACGCCTTCGACAATGGAATGCCAGACCGAGTCCCCCACGACTTTGGCTGGGACGAGGAGGCCAACCGACCCTGGTCGGTGACGTCGATGTCGGGGCTCGACCTCAAGGGTCCGCGCATCGCCCGCGCAGCGATCAGCATCAACACGGCTCACGTTTGGACCTTGCAGAGGTGGGGCGGATTCCGCAACTGCCAAGATCGTCAGGCGAAAGGCGCTGGCCCCCAAACACCAGCGGACCTCGTGGACCTTCTGACTCTGAACTCCACCAGCCCGCTGGACCGACCGGCGGAGCCTTTCCCAACTGGGTCAGACATCAAAGTTGTCGGCTACACCGAACGTGGAGTCAGCGAGCAGATCCTCGTGCTGCCGATCCGCGTCGCACTTCGCGAGGACGCACGGCCACGCAGCTTGGTGGTGGTTCTGCCCGACGATCCCTGCCCAGCTCAAGGGTTGGCGTTCGATGCCGCGCTACGTGTGCGCGTCGAGCAAGCTGTAGCGGCGCCGCGCGAGACCCGAATGAGGGTGCTACTGCCGAGGATCGACATCGACACAAGTCTCGCGCTGCCACGCCCCGCACCGCTGGATACCCTTATCGCATCGGCCTCGCTGTACACCCTGCCAAGCAATGCGACTTCTCTACCTCCGAAGGACCACGACAAGCCACCCCCGGCTCCGCCAGGTTACGACAACATCGTGATTGACCGGCCCTTCCTGTTTGCGGTCTACGATGACGCGACCTTGTTCCCGTTGCTCTTCGGCCGGCAGGAAACCGTCAAGCGAATGCCGGTGACGCCTCGACGCTCGCCTTCCCCTCCGAGCGGCAGCGCTACGGGGCAAGGCAAACTGCCTTGACGCGGGCGGGCTCGCCACACGACGACCTTCAGGTTCGTGATAGAGCAGAGCGATGTACGGAAGATACGTGTTCGCAGCTGTCCTGCTCGTTGTCGCATGCAAGACGAATTCGGGCGACGAGGGCGCCGTACGCGACGACCTGCAGAAGGCCGACGCGCTGCGCGCTCGCCTCGCCGAGGCGAATAACCTCACCATCCCGGAGGTCGGTGCCGCGCCGTGCCCGCAGATCAAGCCCCGCCAAGAGCCGAAAGATGCCGCCGAACGCAAGCTCCAGAGCCAGCTGGCAAGCATGCAAGCCGCCGCCGGTGGTGAGCTCGGTCACACCGTGGTCGTGCCCAGCGACAAGCTCGCAGAGCTCCTCCCGGCGACGGCGATCCGCGTCACCCGAAGGAGCGAGAGCGTCGCGGCGGAGCTCGGCAAGAGTTCACTCGAGCGCAGCAGAGATTTCGCCGCCCTGCAAAAGGATGCCGCCGAGCTCGCCGCCGAGAGCTTTTGGACCTACGACGTCATAGCCGTCGTGGATCAGCGCCAAGGCCCGTCCGAGGTGCGCCCGGAGAAGGGCACCTTCAAATCGGGCGCCGTCGTCGGCCGCAGCTACTTGTACGACTATCAAGCCAAGGCGATCGTTTGCGCAGGCCGCTTCGAGGCCCAAAGCGGCGGCAGCGTCGACTACGCCAGCCAGAATCAGCCGCTTCCGAGGAACAACGCCGCCTACGCCGCCGTAGTCGACCTCGACGCCCAGACGATGAAGGCCGCCGAAGAGGCCCTGCGCGCCCTACCGCGCTAGGCGGAGTTCATGGCCGCTTGGATCACCAACGAGCGGGAGCTTGGAGCGGAGCTCTCGTTCGCTTCGACCCTCATTGCAAGGTCTTCATGAACGTCAGCTTGTCGTCGCCGATGCCGTAGTGGTTGGGTGTCCGGCCGACGGCCGTGTAGCCGTGACCTGCGTAAAAGCCCCGCGCGCGGTCGAGCGCAGGGAGCGAGGTCGTCTCGATGTAGAGCGACGTGCCGCCAGCCTTGAGGCCGTGGGCTTCGACGTGTTGCAACAGCGCTTCGCCGATCCCTTGGCCGTGCCGCGAGGGCGCGACTCCAGTCCAAAAGAGCTCCCAAGCCCCGTCGGATGCACAAGCTCGCAACGGAGGCCGATTCCGAGCCGTGAACGATTGGCGGGACAAAACGCAGCTCAAGGTGAAGCCCGTCATGGACGATGTTGGCCCAATCCGAGATTCCATAGCTGCTCGCCGATTGTGTACTAGCTTGCTGCCCAATGAAGAGCTTGCGAACGGACGCGCGCTGTCGCGCTACAGGCTTTCTTTTGGCGATTGTTGCCGCAGCCACAACCGCGTGCACTCTCGAGGGAGCCCAACGCGACGCGGAATTACCACAATCCGTGGTAGCCGCAACAACGAGCGTGACCTCGCCCTCAAGCTCTGCGCCCATCGCGAATGCGGGACCTGAGGTGTTACCAGTCGCCGAGGTGAGAGTGTCGCCGGCTGAGCGGGACGCAGAGATGGCTCGACTGGTTGCGCTGGGCCTCAGCCTCCCTTCGGGTGGCCTTGTTTTGGAAAAACCGTTTGCGGCCCCCTACTCCCGCCGCTCATTCGTTGTGCCTCATGCATGGCTCACTGCCCCGTTGCCTGAGACGGTTCCTGCCGCTGCGCTGAGAGCGGATCTCGTGGCGCTTCGAGCCGTGATGGAGCGCGCTTACGGCGGCTGGGATCGAGCCGCAGCGCTCGGCTGGGATTGGGACGCTTGGTTTCGAGATTGGGACGCCTCCCTCGCAAAACGCGGCTCCGAAGCGGTGCCACTGCGAGAAGCCTTCGATCCGGTGCGGGTGCTCGAAGACTTCCAACTCGATAATCACACGACGATTCCACTGCGCCTTAGCTTCGGCTCCGGCTCAGCCACGGCTCGATTGGAACACGCGCCCAAGGCGCCCTGCTCAGCTATTCGCAACGCCGACGGGAAGGTTTACCCACTTAACGCCAAAGACCCAGCGCAACTTCCGAAGCGCGCAAGGCTCTTTGACGGCCACGCTTTGAAGGAGGCCCACTACCTATCATTCCCTGCGTCTCGTGGCACGGTGACGGCGGTCCAGTGCAACGAGTGGATCGGCCTCAAAATCCTGGGAGTAGCTGGAGACGAGCGAGCCAAGAGCATCACGGAACTGCTGGGCAACCCGGAGGACCGGCCGACGATGCGACATCTGTCGAAGGATGTTGCCTACCTCAGGCTTCCAACCTTCTCGAAGAGCAATGGTCAAATCATTGAGCGCGAGCGGAAGGGCTGGGACAAGCCTACCGGCAAGGAGCGCGCCCTGATCGTTGACCTACGTGGCAATGACGGCGGAGATGCAGTGCTCGACGCTGTGTGGCCCTGGGTCTCCGAGGAGGATCTGAGCGCCGCCATGCCTATGACCAAACGCACCCCCAAGTCGTGCCTGTATGAAGCGCTACGTTGGGGCTACGGCAATATCTCCTCCGGCAATCTGAAACCCCCGCTGACGGACGGAATGAGGGGCCGACTCCAAGCGGCCGTGGAGACAGTATTCGCGAGCGACGAAGCATCCTGCAAACGCCAGGTGGAAGAGGTCATCGGCTTGCCTTTCCCCGCAAAGTCGAGAGCAGCTCGCAAGGGCAAACCGACAATCCTGGTATTGGTAGATAGCGGCTGTGGGAGCGATTGCGAATACATGGCGCAGACGCTGGGCAAAGTGCCGGAGGCCGTGCTTGTTGGGATCAATACCTTTGGGGTCCTGCAGTTCATCCAACCTGGATATGCAGCCTTGCCGAACACGAAGCTCCCTTTTCGAATCGCGCTTGGCACCTCGGACATTTATGGCGACGGACGTTCAACCGATGGCTATGGCGTTGACGTCGACGTGCTACTCGAAGGAGCTGACGCCTGGAGCAAGGACGGCCTGCTGCGCCTCGCACTTCAGCTCACGGGCAAGAAGCTATGACGGTTCAAAGCAGTACGTTTCCCGCCCCGATGCCACCGTCGCCAGCTCGTCGTGCCGCGCTAGTTTACCGCCACTTCAGCTCTATGACCGGAGCATAACCAAGTCCATAGTCACCTTGATGCAGCCAAAAGCGCTAGCCTCCTTGGGATGTGGCGACGAGCAATCCTTGGGCTTCCCATCGTGGTCGGTGCTTGCGTTGCCGCCCCTGAAGCACGCGCTGACGATGGCGCTGTCGCCCTCGGGACGGTCTTCACTGGGCTCGCGGTGTCAGACATTGTCTTCACCATCTATTCGGCGATCAAAGTCGACGAGAACGTCGAGCCCAACAGCAGTTGGATGATCGCGCAGACCTCGGTCGTCGGACTCCAGGCACTTTTTCTCAACGGCCTGGCCAGCGGGTTCGCGGCCTTTGACAAAGACGATGGTCTTGACCTCGTGATCTTCCCGTTTGCGACCTGGTTGGGGACGCTCTCCGTATTCAGTACCTGGAGCTTGATCGACGACACCGGTTCCCCGGATGTGAAGGGAAGGTTCGGCCTTTCAACGGTACTGGCACTGAACCTCTTTTTCAGCGGTGTGGCGGTCGGTACCCTGGCGGACGGCCGGCCGTTGCCGGAATACATGAGCATCCCGCAGACAGCCTTGATGGCTCCAGAGCTGCTGTTAACCACCATCAAAGCCGTGACCGACCCTGACGGTAGAGCCGAATGGATCGGGCTTGCGGCTTGGTCAGGCGCGCTAACCATTCATGGTGCGACGAGCCTCATCGTGCGTGGAATTGCCCACGAGAAGAAGGCCGGCTCAAAGACCGCCATGCTTCCGTTTATCGTGACTGCGGAGGGACCAATCCCCGGTCTCACGGTAGCCGGCTCTCTCTAGCTAGCGCGTGCAATAGCGCCTCTCTCGGGTCGAGGCCCACCAAGTGCGCGCTCAGGCTTCTTCCTGAACAATCTCGAGTTGTTGGCGTCTACAATTCTTGTAGCCTTGCAGACTGGATGCGACCAACGACGATGAAGAAGAGGTTGCGTGGTGGCGGGTTCGGCGCCCTTTTTTCCCTTTGGGCGCTCTCGATGGCTGGTGGCTGCATCGGTCAGATCGGGGACGACGAGGGCGAAGCTGGAACTTCCGGTGGCCCTCCTCCGACGTCCGAGGTGCTCGGCTCGCCCAACTTTCGCAGGCTGTCCAGCCACGAGGTCGAACGGACGCTCGAGGACGTGCTCGTCGAGTTCAACATCACCGCGACGGCCGACGCACTGCTGCTCCCGGCGCCGGACGTGCGCTACTCGTTCTCGAACACCGCCGACTCCGGCAACCTTGGCACGACGCAGATCCAGAGCATCATGTCGTGGGCCGAGTCGGTGTCGGCGCTCTTCGTAGCGGATGCTCCCGCGGTGCTTGGCTGCACGCCGGCGCCGATTTGGGACGAATGTGTGAGTGACTTCGCGTCGCGCCTCGGCCGACTGACGTTCAGGCGCCCGCTCGCAGACGAGGAGCTGGCGACGTTCCAAGCCGTGTACGAGGCCGTCATGGCGGAGCCTGAGCAGCCCACCGACGGGGTTCGCGCGATCGTGGAGCTAGCCTTCCAGACCCCCCACCATTGGTACCTCTCGAACGAGACGCGCCCCAACTCGCGGCAGCTGACCTCCCACGCGATCGCCGGTCGGCTCGCCTACTTCCTCTGGGGTTCCATGCCCGACGCCACCCTCCGCGACGCTGCCGACGGCGACCAACTGAGCACGCCCGAACAGATTCGGGCGCAAGCGGAGCGGTTGTTGGACGATCCGCGCGCCGAAGTGGTCATCAAGCGCTTCCACCGCGAATGGCTACACGTCGACAGCGCCACCAGCCTCAGCAAAAACGCTGCGATCTATCCGACCTTCGATACGGAGCTCGCTGCAGACATGGACCAAGAGTTCGACATGTTCGCGGTGCGCGCCGTGTCGCAAGGTTCTGTCGTGGACCTCTTGGCCGGTCGCGAGACGTTCGTGAATTCGCGGCTCGAGGGCTTGTTCGATGTGACCGCCTCGTCGTCCGGTCCCGACGACTGGGTGCTGCGACCGCTCGAGGACCGCGCCGGCATCCTCGGTCGACCGCTGTTCCTCGCCAATACGGCCGGAACGGGCGAGTCGGCGCTGGTACACCGCGGAGTCGCCGTGGTCGAAAAGTACCTATGCCAAAAGCTCGAGATACCCGCAGACATCGCTGACGAGATCGTCCCCATCCCGCCCGACGCGACCTCGGGCAAGATGGTCGCTGTCGAGGATCGGGCCTCGAAGGCCAAGTGCTCCGTTTGCCACGACACGATCGATCCGATCGGCATCTCCTTCGAGGTGTTCGATGCGATCGGGGCTTACCGAGAGAGCTACCCCGACGGGGTTTCGATTGACCCATCGGGCGAGCTGGAGGCAGGCTTCGTCCCTCAATCCGTCAGCTACGACTCGTCGACAGACCTCCTCACTGCGCTCGCCTCGCAGCCGCAAGCGCAAGCCTGCTACGCGTCACGCTGGGTGGAATGGTCGACGGGCCATCACCCAACCGGCGACGTTTTACGTGAGGTCGAGCGCATTGCCGAACAGGGGCCGGTGTCGATCCATGCGCTGCTCCTGGAGGTCGCCACTTCTCCGCTACTCACTCATCGCGAGGACTTCTGATTATGGGACATCGACCGGATCAGCTCGTTGCGCGCCGTGGACGGCGGCGCTTCTTGATGGGCGGCGGCGCCGCACTTGCGTTGCCCTTCTTGGAATCACTCAGGCAACCCAAGCCGAGCTTCGCCTGGACGCCGCAGCCCGGGATGCCGCACCGGCTCGTGTCCTTCTTCCACGGTCACGGGTTCATCATGGAAGAGTTCGTGCCCGGCCCGAACATGAGCTTGGGAGCCATCCTGCAACCGATTGCGGACGCGGGCCTGGTGAACAAGTCGCTGGTGGTCACCGGCATCAACATGAAGAGCGCGAGCGGCCACGCCGGGACGCCCTCCCTCTTCACCTGCACGCCTTTGGTCGCCGACCAATACGGCACCACCCACGGCACGACGCCTTCGGTCGACCACGTGATCGCACGGCACATGCAAGATGGCGGGCTGGCGCGTCGCCTCGACCTCGGCGTGTCGATGAACAGCACCAATCCCGACTCCAACGGCCTGACCGATGAGCACGAGCGCGTCTTTTGGTCCGGTGATGACGAGCTGATCCCATCGATCATCAAGCCGCAGCTCGCCTTCGACACGGTGTATCCGAATGGCCCGCCAACCGGCACAGACCCGCCCCCAAGCGTCGACTACCTCACAATCCGACGCCGTAGCGTGCTCGACGGCGTGCTCGAGGACTTCAACCGGCTCGAGGGGCGCGTCTCTGCAGCCGACCGCGCTCGGTTGGAGGCGCACGCCGAGAGGATCCGCGAGGTCGAGCAAGCGCTCGGCGGAGGAACGGGTCCGGTGCCGGTGGGTTGTACCGATGGGCTCCGTCTGCCGCTCAATGGCTTGGATCACCGCGGCGTGGCCGAGGCGCAGATCGATATCCTGGCCCACGCAATCGCTTGCAACCTGTTCGATGTTGGCAGCTTCCGCGTGCACGACCTCGAGGAGAACGCTTGGAGCCACGTCAGCCACCCCAACCTCGCCGAGACCTTCGCCGGGGAGAACTACCATGGCGCTTGGCACCGCGCGTCCGACCAAGGCCTGAGCACGGCGCGCGCCGCCTTCACGGCGATCAACGCTTGGTACGGCACGCTGTTCGCGCGGCTGCTGCAGAAGCTCGATCAAATCGACGAAGGTGAAGGCACCGCGCTCGACAACACGATGGTGCTCTGGGCCTGCGACTTCGGCCATGGCGGCGGTCACTCGTCCGACAACCTTGGCATCGTGATCGCCGGCAATGCAGGCGGCGCGGAGCTCGGCCGGCACGTGAACTACGCGAGCGATCCGGTCAACCCTTACGGCGCCCCATCCCAGCCGGGGAACCACAACCTAGCCGTCACGATGACGAACGCGTTCGGTATCCCCGGCGATACCTTTGGCGACTACAACGAAGTGATCCAGCCAGTCCAGGCCGGTCCGCTCGAGCTTTAGGCGCACCGCCGCTTAAAGCGTAGCGGCACCGCCTGGCGCCGCTACCAGGCCCGCTTGATCGATGCCGCTACGTTGGGACGCTGTGGGTCCCAGAGTTGCCACTCCGCGAGCTGGTGTCGCGCGAAACCTTGAAGGAGCGCCTCAGCGCCCGAGGCTTGCTTGAGCGCCATCTCCTCCGGATACAGCGGAACGAGCGATATCAGGCGGATAGTCTTGCCAGGGGCCACCACCTCCCCAGCGATGTTCCACGGGGTGAGCAAGATGAACCCGCTGAAGCCGGTGCCGGGTAACGAAGCGGCCTCCGTGGGAAACAGGTCCCCAGGTCCCACCCACGCACTCTTCCTGTGCGGGAAGCCAGCGATCCCATGCACCCAAGCGAAGAACCATCCCACCAGTTCGCTCGACGCGCCCGCCTCGAGCAGGCCTCCCCACGTTGGTGGGAGCGTAGCGACCAGCTCGACGAAGCGGAACGCGGCGTGCTCGGCAGGGGCGCGCTGCGCCAGGTCACTCATCCCGGTCGTGAACGCGACGATAGCCGGCCGGCCCTCCCTCGGTGGGCACAAGTGTACGTGAGGTTGGACGCCCAGCTCCGCGACGGGAGGCCCCGCCAGCGACTGGGCGGCCTCGCAACCCACTCGAGCAAAGTGAGCCCGCACCGCAGCCCACGTGACACGCGGGTCGGCCTCGATGGCCTCTGGAAGATCGGCCGGAAGCGCGCGCACGGCTTCTTCTAGGTTCGCACCGAAGACAGCGACGAGCGCCGCGCGCACCGGGTCGGACACAGCGCGATTCTCTCCCTCGATGACCGCCCTCAGGAAGTTGGAGCTGCGAATGAGGACCCACCCAACCGCTGACCCGCGAGCCGCGCGTCCCCCAACGCCTGCATGAGCGCACCCGCGAAGGTGGGGCGAGTCGAACCTGTCGGCCGCAACTGGAGCGCCGCTTCCACCGCTCCCCTCAACGCGGTCGTATCGACGGGGCTGCGGCGCAGGAGTTCAGCTACGTCGGAGTCCGCTTGCTCGAGCAAGCAGATGAGCAGGTCCTCCACCTCCACGTCCAGACGACGCTGCTCCACCGTCCGAGCGACTGCGCGCTCCAAAGCTTTTCGCGTAGGAGCAGTGAGGGCTCGCACGAGCAATCTGGGGTCGAGGGATTGCGTCATGCTTCTGCGACGTAGCCGCGCGATCTCGAGGTTGGTAGCTATTTCGCGTCGCAGCCCACAACGAGACGCCTGTCGCTGTGAGACAGGGCGTTGTGTCGCGCTCGAGCGGAGGCGTCTTGCAAACTGGGCCATGAGGGATGCTTCGAGGTGGGCGGGGCAAGGCCTGCTGCTTCGTAGGTCGACAGGACGACGCCGATGCTCATTCCAGCGTCCTCGAAATCTCCACATCGTCAAGCGGGTAGAGCTTGCGGTCCTCGGCGCCTCCGAACTGAAACCAAACCGTGAAGTCCTTGGCGTGGAGCTCTTGCGCTGTGGCAATCTCGCCGAGCGAGAGGCTCTGCCGACTTGGGAACTTGTCTGGGAATGGAGGGACAACCAAGCTCCTCGCGGGCAGCTTCCAGTCTCGGCCGCTGCCACTGAACTCAACCTCGCTGAGCCGGTGGACACCATCGCAGCGCGTTGCGTCGAGATCGAGTCGCAAACGCACGGGCCGCGTCACTCGCTCTCCGGGTCCCCCATCGTCGAAGCTCTCCTCGGCCCACAGCGAAGCCGTGACGCACGAGCGAGCCTTTAACTCGTCTTGCGCGCCCCGCTTGATGCGGTCGGCCGCAGGACGTCGTTGCGACGTCACCGGCGTATCCGTGAGGCTGACGACGGCGACGACCATGACAATGGCGCCAGCACACGCGGAGTGGATCAAGATCACCGCTCGCGGCCGCCTCGCTAAACGCCAGACAAGCACGGACGTGACAACGCCGTAGCAACAAAGCGTGAGCGCGCTGCCCAAGACGATTGCGAGGACAGCGAGCCGACGAACCATGCCATCGACCGCTCCAAGTAACCCCTCCCAATCCGCCGAGGACCGGCTGGGCCCGAGACCGGAGAGGGCAGAGATCCAAACGCCCACCGTGATGGCTACGGCGAGCCCGAGCAGGGCGAAGTGCCATCTCCAAGGTCGATGGGTTTGTTGCATCGCGCGTCTAGAGCCTACACCGCCAGTCCTCGCAGCGCGTCGTCGAGAGATCGGCCTGCCCTCAACTCTCTGGCCCTCGTTCCTTTGCGGTCGCGACGGCGTGCAGCGTGGCCCCGACGCAGGTCATCGTGATGAGAGCGACCCAGAAGAAGAGATGGGGAGACACTCTCGGGATCTGCCGCGACGAGCCGAGCTGCCACTGCAGCAGCTCGACATAGACCCAGACGTAGAGGAGCTGGGTCACCGCGAAGAGGACGAGCATCAAGACGGCGAGCCCGCGCAGGCTCAAGGACGTGTTCGATCCGGGGTCCCCCGCGGTCCGGTAGGTCGCCTGCTGCCTCTTCCGATCCCGGAACGCCCGTGCCCGCAGCGCCGCGACGCCAGCAGCGAGGAGTACGGTTCCACCCAACCCGGCGACCCACGCCACCGCCGGCCACCCCTCGATATCCTCCGCCATCGCCGGAGCGTACCGCGCCGATCCGAGGGGGCGTGTCTTCAAACGATGCATCGCCAAGGGATGCCAGCGTGCGGGTCCTTCACGCGACTCCCACTCACAGGAACGTCGGCAACCGAGCGGCGTCTTTCAGCGGAAACGGCGGCCCCTCTGCGAGCTCGCGGGCGAGCTGTTCCGTGTAGGTGTCCCTCTTGAGGCGCTTGTCGAGCCGCGACGCAGAAAGTGCGGCGGCGTCGGTGGGGGCCACACGCCCTCGCGTGCGATGAGCTTGGACGATCCGAAGCTGCGCCAAGAAGCGCTCCTCGATGTCCTCGTGCTTCTCTGCGAGCGGCGCGAGCTCTGTGCAGGCTTTATCGATCGACTTCGGGCTACCCATCGCGAGCGCTACTTCCAGCGAAGCGATCTCGGGCAGCAGACACGTGCCACCCGGCCCCAACTCGCGGGCTTGTTTGATCCTTCGTGCTGCCTTGGCAAAACGGCCTGCGTAAAGCAGCGAGCGCCCGAACACCGTCGAACAAAGCTGCAGGCCGCTGTCGCATTGCGGTGGTGGGCTCCCTTTGAATACCGCATTGAGGAGCGACCGGTCCTCTCCTGGGTAGTTGGTGTTCCCGCTGAACACCGGGCGAAACATGACGTCGAGTTCATCCGGGTCGACCGTAGGCCCGCGAAGCCACGCGATGACACCGAGCGTGCAGTTGGGACACCCGAGTCCGTTCATGAAGCGATTGGTGTAGTTCACGTGCGGGAGCAGTCGCTTCGACCAGAACTCAGCTTCGCGCGTGTCGCCCACCATCGAATGGCGGCGGATACGCACTTCCCACAAAAGAAGCGGGCGCAGCTCGAGCGACTGCGCAAAGGTCTCGAGCCGCTGGATCAGGTCGTCGATGGCTGCGAAGTCGACCTCCGGCACGTCCAACGCCGAGGAGACCCCAGCTGCGAGCCCCATCAGCGCGTCACGCGCAAACGAGCGGGTGACGTCGGACAGGTCGACGCGCTCGAGCAGCCCGAGCGTCTCTGCGAGCAAGACGACCGCTTCTTCGTGGGCACCTGCATGGCGCGTCTCGACGATTTGCCAGGTCTGCGCGAGCAGCGCCACACGCGGCTCGGAGGTCGTTGCGGCGAGCGCAGCGAGGGCCTCGCGTTCGGCTTGGCTGCTCAGATCTCCAGCGCGTATCTCGCGCAGGCGGAGGTAGTCGGGGTGATCAGTGATGGGAGTTGCTGCCATGCGGGGTCCTCGTCGTAGTTGTCCCTCGAAGCACAAAAAGTAGGTCGTTCGCGAAGGAGCGGTTGTCCACCGAGGTGGGAACGCGCCGCAAGCGTTGTGCGGCCTGGGTGTAGAGCATGCGTACGACGCGACCGCCGAGCTCGGGATGAACCAGCTCAGGCAGCGATGCGACGAGCGGGTTGTGCACGTTGAGCACGAGCGGCGTCAGCGGGACGCGTTGTCGCACCGACAGCCCGCTCACGAGCGAGCGCGAAAGAGCGTTCCCGGAGGCGGCAACCTCGTCCGCACGGGCCGCAAGGTTCGTCTCGTCGGCGAGCAGCAGCGCCGGGACGTCGGTAGGCTCGAAGCTCCGAAGCTGCGGCTCCACGCGCAGCGGCGCCAGCAGCTTGGCCGCCTCCGCCAAAAGCGGCGCAAAGCGCTGTTGCTGCTCACGCGCATCGGTGAACCACGCGTCGATCTCGCGGATCGCGAGCTCGCGGAGAGGTGGCCGCGCGGTCACGCGCGACCAAGCGGCAAGGAACTCCTTCTCGTGAGTGTGGGTCGCGTTCAGGAGCGTCAGATCGCGGCCAGCGCTCACCGCCGCCGCCACCGAATAGTCTGAAGGCGACGTCGTGAACAGGACCTCGGGGTTCGCCGCTTCGCGATCGAGCGACGTGATGCCTCGATTGGAGTCGAGCGGGATCTGCCCGCCAAACGCGGCCAAGAGCGCCGGATCATCGATGCAAGCAGCGAGCACATGCGTACGGTGCGCCTCGAGCAGACGCCCCATGCTCTCTTCGTCGCGGTCCGGCAACGCGGCGAGGAAGCCGATGAGCTCCGACGAGAGGTGCGACTTGAGCGCGTCCCAGGCAGCGTCGCGCACGAACCCCTCGCGGCTCGCTGTGGGCGCAAGGCCGCTTAGGTTGAGCACCCCGCCGACGAACCCTGCCCAGCGCGGAAGCAGCCCCGAGCCTGCAGGCTCGACGAGGATCCCGTGGTGGTAAAGCGAGAGCGTGGGCTGCGCGAGCGCAGTGGCATCGCTGCGGATCCAGAGCACACCAACGCCCGCGTCCGCTCGGATGGGGATCGTAGCGAGCGGAGGCGCGCCGACGCTCTCCACGATGGACTGCTGTTGCGTGGTCCCTTCGAGCGTCCAAATCCCCGGGCGAGTCAGCACTCGAGCGACGTCACCAACCTTCAGCGCGACCGGAACCGCGACGTGGGGAACATAGGTCTCGAGGAGGTCGCGCATGTGCGAGGGCTCGGCGTAGTGCCGCGCATCTTTGCGCAGCTTCACGATCACGTGCGTACCGTGCGCCTCTTCGGGTCCTTCTTGCTGACCGTTTCGCAGCAGCTCCGCGTCGCCTTCACTCACCTCGTAGGTGCCGGATGCCTTGGCGCGCCACACCAGCGCAGGGCCTTTGGCGGTCTTCGTGTGCACGACAAGCTCGTCGGCAACGAGGAAGCCCGAAAGCAGCCCAATCCCGAACTGACCCACCACGTTCTTGCGGTCCGCTTTGCGCTTGGAAGAAGCGCCCACGCGGCTCAAGTGATCGCGCAGCCCATCCGCGTCGAGGCCGATGCCGTTGTCCGTGAACGTGACGACCCCGGCATCAGGGTCCACCGCCACGACGATCGAAGGCACGAAGCTAGGGCGCACGGAAGCGGGACGCGAGTCGGCCTCGCGGCGCGTGCTCGACGAAGCTTCAATCTCCAGACGGACCGCATCGAGCGCGTTCTGAACGAGCTCCCGCGCGAACACCGCCGGCGTCGAATAAAGGTGACCACCGAAGACGCGCAGCAGCGCGGCCAGATCGACGTCGAAGGCTTGTTTGCTGGGCACGGTGCCTGGCACTATACGCGCAGCAGAAGGGCGTATCGAGGCGCAGGAGGCACGACGGCTACCGAAACGGCGCCGTTCGCGACATCATCGAACGCCCGGCCCGACAAGCTCCGGAGGACACGCGAGCGAGTTCATCCCCTCGACGCCTGTGCGGCGCCCCGAGCGGCTTTGAAGCCGCATGGCGGGGGTCAACATGCCGCAGGCGTCGAACGGGTCCGGCTGGCTCGCCTCGGGCGCCGTGATCGGTGAGGGTTGTGCAGCCTCGGGCTCCTCGACGTACCCAGGCGCGGGCCCGCAGGCGATAAGGAGGAGCGTCACTACTGCCGAGCGGACCATGGCGTGATCGTGGGGCCGTAACCCGCGTCTGTCCAGGGATACTGCCCTAGCTCCTTGCACTCCTCGAGCGAAAGACGGCGTTCGTTGCCCAACGATTCCAGTGCGCGTGGACGCTCGTCGTGGAGCGGGACAACGGTGCGCACGATCGGGCAAGCGCATCCGGCGCTGACGAAGGTCCTGACGACGCCCGAACTCCCGAAGCCGTGAACGCAGCCTCGCCTCACTGGGGCGAGATTCCGCAGCCATCCGACCGGCTTGGTGCTGCGGCACACGATGTTCCGCGAGGGCATCACTGCGATGATTGCCGGCGCGGGCGCGTGCCCCAATGCAGTGGTTGCCACACTCGCACTACGGGGGCGGGTTCGAAGCGATGACGTTCCGTGCGTGGCTTGCTCGTTGCTCACTCAAGGTGATGGACAGCGAAATCAGGTACAAGACCACCTCATACACGCCCGCCGATCTCGCGTTTTGGCTTGATTTATGGGCATTCCGCCGCGAGAAGATCCTCGAGCTCCTCGACATCAGGGCAGCGCAGCGCGCGAGGAGACTCGGCAGCAAGTGCCGAAACCTCTCCTATTGCGATCGGAGCGACCGCACATGGGTCACGGATTGGTACACATTGCGGGTCGAGGTCGCGGCGTTTCTGATTGATCATCACGCGTCGATGCACGGCCGTGGCACCCCTCGACCAGCTCGGTCAACATCCTGGTAGACCGGGCACAAACCTGTTTGGCACCGCGCATGCACCCCGCGGAGGAGGGTGTTAGCACCCCAAACGCCACGGCGAGAGGATCACGACGATGCACCGATACCGAATACGATCCACAGCTTTGAGCACTACCGTCGCGTTGGGAGCCGCCGTCTTGTGCGTGCCGCCGCTAGCGGCGACGTCATCGGAAACGGCGTCACCGGAGGCGATAACCACAGCGGCCCTGCCAGCCTGCATCGCGTATGAGGCGAGGGCGCGAGGTCGAAACCTCGGCTACGACCATATCGTGCGCATTCGCAGCACGTGCATCGCGAGCGCGGCCTGTCTCGTAGCGACGAACGTCGATCCCAAACCCAAAGCAGTGACGGTCTTCCCAAGAAGCGAGGTCGACGTCGTCACTCGAGTCGGCTCGCCCGCACGCGAGTTCATCGCCGAGGTGAGCTGCACTCTGCCGTGAGACGTCAGTGCAAGCTGTGGTGGCTCAGCGGGGGGCCAGCCCAGAGCCCGTTAGAGGACTCAGCGTCGCGCGCGGTCCGTGCAAACCGAAACCGAAACAGGTCCCTCGAACTCCTTCGTCAGCGACGCTGGAATCGTGGGGACAGCTACACCCTTGAGCTTCGGTTGGGGCGTGCCCTTCCCTCCCGCGCCGTCGAGAATCTCGAATGAGACGATCTTGCCGTTCTTCACGGTGATGGTCCCATCGCCGGTCCAGCCTTTGCACACGCTGAGCTTTGCGTTGTAGGCCATCGCAAGATCGATCCAGAACTGCTCTTCCTCTGGCGCCTGTCGCGAACCAGCAGCGATTGGCGCGCTTACGCTCGAAGACGGGGCTTGAGCCGTGCTGGTCAGCGCGGGGCTGGGGGCGCTGGTCAGCGCGGCGCTGGTAGTGGTTGCGCTGGTCAGCGTGGTGCTAGTGGTCGGAACCGGCTGGGGCTGAGAGCAAGCGAGCGAGAAGAAGACTGCTGCGGTCAGGTGTGTCGCGTTCATTGGGCGGTGCTTACTCGATTGGACGCGCAGGGTCGACGGAAGACCGGCGACGCCGTGCGCGGCCTCACTTCGGAACCGAACGATCAACTTCTGTCAGAACCTTTCGCGCGCTGACCCGTCGAGAGGCGTACATGAAGCTCAAACCCTCACGGATTGCTCTCGCGGTTCTGTTTATGTTCGCTTGTGACTCGCCCACGGAAGGCGAAACGTCGAGCGAGCCTTTGGCGACGGTGGAGTCGTCGGCTGACGTTGCGCCGAAGGTGCAAGAGGAGGCGCCGAAGGTTCGGGATCGGGCTGCGAAGCCGAAGCCGACGATCTCGCCGGGAACGGCGGAGGAGCTGCGCGCGGCGGCGAACGCGAGCAATGCCTTCGGGTTCGATCTCTACGCGCAGGTCCGCGATGCGCCGGGCAACTTGGTGATCTCACCGGCCAGCATCTCGGCGGCGCTGACCATGACGTACGGCGGCGCTCGCGGAAACACCGCGAGTCAAATGCAGCAGGCGCTCCACCTCGAAGGCGAGCCGAACGCGGCGATGGACGCGGGCGGCAGGCTGTTGCTCGATCTTTCGTCGAGCGGGCCGGTCCGATTGGCCGTCGCCAACCGCCTCTTCGGCGAGCAGACCTGGAAGTTCGAGGACGCGTTCATGGGCCGCACGCGCGCAGTGTATGGCGCGCCGCTCGAGCGGGTCGACTACATCAACCAGTTTGAAGACGCGCGGCTCAACATCAACCAATGGGTCGCAGGCGAGACCGAGGACTTGATCAAGGACCTCGTCCCGTCCGGCGGCATCGACGAGACGACCCGACTCTCCTTGGTCAACGCCATCTACTTCTTGGGCGATTGGGCGATGCCCTTCGACAAGGAGGCGACGCAACCGCGCAGCTTCCAGCTCAATGCGAAAGACAAGAAGGACGTGCCGACGATGACCGGCTCGATGCACCTGAAGACCGCAGTCGTCGACGATGCGATCGCCGTCGAGCTGCCCTACAAAGGTGATCGGTTCGCGATGACGCTGGTGATGCCTAAGGACGTCGACGGGCTCGCAGACCTCGAATCCAAGCTCGGGGCGAAGTGGTTCGACACCGTGGTCGGCTCGCTCAAGCCGGACCATGTCGACCTTCACTTGCCCAAGTTCAAGATCGAACCAGCCAAGGTGCTCGAGCTGTCCAAGAACCTGGAGGCGCTCGGCATGGTGGACGCCTTTGACGGAATGAAAGCCGACTTTACCGGCATCTCCTCGCCGAGCCTCGCGATCAGCAAGGTGTTTCACAAGGGCTTCATCCGCGTCGACGAGAAGGGGACCGAGGCGGCCGCTGCGACAGCGGTGGTGATGAAGAATGAGAGCGCATCCATGCCGGGTCGCGAGCTGGCCTTCGATCATCCGTTCCTGTTCGTGTTGCGCGACAAGCAGACGGGGGTCGCGCTCTTCGTTGGCCGAGTCACGGATCCAGGCTGAGCTTCGCGCGGCAGACGCGCCGCACATCGTGTATCAGCAGAGGCGATGAGGCGGTGGTTCCTAGCGCTCGTACTTACCGCCTGCGGTGGCAGTGAAACGCTGGTTGCGCCTGCGCCAACGACCTTAGCGCCGCCACCAACGCGCTTCTACGCGTTCGCCTGCAAGGCGGAGGTCCAGGAGTTGGCTTGGCATCGATGGGCGCGCGGGGATCGCATGCTGCTAACCGCCACGAGCGCCAAGTCCGACCTGCCGCTGCAAGAAACCGTGGCTGAGGTCCACGCTTGGGACCTGCAGCTTGGTGAACGTCAGTTCGTCTTCCCAACGCACGCCCCCGCGTTCGAATGGTCGCAGCACGGGCTCTTGGTCGGGCTTTCGCCGGACGGGCGGCTCGCGCTGTCGGCGGGCATTCACCATCAGGTCCGAGCGTCGATCGTGCGCTGGGATCTCGTGGAAGGCAGCAGCACCGTGCTCGGACCGAGCGTCGCCTATCCGCAGTCGATCGCCTTCGCGCCGGATGGGCAGCGCGCGGCGATCGCCGGCGGTACCAACGAGGTCGTGTTGGTCGACCTCCCGCAGGGGACGCTGGTTCGCTCCGAGCGCGCGGAGGAGAACCGCATCCCTGGCAACACCGAGCGCACCGCCTTCCTCTTTTCGCAAGACGGTCGCAGCCTGCTGCAGGATGTGATCGGCGGAGAGATGCTGCGGCGCGACGCGCGTACGCTGGAGATCCGCGAACGCATCGCGAGCCTGCCCATCGCTTCAACCGACGGCTCGCGGCTTGTGACGATCTCCGACGGACGCCCGAGCTTGCGTGACGGCAACACGAGTCAGATCCTGCGCACCTTCGAACTCGGCGACGAGGCGGTCGGCGATACCAACACTGCGGGGATCGGGATCTCACCGTCCGGTAGCCTCATCGTCGTTCAAGTCAGTCGCCACGCGCTCGTGTTCGACACCACGACGGGCAAGCGCGTAGCGCGCTTCGAGGGCTACGGGTCGCTAGCGGAATGGAGCGAAGACGGAGCGGCCGTAATCCTGGGCGGGAAGGTCTGGGACACGCGGCGTTGGACTTCCGTCCTTTTGGACAACGAGGAGCGCTTGCGCGTGCGCTGGCGCGGCCACTTCGCTGAGTACTTGGCCGATACGCAGCTCATCGAGCTCGACGCGCTGACCCTGCTGCCCACCGGGGTCCGGTACGATCTGCGTGGGCACCCGCCGTACCTCAAGACCGGCGAGCACTATGCGTTCACCGAGGACCGCGCCTTTGTCGCCTACGCCGATGATAGCGAACCGACAATCCGCGTGCTTCGGACGGCAGATCACGCGCTGCTCGACGTTGGCATCGCGCAGATCGACGGCGTCTCGCACGGCTTCGTCTCGACGCCGCAAGGCGCCTTTGACGGGCCCGAGGCGGCCGCAGGCTGCGCGCCGAAGCGCGCCCTCGGACGACGTATGGTGCCCGGGCTGATGCAGCGCTTCTTCGAAGGCAAACCGCTCGACTGAGCGGATTACTCGAAGCAGCCCCCGAGGAACGAACGAATCGCCGGCGTCATGATCTGATCATCGGGCTCGCCGATCGCGTCGTTGACGCCTTCGTGGTCGAGAGCGCTCCCATCGATGACCTCTGCGGGCACGCTTACGTCGGCAAGCGCTGAGCGAAACGCCTCCACGGCGGCGCGGCGCGGAGCGGCTCCGCGCGCAACGAGCAAGAAGTCAGGCACACCTGCGGCGACGTGGGTCAGCGGTGAGGCCTCAGTCCAAACCGCGGGGTCGTCACCGAAGGCGTTGATCAGGATCGCGTTCTGTTACGCCGACCCTGTATCGATCGCCGAAGGTATGTCGTAGCCCTCGGTATCGAACGAGCCCACACAACGAAGATCACTGGGTGCGAGATCGTACGGCGCCAGATAGTCGGGAGCCGTGCCCACCAAGGCGACAAAGATGTGCGCCCGCCGAGTGGCCGAGCAGCGCGATTCGCTCGGGGTCGCCGCCATAAGCCGCGGCGTTCTCATGCACCCAGGCGACGGCTCGTGCGACGTCTTCCGGGTGCGTTGGAAAGCGAACTCGATCCGGGGCGGGAGAGGCCTTCGGCTCGGGGGAGAGCCGGTAGTTGAGGCTCACGAGCAGATAGCCCTCGCCGTTGAAGAGTTCGACCTTGCGCGCCATGTTGTTGGCCTTGTCGCCGGTGAACCACCCACCGCCGTGCACCCAGATTACGACCGGCACAGCGGCGGCGGATGAAGGCAGCGAGTAGACGTCGAGCGTACGCAGCGGGTCCTCGGGTGCGCTCGAATCGTAGCTGACGTCGCTCGTCTCGAGCTCGACAGGCGCGCCCCCGCTCGCCGAGCCTGCACCGCTTCCGCCGCTGCCACCGTCGCCGTCCGCACCTCCGCCACAGCCGAACGCAAAGAGGTGGAGGAGCGTGAGCCCGCAGTACAAGCGAGCGATGGGTAGAGTCATGCAGCCACGGCAGCAAGCCGCGCACCATCGAGGCGGCGCGAAAACCTGGCGCAATCACCTTGCGCACCAGCCACGTAGCGACGCGCGCGTGCCCCGGCGTGGCGTCGAAGCCACGCTCCTTTGCAGGCTTGTGCGTCCGTCCAATGCCGCTACGCTCGAGCATCTTCCTTCTTTCCTTGAGGTGACCGATGCGTCCTGCTGTGACTTATCTCGTGCGGGCCATGCTCGCTGGGGCCGTACTTCCGTCCTCGGGCTGTGGCTGTCCGATGCCGCCGGAAGACTTGGTGCCCTCGGACTATGTGGTGGAGGGCTCGGGTGCAGGCGGAGATGACGGCGTGGGTGGCGGCATCGTGGCTGAGTGCAACGCAATCTGCGAGCAATCCGTCGCCTACAAGAAGTACCGAGACGCTGGCTTCTTCGAGGGCGAGATCAGCATGTCGTGTTCGGATCCGAGCCTCGAGACCGTTACTTGCAATGTCACTGCGGATTGCGCTGCGGGTCGGCGGCCTTCGGGCCAGGCGCTGCCCGCGCGGCCCTACGAAAACGCGCGCGACTACTGGCGAGCGATGGCGAGCGATGGCGATACTCGAGCAGTCGGCGGTGGTCGCCTTCGAGGAGCTGGCTTCAACGCTGCGGCATCACGGCGCGCCGGAGACGCTCGTACGCCGGGCGATGATCGCCGCCGAGGACGAGCGCCGCCACACGGCCGTCGCGCTGCGGCTCTGCGCGGAGCCCGAACTCCCCGCGCGAGAGGAAGCCCAGCGCGCGCCGCTTACGTTGCTCGAGCTTGCGCGCTTGAATGCACGTGAGGGCTGTGTGCTCGAGTCCTTTGCGGCGCTGCAGGTTGCTTGGCAGGCTCGCAGCGTGGCCGCTCCTCAGCTGGCCGCAGAGCTCGCCCAAATCGCCCTCGACGAGGCGAGCCACGCCGAACTCGCGTGGGACGTCGATGCTTGGCTCGCCACCGTGCTCACGCCGGAGGAGCGCGACGCGATGGAGCTCGTGCGACGCGAGGCCACAGCCGAGCTGCCCGCCTTCGAGCGGACCGCTGCGTGGCTGCCCGAGGTTGGGCTGCAAGCCCAAGCGGACCTTCGCCAACTGCGGGCCGAATTCGTCGCCACGTTAGCGGCTTGAGCGCCCCTGCTACGCCGTGACCTAGCCGACGCGCTGATCGGGGTCACGGAAGATGAAGCGCGGGTCCACGGCCTTGGCGGCAGCCTTGGCCGCAAACCCTGGCCGATGCCACGCCACGACGTCGTGCACCAGGCCCAAGACTTCGAGCGCTCGAACCACCCACCAACCAAGATCCAACTCGTACCACTTCACGCCCATTCGCGCTGAAGCCGGATACGCGTGGTGGTTATTGTGAAAGCCCTCGCCGAAGGAGATGACGCCGAGAAAGAACACGTTGCGCCCTTCCGACGAAGCACCGTCCACTGCGTAACGCACATAGCCAATCTTGTGCGAAACATAGCCAACGAACCAATGGCCCAGGATGCCCGCCGTCACTCGCAAACAGCAGGTTACACCGGCAAAAGCCCAGCCAAACTGCCACGCTAGGAGAGCCATCAGCGCAACCGGGAACAGCATCCAGCTGCGCTCGAGAAAGCGCAGCAACGGGTCTTCGGTGTCTTCGCTCGGCAGGCCGTAAAGCTCTAGTTGAGCCGGCACGAAGCGGCAGTGCATGTTCCAGTGATAGTCGGTTAAAAGGCCATGGTCGTAACGGAAGAAGCGCGGGCAATCCGCACGGTTCTGCCAATAGTCGCGCGTGTAGTGGACCTTCAGCCAAGACAGCGGACCGCCCAGACCCGAGAAGGCGAACAGCAACGCAAACGTCCAACGCAGCAGTCGTGAGGTCGCGTACGTCTTGTGAATGATGCCGCGGTGAAGCCCCACCGAGTGGCCAACACAGAGCGTGAGGAACGCCAAGAAGAAGCTCGTAAGAAAGGCCGCGACCGAGAGCCCCGTTCCCAAGGCAAGCAGCCCAAGCCCGAGGTTGCCATAGAGCCAGAACGTCTTCACCCAAGCCACCTCCACTCGACCTGACCCGAGCGCCAAACTCGAGGGCGGTGGAACGGAGACGGGGCTCGAGGGAGCGGAATCAAGCGGTTCAGCGTTAGGCGGTTGTTCGATGGTCACGACTCGATATGTCCGCGGGCAAACGCGAGCGCTCAACAATCGTGGTTCCGCCTCTCGGGGCCGCCTCCGCGCTCCGAGTTCGTCCCCATGCTACAAGCGCCGTCGATGCACCGCCTCTTCGCCCTGCCCGTGTTCGCCCTCGGCCTCGCTCTCGCCGGTTGTGCCTCCGGCGCATCGGGCGCAACCAGCACCGGAGGAGCCAGCGGGGGCAGCGGCGGTCCGTCGTCTGCGACGGTCCTGGAGGCCTTCTTCGGCCTCGATGACGCGCTGCCGATGACGGCCAACGTGCTTTGCATGGGCGGCAGCGGGATGGACGGCATGCCGGTAACCCTCTCGCGGCGCATCGCCGTGGACGCGCCGGAGGCCTCGGCGTTCCGCGTGACCACCGCTTCGGGTCAGGTGCTCACGCCACGTTGTGCGACCCTGCGCCCTGCCCTCGGAGCGAGCAAACGGCACACCATCCTGTTGATCGGAGAGTTCGGGGATGCGCCGAGTGATCCGCCGGTCAGCGTCGAGATCGTCGGCTCGGTGCCGCTCGAAAACGGTGGCGACGCAAAGGGCCTTTCGCTTGCGAAGGTCACGCCGCTCGCTGACGGTCCATCGCTGCGGATCGGCTATCGCTACGCACCGGCCGCGCTCCCGGACAGCGATTGTCCGCCCTCCACAAAGCAGATCGTCCAGCTCACCTGGGCGGGCGGCGTGCGCGCAACCACCGGCGACGAGTTCGGCGACGCCGAGCGGCAGCGTATGCAGGTCACGCTCGAAGGTGGCGAGGTCGTCACGCCTATCGCGCTCGCCGACTTGGGCGACAACGACAACTACACTCAGCTCTGCCTCGACAGTGCCACCCCGGCGACCTCAGCAGCAGTCGAAGCGGGCATCGCGATCGACCCGCGCGGCGACAAGAACCCCGCCACCTCGATCAGCGTGACGCTGGATCCGGAAGCAGCGCAATGAGCCACACGCGCGGTTGGCTGTAACCCGCAGCCACCACGGCACGTTCGTTGCGAAGCACGGGACATTCGGCGGCCTTCAGGCTGCTGAATGGAGAATCAAACCCATGCATCTTTCAGTCGTCCTCATGGTGCTCAGCCTGTTCATCGCGGCGGGCGTGGTTGTTACAGCTTGCGGCTCGGCCTCGACGCCCACGCAAGAAGCGCAAGTTCGGCCTGGGCCAGATCCGAAGCCTCAGCCGATTCCGCCGCGCGAGCCGAAGCCTGTACCCGGCCCGAAAGACACCGGAGATCCGGCTCCTCGCCCGGCGCCCAGCGCGATGTGAGCCTCGGCTCCTGAGGCTGCGGCGGCGAAACGCCTCACCGGCGCTTAATCGCCCCAGCCTGGAGTCGACGGAGCCTGGCGCGGCACGCTGCACGAACCCATCAGCAAGCTTCGCGACCCCGACCACCGCGGGCACGAGCTGTGCTGATGACCCAACATGTTGTTGCACTCTATTGAAGGCCGGTCCCATTGAACCGGCGCAAGCTGCTGGTCGGCGTTGCAGCCGTGCTGCTCCCGAGCTTCGCGCGCACCGCGAATGCCGCGGAAGATCTACTCAAGCCCTACCTTGGGCCGTTCCGACATAGCGGTGGTGACAAAGACCGCAAAGCTCGCGACCGTGCGATCGAGGGCGTAGTCGCCGAGATGAGCTTCCTGGTACGGAAGATGGCCCGCGATCGCCTGACCGCGGCCAACGCGATCGCGTCGGCGCTGACGTTCTCGCGCACCTCGACCGAGCTCACCATCGTGATGGACGAACGCTCCTTTACCGGGCCGCTCAACGGGGCGAAGGTCAAGGTCACGTCGAGCGGCGATACTGAGATCGACATGAACTACGTGCTCTCGAAAGACTCGCTGACACAGAACTTCGAGCGCGACGGGCGCGGCCGCATCAACACCTTCACGCTCGAAGGCGACAAGAGCCTGCGCCTCGACGTACGCGTGTTCGCCGATGAGCTGCCGAAGGACCTCGTCTACAAGCTCAGCTACGTGCGCAAGTAAGCTCAGAAGGCTCGGCGCAAGAGCGCGCGGACCTCACGGCTGTCGAGCTTGCGCTGGGTCGCCTCGCAGGCAGCGCGTGCGACCATCGCTGCTCGCGCGAGGTCCATCGGGTTGCGCCCCATCAGCGCGAGCAACTCCCGTTCGGGCTCGATCAAAAGCACCGGCAAGCTGCGCTCGAGCCGTCGGCGTTCAAGCGCCACCAGCGCGCGGATGGGGGCAAACATCGACAGCGGCGAGCTCACGATCACGAGATCGAGCGGGCGGTCGGCGAGCAGATCGAGGTGCGTCCCTGAGGCAACCCCACCGTCGACGTAACGTCGGCCCTGCCAATCGACCGGCTTGTACACGCCCGGCACCGCCGAGGAGCAGCTCACCGCTGTGCCCAGATCGATGCCTGGAGCGCCCGCCGCGCCAAAGGCGATGCGCTCGCCGCGATCGAGCTCCACCGCAGTGATCAGCGTCTCGCGCTCGGGCCAGCCACCACCAAAGATCGCCTGGAGCCCAGCGGTCTGCGCGTCGAGTCGAACGCGCCCCTCAGGCAACAGCGCTGCGACCACGCGGCCTGGCCGCCAATGTCGAGGGCGCGGCAACGAATGAAGGAGGAACTGGGGCGAGGCCGGCCACGCGCTCTTCGGCAAGCTCGCGTCCGGCGTCTTGTGGCAAGGTCGCACGAAGTTCTGCGAGATCGACTGAGCGGCTTCAGACAGCGGCTCGCCGGCGGCCCGCGCGACGAGATCCTCGCCAGCCATGCCGGCGCGCAGAAGCGCCGCAACTTGCGCCCCCGCCGAGGTACCGACGATGACGTCAGCGAGCCGTGCATCAAAGCCGACGTTGCGTTCGAGCGCCGCCAATACACCGGCATGAAAGGCGTGCCCAACCGGCCCACCAGCACCGAGCACCAAGCCGATCTTCGGCGTGCGCGCGGGCGGCTGTTGGCTGTTCACGGTGGAGTGAAGCTAAGGACCACACAGCGCGAAACAAGGCCTGTGCGCGCTTTGCCCCCCTGCCCTCACCCTGGTCTCACGCTTGCTCTCCCCCGATCATGGAACGTCTTTCAGGGCTTGATGCGGGGTTCCTCTATCTCGAGACGCCAACACTGCTGATGCACACGCTCAAGCTGCTCGTACTGCCTCCGCTCGACGAGCCCGCAAGCGCCCGCGAGCATTTGATCGAGGCCGTGCGCAGCCGACTGCACCTCCTTCCGCTGTTGCGACGGCGCCTGCTCGAGGTCCCGCTCGGGCTCCACCATCCGCTCTGGATCGAATGCGCTGAGGTCGATGTTGCGCGTCATGTCTTGTGTAAACGCGTGCGTGCACCCGGCGGGCCTCGCGAGTTCGACTCAGCGGTCGCCGCGATCGCCAGTCAGCCGTTGGATCGAACGGAGCCGCTGTGGGAGCTATGGCTGCTCGAAGGCCGTGCGGATCGAGCGTTCACCGTGCTGGTGAAGCTGCATCACGCCCTGGCCGATGGCGCTACGGCGCTGCGTCTACTCGAGGCGCTGACCACGCACGATCGCCTCGCTGTGCCGATCGCGCAGCCCCATGCGCCCTGGCAGGCCGAACGGTTGCCCTCGCGCTTTGAGCTCGTGCGTTCGGCGCTGCGGGACCGTCTGCGAGAGGCTGCTCAGCTGCCGGCGCTGGTCAAGCGCACGTGGAAGGCGGCGTCGGACTTGCGGGCTCATGCGCTCGTGCCTCGTCCACCGCGGCCGATGCTCGACGCGCCGCGCACGTCCTTCAACGGCGCCCTGACCGCCTCGCGCTCGCTCGCTACCGTCGCTCTTCCGCTCGCGTTGGCGTTGCGCGTGAAGACCAGTGCCAAGGTCAGCTTGAACGACGTAGTCCTTGCGTTGGTTGGCTCGGCCTTGCGTAGCTACTTGCAGACCAACGGCGAACTTCCGGAGCGCGCGTTGATTGCCAGTGTACCCAGCTCATCCGAGAGCGAGCCGAGCGCGAAACTCTCGGGCAATCACGTTTCCAGCTTGTTCACCACACTCGCCACCGACGTAGCCGACGACTGGCAACGTCTGCTGGTGATCCACCAAGTCACGCAGCAGGCCAAGCTGCTGCAAGAGCTCGTGCCTGCGACGCTGCTCGGCGATTGGCTGCAATACGCCCCGCCCAAACCCGCCGCGTGGGTCGTCGCCCAATGGTCGCGCTGGCAGCTCGCCGATCATGTGCCGCCGCCGGTCAACGTGGTGGTCTCCTTCGTCCGCGGGCCGAGCGAGCAACGCTTCGCCGAGGGTAGACCGCTGCGCGCGATCTACTCGGTGGGCCCCATTCTCGAGGGCATCGGGCTCAACGTCACCGTGTGGAGCTACTTGGACAAGCTCCACTTCAGCGTACTCGCGTGCAATGATCTGACGCCCGATCCACAACGAATCAGCTCAGGGATCGCCGTTGCTCTCGACAACCTGGTAAAGGCGGCCTCGCTAGGACGGAGCGCAGCTTCGAGCAGAGCCGGGCTGACGGCCCTGTCGCCTTAGATCACGCGTTGTCGAAGAAGTGATTCTCGATCAACTCTGCTGTCTTGTACTCGATACCTAAGTAGGCGAACAGCCGCTTGCTCGCCTCCGGCGTCTGCAGCTGGAAGCTTCCCCCCGTGAGCTTTCCCTTCAAGCTCAGGAAGGGCTGTTCGTCGAGTTCGGTTTGGATGATACCAACCGAGTCGAGTGTGGGCGCGCTCACGAGGTCCGATAGATCACCAATCGCGTGCGCGCCGACGAGGATGACGGTTGCCAGTTTTGAGGCGCTGGCGAGTGACCCTAACCGCTGCATCTTCTTTGGCTCGTCAATGCGCAGGAACCGCAGTGAGACGCATTGCTCCAAGCCGATCAGCGAGTTCAGCATCGTAGGAGAGAACAGGAGCAGGCGCTCGAGGGACTCCGACGAAGGCAGGCGCGTCAATGTGGAGTCACGTAGCGCAAGCTCGAACAGGTTGGGTTGCGCGCTCACGAACGCCGCCCCCGCGTCGGACATCCTCTTCCAAGCCAACGTGCGTAACCTTTCGAGCGGTCGAACGTTCTGCAACTCGGCAACGTCGAGTTCGAGTTCCTCGATCTCGTTCGTTGCGGAAAGCTCGGACAACGAGAAAGGGATCGACTGTTCGCGGATCGATAGCCGCCTGACCGAACTCGGCAGGCTCGAGAGGCCATCAAAGGAGGTGCGCCCGGCCTCGAGCACTACGAACGGGACGCCATCGACATGCTCGAGAACGGACAGCGGAACCTCGGGTCCGATCACCACGACCACCTGGGAGCCATACGCCTCAACGAATGAGCGCAAGACCGGCAGATCTTTGGCTGCTGGGACCTTGTTGATCTGCGCGATGCCGCCCGTTGCCTTCGGGTTGGGCTTCTTTCCAACCTGAAACGCTGGTTTATCGTACTGGAAGAACGGTCGGGGCATTTCGTTTGCCATCGCCGCGCAAGAGTATGATCTTCCCCCGCATGCGGCTGCAATTCCGACCTCTGCCGAGTTCTGACTTCGAGGATCTAAGCGAGCTCCAGCGCGAGCAACTCGGGCCTCTGCTCGAGCAAGCCGAGTCGGACGGAGAAGGCGGCGCCGAGCTGATTGAACGCTTCGACGTGCTCGATGAGCAGGGCCAGCACCTCTACGATCTCCAGCTCTTCTGCGGTGAGGACGGTCAGCTGCACAAGGCCGGCACGCTCGAGTACGTAGCGTCCTTCTCGCAAGGTGGTGCCACCGGCAGCGACGACGAGAGCTTGCTCGCCGATCTCGATGCAGCCTACGAAGCCTGGTCAGTCGTCGCGCGCGCGGCTCGAAAAGTGACGCGATGAAAGCGCAGCGGCTCAACGTCGCGGGCCTCGTCTTCTTGTTGTTTTCCGCGTGCGAGCCGCCTCCGCGTGAGGCTGCTGTGGCGGTCCCTCCCACTGCGCTCGCGACCTCACCCACGACCCCCACGGCAACTACGCTACCCACCGTTGCCGCGGTACCAGCGACAACAACCGCGCAGGCAACCGCCCCTTCAGGGACAGCCTCCACGTCCGCCCAATCAACGCCTCCCCCATTGGATGACCGCTGCACAAGCGACAACGATTGCAGGATCTTCTCCGACGAGATCGCTGATTCGCCGCCGACTACCAACGCCTGTTGCTCAGGCTGCACCCAGCGCGCGGCGAACAACGACTGGCTCGCCGCTTTCCGCGCACACTGCAAACGCACTCCCCCCAAGATGTGTCCGCCGCTCGGTTGCGCGATGCCGTTGCGGCGCGCGGTGTGCAAAGCGGGCCGCTGCGCCATGGCCTCGCTCTAACGAGGGAGCCGCCGGTTTACCGCCATCACGGCGGAGGGGGTACCTGCTCGAAGCAATAGAGCCGACCGAGAGCGGGCACCGGGCCTCCGCCACCCATCACTGCGCACGGAACGTTTCCGTTGTTGGCCCACGTGCTGGTCATGCTGAGTGCTCCCACTCTAGCCACCGGAATGTTGGGCGAGCCGTTGGGAACCTCGCTCCAATCTTCGCAATGCGCTCCGTTGCCGGCGCCGCTCGCCGCTCCGATCCAAACCGGCAGATCTTCTCCCATTAGAGGGTCGCCGGATTCGGTAACGTTGATCTCATTGTCTAGTTGGCTTGCGTTCGCTGCCAGGCTCATGAAGTTCGGGGCCACCTGCACGCCATCCAGCCGATAGAAGGGCACGTTGTTTCCGGGAAGCGGCGTGAAGCGAGTAAGCGGGCTGGACTGGGAATTGACCAGCCAGGCTCGCCAGGTTCCTTCTAGGGGAGGCGCATTTGGAGCCGCCGGACTCTCGGCCGCCTCCTGGCACAACGCATCGGCGTCGCTGAGGTCACCGTTGAAGATCGGCTCCACTGGGGCCTCCATTACGAACACACGCAGCCCCGGAGTCTCGCAGCCGTCGTCAGGCATGCTCTTGTTGGGCGTTTTCAGGTTCAAAAAACCGCTTTCACAGGTGGATACGCACTTGCCCTGCTCGCATATCGGCACCGCGACTCCGCCTCCTTCAACGCACGGCCGGAAGCAACCCCCGCAATGCTCCAGGTTGACCTCGAAGTCGGTGACACCGCAGTCCTCACCACTTCCGCCCTGGCCCATCCCGCCAGGCCCCGCAGTCATACCGCCCTCATTCATGACGCCACCGGTGCTGCTGCTGCTTCCGCTGCCGCTGCCGCTGCTCGACGAAGCTCCACCTGGGCCGCTGGCTCCGCCGCCTTGGGAGTTGTTGGAAGACGAGGGCTCCGGACCTGGACACCCCAACCCCACTAGCCCGCCGAGGACCAACCACAGCGCGCCGCCTCCGCTGGCGATCCTTCCCGATACGTGAAATCGATTAAGCATGCCTCAGAGTAGAGCCAGACCCGCGCGTTCGCTACGTAGCAAAGCTAGCACTTGCGCTTGGTCCTTCGCTTTCCGCCGCCCAGCGCTACGGCATGACCGCGGTAACGGTCTCCTGCTTCGTCGCGGGGTCCTGCACGCAGCTGCACTCAAGCCCGAGCGGCCCGCAAACGGTAAATAGCTGCAAACAGGCACAGTCAGCAACACCGCCCGAACAGCCTACGAAGTCGCTCTGCGGAATACACTCAAAGCTCGGCTCGCTGTTAACGCCGCCCGCTGTTTCAAAGCAAACGTCCACGTGGTTTTTGCACATCGACCCGCCGCAAGCGAAGGTCCCATCCGAACAAGCCTCCGCCGGCCCGAACGGAATCCCCTGAGCCCCGAGCTCGCAGGAGGGAAAATCGACTGCGCTCCGCAGCTCATGCACCACACCTTGGCAGTCGCAAACCGGCCCGGTTGGCGGCCCATCGCAAGCGCCGTTGCCCGGAGTGCAGGTACCAACGGCGCCCGGCTCACAAGCGTCCTCGCCGAAGAAGCAGACCCCACCGTCACAAAGGTTGTTGGCGTCGCACCCAGCCGAAGCTCCACCTTCAGCCGCACCGCCCGTCGATGCGCCGCCACCGCCCGAACCGCCCGTAACGCCAGCTCCTCCACTCGAGGTGCCGTCGTCACCGCAAGCAACAGCAATGGAGATTGAAGTGCAGACCAACGAAAGACGCAGCAAGGATGCAAAGCTCATACGCTGAACCCTCGCACGTTGGAGCGCACCTCGGAAGAGGCTGAAGGCCCTTCTGCAGCCCCTTCATCAACTCGCTCTAGCGCCCTTCACCGGCGCGGCCGTTCTGCGCCACAAAGCAACCCCGGCGGCGATGAACAACAGCTGCACGACCACGCGCACGGTCGCAGCCACGGGCGGCGCAAACACAGGATCCGGACGCACGTAGTCCCAAAGGTGAAGCGGTAGGTACCCCAGGCACAAGGCCGCAAAGGCAAGTCCGCCCCAACTACGGGTCCGCGGCCAAAGCGCCGCAAGGCCAACGCCAAGCTGCACTACCCCGGTCACGACGATCACCGGCACAGCCGGTAGAAAGCTTGGAACCAAAGGCACAAACTGCTGCGGGTTCGCGAGGTGTCCAGCGCCGCCTGCGATCATCACGATCGCCACCAGGATGGTCAAAGCCATGTTCATCGAATCACCTCGCTATTGGCCGTCTGCGCCACGGGACACCGCTTCCCATTCTTTCCAGCCCTTTTGCCGCTGCGCGTAGACCTGCATCGCCGTGTCATGGGCGAATGAGCCGAGCAGCAGCCGCGCGGGCGGACTCTCTGCGTCCACACAGACCAGCAGCGCTGCGGTGGTCGCGTCCGCGGCCGGCATTTTCATCGTCCCCCAGCTGGCCATCAACGCCTCGCGGATCGGCTGGTATTGCGGTAGCGCCTGCGATCGATGCGCCGAGGCCCCACCCCAGTCGGTCGCGTAACCGCCCGGCTCGATCAGCGTCGTGCGAATGCCGAACATGGCGACCTCTGCCGCTAGCGCCTCGGTCAGCCCTTCGAGCGCCCACTTGGACGCATGGTAGATGCCCAGGCTGGGGAAGGCAGCCACGCCACCGATGCTGGAGACCTGCACGATGTGCCCACCGCCTTGCGCGCGCAGAAGCGGGATGGCGGCCTGCGTCGTCCACAGCGCACCAAACAGATTGGTCTCGATCTGAGCGCGCGCCTCGGCTTCGCTCAGCTCCTCCACAAAGCCGAAGTGACCGTAGCCGGCGTTGTTGATCACCACGTCGAGCCGGCCAAAGTGCTGGTGCGCCTTGCCGATCGCTTCGACGCTGGCAGCGCGGTCCGTGACCTCGAGCTCGAGCGGCAGCACCGCGTCGCCGAAGCGCGTGACGAGCTCCGCGAGCGTTGAGACGTCCCGTGCCGTCGCCGCCACCCGATCCCCTCGCTCGAGCGCGGCCCTTGCCCAAGCCCGACCAAACCCTCTCGAACAGCCCGTGATGTACCAAGTCTTGTTGCCCATAGAACCTCCTTGCGAGTGAGCCCAAGACGTAGCCCGAGAGCGAAAACGCTGCCTGCCCAAGGCTCCAAATCAGTTGCCTGATTCTCCTCTACTGGCTACTTTTAGACATGCAGGTCTATCGGGAGAAGAGACGCAGCGCCGAGGCTCTGGACCGGCTGGTCGTCCGCGCCGAAGAGCTAGTTACCGAATTGGCTCAGCCATCGCAGGACGTTGTTTCGCCGGTCCCCGGCGTCGTGCTGTTTCGCCAGCTTGCGCCAACCTCCGCCGAGGCGACCATCTACAAGCCAATTGTATGCCTTATTCTACGCGGACGGAAAGAAACGCTGTTCGCCGGAGAGACGGTTCGGGTTGGTGCGGGAGAGGCGTTGCTCGTCAGTCACGACGTTTCGATCGTCGCGCGCATCGTCCAAGCCCCCTACCTCGCGCTGGTGTTCGAGCTGGAGCTCAGCATCCTTCGCAGCTTGTATGAAGAACTTGGCGAGCTGCTCGTAAGTGAAGGGCCGGCCAGCGCGCTCCAGGTCTGCAAAGCCGAGGAGCCGCTGATTGAAGCCTTGGAGCGCTACCTCGCCCTGGCCCAGCGCCCTACCGACGCCCGCGTGCTCGGAGCCATGGTGCGCCGGGAGCTTCACTACCGGCTGCTGATGGCGCCCTTTGGCGCCATGCTGCGCAAGCTGCTTCGGCATGACAGCCACGCCAGCGCCATCGCGCGCGCCATGGCCGTCTTGCGTCGCGATTACCGCTCGCCGATGGAGGTGGCTGAGCTCGCGCGCGAGGTAGGCATGAGCGTCTCCTCGTTCCACAAGCACTTCAAGCAGCTCACCTGCTCGTCTCCCCTCCAGTACCAGAAAGACCTGCGCTTGCTCGAGGCCCAGCGGCTGCTCGCCGCAGGCACGGCGGTTACCACCGCGGCCTATGAGGTCGGCTATGAAAGCCCCACCCAGTTCAGCCGCGAGTACGCGCGTAAGTTCGGCCGGGCACCCAGCAAAGATCTGAACGCCGCCCTGCGCCGAGCAACCTGAAGCAAGCGCCATAGCGACTCAACGCAGGCGAGCTCCCGTCGGCGCTGTGAACTCGCTGGTCTCAGCGTCCCCCGTGTTGACCGTCTCCTTCGGCTCGAAGATCAGCACCTCGGCCTCTTCATCGGCGGCGGTTCGGTGCTCAACCCCGCGCGGAACCACCGCATAGTCCCCCGGCCCGAGCACCACGGTGTGATCGCGGTATTCGACGCGGAAGGTCCCACGGTGCACGAGGAACATCTCCTCACAGGCGTCGTGCCGATGCCACGGGAAGGTCCCCTGAACCTTCACCACCTTGACCTCTTGCCCGTTGAGCGACGCGATCACCTTGGGTCGCCAGTGCTCAGCAAAGGAAGCAAAGTCAGCTTCTAGATTGCCGCGCTCCGCGCTCATTCGGCTTCACCGAGCTCCACCAACGTCGTCCCGAGCAGAACTCGGTCGGCCTTCACCTGCCCGGTCTGACAAATCAGCGTGGTCTTCCCGCCCGGCTCGAAGTCGGCCTCGGCGCACACCTCAAAGAAGCCTGCTTCGCCTTTGGCGACGTCCTTGCCGCGCGCTGCGAGCTTGGGCGTGCTGCCCTCGGTGTAGCTGTATTGGAAGTTGATTGGAGCATCGCTCGTGAACTTCAGGCACGGCCAACCGGTCTTCTCGTCGCCCGCCTTGAAGTCGGCGCCCGCATCGCTCTTCGGCTTGTAGCTCTCCCCAGCCGCAGGCACCTTCTCCGGCACCGGCGTAGCGCTCTTGCACAAGGCATGCACGACCGCGTCCCCCTCACCCATCGACTCGCGCTCAAAAGCCGTAACAGCGCCGCGGGCGATCTTTGCGATTGAGTTCTTCGCCTCGTTGGTCAGGCTCGCCTGTTTAGCCGAATCGCCTTTAGCCTTCGGCTTCTTCGCCGCATCCTTGTCGTCGTTCTGGGACGTGCTGTCCGCCGACTTCGTATCCTTCTTGTCGCCACAGGCTATTGCGAGCGAGCACACGGCGAGGACAGCGAGCAAGCGGACGTTGGAGATTCTCATCCGCGCGAGGATACACACGCGCGGCTTCAGCGCACGATCGTGTCGCAGCCGAACTGCACCTCGACCTTTCCGGGTTGGTTCGGCCCGGCGAGGTCTTGCGCGCTGTCGCACGAGGTTGGGCACAGGACCACGTTGGCTGGCGCCGCGATATCATCGTAGTACCAACCTTGGCCTGCGCCGCAGCCAGCCTGATCTCCGACGTTCGGTAGCAGCGTCTCGTTATTGCCGCTGACGAGCTTCACGTTCACCTTGTCGGCGGCGAGCTCCTCGCCCTCGGGCGGCGGCGGAATGGCGAGTACGCAGTCCACCTCGGAGCTCTCCACGACCGCCTGCGCTACCGAGTTGAAGAAGCCCGACCAAGCCGCAGCACCATCGCAGAGCTGTGCACGCACGCCACCGGATTGCTGCACCAGCGTGGTGTAGGTTGCGCCGGAGTTGGGCGGAGAGCTCATGTCCGGGTACTCGCACACCACCGACGGATCATTCGCGTCGCCCCAGCCGTAGATGCCGCTGAATAGGAAGCCGTTGAAAAGGCCATTCCACGAAGGATCCAGGATGCCAGGCGGTAACATCAGCGAATTGAACGGGTTCTGCCCGCCTGCGAAGTTCTTGAACTGGCTCGCGGACAAACGCGCGTTGTCATCGGTGACGACGACGATCGTCTTGCTCGCCTCTGGCCTTAGCTCTTGCGCCCAGGGTTCACCGCCGCGCGATTGCCCCTGCTTGTAACCTTCGGTCTGGCCCAACGTACCGAGGAACTGCTCGAGCGGCTGGGTGCTGAGCACGTCCACGCTCGATTGGAAAAAGCGCGGCCCGTTACCGCAGGACGCGTCGCCTGCGAGCGGTTGCGGGATGCAGATCTCGAGCGCGCCGGTGCCCCGTTTGGAGAGCAGGATCACTTTGTAATCGAGCGAAGTCGCCGCGATCAGTGCTGCAAAGTTATTCATGCCGGCCTTCACCTCGGCGACCGACGGCTCCATGCTGCTCGAGTTGTCCACCATCCAGATGATGTCGACGGGCAACGCCTCCAGCGTGGCCTCCGCCGTGACGCCGGTGCAGGCGGGCTCTCCGCCGGAGCCCTGGCCGCCCTGGGCGAAGTTCGCAGTGGAGCCGCCGCTCGAAGCCCCGCCAGCCTGTGCGCCGCCAGCCGAAAGTCCGCCCTCCCCGCCGCCGCCGGTGCTGGTCGTGCTCGTAGGCCCGGGGCCGCTCGTATCGGCGGTGGGCGATTGGCCGGCTTCACACCCGACCGCTAGCAATACAACGGTAAGCAAGAGCGGCTGGCGCATCAGCGAGAAATAGCACGCAATGAGCCCGGACATCGGCTCGATCCGCCATCGCTCGTGTGACGATCAAGCAACACGCACGGGGGACGGCTCAAGCGGAGGTCCAAGCTGGTCCGCAGCCAGGCCGCACAGGAGTTCGAGCGCCGGCCGCGCGATCTGCTCGAGCGCGAGCCTGGTCGCGGCACGCTCATCGCTCTCCGCGAAGAGCCCCATCGGTTCGAACGCCGCACGCTCGTCGGACTCCAGCGTGCAAACAGGACTACTTGCGCTCATTTCAGCAAGCGCCTCCTTGATGACGAGCTCGACTTCAGCGCGCCGCTGTTGCAACGCCCAAGCGACAAAACGAAAAGCGAGCTCGGCATGTCGCGCTTCATCGCTGGCGATGCGCTCGAGAGCGATCCGCGCCTGAGGGTCGCAAGCCGCCCCGAGCCGCAACGTCGCTACGTACGCCGCCGCTGTTTCGCCCAAGCAACCCTCTGTTAGCGCATCACGCACGATGGTTTGAAAGTTGCGCGCCTGAGCGACCGTCGCCGCGGGCATCGCTGCCGGCGCCAGCTCCTCACCTGCAAAACGTGAAGCGAGCGCGAAGCAAAGCGAAGCATGCTCCACCTCGTCGAGCAGAGCGCTGCCGGCGTCTCGCACGAGCTCCGCGGGCGCACCGAGCCCCACGAGATCCGCCACAAAGCGCGCAAACGAGGCCACCGAAGCGTGTTCCATGCGAGCATCCCGCAACCACCCATCGGCCAGCGCACGCCGCGTCACCGCGTTATATTTGGCGAGCTCATCCGGCGCTCCATCCGGCGCTCCATCCGGCACCCCATCGGCGCGCCCGAGCCAGCCTCGGCCACGAACGACTGCGGCCAGCTGCGCTTGCCCATCAACGATGAAAGGCCGACCACAACAGGAAGCATTCGCCGGGAAGTCGTAGCAGCACTCGCCGCCCTTGAAGTTCGGACCGCTCACCGGAGCGTTGCAGCAGGGGTCACTGACCTCGGCCAAGGGCAGGCAGCCATTCGCGTCGTAGGCCGAAGGAGCGGGGGCGCTGGCGGTCTGGCCAGTCCCGACAGCGCGCATCAGCGAGCGAGGCGCGAAGCAAAGTTGGCCTGCTTCTCCAGGCTTTAGCTCAGAGCTACCGCTGGACAAGGCGTCGCAGCCTGCAGCGAGCGCCCCGAGCGCAACGACGACCAAACGTTCACGAAGGCGACTGGCGACGGCAAGCTCGGTGTTCACCATCTGCACAGGCTACATGCCGATGACTTCGATGGATAGTCTTTGCCTGACGCAAGGCCAGCTGTGGAACACGCGCGCATGCCAGGCTAAGTAGGCAAACCATGTGGCGCCGACTCGTTGGGTTCATTTGTGTGACCGGCTTCGCTTGCCTCAGTGCTTGCGGTGCGCGCACCGGTCTCGAGGATCCTTGCACGCCCACCGGCGAGGAGCAGTGCGACGGCCTCGACAACGACTGCAACGGCGCGGTCGACGATGGCGTCACTCCGATCACTTGCAGCACCCTCGCTTGCGTAACCACCGTCGTATGCGCAGATGGGGTGATGCCAGCCTGTGTACCGCCGGAGCCCAGCGAGGAAACCTGCAACTTGATCGACGACGATTGTGACGGTGAGATCGACGAGGGCTTCGGCTTCGGCCCGCTGGGCGACGTGATCGCGCTGCGGACCGACGAGTTTGATACGGGGGATTGCACCAGCTGCAGCTGGGCCTTCGGCACAACGCTCGCGCCGGTCGACGGCGGTCATCTCGCGTTGTGGGAGCTCGGCGTGAGCGGCGGTAGCGAGCAAGCCAACCTCTATGGTCGTCGCCTCGATCCGCTGGGCAATCCGGCTGGGCCGATCGAGCTTTTGCGTTCCGACTTCGTCTTGAACCTCGTGCCGATGCCGGCAAGCACCCCCGCGCCGCCTCGAGGTTTTCCGGTCGATACCATGCTTCGCGTTGGCAGCGGCGACGTGCCAGGGGTCTTGTTTATCGATGGGACGGGCACAACCACGCTCGCCTCTCCAACCCTGGGCGGCAGCGTACAGAACGTGCCGCGCACCGTTTGGACCGGATCCCGCTTTATCAGCGCGTGGGAGGAGGAAGAGCAACTTCGCTTGGCCGTGCTCGACGCGAACGGCGTGCTCGAGCGAGAGCTCGAGGTCGATCCGCTTACGCGGCCCGTCGCGATCACACTCAGCGCCTATCGCGATCGCGTGGGAATCCTCGTCACGCGTTTTGTCGCAGAGCCGGAGACCCGCGAACAGTGGTTCATGCAACTCGACGCCCTCGGCAACGTGCTCACGCCCGCCCACCCCATCGACGTCGAGTACGCCAATTGGCAACGGCTGATTGGCACCGAGCAGGGCTGGCTTCACGTACGACCGAACAGCTTCGGCGAGCCGTCGACCCGTCAGCCGCTCGACGTCACCGGGGAGCCTCTCGAATCCGCGACCGCCTTCGCAGATGGGCGCAGTCTCACCGACTCAGGCACGCAGGACATCTTCCTTCCGCTGCCCGATCAGCAGGAAATCCTCACCGCATGGCAGTCCTCGGACAGCGCGATCATGCACGTCGAGTTCCTTGATGGTCGCGGCGACACCAAACGCGGTTGGTCCGGGCCGCTGCCCATGGTCGGCTCTGACCAGGACTACCTGGCCGATCCGCACGTCGCCCTCAGCAACGACCGCGTTCTCGTCATTTGGCACGGCGGCGGCGCCGATAGTGAGCCCAATCGCGTGTATGTCCGCGCCTTCGGATGCGTGCCCTGAGCGCGACGCCTACACAACCTGGCAGCGCAAGCTCAAGGTGCGTACGTCTTCGAGCTCAGCCGGGAGCGCGCCCACGTCAGGGCGACGCCCACGGCGATACACGGAAGGAAGTGATACGCGACGAGGTGCGCTGTGCTTTCGACTGGGCAGGTCAACTCGAGCGCCAGTAGGCCGGTCGCGCCTGCTGCCAGCCCGCCGATGAAGGACTCTTTGAGTCGATAGGCAAAACCACGCAGGATGACCAAGGTGACACAAGCCGGAAGCAGCGCGAGCAGCAGCTCCAAGGGAACGCACTCGGGCCCATGCAACTCCAAGTCGAGTGGACCGCGGCTCATGGTGGAGGTCACCAAGCTCAGCAGGGCCAGCCCCGCGAACAGGCCGCGAGACGCAGCGGCGGCGGGCCTCACCGCAACGACGGTGCCAGCCGCAACCACCAGCACCAAAAGGAAGGCGCTGAGCCAACGCACTGGAGGTATCGGTCGAGGCATCGCCAGCGCGACGGCAACGCAGACGATCACCACCGCTACCTCGGTGGCCGCAAGCGTCCTCGCGCCCAATTGCCAGCGCTGCGCGACCGGCTCCTTACCAAGCGCCGCGCGCACCTCCTTCCGAATGAGCTCCATGTCCGACATCAAACGGTTCCTTTCCAAAGGCTACGCGTCAGCGTCCGCAAGCGCTCGTAGCCTCGGTGGGCACGTACCTTGACTGCGGACTCGGTGGCTCCAACCATGGTGGCGATCTCCTGGAACGAGAAGCCCGCGAGCTGATGGAGCACAATCGCTTCTCGCTGATCGTCGGGCAAGCCAGCGAGCGCTTTCTGCAGCTGCTGATCGAGCCAGAAGTCAGGTCGCAGCGCCTCATCGACTTCCTCGGGCAAGGTCCCATCGGCGCTGAGCAGCTCGCGTCGCCCTCTTCGCCGCTGATCGCGGAGCGCGTTCATTGCGATCGCGTAGAGCCACGGTTTGAAGCGTGTACCGGGAACAAACCGCGCGCGTGCTCCGATCACCGACAGGAAGGTCGCTTGGGTGATGTCGTTGGCGAGCGCACGATCGCTCGTGACCCGCAAAATCAACGCGCGAACTCCCTTAGCGTGGCGCTCGAACAAAACCTCGAACGCGGCTTCCGACCCACTGGCAAAAAGACGCATCAGAGGCTCGTCGTCCTGACTGACGAGCTCATCCACGCTGGGAGTTCGCGCCTCGGCCATGCCGTCTCGCGTTACCGCGCGGCGTCTTGGAAGGGGTCAGCCCGCAAGGCTTGCACCGCCGAGTTCACCGTAGCTCACGCGAAATGAGCTTGTATGGGAGCGCTGGCTCCGAAGCCGTCGGGCGGGTCACACAGCGATCCCCCTCTTGGGCGGCGGGAAACAATTCTTCGGCGCCATCTGCGACTTGGTACAGATCCTTCTCGAGGCAGCTACCGTTTCGGAAAGACGGCGCGCCGCAAGCGCTCCTGGATACATCGACCGCCTGATCCAAGACCAGGCCACAATCGTCCAGCCCGAAGCCGGTGAACGCTGCTGGGTCGACATGGGCGGTCATCGAAGCCGAGACGTTCTGAATGTCGATGTCATAGCCATCCGTCACCGTCGCGGAGCGACCAACGACATCGTAGGAGAAGCTCGCCTCGTAGGTCAGCAGCAGGATGGTGCGCGCTTCATCAGCGAACACCTCGACGAAGAGTTCCATCTGATTCTTGCTGCCGTCGAAGGTGTCGTAGTCGTCGACATAGGCGACACCGTCCGCTCCTTCTACCGTGAATTGGAGCAACCACTTGCCCGTCGCGCGTGCGTTGAATTCGGCTTCTGCTGAAGCTTCTTGTGCGCCGCCGGCGCCTCCAGCTCCGCCAGCATCTCCGGCACCGGAGCCACCATCGCTCCCTGCATCATCCCCGCAGGCGCCCAGGCCAACGGAAGACAAGCCGAGCATTCCCACGAACAAATAAGTCGAAGTCTTGGCGATTATTGCGTTCATAAGTACTCCCGAGTCAAAGGCCCAGCAAACGAAGACCGTGAGGGCCACGGCTCCGTTTGCTGCTACAGCCAAGACTCGGGAGCAGCCGAATCGGTTACAGAGATTCGAACGGAAGCAGCTTGAGCAAGCGCCCCTACTTCAGGGCGCCCATCTTCTTCATCGCGGCCTTCAGTTTCTCCGGGTCTTTGATCTCCACCGCGGCCATCTCGGCGCCTTGGCCATCGAAGCGCGCGCTCTTGAAGCTCTCATCGCCATCGCAGAAACCAAGCATGCCGAGCTGCTTACCCTTGTCGCCTTGGAAGGCGATCTTGGTCGGCGTCAGACACTTCGCCCCGAAGCCTTTGCTGAGGGTCTGCTCGCCACCAATGGCTGCGAGGATCCCGGCGATATCCTTCTTGTCCGAGGTCATCACACCCATCGGCCCGGAGAGCTTGCTGAGCGCCATCACCGTCGTCGTCTCCTTGAGCACGTCTTTGAGCGCAGTGCCCGGCAAGGCCGGTGCGCTGGCGCTCGCTTCGCTCGTCGCGCTCGGCGCCGGACGCGCGCTCTGCGTCGCAGCGGGCGCGGAGCTTGGTTTGGCCGAGGCCGAAGCAGAGGCCGAGGAAGACGTTGCATCTCCGCAAGCGAGCAGCAGCAGAGGACAAACCAAGGACGCAAATCGGGCGGGCACGTTCATAGGACGCGCGAGCTTATGCGACCGCGGCCGCTCTGTCGCTGGCAGCGCGCTAGGAAGCCCGGCGTTGGACCCTGCGCAGGCCTGCGCTGGGTTTGACCGCAGTTAGCCACTGCAAGATTTGCTTCGTAATCTGGCCGCCGCACTCGAGGTCGAAGCGACTCAAGATCGGCATCGAGGTGATTTCGAGAAAGACCAACTCCCCCGTCTCCGGATCCGTCTTGAAGTCCGCGGCGGCAAGATCGAACTCGAGGCTTTGCGCGAGCTGGCGGCAGGCCCTCGCCACCGGCTCGGCGTCCTCCTCGAAGCTCTGCCAGTGTTCAATGTTCACCGGGCCCGAGGCTCGGGAGTAGAGAACGGAGGGTCGCAGCCGAAACGCCGTTACCGCCGAGCCCACCAGGTAGACCCTGGTTTCGGGGCTAGCGAGCTTTCGTTGCATGATTGCGGGCGCGCCCGTCGCTCCGTCGGCCACCGTGAGATCGCGAGAGTCGTTGTTCGTACGCGGCATCACCCCGCCGCTCACCGGCTTGGCGATCGTGCCGTTGCGCAAGCTTGAAACGAGCGCCGGGTCGTTCGTCACCAAGGTCTCGGGGATGCGCAACCCGCAGCGACGTGCGCGCACCAGTACGTCGAGCTTATTGGTCGACGTCGTCAGCGCCTTGCGATTCAACACCCTCACCTCCGGGTGCGAAAGGGCCCAACCAGCGAGCGTCGTCGACCAAGCCGAAGAGCGTTGGGCCGTTGCCGCCGTTGGGCTCACCAGCTGCGAGAATACGTCGGGACGCAGAAACGCCGACGTCGGACGCAAAGGCTTCCCCGCAACCGTCAGCTCGTCGGTATCGAGATCCCAGCTGATCACCGGGCAGACCTCGCTGCTCGTCAGCGCGAGCTCATGCGGCAGCCCGGCGCTGCGCACAGCAGCAACTAGCGTCTCGATGTTTGGGTCTTCTGCGCCCCCCGCGATAAGCAACGTCACGGACCCCTCCAAGCGTTTGAGAGTGAATGCAAAGTAGGCCAGCTACACGAGTGCACATCCATAGGCAGTTGTTCGACCTCGCGAGACCGGGCTCCAACTTATGACTATTGGCGAGCGCCCACACTCTTCCGTAGCTTCAGCGGATAAAGGAGCGCTCACGCAGCGAAAGAGCATGAGGCTTGGACGTGAAACCCTTGAGGCCTGTCAGGATGGTCCACCAGAGCTTGGAGCTTGGCTTGCCCAACTCGCGCCGCGGCTAGGGCAGGATCTTGGCTACCCAGTGGCCATGGGAGTCAACGACAAGGTCACGATGGAGACCGCGCATCTCAGTGATCCGGCGGGCGCGTTTGCTTGGCTAAGTTCCAGACCCGCGAGCGAATTTTACCAGGATGCCGCGAACGCCAGCGCCATGAGCCAACGCGCCATGTTCAGCCTGCTCTATCAGCCCTGTCGCACCACCACGGCCGAGGAGACGTTCGGCAGCCGGCTAGACGTCGCCAAGATCACTTCGCTTCTCGCGCCCGGCTTCAGCAACGTGGCCTGCATTCGCGCAGACGTTGGACCCCAAATGTTCGTGTCGAACGTGCCGCTCCGTCCCGGCCAGAACTTTCCTTACCGCGAAAGGCGCGTACTGCGACTGCAACGGCACCTAGCAGGTGCGTTCTCACGCCGTATGCGTGTGCCGTGGCATCAGTCGGCGGTCGTCCTGAACGCGAGCGGGCACGTCGAGCACGTCGACGTGAAGCAGCTACCAGCCGAGCAGCTGGGCGAGCTGAAGGCGCTGTTCGCGCGGGAACTCGAAAGCCGCGCCGAACCGGATGAAGAGGCTGAACGGCTTTGGGATGCTCTGTGGGAAGGAGGTTGGACGGTGGCAAACGTCGAAGAGAGTGACGGTCGCCGCTACCTCACGCTGCGCCGCACGCGGCCTGAGGCAGCCGCCACCACGCCGCTCGAGCGTCAGGTTCTCGCACTCGCGCGGGGGGGTCACGCTCTCAAATACATCGCGCTCGAGCTTGGACTGTCGATGGCCACGGCGAGCGCCCGCCTCCAATCCGGGTTGAGCAAGCTCGGGCTGAGCCACCGGATGGAGCTAGAAGGGTTGGCCCCTTCGCGAACACAAGGCTCGCGATGACCCGCACAAAGGCCAGCGTCTCATCCGAAAAGAGCGACGCGACAAAGATCCCTCCGCCAAACGGACTACGAGCCGTGCGGTTTCACGCTGGCGACGCGGAATATGCAGTGCTCGCGTTCCCCATGGAGGCGGCGAAACCGCACGTTCTGTTGACGCTAACGGAGTCTGAGCGGCAAGTGACCGAGCTGACGTTGAAAGGACTTAGCAATGAGGAAATTGCTACCTTGCGCAATGTGAGCCACAGGACAGTGGCCAATCAACTTCAGGCTATCTACAGGAAGCTCGGCGTCGGCTCGCGCGCCGAGCTCGCAAGCGCCGCAACGCAGCTGGACCTCAGCCGGTCGATCGCACCAGGCCGGGCAAAACAGCGTCGTGCCCGCTAGCCGTTGAATTCGGCGGAGAGTATACAAACGCGATGGCAAGACTAGTACTTAAGAGGCTTTCTACCTAAGGCTGCACGTCGAATAACCGCTGCTCGTAAGCGACAATGGGCATGGAGCCATCTCTTAGCGAGCGACCCTTAACCAGCTGGCTCAAGCCGCGCACTCAATTCTATTCAGGACGGGCTTCGCGGGGGCGTGAGGGTTGAGAGCTTTGGGCTGAGCGATGGGACGGCCTACAACTAATGACTATTGGCGAACAAGTCTCGTCGGGAGATATACCTACCTGGAGCGCTCGTTGGGCAAGACACGATGAGGATCGTTCGACCGCTGGAGGCCCGTGAGGATGCGCCGGACATCGATGGTCCGGCGAGTGAAGCTCTGGCCAAGGATGAGCTTCATCTCCGACTCGCCACGGTCCACGGCGCCGCGCCGCAACCCGAGCAGCTAGCGCGCTTCTCGAATGTCCAGAACGCTCTATTCACCGCTGAAGAAGACACGCGCAGCAACGGAATGGTGTTGGCGTCGCCAGGCATCCGCCAGGTGCATCGTCGTGTGGTGGAACTGGGCATGCAGGGAATCCCGTCGTTGATCTTGCTGGGAGCGTCAGGCAGCGGAAAGGAACGGCTGGCCCAGTCCTATCACCGAGCGCTCGGGCGCACCGGTCCGCTGGTGGCGCTCAACTGCGCGACCCTGAGCCGAGAACGAGTCGTGGCCGATCTGTTCGGTGCCGAGGCTGGTGCCTACACGGACGCGAAACGAGCGATGACAGGTGCGGTTGAACGCGCTGACGGCGGGACGCTGTTCCTCGACGAGCTCGGGGAACTGCCGCTGGATGTGCAACCGATACTCCTTCGTTTCCTCGAGACAGGGGAATACCAACGGCTCGGTTCGGTGGGGCGGCCACGATTTGCTGACGCACGCGTCGTCGCCGCAACCAACCGCGACCTCCGACGAATGGTTCGTAGCGGGCTCTTTCGGGAAGACCTTTTCTTCCGACTAGCGCTTGAGATTGTGGATGTACCACCCCTTCAAGACCGCTTCCCCGATGTCGTGGCCTATCTCGACTCACAGTTCCTTGGAGATGTCTCGGCTCATGAGGCGATGCAGCCAGAGGCGCTCGAACTTCTGCGCACCTATTCTTGGTCGGGCAATTTTCGCGAGCTCGTGAACCTTGTTCGCCGGCTCCCGCGTCCGTCGGCTCGTGGTTCTCTTGACCTGGGCATCGTGCGCAGGGCACTCGAGGCAGGATCGCTTACTGGAGTTTCCACCCTTCCCTCGCTACGCACAGCGGCAAACACCGTCGATCCCGGCGGCTGGCTTGAATGGATGCAGTCGAGCGCAGAGGCCTTCATGGCAAGCACCGGACAGGCGGGCCCACAGACCTGGGGCGACGTTACAGCCTTCGTCGAGCACTTCTTGAAGCCATGGGCTCTTGCGCACCTCGGGGGCGTCGCCAACGAGAAGGAGCTCGAGAGCCTTTCCCTCGGGCCGATCGCTGAGCTGCTCAAAGCGGACCGTGGCACGGTTACCAAGCAACTTCGGCGCTACTTCGAGGCCCAGCGGGACGGCAAGTCGGAGCCTAGCGGCCAGCGGTAGGAATACCCCTCCCCCGCTCTCGGTTCAGCCGCTCCTGAGCAGCGTGCGCCACGAGGAACGTTTTGCGGCGCTGCCGGGTGCAGCGGGTCTCTCACTGTTGTTATTGATGTGCTCGCCGCAGCACGGCAATCGTGTGCAGAAGGCGGTGATCGGCGCGGATGTGATCCGGGACGCTGCCGAGCTCTTCCGACACACCGAGGAGATGAGCGGCTGCCCAACGTTGAAGGACCTCGTGACGGCGAAGAAGCTTGACCGAATGAAGACCGAGGACCCGTGGGGACGGCCTTATCAGCTTGTGTGCGTGGGCCAGGAGTTTCGCGTCCTTTCTGCCGGCAAAGACGGTCGCTTCGACAGCGCCGATGACGTCGCCAACGACTTCACGCTGCGCGATGTACAACGCGTGCAGGCGATCGATTGAGGTACTAGACCGCCCGCGACGGGGTTCAGCACCTGACATGGAACGCGCAACCGACTAGCCTCGCAACCATGCGCTTCCCCCGCCGCTGGCTTCCACTTTGCACCTTGCTGACGACCACGGTGCAGACGGGCTGCATCCTTTTGTACAGCGGGGAAGGCGGGGCTGGTGGGAATGGTGGTTCGAATATGACTGCAACCAGCACTGGCGGCCTCAGTGCAGGCGGCGGTGGGGCTGGCGGGGCGAGCAGCAGCAGCGGAGGTGGGAGCGGCGGGACCGGTGGCAGTGGCGGGAACGGTGGCAGCGGGGGCGGTAGCTGCGAGGACGGTGCGGTTTACTGTGGGCCAGGCAGCTCGTGCGACAGTGAAGGGCTAGGCTTTTGCACGGTCGTCAGCGCTCCAACGATGCAAGTCGCGAATGCAACGCAGATCGCGTTCGTCGGTGGAGACTCAGGCCAGGTGGTCGCGTACGTGGCGGATTCCGGTGATGACGTTCTCCTGGTCTGGCCGCTTTTGTTTGGGGAAGACGAAGGCCCAAGCGCGACCGCCACCATCAACGATGCAGGAATTGGCTTCATTGCGGCAGGCGGGCCCAATCACATCTACTACTTTGGCCAGCTACAGAACTGCGACGGGGATGGTGCTACGGACAGCTGTGTAACGGTCTGTAACTTAATTGGGACTCCCGCATGTGAGCCGCCCGTTGCACTCACGCTTGGACAGCACATCAATGGCGCGGTGACGGTTCGCGGCAACGTGCCGGCGAACGATACGGTCTACTTCGCCGAAGCGAGCGATGCCTCAAACGAACTTCAGCGCGTCTCACGCGCTTGCCTCGAGTCTAACCCCAGTTGCGACGTAGAACTTGCCACCAACTACAACGCCCCCAACGACAACCTCGATCCGCTTGGCATGGACAGCGATCCGGTCGACGGCTCGGTTTGGTGGAACACCTGGGGAGGCAACAACCTAACGGGAGCTTGCGTCTACAGTTACCCGGCGGCTGGTGACGTCTCGCAATGTTTGCAGACCACGCCTGCCATTGCGTACCCCAACCGCTTAGCCGTCTCGGCGAATCATGTGTTCGTGGGCACCTTCGACAACTCAGGAGATCCGGGCCCGATTCAGCGGATTGGGCGTTGTTTGATTGGAAACCAATACCCAGTTGCCGCTTTGGACAGTGTGACTTGGCCCGCCGACGCCGACGGTCACTTCTTGTACGCAACCTCGCGCCTAAGCCCTAACGAACTAAAGGTGCTAAACGCCAACACGGGCGTGCTGGTGAGGACGTTGGTCGCCAACACCGACATCACCTCGGTGGACGCAACCAACCGCGATTTCCTGCTCTTCGCCGCGGGCAATCGCATCTACCGTTGGCGCAAACCAGAGCCCCCCTGCCCTTCGGCCCCCGGACCGGGCATGTGCGGCGATGGCTGCGTTGATATTGGAGAGGACTGCGACGACGGCAACACCGACGCGATGGACGGTTGTGGGACAAGCTGTGGGTGTGAGCTTCCGCAATAACCATGAGACGCGCATCGCTTCCCTTCTTCGCTCTCAGCTACTGCGCAATCAGCGGTTGCGGCCTATTGTTTGACACCGATGCGCTGCGTTCCGCGGGTGGAGCCGGGGATGGGACCGGCGCCACGGCAACGACAGCGAGCTCGGGAGGCAACGGAGGCGCTCCCACTGGCGCAGGAGGCGCAGGAGTGCCCGGTGGCGCTGGCACCGACGGCGGTGGTGGAGCCGGGGCTGTGCCTGGCTGTGAGGCCGGCGAGGCTTACTGCGGACCCGACAGCTATTGCGACGCGGATGGGTTCTGCACAGTCGTCAGCGCTAGCGCGGAGTCTGCGGGCGTGCTCAGCGTTCTCTTCGTCGAAGGCGGTGCAAGCGGTGGATATGCCGTAGCGCAAACGTGGGACGCTGGGTCGAACGGAGCCCTCTCTACCTGGCCGCTGGGATTCAGCCTAGACGCACCTCCGATGGCTTTCTTCGCGATGAATGATCCTGGAATCGGCTTCATCGTCGCGGGTGGGGCCAACCACGTTTACTACGCTGGCCAGGCGCAGAACTGCGATGGAGACCCGGGCAACGATAGTTGTGTAAGCGTCTGCAGGATCAATGCTCGCGGTCTCGATTGTTTCACCTCCGTGCCCCTTTCCAACGGCTCCCAACTCAACGGAGCGGCGATGGTCCGCGGCTCTTTGCCTGGAGAGGATAGGCTCTACTTCGTTGAGTCGAATGAGCCCCCGAACGAACAGCTGTGGCGGATCTCACGGGAGTGCCTCGAGGTCCCCGGCCCCTGCCCCGTAGAACTCGCCACCAACTACAACGCTCCCAACGACATCCTCGATCCCCTCGGAATGGACAGCGATCCGCTCGACGGCTCGGTTTGGTGGAACACCTGGGGTGGCAACAACCTAACGGGCGCTTGCGTATACCAGTACCCCACGATCGGTGACGTCGCGCAATGCGTACAGACCGTGCCCGCCATCGCCTACCCCAACCGGTTGGCCGTCTCCACAAACAGCGTGTTCGTGGGTACCCTCGGCACCGTCGGGGACGCCGGTCCGATTCAACGGCTTCAGCGCTGTATGGTCGGTAGCCAACACCCTGTTACCCAGTTCGGGAATGTGACCTGGCCCGCCGACGCTGATGGTCACTTCTTGTATGCGACCTCACTCGCAAAGGCGAATGAGCTGCAGGTGCTCAACGCCAACAGTGGCGCGCTCGTTAAGACGTTGGTCACGAACGTAGACATCACCTCGGTGGACGCCAGTAGCCCCGAGTTCCTCCTCTTCGCCGCTGGCGATCGTATTTTCCGTTGGCGCAAACCACCCGCCCCCTGTCCGTCGCGGCCTGGCGGAGGCGGTTGTGGCGACGGCTGTGTTGACGATCAAGAGGCCTGCGATGACGGCAACGGCATCGAGGGAGACGGCTGCAGTCCTAGCTGTGACTGTGAGCTTCTGCAGCAACCATGAAACGCGCGCCACACGAAGCGCGCGTCCCATTTGAGCCCAGAGCTCAGCCCATGCCGTAGAAGAACTCTTCTTTGATGATCTTGCCGTCTTTGACGGTGAAGAGCCCAACCTCGTCCATGCTCACACGCTTGTTGTGCTGCTTGATCGTCACATCCATGACGAAGCGAACGATGAAGCGATCATCGTGAGGATACGGGCCGTTCACCTCGATCTTGTGGACCTCGTGGTTCTCGGCCCACCACTTGCCCTTGGCTTTGATCGACTCGAGGCCAGTCGCGGTGCGCTCCATTCCGGAGCCGGGAGCAACGCCGGCCTCGACGCTGACGGCGTCGGCGGCAAAGAGCTGATCGAGACACGCATCGAACTGACCCGCTTGGCATAGTTCGACGTACTTCTTGGCAATATCGCTGGACATGAAACGCTCCTGCTTGCGCGTTGCTTCGCGCGAGCCGAACGTACTCGCAACGGGCGCACTTGCGACCGTCCGATTGGCGCAGCCACGCCAAACCTGACACACAGCTGACAGGTTATGTCAGGAGCCTCACCCGATGGTTCCAACGATAGGCCGCGGCGGGCATTCGTCGAGTAGGTCCTCGGGGCTGCACTTGTCGATGTGGCCCAGCAGCCGCTTGTACAGGCCGAAGCCTGCGAGCTTGCGCAGCCGCGGCGAGAAACCGCGCGCGACCTCGAGCGGAATCCCGAGCTGTTGATTCTCCTGTTGCCGAATCCAGCCCGCGCAATAGTTCATCGCGATACCGAGCCGCGTTTCGCTCGAGCGGTTGGCGCCGCCGCCGTGCCACAGGCTGCCATTGTAAACGAGCACGCTGCCTCGCTTCATCAGGGCCGGGACGGTGGGCGTATCGCCGAAGGGCTCGGGCGGCGCTGCAGCCGTGTGCGACCCGGGGACGACGCGGGTTGCGCCGTTCTCTTCGGTGAATTCGGTGATCGCCCACATCGTGTTGCAGACGATGGGGACGTGCGGCCGGGGCAGCGGCAAGAGTTGGTCATCGGCGTGGAGCGGCTGCGCCACTTCGCCGGGTGCGATGGCGATCGACGAAAGCGAAGAGACGAGGCAACCGCGATCGAGCACGCGCTCCACGAGCGGCAAAACCGCACCGTGCTCGGCCACCTGCTCGAAGACCTTGCCGCGCGCCAGCAGGTTGTAGATGCGGGTCGTCCGCGTGCCCTCGAAGAGGTTCTGCGCCGGAACCACGCCGAGTAGGGCGGTGAGCCTCGCTACTTCGTCTGCCAGCGCATCGAGTAGCGCCGGTTCGATCACGTCCTCGAGCACGGTGAAACCTCGCTCTCGGACCTCGGCGACGTGGCCTTCGAGTGCGCCGCTTGTGAGGCTCATACGGCCGGCACCGAGAGATCGCGAACGAAGCGGGCCTTCGGCTCGAAGCGGCTGGGCTCGCTGTCCACCCCGGCATCGGACCAGCCGGGCGTGACCTCGACGTTGGGGTGATAGCGGGCTTCATCGCTACCGCTATATCCCGGAGCCCCCAGCGGCCTCACCAGTAGCACGCGTTGCTCGGGCGAAAGCTTTGCCCCGTCAAGCTGCGGCAACGTTGCCAAGAAGCCTGCCGCATCGAAGCCGAACTTGAACGGCCGATATTCCGGATCGTCATCGTCGTCCTCGTCCGCCTCGGTCGCGTCGACGGCGTCCGCTTTGCCTTTCGCCAGGTACACGCGCGAAATCGCCCCGTCCAAGTCGCCAACCAGAGCATCCACCGCCTCGTCGAAGCTCAATTGCTGCTTCGCGATGGCGACGCTGACGAACGGCTTCGCGCCGAAGAAGGTGGAAGCGGCGCCGTCCTCGGCCAGCCAAGCCCCGAGAACGTCGGCGACCAGCACGCTGCTGCGCGGTACGCGAAAGAACCTGGTCATGGCCGAAAGCAGCTCCTTGCGCGAGGCTCCAACGAAGACCTCCGCCATGCTGAAGTTATTGTTGATCAGGAAGCTGCACTCAAAGGCCCAAAAGCGCATGAGCCTCGTTAACGTCGAGGCGCAGTAGGCGCAACGGCTACTGCGATACTTGGATACGCTGATGGCTCGGCGCAAGAGGACTGCGTGATAGCGTGCGAGGCATGTCGGTCCGTCGCGCCTTCGTACTCCTGCTCTGTGCCTCCTTCACCGCCTGCGCCGGCTCTTCGGCAGCGCCGGAGCAAACAGCTCCGCAGCCCTCGGCGGTAGCAGCGGTGGCCACCTCGCAAAGCGCCTCATCAACGCCCAGCAACGAAGCACCGAGCGGCAATGCAAAGGCGCCGTCCTCCGCAGCTCCCCTCGCCTCTGCGAGCGCAGCTCCGGCAGTCGAGCCGCTCGGCGTTTGCGATCAGGCCAAGCGCAAAGAAGCCCTGGCCGCCTTGAACCAAGCCACGCCGTTTCTCGAGCAACTTCGCCGCGAGCAGCATCCAAGCAAGGAAGAGTGGGAGCGCAATATGGCTGCGCTGCTATTCGCTGCCGAGGCGGGACTGCTCGAGGCCCAATACCAATACGGCAAGGCGCTCTTCGGCGCGCGTTTTGGCAAGCAGGCGCCCCAGAAGGATGAAGAAGCGGACTACGTCCGTGCGCTTCAATTCGTCCGCGCAGCTGCCGTCCGCGGGCACGAGCCGTCGAAGGCGCTATTTCCCGAGTTGGCGGAGGCCAAGCTGCCCACCAAGCTCGCGATGCCCTTGCAAGACGTGCCCCGAGCCTGGGTCGTCAAAGCGGTGAAGAACGCCGATGAGTGGGTTGCGAAGTGTCGCTGACGCGAGGATGGGACCTCCAACTGGACGTTTTGTTGAGTTGGAGCGCCTATCCCCGCCCGATGGGTCTCCGAACTCAACAAAACGACCACTTCGACGACCGATCCCCCAGAGGCCAGGGCGCGTCACACTTTCGTCCGCGCAAGCGACCAACCGTTGATGCACGTCACGCATAGCGCCCTCCTGCTGACGACGATGCTTACGCTCGCCTGCGCGGAGGGGGCGCGAGCACCGAGCTCGTCGGCGCCCTCGAACGAGCCCCCTGCGACCGCGTCGGTTCGCGTCAGCGCGCCAGAGCCCTCCGCGGCGGCCTCCGCGCTCGCGACAGTTTCCGCGATCGCCCTCGTAGCTTCGACCGGCCCGGCGCCGAGCCCTGCGGCGCCCATCCCGGGGCCAGCCTCGGAGCCGCGCCACGCAGCTGCCACGGTGGAGCGGCTCGAGATCGCCGGTGGCCCGACGACGAGCATCGTCCGTGCGCGCGACGGTAAGCCACCTCGCATCGTTTTCTTTCCTGGCATCTGCTCGAACGCTGGGGCCTACCTTCACGGCTTCACTGAGGCCGCGGCAACGCACGGCGGCGCGCTCGCGATCGATGGCGAGAAGCCGTGCGGCGCCTCGGGGGACTTCCACTCGATCTCCTCGGACCCGGTGCGCGAGGAGAAGCGACTGGACGCTGCACTCGACGCCGCTGGCGTTCCGAGCGAGCAGCGCAGCGAGCTGCTCCACGTCGGCTACTCGCTTGGCGCCACGCTGCTCGAGAACCTCGTGAAGAAGGATCCCGCGCGTTACCGCCACGTCGTGCTGATCGGCTCTCCCAAAGACCCGCGCAAAGACCGGCTCGAAAAGGCGACCACCGTCGCCACGATGTCGTGCTCCCTCGACGTCCCCCAGCGCATGAAGGGCGCGGTGCCGATGCTCGAGAAGGCCGGCGTACGCGCGAAGTACTTCGAGATGCCGGGCTGCACCCACGGCAACTTGGCCGACGGAGACGCCGTTTTTAGCGACGTGTTCACCTGGATGCGGTCAGCGCCGTAGCGCGCCCGCCAACCAAGGCGCTAGAGTGGAGGGCTACCATGAAGTCAATCCACCCTCGGGTCATCGCTCTGCTAACCGCGCTCTTTGCTGCCGTGCCTGCCACGGCTTACGCCGAGGCGCCTGCGGCGACCAAAGCTGAAGCGCTGCCCACCGCTCGCACCGAGGGTCTTTCGTTTTCGGTCGACGACGATGCGCTCGTGCTCAAAGACGAGAGCAGCGGCAAAACTTCGCGGGTGCACGTGATCGCAGCGGCTGTGTTTGCGCTCTCCGACGGTAAAACGACGCCCGCCGCCATGCGTGACAAACTCGCTGAACTGACCGGCTTCACCGGCAGCGATGAGCTGGTCTTCGCCGCCCTGGACGCCCTTGCTGACGCCAACTTGCTGCAAGCCCGCGTTACTCCGCCCGGCACCTCCGAGCTCGAGCTTGTCGTCGCGCCCGACGGCACGCTCGGCTCCGCGCTCGTGACGGCCAGCTCGACCGAGGTGAAGAAAGTCGCGGGGGCCGCGGCCGAAGAGCTTCGCAAGAAAGCCCTCAAAAGCGAGGCGGCGGCCAAATCAATCAACCGTGTCCGCTACAAGTCGGAGGAAAACGCCAAGAACGCTGACAAGAGCGTGGGCGAGCTTGTCACAGCACGCAAGCAAGCCCGCAAAGTGCGCGACGAACGCCTGCTAAAGCACAACGTCGCTCGCAAGGAGGACCCAAAGGTGAAAGGCGAGGCGGCGCGCAAGGACGAGACGATGAAGGCCTATGAGGGAGCGCACACCGCCGCCAAAGCAGCAGCCAGCGGCGAGGCCATCCGTCGCCGCAAACTTGAGATGGAGAGGAAGCAGCATCACGAGTCGGCGGAAAAGAAGTAGTCCGCACGTCCTCCATGGCCCGAGAGAGCGTCCTGGCGCTGCGCCCCGATCTTCGGGTTTATGCCGACTTCGCCCTTGAAGCCGAGCTGCTTCCGTTGCGCTCGTGGGCCGAGCAGCGGCTCGAGGTCGAGGGTGAAGAGAGTCCGCACGGCGCTTCGGTCGAGCTGCCGATCGCCGAGAACGCTGGCTTGGTTAGCCTCACCCGCCGGGTCGAGAGGTTGGTCGGCTTCGAGAGCACCGTCAGAGACAGCGTGCGCTTTCGTCGCTACGAGCCCGGGCAGGGTCACCCGCCCCACCTCGACGAGTACGAGATCGACGGGGCCACGCTGGTGGTCTCAGCGATGCTGATCGTCGAGGCGCCAGAGAGCGGCGGCGCCACCGAGTTCCCTCAGGCTTCACCTTGGCCCACCGCAATAGCGCCGCAGGCGGGGCGGCTCGCCGTTTGGAGCAACTGCAACGCCGAGGGTCACCCCGAGCCCCGGTCGTCGCATCAGGCAGCGCCCGTCGTCGCAGGGCACAAGGCTGTCTTCTTATGGTTCTTCTACCTTCCGCTCAGCGAATGGCGCGCCATGCCACAACGCGAGGCCGCTCTAGCGCCTGCGCCGCCCCCGCCGGGCTCGGTCTTCACCGTCATCGATGATGGCGTACCCACAGAGACGCTCGCGCCCCTGCGTGAAGCCTGCGCCCGTCGCGGCGTGATCTTCCGACAGCTCGCGGCCAAAGCGTTCGGCTATTCGCCCGAGGATCGACTGCCACCGTTCTCGCTGATCTACCGACCCGCGACCTCAACCGCGGCCACGCACGTCGAAGAATTTTTGCTACGCGACAACGTCATCTCGTTTCACGAAGCAGATCCGCTCTTCCCGTGTGCCTCGCCGGAGCGGGCGATGGAGCGAGCCGGCGTCAACCTACCGCGCAGCTTCCCGGTGGCCTCGACCGAACCCAAGCTGATCGCGAGCTTCGTCGAACGCTTGGGCGGCTACCCGGTGGTGGTCAAGACCTCCGGGGGCGAAGGTGGCGTAGGCGTGATGCGGGCCGACAACGAGGCCACGTTGCGCGGGCTGCTCGACTACCTCGTGCGGGCGAACGGCTGCGTGCCCACCCTTTCGGCGTACATCCCCGAGGCCATGCACTTCCGCGTGATCGTCGTCGGCGAGCAGGCGGTGGCTTGCTACGAAAACCCGGTACGGCCAGGGGACTTTCGTTCGAGCCCGTCGAGCGAAGCGGACAGCTACCGCGCCGACGTACCGGATTGGCTGGCGGCCCCGGCGGTCCGCGCCGTGCGCGCCCAACGGCTCTTCTTTGGCGGCGTCGATCTACTGCGCCACCCGAGCGGCAGACTGTACGTGCTCGAGGTGAACTTCCCGTGTTTCTTCGCACAAGCGACGCTGGGCGGCGGAGTCGATGTCGCCGGGCCCATGCTCGATTTCTTGATCGAGAGGGCCAAACGAGCGTCAGCCGAAGACGTCGGGCAGTAGCATGTTGACGAAGCGATCGGGGACCGCAACGCCACGCGCACTGAGCTCCTGGCGCGCCTGCTCAATCATGGTCTGACCGTTTACCCCGCCGACGAGCTGCCCGAGACGGTAACGAGCTCCGTGGGAGAAGGTCACCATGTCCACGTGCTCGAAGGTGCGCAGCGCGCGTTCCATCGATGCGATCGCCTTGCTTCGCTCTCCGGCGATGGTGTGAATGCCAGCGATCAGCGCATGCCCCCAACCCGGGGTATTGAGCACGTCGAGGTCGTGGATCAGCTCGTTGGCGATCTTCTCGACCTCCTTGAGCAAGCCCCGCCTCGAAGGGCGCCGGTGCGCCATGAGCAAGAGCGCGCGAGCGCGCACAAAGATCGAATCGCCGCGGATGCTGATCACCCGCGACAAGAGCGACCGTTGCATCGGACCCCAGGCGTCTTCCACGTGCGAGTAGGCGCGCTCGGCGTCCCCCTCGTAGAAGGTGGTATGGACGCGCCCCTTCAGCGCATACCAGTGCTGGACGTGAAAACCCTCCTTCGACCAACCGCGCATGCCCCGGTCGATGCAGGCGTGCGAGCCCTTCGCGTCATCGCGCATCAAGTGGAAGACGTGGCCGATCAAGGTGCGCTTACTGCCGGCGGCGAACAGGTCCCCTTGTTCCTCATGCACGCGCAGGTGCTCAGGATAGAGGCTCGCCAGTTCCTCGAGCCGGCCGAGATGAAACATCGCCCAAAGGCCAAAGATTTGGGCCGAAGCGATCTCGTGGGTGACGTTGGTACACTGCGTTCGGAAGATCGTCTCGGCCTTCTGGGCATGTTGAAGTCCGGCGCGCCAACGTCCAGTAAAGACAGCTGAGAACGCGCGCGCTGCCTCGACGTTGCCGAGCGCGTGAGCATGGTTCACCCGGCGGGCAAGCTTCTCCGCCGACTCGATCAAGCGCGTGGTCCGAGCTTCACTCGCGTTGCCGCCGGTCGCCGAGAACAGCGCCTCCACGGCCATACCCAGCGCCACCCGAGACGGCTCACCAACAGCGAGCGCCTCGACCAACATGCGGGATTGAAAGTCCGCGCCTTGAATCGGATCGATGAAGCCGAGTCCGACCGCCAGCGAGTAACAAACGTCGAGCTTCTGCAGCTGTTCACGCGGGACGTCGGACTCCTTTCGTTCGGTGAAGGAGAGGCCGCGCACACGAACCACGGCGCGCCGCGCAAGCAAGCTGATGAGTGCCTCGGCTGGGCTCGTCGCCATGCGGATACCGTGGGCTCGAGTGACCTCGCGAAAGAGCGCGAGCCCCTCGTCGATGTGGCCGGTGCGGCAGGCGTGTTCGGCCGCGAGCCGTTCCAGATCGCGGGCGTCAGCGCGCGGCGCAACGCGTGCCGCCGAGCGATAGACCTTCCACGCTTCACCTCCTCGCCCGCCGTTGCACAGCGAATCGGCCACCTTCCGCTCCACGAGCCAGGCGTCCTCGGCGTTGCGGTCGAGCTCGAGCGCCTCGCGATAGAGGTGCGCCGCCCGCATGAAGGCGAGCGCCTTGGAGGCCTTCTCGGCGGCGAGCAAGGTGTAACGCCGTGCGCGTGCGACGTCCTTACCCTCGCGGAAGTGGCGCGCGAGCGGCTCCACTTCGGCGTGTCCGGCCTGCTCCAGCGCTACACCGAGCGCGAGGTGGTGCGCTGCGAGGCGCGAGGCGGGGAGCGCGGCGACGACGGCCTCACGAATCCGATCGTGGTAGCTCTCGGCCAGGTCGGTCGTGCGCGCCCCTCGGGTGCGGAGCATGTGCTCGGCTCGCAGGCTCGCCCAATCCGATGCAGCGTCGCTGGTTAGCTTTGCCGCTGCCTGCGCATCGCACTGACGGATGGGCTCACCGGCAACCGCTATCACCTCCAGCAGGGTGCGAGCGCTAGTCGTCAGCAGCGCGACGCGATCGGCTACCACCTTATCGAGCGTTGGAAGCGGCTCACTGCCATCCGTGCGGGTACGCCGGCCCGTCGCGCGCGCGAGTTCGGTGATGAAGAAGGGACTGCCCTCGGCCTCCTTGGTGATCGCCGTCAGTAGCTGCTCATCCGGATCCCGCAGGTAGTTCGACGCAAGCGCTTTGGCTTGCTCGTCCCCGAGCGGACCGAGCACGATGTCACGAACCGTGAGCCCCGCGCGAAGCTCGCCCGCCGGGTTGAGCAGCTCATCGAGGAAGGGGCTGCCGTTCGCCTCGTCACTACGAAATGCACAGATCAAAAGCACCGGCGGTGGCTCGGGAGGACGCAGCAAATCCACGAGCAGCGCCGCGCTATCGGCGTCGCCCCACTGAAGATCGTCGATGTAGAGGACGAGGGCGACCTTGCGCGCGAGGTTCTTGAGCAGCTCGCGCAAAGCCGCAAAGCCTCTGCGACGCAGGATCTGAGGGTCGGCCACCTCGCGTGCGTCTGACGAGCGGAAGGCCGGCACGTCCAGGAACACCGGGAAGAGGCGAGCAAGCGCGGCCACGTCCTTCGGGATCACGTTCGCGGCGAAGCTCGCGTCTTTGAGCAACAGCCGAGACAACGAGTCCATCAGCGCATCGACCGCCTTATAGGGGACGCTCTCTCGCTCATAACAACGACCCTTGAGCGTAACCACCGCACGCGGCAGGCTCTCGCTCGGGACCGCGGTGATGCCGTCTCGGATTTCCTCGAGGAATCTGCGCATGAGTGCGCTCTTGCCCATGCCGCTGATTCCGGAGACGGTGACGACCACCGGCCGACCGACGTAGGACTCGCGGGCTGCTTCATGCAGGGCGCCGAGTTCGGCGTCTCGACCGATGAAGGCGGAGCGCCCGCGGCCGCCGACCTCGACTGGCTCGTCACCAAGCAGCTCGAGCACTCGTGCGATTGAAGGCCGGTCGGTGGGCTCCCGACGGAGCAACCGGCCGCACAGCGTATCGAGCTCCGGATCCACAGCGTCTACCAGGGACGATGGCAGCGGTGGCTCGACCGTCTGCTTGGCGTTCAAGATTTCGAACACGTTGCCGACGAACGGGACCACACCGACGAGCGCCTCGTAAAGCATCACGCCCAACGCATAGAGATCGCTCGCGGGCCCCGAGGAGCCACGCGCTTGTTCGGGCGCCATGTACTCCGGCGTTCCCTGCATCACCTGCTCGCTCTGCCCCTCAGGGTTCGTCTCAGCGGCCAGACCGAAATCGAGGATCACCACGCGGCCTTGGCGGTCCACCAGCACGTTGGAAGGCTTGAGATCACCGTGCATGGTTCCGGCTCGATGAAGCGCGTCGAGACCGGCAACGAGCTGCCGCAAGAGGCGCTTGAGCCGGGCTTGGTCAGGACACTTCGTAGGCGGCCTGCCGTGCAGAGACCACCAAGAGAGCGTCTTCTCCGGCGAAAAACGCAGTTCGGCCCCTCGTGGTAGCGCGCGCTCGGTGATGCTCTCGGGGCTGGCTGGGAGCGGCGCCAACATCGTCTCCAGAGCCCGCGTGGGACTGTCTGAAGGCACCGTGCGTTCGCCCGTGCGCGCAATGTTCAGCCGGACGTTCTTGGGCGACGGTACAGACGAGGCAAGGGACGAATCCCGCGAGGAGCCGCTTGAGGGCGGTAGGCTTCCAGACAAATCGGAGTTCGGCGAGGCGTCGGGCGGCGCCGATACAGCGGAGAGAAAATCCACTCCGTCAACGAGCTCCATCGTAAAGAACCAAAGCTCCTTCGAGGAGACGAGCTCGTGGTAGGCGACGAGATTCTTGTGGCCTAAATCTGCGAGCGCTCGGAATTCGCGTTTGATGCGGTAAACGCTCGCGCTCTCAACTCCGGTCAGCGTCTAGAGCGCGACGTTGGTGCCGCGCTCATTGTCGAAGGCCTCATACACGACGCCCATGCCGCCGCGCCCCACGCGCCGCCTGATGGTGAACCGATCGGTACCAGAAAACTCTTCGAGCGCCCCTCGCACCGCCGTACGGTATGCCAACTCGGAACGCTCGGTCGAGGGGATCTACGACCGATTTGGGGACAAACATGAACGCATCGCTCGCTAACTCCGCGTCGGAACTCAAGCAGGTCTACAGCGTCATCGTGATCGGCTCAGGCTATGGGGGCTCCATTAGCGCCTGCAGGCTGGCTGAGGCAGGCCACTCGGTGTGCCTGCTCGAACGCGGGAAAGAGTGGGGGGACGCGTTCCCGGCCTCACTGGAGGGCCTGGCTACGGAGTTTCGCAGCAAGGACAGCCCAACGGGGCTGTTCGACCTGAAGGTTGGTCATGACATCGACGTATTCAGCGGCAGCGGCCTCGGTGGCACCTCGCTGATCAACGCCAACGTGGCGATCGAGCCCGAGATGAGCGTGTTCGACCAAGCGCGCTGGCCCACCGCGATCCGCAATGAAGCCAAGTCGGGCGCGCTGCTTACCTACTTCGCGAAGGCCGCCACCACCCTCGAGATCGAACCCGCGCAGCCTCGTGCGGGCGACGCACAGCTCCCGCTGAAGGTGCTCGCGCATGAAAAAAGCGCACAAGCTCGGCCTGGCGAGTTCAAGAAGCTCAACCTCGCGGTGCACTTCGGAGCGGAGGGCGTGAACCAGCACGGCGTGACGATGAAGCCGTGCACCTTCTGCGGCAACTGCGTTACCGGCTGCCGCGGCGGCGCAAAGAAGACGCTGTCGAAGAACTACCTCACGAGCGCGAAGAAGGCGGGCGCGCACATCTTCTGCTGCATGGAGGTCAACTGGATCAGCGAGGAAGGCGGGGGCTACTTCGTCAACGTCACCGAGCACGGGCCCGGCGGCGAAACGGCAATTCACAACGTCTTTGCGCAAACCGTGGTCGTTGCTGCAGGCGCGCTCGGCTCCACCGGCATCCTGCTGCGTTCGAAGGACCGCGGCCTCTCGCTGAGCGGTCGAGTAGGTCACCACTTTGGCTCGAACGGAGATCAGCTCGGCTTTGGTTACAACAATGATGAGCGCACCAGCACCGCCGGCTTTCCCTGCCCCGCGTCGGCGCCACTCCCCGAGGCCGTCGGTCCAACGATCATGAGCGCCATCGACTACAAAGCCAACGGCAAGCGCTTCCTGATCGAAGAGGGCGCCTTCCCCAATGCCCTGACCGAAGCGTTGCGCGTCGTTCTGTCGAAGACGGCGCTGATCGAGGGTCAAGACACCGACGCAGGTATCGTTGACGGCGTCAAAGAGGTAGGGCGCATGCTCAAAGACTCCTTGGGAGCAGCGAAGGGAGGCGCGCTCAATCACACGCAGGTGTACCTGGGCATGGGCGATGACGACGCTGACGGTCGAGTGATCCTCGACCCCACGGGCGACACTCGGATCATTTGGGGAGCTGCCGGATGGAAGCCGATCTTTGAGCAGCTCTCCGACGAGATGTTGGAACTCGTACGCCCGCTCGGGGGCACCTTCCTCCGCAACCCGAGGCATTTGCGAGCCGCCGGCCGCAACCCGGTCACTGTTCACCCGCTCGGGGGTTGCCCAATGGGGGATGGCGTCGCTGACGGAGTCGTCAATGCCAACGGTCGAGCATTTCGCGCCGACGGCTCTCTGCACTCAGGGCTGCACGTAGTCGACGGTGCGGTGATTCCGGTCGCGCTGATGGTCAACCCGTTCCTAACCATCGCCGCGTTAGCCGAGCGATCCGCCGAGCACCTTGTCGCGGATCTGAAGGGCGTCCCCGCGGTGACCTCCGCCCCCGCCGGACCTAACCCTTTGGCGGTTCCAGTTGGGCTCGAGTTCACCGAAAAAATGCGGGGCTACGTCACCACGTCCATCACCGACGCGCGCAGCTGCTTCGATGCCACCGCCAACAAGGTCGATGACCGAGCCTGGGAGACGAAGTTCAGGATGGCGGAGGCGGCGGCCAAAGAGGCCGACACAAAGCTCGTCTTCCGCCTGACCATCGTGGCCGATGACGTGGCGGACTTCATGGACTCACCGCAGCACCAAGCGCGCGTCGAGGGTTATGTCGATTGCCCGCTGTTCGGTGAACGTCGCTTGGTCGAGCAAGGGTGGTTCAATCTATTCGAGCAGGATCAGTCGCAGAACCTCAAGAAGATGACCTACCTGTTGAAGTTCACTGACAGCAACGGACGCAAGCTAACGCTCGATGGTTTCAAGATGATCAACAACGATCCGGGCTTTGATCTTTGGCAGGACACGACCACGCTCTTTACGTGCATCCGCGAGGGCTGGGAGGAGAATTCCCCGGTGATCGCTGAGGGCATCATTCACGTATCGCCGTCGGACTTCATGAAGCAGCTGACAACCTTCCGGCTGCGCAACAGCCCGGGCACAGCGACGAGCGCGGCCTTGGGCTTGCGCTTCCTTCGCTTCTTCTTCGGCAACCTGACCGACACCTACATTTGGGGTCATGTTCCGGGGCTCTCTTGAGCCACCCGCACAAACTCGCGACCACGCCCAAACAGACCAACTTCAAGCCCTTCAACCTGCTGCTGCTGCTCTGCGTCGCGGCGGTGGGTGTGGTCTTGATGGTGATGGAAGGCATCAAGTTTCCGTACTGGCCGTTCATCGTGTTCTCGCTCGCGGTCAGCGTGCTCGCTATCTGGTACGCGGCGTTCGAGATCTCGACCAAACGCCTGGTCTGGCTGATGGCGGTCGCTGGGCTGAGCGGCTTCGCCACGCAGGTGGTGGGCAGCACAGTGCAAGGCGTTTGGGTGTACCCGGGCCCGCACGGCTCGTACTTCTTTGTGTGCAGCATGTTTGCTTGCGTCTCTACTGCCTACGGCCTGATCTCGCTGAAGGTCGGGCCCCGGTTGCGGGAGAAGGTCAAGTACCTCCCGCGTCGCTACAACGTGGCGACGGTCCTTGGCCTGGCGGTCGTGCTGGTGACGTTCTCTGCACAATATGGCTCGCTGCATGAGCCCTTGTTTTGGCTCTACTACGGCGCGCTGATCGTGTTCGCGATCTATGCGGCGCTGCTGATGGACCTGGCGACGCTGCTCTCGATCGTCCTCGTCGGGGTGGTGCTCGGGGGCCTTAGCGAGCTACTCGGTGCGAGCAGCGGCGTGTGGCGCTTCAGCAAGACGCCCTGGCTTCCGCCGGCGTACTTGGTGCTCGGTTCTTGGCCGCTGGAGGTCTTGCTCCACTACGGGCTGTCCGGCATCTTGGCCAAGGAGAAGCTCTTCGCCAAGCCTCGCTTCTTCACCGAAGACCCGTCGTACTCGCTGAAGAAGGATCACCCCATGTTCACCGGCAAAGCGCCGATGGACGTCTACCTCACCAAAGACGAGGACAAGTTCGCGGCACTCGACGACGTGCTGCTACGAGCCAAGTTCTTCGAGCTACTCGAGACCAAGTGCGAAACCTCGGGCAAGTCGAAGGCGGACTTTCGCATCGTCATCAAGCCCAACTTGATGTTCATGTACTCGGAGATTGACCGCTCTACCTTCACTGACCCAGCGCTGGTCGAGCACCTCGTCGATCGCATTGCCGAGCGCGGCTTCGCAAGCATCAAAGTGGTGGAGGCCCAATCGGCGTACGGCAACTACTTCGAGGGCCGTGAGGTTCCCAACGTCGCTCGCGTCGCTGGCTATGATCCGCGCGGTCGCTATCAGATCGTGGATCTAACGGCGGAGGCGGTGCCCCATACCTTCGAGGGCATGCTCGGTGAGCACGTCGTCGGGCCGACCTGGCGCGACGCAGACTTTCGCATCTCCTTCGCCAAGAACAAGACCCACACTTGGGCTTGGTACACGCTCACCATCAAGAACATCTACGGCGCCCTCGCCAAGCAGGACAAACTGCACGAGTACCACTACGCGCGCGAGATCTACTACCCGACGATCGACATGCTGGTCGCCTTCCCCGTCGACTTTGGCCTCGTCGACGCCGCACTCTCGGCGGACGGTCCGTTCGGCATTTTCGCCGACAAGCACCCCAACAAGACCGACACGATCTACGGCGGTCAAAGCCTGCTCGCGGTGGACTGGGTGGGCGCGCAGAAGATGGGCCTCGACCCGATGGTTAGCCGCTACATGCAGCTCGCCGTGCAAGCCTTTGGCAAGCCGGAGCCCATCACGCACGGTGACACCAGCGTCTACCCTGACTGGGAGAACGTCCCCAAGCCGATGATCGATTTCTGGGACGCGGCCGAAGAGAGCTACAGCTTCACCAACACCGTGTTCTCGATCATGAACCACGACTTCGTCAGCAAAGAGTTCAAGCGCAAGCCTGTCTACGGCCTGCGGATGAAGCTCATCAAGTTACTCGGCCCGCTGGGTGGCATCGCCTTCAAAAGGCCCGAAAAGAAGGGTGATTGAGATGGATCCGAAACGAGCTGAGAAGCTGCTTCGTTGGGTCGTAGGGCTATTGATCTTCTGGGACTTTGGCCTGGCGATCTACGCGGTTGGCTTCCCGCATCACTTCCAAGAATGGATCCGCTTCCCACCGCAACCCGAGCCGCTCTTCGTGCGCGGTGTGGGCATGTACTGGCTCTTTGCGTCCTGGTTCCAGTTCCTCGGCTGGCGCACCCCTCGCAAGTACCTGGTGGCGATCCAGCTCGCGACCTGGTTCCGCATCTCGGCGGCCTGCATCGACACGGTGGAGATCATGCTGGTGCCCAAGCCTTGGTACTTCTTCCACTCGATGTTGCTCTTCTTCGTGGTGTCGAACATCGTCATCGCCGTCGTGCAGGCCAGCTTGCTCAAGAAGATGGGCCTCAAGTGGATCGACTGGTCCAAAGACTGACTCACCCGCCCACGACGAAAATAAACGCCGGGTTCGCCCCTCCCCCGGCGGGCGGCTCGAAGGTGAGCGACATCGCCTCCCTCACCAAGCATTCACCGATGCGGTTCACTGCCGCATCGCCTGCGTAGTCGACCGAGCCCACCTCGCCGTTCGGCAACACCTTGACCTTCAACATCAGCGAGCCTCGCGTAAGGCGCGGCTCTCGTAGCACGCAGCGCTCCGCGGCCAAGCGCAGCGCCGGCACCACGCGGCGAGTACCACTCGAAGGCTCGGCCGCGCCGACGACGATGGCCGGGCAAAAGCCGCCTCGGCAACGACTCGGATCCTCGAGCACGCCGACGCTGGGAGCGAGCATCGGAAACACCGCGACAGCGACCCGCGGAACCGCAGGCACGCTCGCGACAACGCTCACGGCTGGAACGGCCGGCGCTCGAGGAAGCGGCACCATCACCGGCGTTTCACGCGCACTGCAAGCCACGCCGACGAGCGCGATCACGCTGACCGTTCTCCAGCCGCTCAAGGTTTGACTCCCTTCGCGCCAGCCGGCGCAAGAGCCGCAAGCTGGGACAACAAGGCCTCAACGTCTTCTCGTAGCGCTTGCGCGCTCGCTCGTTCACTCTCGTCAGGCGATCCCAACAGCAGCGCCCCCGCAACGCGCGCACCATGCTCGAGTTCGTCCCGCATACGGCCGTGCATCGTCTGGTCTACCGATCGCCCAATGGGATTCTCAACCACCGCGCGCACCCAGCCGAGGTGCTGCTTCGTCAACTTGACGATCGCACTGCGCAGCTCGTCCTCCTTGCTTGGAAAACGCGACGTCCACTCGGCATCCACGAGCAAGCGCAGCAGCCCAAGCTCCGCTTCACGACGACGCTCCTTGAGCGCGTCCGCCAGCTTGAGGTCCAGCTTCATCATCGCCTGCTGATCGAAGGACTCGATCAAGCGCAGCTGAACCGTTGCCACCTCCGCAGCCTGCGGCCAGCGCACGACCGCTTGCTGCAAAACGCTGGTCCCCAGATCGGGCAAGCCGAGGAGCACCGCCGATTCGGCAAAGGCGAGATAGACGAGAATGCCCCAACTACGATCGCTCGGAAGCACCGTCTCTTCGGCCAAACGCGCTGCCGCCTGGCCCGCCAGCTTCTCGAGCTGGAGCCGCACCTCGAGCTCCCACAGCGAAACCTCATCATTGCCTCGACCCTCTTCAAGCAGCGCCTGCGCGAAGCCGCGCGCGAGCGACGTACGCAGCGCAGCGATCGGCTCGCCCTCCCCGCGTCGAGCCAGCGCATCGAGCGCCAACACGAATTCACTACGCGCAGCGACCTCGTCGCCCTGCTCGAGGACGGCCAGCGCGAGCGAGACGTGCACCACGTCCGCGAGGGGACCAGGATGGGACTGGGCATGACGATACGCAGCGATCGCCGGCACCAAGCTCGCGCCCTCGACTTCGTTGTGGAGCTGCGCCTCGTGATTGCCGATGCGCCACCAAATTTCCTCCACGTTCGACTCGGCGAGCGCTGGGTCAGCCGCGCATGTTGCCGGATACTCGACCGTGATGGCGGCCGTTCGGTTTTGCGGCGGAGCGCCCAATTCAACGACAACGGTGGGCATGGCGAAATGATTAGCGCAGACCAACGCCCGCCAAACGTCAGTCGCCTCGAGCTCACGCCCCTCGAGTGAAAGGCCGTACGCAAAATGGTTACGCGCAGCGACAGCCTGCTCGTGATCAGGGTACCCGACGAACAGGCGCTGCCACAGCGTCAGCGCTTGCTTTCGCTGCGCGCGCTGACGCTTGCCATCGCCGCGCGCAGCCGACTCGGCACACACCGCCGCGAGCCGCGCGAGTTCCTCCGGCGCAACGTCGTCAGCGACGGGCTCGACGGGGCACGCGCGCGGTAGAGGAGGCGCCGTAGATGCTTGCTGGCCCTCCGTGAGTGAAGCCCGCTCAGGCGGCGGGATCGCGGCGCAACCAGCCGAGCCGGTGGTCGCCAGGGCCGCCAGCACACTCAGCCGTAACAAGGCCAATCGGCGAGAAGGAGCTCCAGACATCGAACAGCACCATACTCGCTCGGCCAGCCGCTGAACCTACCCATCGTCAGCGAATGGTGAAGCTCACCGTGTTCGAGGTCACCGAGCATTCGTCTGTGAGTTGCAGCAGCGCCTCTACCTCGGCATTGCCGCTGGCAGGAACGTATTCATGCGGGCTGTGCTCGTAGCGCAGTTGTATATCGTAGCGCCCAGGCACCAGATCGAGCCCGCCGAGCCAGTCTTCGATCACGCGCTTCGCCTTCGGCTCGAGGGTGAAGAAATCAGCCGGTTTAGCGTCATTTTGATAGGCGCAGCTAGGGCCGCCTCGCTCACGAACGGGCACGCCGTTTTGGCTGTAGAACCAGGTCAACTTCGGAGTTCGCGGCAGCCCGTGAACGCTCCCGTCGCCCGGCAACATGAGCCTGAGCGGCCTTTGTCCTTCGTTGATCAGAGTCAGCTTCGCGAGGTTGAATTGACCCTTGCGCCGGATCTCGAGCTCGGCGCGGAGGCTACAGTCCGTGATCGCTTTTGCCGGCGGAGCGGGCGAAGCGGATGCAGACGCAGATGCAGATTGTTGCGGAAGCGGGAGCACGGCGCTCTCGGCTGCAACAAAAGGCTCTGCGACGACAGCGTCGGTAGCCTCAATCTCCTTGGTCCTACAACCAAGCAACAGGGTCATTGCAAGGACGGCGCGAAGCATGTGTACCTACGCCCGCCACTTCCCAGTCATTCCGCCGAAAGCGGCCCTTTGGAGTTCAGCCACCGTCAAACTCAATGGTGTCCACGAGCTCACGCAGGGCCTCATGCTCCAGGACCGAAACGCAGCCGGGCACGCCGCTTGGCTTGGCCGGAACGCCGAACACCAAGAGCATCCCGGTCTCGGCGCCGGGAGCCTGGGGGACCCGCACGAGACAATAGTCGGTCGCGGCGTTCGCCGTCCCGGCGCGGACCGCTTGGGCCGAAAGCGTTCGCTTCGCGAGCGTCACGCTCTCGACCGGCCCGACGATCACCGGCTCGAGCCCCGTTGCTCCCTCGAGCGCACCGCGCAGCAAAGTCTCCGCGCCCTCAGGCTCCGGGCTAGAGGCTCCGCGCCGCAACGCGACAGCGCGAAACGAAAGCGGCCCGCCAGGAGGACCACTGGCCGAGGCGTACGTATCTCCACTCTGCGGCCAAACGGAGAACCCCCGCTGCGTCAACTTGGCCCGAAGGCCAAGCCGCGGCAGACCTTGGCTTGCAGCAACGGAGGAGGAGATCCAGAAACCGCGCCACTCACTTGGGGGATCGTTGGGAAACGTGTCGTGATCGAAGCGCGCCATGCTGAGACACGGCTGCGGCGGGCCTGCGCAAGCGGCAGCGAACGGGAGCGCGAGGCCGCCGAGGGCCGCGGCGACGAGACTTGCGCGGCGCGCGAGGATTCGGTCGGTATCCGCGTTCTCGCGCTCAAGGCCTGGCGGAGGACTCGTGGCGTCATCGTTCGACTTGCTCATCGCTCCTGATGCAACACGGAGCTCGAGCCGAGCACAAGTATCCGACGTGCCCTCAACGACAAACCAGCCGCGCGAGCCTTACGCCCTTGTCTGCAGGCCACGTTCCGTACGCCACGAGCATGCTCTGACCATCCGGCCCGAGCAGGACGTCTACACCCGATTGACGTCGTGCGACGAGCGGAGGGCTCGTAATTTGTGAGCCGTCATCGGCGCGCACGAAGACCTCGAGCGCGGCCTCTTCTTCGCCTTCGCGTGCACGTCGCCGAACGATTGCGTGCTCACCTTTCCACGGCACGATCTGCCATTGACGATGGCCATCAGTGGCCGGCAGTTCGAGTGCAACCGCCCCTGGTACGCCCTCATCCGAGAGCGCGACGACCTGCTCCTCACCGTCATCGTCCGACCGAATGCCGACACTCCCGTTGGCGGTCCGGCCGAAGCTGTAGAACTCCGAAAGGTCCGCTGCGAGGAGTCCCTCATCGACGACCAACCAATTTCGTAAGGTCTCGTCATACTCTGCGGGGTAGTCCTTCGACTCGGACACGCTGAGATACGCGCCGCGACCCACGCTCGACTCCCAGTGAGCTAGTTCAATCAGCTGGCCGTCGCGTTCGAAGAGCACCTCGTCGGTCGCTGCGTCGGAGAAGACGAGACGCTGCTGCCAAGCGTAGCCGTTGCCCCCCTCCTCGAGCGTCTCAAGCCGGGCGAGCACGGCACGGCCTGACGCAAACGCAAGCACGCCGAGGGTTGACTCAAGGGTCTGCTCGGCAGAAGCCGATCCATCGCCAGCGGGAAGCACCACACGGTGGGTCACGCTTTCATGCAGGTAAAATTCGTTTTCGACGCTGAAGAGCAAGGCGGAGCCATCAACACGCGGTACCACCTTGAGCGTGCCCGAGGTGATCGAACCGCGGTCTCGGGGCGCTGCGATCGTGAAGCCCGCGCCCCACGGGTCCGCAACCTGCGTAGAGACGATCGTCGAGCTACCGTCGGGATGCAGCTCCAGCGACACGAGTCGAACCCCATCCGCTCCTTCGACGAAGGCGCGATTGCTCTGCACGCCGTAGAGCGGGTCGAGCGCCAGCGGCTCATCCCGATCCCACACCAGCTCGCTGCATGCGCTTGGCGCGCCCGCGCCAGAGCTCGACGACGAGGACGATGCGGGACCGTCGCTAGGGTCTTCATAGACGGTGATATGGCGACAGCCCGCCGCCACCGCGAATACGGCCACAACGCCGATACGTAGACCGCGGATCATCGCCCCACCTCCGTACAAGAGAGCCGCGCCAGCCGTGCGTCGTAGCCGTCGTAGTAGGCGACGATGAGCCCACCCGAGACTTCATCGACGGCCGTGGTGAACGCTGCATCCCACGCAAGAACTTTGGAGTCGAGGTACTCGCTATCGACGCGCGCTCCATAGCCCGGGAACGCGCGAACCTTGATGCCGCGTTGATCGCTGGGGTACTCGTCCAAGGTCACTAGCGCGAAGCCCGCGAGCCAGGGAAGTAGATCTACGCTGCGAGCCGGCACGGGGTTGCCATCCCAAGGGTTCGCCGCCAACACTTCACCGAGCGTGCCTTGCGCGCCGATTTCCACGATGTGGCCTAAAAAGCCCACCCCAAGCGCGCGATCTCCGGCGCCGCGGCCAAACCAGGAGACCGTGGTCAAGTCCACCTCCTGCACTCCGGCCGGGCCAACATAAACGGTCCGTACCTCTTCATCGTCACCGTATGGGCAGGACCCACTCAGCCAAACCACCACGCCATCGCCTACGGCCGAATCGATCCGAGCCGAGCAGCTCTGACCAAGCTCGTGCACCGTTCCTTCAGGAGTTTCCACGACCACAAAGTCGTCGTACTTACGAGCCACGTAGCGCCCGCCCGCGCGGTCCCAGGCCACGCGCGGGTAACCCTCAGGCTCGAGCTGCTCGACGACTGCAGGGCCTTCACCGCTTGGTAGCCGCCACAATTGATCGTAATGCGCGACCTCGAAGCCACCCTCGGGTAGCCCAGTCCAGCGCGTGTACGGATCAAAGTACTGAAGCGTCCCACGCACGACCGAGGCCGATACGATCGGCTCCGCACCATCCACCTCGATACGGGTGGTGAGGATTTCATCGCTGTACTGGTCAATCGTGAGCAGCTGAAACGCCCCCTGCTCCCGTCCGAGCGCGAGAATATGAAGCCAGGTGTCCTCGGCCGCGATCGGGATCGGCACGTCCCAATCCCAGGTCATTTCGCAGCTGGGCGCTGCCCCCGCCACGCCTGTTCCCGTCGAACTCGAGGCGCTGTCGGGAGCGCTTGCGCCGGCGCCGCCCGCGCCAACGCCGCTAGCGCCCTGACCGTCTTCATCCTCACGCGGGAGCACCGTTAGCGTGGTACAACCACCAAGCACCGCATAGCTGATTAGTACAAACTCTCGGACGTGGATCATAGCGGTGCTCTAGCAACTAGCGACCTGCGCTCAAAGCGAATACACCGCAAAAGCATGCAACAAAACGCTAGTGTTCAAACGCTGAACATTAAGCGCACAACGCACACAGCACGCCGGGCTCAGCCGCAGTGAGCCAAGATCGACTCAGGCTTGAACTCGATCGCTAACGTTCCTTGTCCGTCGGCCTGCTGAACAGCTACGTTTCGCCGGTGAACCAGAACCGCATGCACGTGATCGGTACCGTCGCGAACTTCGATCAACGGGCGGCGTCGCCGCTCGATGTCGCCCACCAAGGCACCGTATTCGTTGCCTTGGACGCTCGGCTCCATGCGCGCTTCAGCGGCGGCACCCCTGTGGGCGAGTGGATCGTCTCGCGGCGGGTGAATGGCGACTGGCCGCTCGATCCTTGGCCCAACACAGGCTGGCGATTCTCCGATGAGGCCAGCGCTCGAGCCGCCTACCAGACGATGCGGCAACACGTGCTTTCACGGCTCCACGGCGCTCAGCCGCACGATGACCGTTCGCCCGCGCGCGGACTGGTGGACCCGAGCTCGGCTTGGGGCGAGGCCTTCTATGTTCAGGGCCAGGAAGCCCTGTACCTCTCATGCGATCGCGGCACCGAAGCTAAGGTCCTCACCAGTATTACCGACCGACTCGAGTCGTTCGAGATCGCCGGTTCGAACGGTGGCGAGGGAGCGGTCTACTCCACGCAAACGGCGCCGCACCTCGTAGCCATCACGACCGGACAAGGTGGGCTCATCGAGCACTTGCTGGTCGCGTTTACCCCCGCCAACGAACTTCAGGCTGTAGCGGCTGGGCTGCCTGGAAGCGATCTCGACACCGAGCCGTTCGAGATCGACGTACCGAGTGGCATTCTCGTGCTGTCGTGGGGACGGCTCGACGGGCGCGGCTGGACGGCGCAGGCGCCGGGCCAAGACCCAGCAGCGATCATCGCGCATCAGATCGGCAACACCGTTGCGCGCCCATTGCCGACGCCCTGGACGACGACGCCCGATGCACCGCACGCCTGGGGGCTGCGGGTAAGGCCGGGGCGCTACATCGTAGGACTCCGCTTCCTCGAGACCGCGCAGGGCATCAGCGGAATGGCGATGAGCCACACCCAGGCTGCGCCCTTGTGGCCCGACCTCGTCGGTGAAAGCGCAGCGGCTGCGCCGCCGAACCTCGCAGCGGCAGCAGCCGCGAGCCACGCTGCCGCAGCCCAGATCGCCGCGGGCGCTGGTGGTGATGAGGACCCGCTGGTCTTTCCTGGTCAGCGGCTAGCGCGCCTCTCCGACTACGTACGCCTGATGAAGGGCATGCAACGTGGCGATATGAATGGCGCGCTTCAGGCCGCCGGGATGGACATGGCGTCCTACGGTGCAGCGGCCGGTGCTTGGGGCATGCGTATGAGCCAAGACCCCGTGCTGATGAATAAGTTCACCGCAATGATGGCCAAGCCCTAGCCAGGTCAAAGCCCCAGCGAGCTGATCTTGGCAGCCAGCTTCGTGAGCGGGCGCGGCATTGGCCAGAGCGAGCCGAGTACCTCGCCGGCGCGGAACTCGATCTGTTCAAACGGCGCGAACACCTCGAACACGAGGGGAACCGCACCAAACACATCGGTTCGAACGAGCCCTCGCATGGTCCGACAAGACGCGAAGGTGCGCCCTTCCACCAAGGTCGAATTGCCCGGAAGCGTCCGCAGCAGCGCGGGCGGTTTGACGAAGAAATGTGGTTCGCCCGCGGGGTGCGGCGTAAAGAACTTCGAGAAATAGAGCTGAGCACCAGGGTGCTCGTGCCCGAGCGCTCGAAGCGCAGGCGAGAGCTCCGCCTCGACCTCCCGGGCAAACTCGGCGCGCGCCCGGTCATCGGCCTCGACGTGTACCAGTGAGCCGTCGTACCGCGCTCGAAAGTCGAAGGGTGCGCGCACCACGATCTCCTCCCCCTCCCGCTCGATCAGCCGCGGACCGAACTGCGCCACGCTAATGCTTGACCGCATCGAAGGCTCGGCGACGTCGCCCTTGTCACGAAGGCGTTTGTACTTCTTCGTCACCTTGCCCTGCTGCTTCGCCTCGAAGTAGGCCTGATCGTAGAAGGCAGCGTGCGCTCGCAGCAGCTCCAAGCGTTCCTCCAACGTCGCCTCGGCGAGCTCGGGCGCTGAGCCAGGAGCGAGCATCAAGGTCGCAACGACGCCATCGACGCGCGCCTCGCTAAGCCCTTTGCGCAAGGCGAACTCGAGGAAGATTGGCGTTGGCCGCCCGAGCGGCTCGCACGCCTCGAGCATTTGCGGATGCACCCAGAGTGCCCGCGAGGCCCTCGCCGAAGGGGCGCGCAAAACCACCCGCAGACCTGGCGGACTCTGCACGAATACACCAGTAAAAAGCCGAGCGCGGCCTCGCTTACTTACCAACCCTTTGGCGGCGCCGGCAGCATCCTCCGCCGTGAGCAGACCTCTCGCGACCAGCGCTGGCGCCATGACTCGGCACTTCGCGATAAAGGCCTCGTCTACACCAAGGCCGGTGAGGCTTTTGCGCACGACGATGGGTTGCTTGAGACGAAGCTGCAGGCCCAGCGAGTGGCCCTCCAAAAGCGGTGCACAGCCTTGGGCCGCGCGTTGCGGAACCGAGCCGCCGAGTAGTGGGTCCTCCGCCACGAGCTCGAAGACGCCAAGGCCATCCTGCACTTCGAGTTCGATCAACTACAGCCACCACCACCGCCACAACCGCCTCCACCGCCGCAGCCGCCCCCTCCACTGCAGCTGCTCCCGCTACTGCAACCCCCGGGAACCGATGCCGAAGCCGAGCTGTAGGCTGTATCGAGCGGGCTGGCGAACGCGTTGAACGCCGGGAGCATGAACAGGGTACCTAGCCCTCCAGCAGCCACCGCGAGCGAGACCTCCTCCGGTGTGGTACGTGCCCCAGCCCCTACGTCCCGTTGCAGCGAGGTGGTGGCCGCATCCAGCCAAGCCAAATACTGCTTCGCCACGCCCGTCGGGGGTAGCGCGGCGCGTGCCTGCCCGCGGCCATAGAAGAACGCACAACCCATAGCAATGAGCAGTAGCCATGGGATGCCGTGCGGTGGACGTTCCCAGAGACGAAGCACGCCAAGGCCCATCATACAAAGCAGCGTGCTGTAGTGCACCCATCGCGCTATGCGGCGCGCACGCTCATCCGCCAGAAGTCCGGCCAGATCGAGTTCCCCCCCCCAGCTCTGGCTCAAACACGACCGCTTGACGCCGCGCAAGATCGGTAAGCGTGGCCGGGGCCTGGGGACCGAGGGGGATGGTCGCCACAAACCTGCCAAGCATGGTTTCCATTGGCGGAGCGTGGGGTGCGCGCTGGTAGCTCCCATTCCAAAAATAGACCCACCCCCCGGAAACCGCGCCGCTGAGCAAAGTCTCGGCGACCCCGCGCTTGCCGGCCCGTAGGTACGCAATCGCAAGATGTTCATCGCCCCTGGGTAAGAAGCCGATAGTCAAACGCCGATGCGGAGCCACCTCCCCCACTCGATAGAAGCGCCTCGGATCGGTGGGTGGCTGCACCCCTTGGCTCATCAGCGGCGCGCGGCTGACGGCCCAGCGAATCACTAGCTTGCCGCTCCAGAACACGACAACGGCCATCGCTATATAGATGATTAGCCAGTACTCACCTGCAGGCATGTTGAAGGGAAACATCAGACTGCCTCCAATCGATTAAGCACTACGACAACGCCTCCCGGCCTCTGCTCCAGAGGTGAACCGTGGCAGCTACGCCAAAGGCCTTCGCCACGATGTACCAACCATTGGCCTGCCGCAGCACGCCAAGAAACGGACCGCGGCGAGGCGCCAGCGTCGTTTCGTGCAGCCGGGCTCGCAACAGCAGCCGATCAAGCTCGGCAGCGAGGAAAAGCGTCGGTTGCTCGCTGGCTGCACGACCGATGGCCAAGGCGTCGCGATGAGCGTTTCGAGCGGGCATCCTTGGTAGCTCGCGGATGACGCGCTCGGCGAGCGCCTGCACGGCGGGCGCGCGGGAGAGTCGAGGCAACAGCGGAAGTGCGTCTTCCACACGCTTGCGCTCGAGGATGGTGCGGGAGCGAGCGAGCGCTTCATCACCGATGGCAGCAGCGAGCGACCCTGCAGTCTTCGACTCGGCCCCCGTCAGCTCGGTGGTTAGCAGTAGCGCTACCTCGTGTTGCAGCTGTGCGAGAGGCGCCGAGAGTTCGGGCTGGTCCACCTGCTTCGGCACGACTGGCGCCTTCGTCAGTGCATCCACTGCGCGAAGCCGAGCGAGCGTTTGCATGTCGCTCGCGAGATCGAAGCTGTCGAAGTTGGCGTCGCGTTCTAGCAGTAGTGGCACCGTTGGATTGGCATGTAGCAAACGTGTGACGAGCCCGAAAACAGCCTGCGGCACAGCGTGCGCGTGGGTATCGAGGTAAAAGCCGTCCTCAACGACCCCGCCGGCGACATGCGCCATCCGCACCCGTTCGAGCGGAAACGCGGCCAACACCGCCTGAGGGTCGAGCCCCTGATTGCGTGCGTTGGCGTAAAGGTTACTCAGGTCGAGCAGAAGGTCGCAGCTAGTGAGGCGCACGACCTCCTGATAGAACTCGGCCTCGGTCATCTCGTCCCCCGGCCAAAAGAACGTATTGGCCACGTTCTCCAGCAGCAGCGGAATGTCGGGTAAGCGGCGGCGGGCTGCCTCCACATTGCGAGCAATTACCCGAAGAGCCTCCCGCGTACGAGGCAGCGGCGTTAGATGGCCAATCTCGGTGCCGCCGCTGCGAACGAAGGCCACATGCTCGGTGAAACAGGGCGCCCGCAACCGCTTGCACAGCCCTGCAATCCGATCGACATGCCCCGGGTCGATCCCCTCGGCCGAGCCGAGGGAGAGCTTGACGCCATGTGGAATCACCGGCGCACGATGCACCAGCGCTTCGACCTCGCGAGAGGAACTCGGGTCGGCCAGGCATGCCTCCGCTACGACCTCGAAGAACGCAGCATCGGGGCACTGCCCGAGCATCAGCTGGCTGGCGATCTCCCGTCGCCAACCAACTCCCACTGGGTGGGTCGACACACGCTCGGGGAGTCCCAACGAGAGCGGAGGCAAAGTGTTGCGGATGTTACGCGAAGTCCGCCACAAGCTTCCCGCTCGTTTCACCGCTGCCTACAGGTCGTTGACCACGGATAGCTCCGCGACGCCCTGATAGGGTCGAATACTGGCGCCAGCAGGGCGAAGACCACGCTCAGCCAAACCTCTGTTAGATCGAGCGCATGCAGGTCATGAATAGCGCCAGTGAGGTCGTTGCGCTCATAAACAGCGGGCAGCGGGTCTTCGTGCACGGCAGCGCAGCGACGCCAAACAAGCTGCTCAACGCGCTCCTGGAACGCGCCGGAGAGCTCACCCGCGTCGAGCTCGTTGCGATCAGTACCCTGGGTGAGCTTGCGTGGAACCGTCCCGAGGTGCACGAGCACGTATCGCTCAACTCCCTGTTCGTCTCCGCCAATGTGCGCGCCTGGGTCGATCAATACAATGGCGACTACACCCCTGTATTTTTGAGTGAGATCCCCGGTTTCTTTCGCCAAGGCGTACTGCCGCTCGACGTGGCGATGATTCACGTCTCACCACCCGACAAGCACGGCTACTGCTCACTTGGCACTTCGGTGGACGCTACGCTGGCCGCCGTTCAGACCGCACAGCTCATCCTTGCGCAGGTAAACCCACGCATGCCCCGCTCGCTCGGAGACGGCGTGATTCATATCTCCCAAATCGACGCGGCGATCGAAGATTCGAGTGAACTGCCCGAGGTGAGCTACGCAAAGGACGTCGACGACGTAACGCGGGCCATCGGTAGACGCGTCGCGGAGTTGATCGAGGATGGCGCCACGTTGCAAATGGGCATTGGTGGCATCCCAGACGCGGTGCTGGCATTCCTCGGTAACCACAAGGACCTCGGAATCCACACGGAGATGTTCAGTGACGGCGTCGTTGAGCTGGTGAAGAAGGGTGTCGTTACCAACCGTCACAAGAAGGTCGAACCCAACAAGATCCTCAGCACATTCGTGCTGGGAACCCGGAAGGTCTACGACTTCCTCGACGACAACCCGATCGTCTCGCTGCGCGACGTGGCCTGGACCAATGACACCGCGGTCATTCGTAAAAACCCGAAGGTAGTAGCAATCAATAGCGCGCTACAGGTCGATATGACCGGCCAGGTCTGCGCAGACTCCCTCGGGACGCTGCAATACTCCGGGATCGGCGGACAGATGGACTTCATGCGGGGAGCAGCGCTGTCATCCGGTGGCAAACCGATCATCGCTTTGCCGTCCACGACCAGCAAAGGAGTTTCGCGTATCGCGCCCATTCTCAACCCGGGCGCTGGCGTGGTGACGACGCGCGGGCACGTGCACTGGGTGGTCACCGAGCATGGAGCCGTCAACCTCTATGGCAAAGGCCTTCAGGAGCGCGGCCGCCTGCTCATCGGCGTTGCCGCGCCCGAACATCGCGAGGCGCTGGAAAAGGAGTTCCGCACGAGATTCGCGGGTCGAGCGTGACTCACCAACGCGTGCTTCACTTCGTGCAACCGCCTCAGGGCCGAAGTGCACTTGGCTGTGCTGCAGTGTTGATGGCCTTGCCAGCTATCGGCTCAACCGTGGCGCTTTCCGCGAGTAGCCCGGTTCTCGCGTCGATCCCGCTATCACTCTATGGTGCTGCGCTGCTCGCTACCTACTTCGCCTTCAATGAGGAAGTCCGCGTGGACCTCGACGAGCGCAACTTGAGCCTATCGCGCAGTCGATTGTTTTTCGGCGCGAGGCTTACCCAGCGCCTCGATTGGCAGATACCGCTCGTATCCTTGACCCACGCGAAGGAGCTACGCACGCGGACTCCCGCGAGAGAGGGCGGCTGGAAGCGGACCTCGGTCTTGCAGCTCCCGGAGGGCCGAACGCTCGATGCCCGCGAGTTGGGCGGTACGCAAGACGCGAGCAGCGCCTACAATCAACTCGTCCGTACGCTAGAACAACGGCTAGGAGCCGCGTTCGAGCGCCCACCGGAGGCGGGTTGAGTGAGTCCTTCTTACGGCCTGGGCGCCCGCCCCAGGGCCCCCAAAGCTCCACCCCTAATGAGCATTCGAGCCGCAGCTAGTTTGGTCGTTGGTCTATTCGCCTGCGGCGGCTCATTGCCTGACGCCAGCGATCCTGCGCCGCTGCATCCCTGCGACAGCGCGCGGCCGCTGCCAAGCACGGCCCTTCCAACGAAACGGCTGGCGCTCGAGCTACTGAGCAAGGCCGCTCTTAGTCCCAGCGCAGCAGCTAGCCCGATGCACTTGGGACGACTCACGGTTCGGTCAGACGACTCAAGCCCGTCCTTCGTAAGCGGTGGCCGTCTCCCAGCGCCACCGCTGGTCCTATTATCCTGGAGTGAGCTACCGCTCGCGCGGACGGCTAACTCGCTCGACGGGGAAGCCAAAGCTCGCCTCCTGGACTACGCCGACAAGCGTCTTAAGCTCGCGAACGCAAACAGCGCTGACAGCGGTGCTAGCGAGAGCTGCCGCGTGGCGCGTCGGGGTGAACTATTGGCGAGCCAGCGAGAGCTGGTTATCGCCCTCGATGGGCGCCAAGATCCGGCGAGCGCTCTCATCTTGGCGTCCCTACCCGACAGCACTGAGGGCTGCGCCGGCGTGGACTGTGACGAGAGCTTTCGTCGAACACTCGAACGAGCGCTCGAACGCAGCACGCTGGCCCAGCGTCAGTTCTCCCTGGAAGACCCGTTACGCTGGTATGCGAGCGCTCTTCGGCTCCGCTACCTGGCCGAACTGGGGCGCAGCACGGAGGCCACTGAGGAGGCCAACTGGATGCTAGCGGAGGCGGCGCACTCGCCGTTTCCCGCCGGCGAACTCGAGCTGCTGCTGGGGAAGTTTGTACGCCCCAACGACGAACTAGCCTTCTACGAAGCTGCACAGCGCAAGGCCCCAAGCAGCTCTCCGATTGTCCTTTATGCGATAGCGCTCCAAATTGACTCAAACATCAAGAAGCGCAACCCCGGGCACGCCTTGAAGCTCGCAAGCGAGCTTGCCCAACTACCCCAAGAACAGGCCGGGGAACTCGCCGGCGACATCTTGGTGAAGCTCCTGCCGTTTATGCCTGATTGGTACGAGCACGAGCTGCCGGTAGTTCTGGAGGAGCAGTTCGCTGAGATTGCCTTTGCACTGGCTGCCAGCGCTAGCGCTACGGGTGACGCGACCTTGGCGTCGAGCCTGCGTGAGCTCGCACTAAATTACGCGCCGACGACTGCGGCGGCGCATCGGATCGCGGAGCTTGCAATCCCGCTATCGGACCCAGCGACTCGGGTTGCGGGCCTGGTTAGAGCCTGCACGCCGCCAGAGCGCGGACTCGCGTTTACATTGTTATTCGACGGTGGGACCACTCAACTGGGCAGTAATAACGAGCTACCCAGCGACTTCCAGAGATGCATCCAAGCGGAGAGCAAACGCTTCTTGCGCGGACTACCCACGCTCTGGGCCGAGGTGGATTGGGAGCTGCGCTAGACGTCGATGCGCTTGTACGGCTGGCCGTCGAGGATCAAGTGCACGTGATTGCCAGCAGCAGGCACCTCCCAGCCGTCGAGCGAGAACGTCACGGCGAACTCAGCTGCCTTATCGGCTGGGATGACCTGGCTTTCTTCGGCGTGGTGTCAGCTAGCACTGTCCTCGCGAAGGACCAAAACGGGCGCCCCGGGCCATCCGCTACGGGTCGTTCAGCACGGATATCCCCGCCACTCCCTCGTACGTCGCGTACTGCCGTGTGCTGTGAAAGAGCGTTACTTCGTAGGTTCCTTTGGCCGCGAGCGGACACTCAATCTCGAAGCGCTCATTGCGCGTTACCTGGCATCGGGTTTCCTCTCCCGTGGCCGAAGTAGCCGTCGCGAGCAGCCAATCCTTGGCGGAGCGTTCGACGACTAGATTGATACTTCCACGCGCGGTCACCTGAGAACGGTCGGGGCTAATGAGTTTGAGGCCGTGCGCATAGAACGACGGCTGCAACACGGGTGCACGAAAGAACTCGCCGCGTGTGATCGGCTTATCGAGCAGTTGCCACTTCGGCTCGTCGGGGAAGTGCTTCACAGCAAATACGTTCGGTGGAGTAAATAAGTAGTCGGATGAGTAAGCGCGCGTAAACCGCATGCGACTTTCACCCGCTGGAATGCCGACGTGACCTGCGTTCCAGGTGGCATCCACCAAGTACGACTTGGCGTCGATCACCACGATGTTCCACGCATGACCTTCGCCGGCCAAGTCCGAGCCCGACACCCGCGCGTCTCCAACCACGTACTGCACATCAAAACCGGCGGCCTTCCCGAGCGCCTGAAGGAGCCGCGCATAGCCCGCACAAACAGCCTTGCGAGAGACGAATACGGTTTGAGCGTCTTGGTCCCGAATGCGACCGGACTCAAGCATCTCAACGTCGTAATCGATGTGCGTCGCCACCCAATCGTGCAGCAGCCTAAAACGCGACATCGAGTCGGCCTCATGGGCGATGGCGTACTTGGCCAGCGATTCGAAGGAGCCCTCCGCCGCAGTAGGTACCTCGGTCGCGAGCGGATGCGGCCGCGCCGCTGAAGGCCAAGGGTGATCGGTGGTGACGCGTTCGACGAAGTCGGTCGGCTCGGGAGGCCGCGGCACTGACGGAAGAAGTGGAGATGTAGAACCGGGGTTAGAGGCTGGCTGCGCCGAAGGCGCTAGCGAGGGGCCCTCCGGATCGACGAGCGTCAGCGTGCTCTCTTGTCGCGGCCCTACGCCAGCGCCGGAGTCCGGTGCACCTTCGCGGAAAGGATGCGGTTGGCTGAGGTCGTACAGCCAAGCAAGCTTCTCAGCGCCAGCAAACAGGGCGCCGCGAAGCCGCTGCGAGGTTGCATCGCTGCGCCCATCGAGCATCCAATCACCGCGGGTCGCGAGAGCTTCAAAGCCCTGCTGTGGCTGCCAGGTCAGAACCCCCACCAGAAACAGTAGATTGATAATCAGGGTCCGCAAGAGCACGCGATCGCCACGGGTAAGGAAGCGCTGGCCAGGCTTCCGACGAAACCGCCATTCGGCAAAGGCCTCCCACGCGAGTGGCAGCACCGGGAACAACAGCAACCCAGTCACAGCTGCCAGCCAAACCTCGCCTCCCCGATAGGTGGCGAGTGAGGAAGCCAACCAAAAGCCAAGCATCGGCAGAAGCACGACGAAGGCCGCCCATAACAGCTTGAGCATCCCTAGCAGCACGGTGCCGATTGCAATCCGAGCGGGGCTGGTTTTGGGTTTCGGCTTGGTCACGCGGGCGAGTGTAGCCGCCAACTCAGCATTGGGGCCGTCCTTCGACCGACAGCGTCGGAGCCTATGCCGCAATATGCACAGCTCCACTATCAGGGGACATGGTCCGAGTTCCCCTTGTCGAGCTGTACAATCGCTTTGAGCGAGAGCTCGAGCGGAGAGCCGCACGCGAGGACCTGGCGAAAGAAGCGGCTGAGTCGTGGCGGACTTTTTGGAGCTGTTTCGCTCGCGCTGTTAGCCAAGACAGCCCCGTCGAAGAGGACGCTACGCGGCCTGCTAGCGGGCGCTATCCTGCTGCTCGGCGCGTTCCAGCTCGCGCGCGGCTTCGGTATCGTTGGAGCGTGAACCCAATTTTACTGCATTGGCAGCGGAACTACGCCCACCCAGGCGGGGCTCGAACCGGTCGCGCTGGTGGCAAGCGGACTAAGGGCGCCGGTCTGCGGTTCCAGCGCAAAGGCAACGACCTCGTTCGATTGTTGATTAGCCACCAATAAGAGGTTACCCGCCGGGTCGATACCGAAGTTACGCGGCCAGTTGCCGTCTGTCGCGGTATGCCCCATTGCAGTGAGCGCGCCGGTAACCGGATCCACGGCGAAGTGTGCGAGGCTGTTGTGGCCGCGGTTCGAGCCGTACAAGTGCAGGCCGTTGGGGTGAATATGCAGATCGGCGCAGAAATTGTCGTCGGGCGCTGCACCGCTAGGAAGGGTGGAGACCGAGCCGACGCTCTCGAGCGCTCCGTCGCTGTCGACCGCAAAGGTGGTGACTGTATCTCCTAGCTCGCCGATCACGTAGACCACCGGCAACGAAGGGTGGAACTCGAGGTGACGCGGGCCGGTCCCAGCCGGGAGGGCGGCATCACTGGGCATCGGCGTTAGCTCGCCGGTGGCCACGTCAAAGTCGAACTGAGCCACAAGATCACTCCCCAAACATGGGACGTATACATGACTATTGCTGGCATCCGCGCGGATGGCGTGCGCGTTCTCGCCGGGGCTCTCGACGTCAACCGCCGCGCCCAGCGAGCCGTCCGCGAGTACAGGCAAAACGGCCACCGTACCGCCACCGTAGTTGGCAACGAATACCCAGTTGCCCGTGGCGTCAACAGATACATACGCAGGTCCGTTGCCCTCCGAGCTTTGGCGCTGACCTAACTCACTGAGGGCACCGCTCGCCTGATCCACGGCGAAGGCGAGCACCTCACTATTGTTCTCATCCACGGCGTAGAGACGCGTTTTGTCGGGTGAAGCGGCGAGGAAGGAAGGATTGCCGCCCACGGCGAACGAGCTCTAGATC
>CAITIQ010000507.1 GCA_903892415.1 uncultured delta proteobacterium | reverse complement strand
GCTCCCCATCGACGTGCCCGCGAGTTATCTGAATGACCCTGCAGGGCTTGCCCTTTCGTGGGTGCCAGAATTTCTGGCCGACGTCGACCAAGTCCGACCACCTGTTAACGCTCACGCAAGTGCCCTTGAACTCGCCTGCCAGCAGCTCCACGGTCACAGACGGCCCAGCCGGCTTGTCATCCACGCTGACGACTTTGCACTCCACTTTGCTGTACGTGAGGATCTGGCCGATGCGGAGCAGCTTCCACCATGCCTTCGCCTGCTGCACCTTGGGCGGTGTGGCGCGCTGCGAGCCGACTGCAGAGGTCGAAGCCGTGCATTCCGTGTCGTCGTCGTCGCCGTCGGTGCCAGCGACTTCACACTCGTAGTCGAAGCCATCGATATTGCCATGATCGATCGGCTTCTGCCGTCGGTCGGCGGCGGCCTTGTGCATCTGCAGCTCACCTTCAAACGTCCTGATCTCCGCCTTCAACTTCGCTAGGTGCTGCGATAAGCCGGAGGCCTCCACCTGATACTCGGACACCGCCGTCTTCCGCGCCGTCTCCTTTTTCTTCACTTCGGTCGCTTCAGCTGCTGCGGCATGTGAATCCAGCCAAGTGGGAGCGTTGCTGGTGACTCGACTGCGCTTCCTTACCCTCTCGGACTCCTCCTCAGCAACGACGGCGGGCGTACACTTTTCGCTAGAGTGTTGCTGGAGCACCGAGTCCTTCAGCTGCGCACACGCATCACTCCACGTCTTGTCGTCGGGCTTCCGCACACTGCACTGAAGTCGTTTTGTAGCACAGGTGCACTTGTACCCGAGTTTGAACGCTGGAGCCGAACCGGTAATCTTGCATTCCATACGGCCCCATAGGCTGTCGAAGACCGTCGGTCCAATGGCGTTCCCCATATGCAGCTGGGCCTCGGGGGTGATCACAGGTGAGGGCGGAGGGAGGGTGCTGCTAGCGATGGTACTAAGTGCAGCTGGCTCAGTCATGGCCGGCTTCAAATGCCCTGCGCCGATATCAACGTCCATCTGAGTCCCTATGCCCAACTTTCCGGTAGGTGGACCCTCGCCTGGGAAGCCGAGCGTTGAGTCCCAGCGGCTAAGATCCCACGTCGGACGCCGTCGGAGCCGCAGGCTGCCGACGGAGATGAACAGGCGAAACGAGAGAGCGTCGTACGAGAAAGCGTCGTTCGTTGATGGGAGCTGAGTTTGAGCCGGCACGGCGGCCTTGACTGCCGGCTTCGGGTTCAAGCTTAGGAGAGGGAGTGCCGCATGGAAGACGAGGATGACGACGAGTAACAAAATGTACATGGACTTGAATACTGAATTCATACTAGGAGCTTCGGATGCAGATTTGCGATGACACCTGCATTTGGCATCCCCTGTTGGCATCATCCCCATCAACTCGATCGACTCGAGGCGAGGTGGATTGTCAGGATGGAACGTACCCGCCGCTCCAGACAATTGGCATGGAGCTTCTGGAAGTCGGCCGGGCTCGCTTTTTCGTATTACACATAGCTGCTCTGAAATCGCCACACCGACCGCTGGGCGTTGAACTCTTTTCGAAAACAAAAAAAGGGTACTGGTTCAGGGTACTGGCCAAGTACTTTTCGTTTTTGTGCTCCAGCTGCCGGTCGCGGCTGTACTTTCCAAAGTACAAATCAAATTCGTGACCCTTGTGTGAGGACGCGTCCAACGAGCCCCTTTGGGTCCCGATCTGATGACTTGACCCTTTTGTCACGCTACTTGCCACGGAGGACCGCGCCCTGAGCCCCTTCCGCCCCAGGTTCCCTTCCGCCCCATACTCCCATCCGCCCCAGGCTCCCTTCCGC
>CAITIQ010000506.1 GCA_903892415.1 uncultured delta proteobacterium | reverse complement strand
GACTGGCAGTGATTTTGGGGAGAGTGGTCCGGGCGCTGGGGGTGACTGGCAGTGATTTTGGGGAGGGTGGTCCGGGCGCTGGGGGTGACTGGCAGTGATTTTGGGGAGGTGACTGGCAGTGATTTTGGGGAGGTGGTCCTGCGCTGGAGGTGACTGGCAGTGATTTTGGGAGGGGTGGTCCTGCGCTGGAGGTGACTGGCAGTGCATCCTTGGTGCTTCAGCGTTGGCCGCTGGTATTGCCAGCTAGTCGCGATCACTTGGACAATCCAAACGCCACGTGACGGCGAAAAATATCGTCGGTCTTCGACGTGGTGGACGCTGGGACCGCCTAGCACTCGACATGGGAAACCTCGAAACGACAATAGGCTCGGGGCGGAAGACGCTGCACATTAAGCCAGCGTCATCTGCGCAGCGGCACCGACGACCAGCGCTATCAGCGCGACCGGGAGCAAACCGAAGTCCGCACGCTCAAAAGCTTTGATCGGCCGTGACGGAAAGCGCCTGAAGTGCAACCTCACGCTGTGAGGGAGAGAGGCCCGCGCGCCCCGCGAGTCGCACCCGAGACTGCCCGAGCGGAACCGTTGGAGGTCGAATCGCAAGCCCCACCACTCCGTGGTCCAGCAACCGCTGTTGTGCAGTCAGCGCCGCGGTAGCCTCACCCAACACCCAAGGAATGATCGGACCAGCCCCGTACACTCGTTGACCACGCTCAGCCAACACGGCGCGCAGTTCCGCCGCCCAGCCAAGTACGTCCCTCCGCCGGTCTTCGGCAGACCGCACAAGTTGGATACGCTCCGGAATCTCAGCGGCGGCGGCCGGACTGGTTGCCGTCGAGAAAACAAAGCTGCGTGCGCGGTTCCAGAGAAAAGCGCGAAGCTCGCCGCGGCCTGCGGCGAACGCCCCGTGAAGCCCGACGGCCTTACCGAGCGTGCCAATCAAGACATCCGGGACCACCCCCGCCTCCCGACATAGCCCACCGCCCTCTGACCCAAAGACGCCCAACGAATGAGCCTCGTCAACGATCAGCGCCGCGTCGAAGCGATCGCACAAGGCGCGCAGCCCACGCAGATCAGCCGTCGTCGCGTCCATGCCAAAGTAGCTTTCGGTCACGACGAAGGCCCGACGAGCTTGGGAGCGTCTGCTCTCCAACTGCCGTGCAACGTCCTCCACCGAGCAGTGCTCGAACACCGAAACTGTGGCGCGCGAAAGTCGACAACCGTCGATGATCGAGGCGTGGTTGAGCTGGTCGGAAAGCACAAGGTCGGTGGGGCCGGCCAAGGCGCTCACCACTCCGAGGTTGGCGCAGTAGCCCGAGCTGAAGAGCAGAGCCGCCGGAAGGCCAACCCACTCCGCAAGGGTGTGCTCAGCGAGCCGATGGGTATCGTGGTAGCCAGTTACCAGCGCGGCAGCTCCCGCACCGCCGGCTACACCAACCGCTCGCGTGGCTGGTAGCTCCGCCAAGCCCAGGTAGTCATTGGAACAAAGTACCAAGCCGGTGGGTGGACCAGCTGATGTCTCCCGAAGCAAATTCCGAGACCGCAGCGCCTCGAGCTCCTCACTCAGGAAATCCAAACCCGACACGTTCAGGTCCGCGGAAGTGCCTGATCTGCCAAAGCCAGCGTTTCCTCGACCTCCCCAAGCATTGACCGCAAGGCCGACCGAGACTGCGAACGAACTCGCTCGGCTTTTGCCCGCTCGACCTCAACGTCGTGCGCCAGGGCAATTGCTACCAACAACAGACTCTGAGGACTCAGGGGCTTTCCAGGAGGAACGAGCGAGGTAAGCTTCTCATCCACCACCGTGGCGAGGCGCTCCAAATCCTCGGCACTCGCAGATGAGACGACACGATAGGACTGTCCCCCAACGCGAAGCTCAACAGGGCGTGCTGCCATCCGGCGCATGCTATCACGAGGCGCGTCAACTCCGCGGACGGTGGATCAAGTGAACCGAATGACTCCGCCCAAACACGGGAAAATCAACCCAGCGCGTCAAGCGGGCCGAGCTTGCTGGAGCGCCAACCACGTGGTGGCGGTCACGAGTCTGTCAGTTAGCTTGGTTGCGTCACTCCCAGCGCAGGCCGAACCTCAGGCCAGCGTTGGGCTGGTCGCTGGCGTCGCGGCTCGCGGTCAACACGCGCAAGTGTTCGAAGAGCCCGCCTTCCATGTGGGATTTCACGGAGATGTCCTGTTCGGCCGCAGCGGTACGCGGGACTTCGGCATTGGTCCCTATCTCGAAGCGCTGTCACAAGCCTTCGACGATGTTTCAGTCGGCGGCGGGGTCTCGCTCCTACTGCCAGTGCTCGACACGTTCCCCATCGTGCTCTCGGTGGGTCCATACGTGCGAGCAGCAGACGACGACTTTGACGTTCAGCCGGGCATCGCAAGCACCCTCTTCTTTGGGAGCCGCAGCTTCGACAGCGACGGGTATGTAATGTCCTTTGGCCTGGTCGCACAAGCGCGCGTCGGTCTTGATGATCGCCGGCAAAGCTCTTTCGTCCTGGCCTTGCAAGTGGACACCGCCTTCCTCGCGAGCCCCATCGTGTACTTGGTCGACGCCATCGACGGCGGTTCTCGCGAGGTAGACCCGGTAACGCCAAAGGCGACGCTCGCCACCGCTAGCAGCGGCGAGTCCACGATCGAATAATCCGGGCAACGCTCAGGGGAGCTTGCTGACCACGCTCTCGGCTCCCTGGGTGATCTCGAGCAGAGCGCCTACCGGAACGTCCTCGAAGCGTTGCGTCTCCAGGGTGGACGTCGGCCACCGCACCTCGATCGAGTCGACGGTTTCACAGTCGCCGACGCCGAAGAACAAGACCGTATCGTCCTGCATCGAGAAGTGCCCGTGGCCGGCGTTCAGCTCGCGCAGCTGAGCGCGACCTCCACTGACGACCGTCACCTGCGCTCCGATCCCATCGCGATTGCTCGTCACCCCATCTCCGCGAAGTCGAATCCCCAGGCTGCGACTGCTCTCCCCAGCTCGGTTTTCGTAAAATCGCAGCTCGGGTACGCCAGGTTCCGTCGCGCTTCCACCCCAGGCCTCGTTGCAGAACTCTCGCCACAAGCTGCCACCGACCACCAGGTCGAGGTCGCCATCGCGATCGAAGTCGGCCACCACGGGCGAAGAGGCGCACGGGTGATCGATACCGGCGGACGCAGCGACCTCCTCGAACCGCCCATCCTCCAACTGGTGGAACAACATCAAATATTGATCGACGTAGTCCGACGCTCCCACCACCAAGTCCAACCGGCCATCATGATCGAAGTCCGCCATGTTGGTGTAGAGCCCGCCCTCGTCCCACAAGCTGCTGGTGTGAACCCAATCGAGTCCAAGCTGCGCACGGTCTTGCACCTCGAAGCTGAGCTCGTCGCCAGCGACCCGTAGCAGCAGGTTGGTAGCGTCGGAGCTCTCGCCAGCCCACCAGTGGCTGATCTCACCTGTAAACAGATCGAGTCGACCGTCACCATCGACGTCACCACAAACAGTCGACAAGGTGTTCCCACCTAGATTCTCTGGCTGATCGGAGACGCCCCAGACCCAGGATGGGAGCCCAGCGCCACACGCGACCGCCGGCTCGGGCGCACCGGCACAACGGGCGTCGCCGCTGTTGCTTTGGCACCAACAAAGAAAGACCTGATCATCCGCGAACGACTGATTCGCGTCGTATGCATAGTTCGAACTCACGCCCAAATCGACGAAGCCGTCGGACTCGAGCTTCCAGAGCATATTGGGCTCCCTGCCGTACGATTGCGTCAGCAGCTCGGGATAGCCGTTGCCGTCAAGATCACATGCCGCAGTGCCAAACCCCGGACGACGAAAGGCAGCGCCATCGACACCGTAGGCCTTGGTCCGATCCACGAACGTCCCGTCGCCGTTGCCGAAGAAGACCGGCTGCTTCGATCCACCGCCGCTGCGCGTGTACCAGACCGACTCGAACACATCGAGCCGGCCATCGAGATCGATATCGACGAGCGAGATTGACGCGACCCCTGCTGCGGACTCCGGCGAGATATCCGAGACGGGTGCATAGCTGAAGCGCCCCTCACCATCGTTGAGCAGCACGCGTGTGCGATCGATCGCATAGCTCGGCGCATCGAGCGGAGCGCTGGGTGAATTGAAGGTCCCACTCACTGCATCGAGGTCCCCGTCCGCGTCGACGTCGCCGAAGGCTGCGAAGTGTGCCGCCCGGTACTCCGTGGAACTGTCGTCAGCTAGTCCGGGGTAGCCGCTCTCCGCCGTGAAATCCACGAAGGTGCGTCCACCCCCTGTTGCCTCCACGTTGAGAAGCACCCGAATGAACGGCACCTCAAGGTCAACGGGCATGCGATCGGCATACCCGTGCACGACCAAGTCGGGATAGCCGTCCCCGTTGAGGTCGACCGCAGCGAGCGCCTGATTCGCCGGGGAGCCTGTGATCGCGCCAAGCCCCCACGCAATCGAGTTGTCGACGAAGGCCAGTGAGCCGCTGCCCGCATTGACGTTGCAGAGGACGCCTTGCCCACCGGAGCCGCCCAGACCCGCCCCGCTGGTGCCGCCATCATCGCCGCAGCCTACCAACCCCAGCACCAACCAAAGAGCAAGCGTTCCCCGCATCCACCAACTATCGCGAGCCACCGAAAGCTCCGCAAGAGTGAGCGAACACAGGGACCGCACTGCTATCGTGCGCCGCCGCCAACACCGGCAGTCACGATAGAGAACCTCAATGCTGAAATGGGTCACAGTAGCCACCGCGCGAGTGGGCAAGAGTGAGTTCGCCCTTGCGCATCATGGAGATGATTGGATCGTGCGCGTCGACCAGCGTGTGTTGATGTCGAACCGCGTCCATCAATCGGAAATCTCCCTGGCTGAAGAGGCGATCGATCGCGCGGACCAACCGCAGCACGTCCTCGTCGGCGGGCTGGGTCTTGGCTTCACGCTGCGCGCAACTCTCGACCTACTACCAGCGGACGCGCAGGTAACGGTGGCGGAGCTCGTCCCAGAGCTCGTCGACTGGAACCGCCGCCTGCTCAACCACCTGCATGACAACGCGCTCGATGATCCGCGCTGCTCGGTGATCGTCGGCGATGCGTACGAAGTGATCGCTCGCGGGCGCAGTCAGTTCGACGTGATCCTGCTCGACGTCGATAACGGTCCCGAGGCGATCTCCCAAGCCAGCAATCAGCGTCTCTACAACGACAGCGGGACGCGAGCTTGTTATCAAGCGCTCACGCCTGGCGGTGTACTCGCCGTTTGGTCAGCTGGACCCAACGCCAAGTACGCCGCCCGACTTGCGCGCTTCGGCTTTCATACCGAGGTGCTGCGCGTGGCCTCGCGCACCGGTGGTCGCGGCACGCACGTGCTCTTCATCGGCAACAAGCCCGAAGACTAAACGCGCAGCGCAAGGCGACGAGCGTCAGCGCGATCGCCCGGAGAAGTAGCGTTCGATCATCGCGAGCTCACCGGCGTCCAACCACGTGCCGCGGCAATCCAAACAAACGTCGACGTACACCATCGACCCGAAACCCCACTCGCGCTCAATCATCGGCTGATCACAAGCGGGACAATCACGCGACGCCCTCTCCTCTTCACCCTGGCCGGCGACTATGGCGCGCGCACGTGAACGTCGGAACTGATCGCTGGCCGAATCGAGCACTTGTCCCGACTCACGCGCTACCACCTCCACGCGCACGAGACCCCCGTGCTTGAGAAAGGCGCCCTTGCACGTTGGGCAACAAAAGAACTCGACGCCCGAGGCGTGCAGCGCTCCTTCGAGCGGCACGCGCTGAGCGTCCTTTGCACGACCATCACGCGGATCTGCTGCCTGCACCCGATAGGGCCCTGTTCCCGCATGAGGCGCAGAACAAAGACACGTTGGGCAGGTCAGCGCGCCCACCAATCAGGCTCGACGGCGGCGGCGACCCACTGCACCAAGCAGCAATCCCACGAGGCCGAAGCTGAGCAAGCTCGGTGTAGAGCTTGAAGCGCCGGAGGCGTTGCACGAGCTGCCGCCGTCATCCTCGCCGGCTCCGGTCGTGGTGGCGGCTTCTTCCGACGAGCCGCTGCCGTTGGTGGAACCGCCGTCGCCCGTTGCACCACCCGCGTCTCCACCGCCGGCATTGCCGCCGCCCGCGGAGCTCGAACTCGACGATGAACTCGAAGACGAGGATGAGCTAGACCCGCCGCACTCGGAGGCACACTCGGTCGCGCAGGCGTTACACCCGCAGTCGGCGAACGCAACGTATTGGTCGTAGCCGGTCGGGTACTGATTGGCGCAATCGTTGTAACAGGCGTTGGTGGAGCAGTCGCCGAAGCAGGTGAGCAGGTCGTTGCACTGTTGGCTGTTGCCGCAGGCGCTCGCTTGCGACTCGCATGCACCCGACTGCACCGCGAGGAAGCAATCATCGCAGGTGAGCTCCACCTGTTGGCCAATGATCGGCGCGATGAAGCTCGCATACACAGCCTGCACGCGACCGTAGGCCCCGTATTGCTGACAGGTCTGATCGCCGAAGGACGTGACGCCAACCACCTTGCCGTTGGAGAGAATGGGACCACCCGAGTCACCGCTGCAAGAGCCGGTGCCGTCGGTCTGGTCAGCGACGATCAACAGAGAATCGAGCTGATACACAGTCTCAAGGACGCGCCGCCGCAGCGTGTTCGAGTTGTTGTTGGCGCTGGTGATGCCGTAGCCTACAGCCTCGATCGACGTGCCGACCGTAACGCCGTCCGGGTTCGTCGCGGCGGCAATGACCGGCGCCCCTGCGGCCCCGCTGATCTGCAGCACGCGGAAGTCGTAACCCTGACCCGGATCGCCATTCCAGTTCGGGTGCGGCGTGTCATTGACCACCTCATAGACCGCTTCACACTGGTTGTTTCCAACGTAGCAATCCTCTGCATCATCCGCCTGCAGCGCGAAGTCCATGCCCTCGCAGTGAGCAGCCGTCAGAATCCACGCAGTACCGCCGCTCTTCGCGATGATGGTGCCCGTGCAGCCAGCGCCCTGGTCCTGATCGATCAAAGCGACGACCGCCTTGTGCGTGGTGTCCGGAGTACCACCAACGATCGCGGCCTCACTCTCTACGACGGCCTCAACGGGTCGTGACTCCTCCACCTCACAGCCGGTCATGGCGAGCAGCACAGTGGAGAACAACGCGGAACCAGCAAGGACGACTTTACGCATGGGGAACCTCCGAACCGACGGGGATCGAGCGCGCGAACTTTACAGAATTTTTGAGGTTCGTCGAACGATCACACAATTCAAAACCAAGCTTGAGGAGCTTTGATCGGCGCGTGGCGCCAAGAGCTCGCGTGCGTCATACCCGCGACGCCATTGACCAAACGTCAACAGTGCTCGAGCGCAGCGCGTTTCATCCGCTCTGCCAGCTCTTGTAGCGGCACAACGAGCTGCTCAGGTGTTCCTAGGTTGCGCAGCGCGATGAAGTGAACGTCGCTGCCGGAGGTCTTCTTATCCCGACCGAGTTCGGCGATTGCAGCCTCAATTAGCGGCAAATCAAGCGCCTCTCCGCTGGCGAGCCCGAGCGCGGTAAGCAACCCTCGCACACGCGCCGAAACCTCACGTGAGGTGATCCCGAGCTCGGTGCCCACCCCGAGTGCCACCGCCATCCCGAGCGCCACGGCCTCCCCGTGCAACCAGCGCTCGTAACGCGTCGCAGCTTCCAACGCGTGGCCAAAGGTATGACCGAAGTTGAGCAACCTGCGCGGGCCGCACTCCGCCGGGTCCTTCTCCACGAGCTCGGCCTTCACGCGTAACGCGGCTCGCGTCGCGTATTGCATAGCCTCAGGCTCCCGAGCGCGAAGCTGCGCAGCGTGCGTCTCGAGCCACGCGAACAGCTCCGCATCTGCGATGCAGGCCGACTTCACCACCTCAGCGAGGCCGCTCTTCACCGCGCGATCCTCTTCAGTGGTTGTGAATTCAGTGCAGACCAACACACTTCGCGGATGGTGGAAAATCCCAACGCCGTTCTTGGCCGCACCGAGGTTCACGGCTGTCTTCCCACCGGTAGCGGCATCCACCATGCCCATGAGCGAGGTTGGAAGGGCGACCCAAGCGATGCCGCGCGAGAGCAAGGCCGCGGCCAATCCCGTGATATCGGTGATGACGCCGCCGCCCAAACCAAGCAGCAGCGCCCGCCGATCGATGCGGGCCTCATGCAGCTCGGTCAGCAACTGTTCGAGCGAAGCGAAGGTCTTGTGCGTCTCTCCGGCAGGCCGTACCAGCGAGCGAACCGGCCCAGTGAAGTCTGCGCGTAGCTCCTCGAGCAGCGCGTTCAGATGATGCGGCGCCACCACGTCATCACTGATCACCGTCAGCGAACTGGGGGCGAGCCAAGCAATGAGCGAAGTGAGCCGCTGACGAAGCGTGGCTCGGTTGCAAAGCTCCACCGCGTAGCTGTGTTGACGGTCGACCGTGAGCGGCAGCAAGCCGAGCCGCAACGTCTCAACGATCGACGCGGCGATGAGCTCGGGCGCAGCCACGGTCGCAAACACAAGGTGGCCGGCGCGATACGCCTCACGGCGCTGATCGAGCAAGCGCGCGAGATTGCCTCCCACGTCCCCCTCGAGCAGCGGCCTGCCACCCTGCTGGGCGCGCTCGGCGAGCGATGCAAGTGGCGCAAGGAGCGCGATCACCGTGGCGCGGGTGAGCGCTGCAAAGCGCAGTTCTTCATCGACCAACGTTCCTCCACCCAAAGCGACCACGCGGTAGGCGTCAGCATCTTCCGCGAGCAAGAGTTCGCGCAGGAGCGCGCTCTCTTGCTCGCGAAAGAACGGCTCGCCTCGGGCGAAGAGCTGGTCGTGCGGAAGGCCGCTGCGTTCGGCGACGCGATCGTCGAGGTCGATGAACTCACCACGGAGGGCGTTTGCGAGAGCTCGCCCAACGCTCGACTTGCCCACCGCCGGCGGTCCCCAAAGGAGTAGCAGCCGCGGATTGCGCGCGCGGCCAGCCGTGCGCTCAATCATGCGGAAACTCGCGTATTCCGAGCTTGTAGCCATTCACGTTGTGCAGGACCTCGCGCAAGCTGTCCCCGCCAAATTTTTCGCGCACAGCGTCGCAGAGTACGAGCATAACCATCGCTTCGCCGACCACGCTGGCCGCCGGTACCGCGCAAACATCGCTGCGCTCGAAGGCTGCATCGGTGCTTTCCTTCGAGTGAATGTCCACCGACGGAAGAGCCTTCTTCAGTGTCGAGATAGGCTTCATCGCTGCGCGACAGACAATGGGGCTGCCGTTCGAGATCCCGCCCTCGAGGCCGCCAGCTCCGTTGCTCGGGCGGGTGAAGCTTTGTTGCGCCAGGTCGAAGCCGATCGGATCGTGAACCTGCGAACCCGAGCGACGCGCAGCCTCGAACCCGAGTCCAATCTCCACGCCTTTGATCGCCGGGATGCTCATCAGCGCCTGTGCTAGCCGACCATCGAGGCGAAGATCCCATTGCACATGACTGCCGAGCCCAGCCGGTACGCCGCTGGCCACCACCTCGAACACGCCGCCGAGCGTGTCTCCCGCGTGTGACGCCTGATGAATCGCCGTGCGCATGCGTGCTTCAGCGTCGCTGTCGGCGCAGGCCATTTCACTCGCGCGGGCCTTCTGTCGAAGCTCTGCGGGCGTCCCGGAGGGCAGCGCGGTCTCCGCTCCGATCGACACGACATGCGCGAAGACCTCGATCTCGAGCTCGCGTAAAAAGGCACGGCAGATCGCACCGGCGGCGACTCGCGAAGCTGTTTCGCGGGCGCTGGCGCGCTCGAGTACGTTGCGCAGATCGGAGTGGCCGAACTTGAGGCCGCCGGCCAGGTCGGCGTGGCCGGGGCGGGGTCGCGTGAGCGCCTCGGGCGGGGTCGCGAAAGGTTCAGCGCCCATACGGCCTTGCCAGTTCGCGAAATCGCGGTTCTCGATCGACATCACAATCGGCGAGCCGAGCGTGACGCCCCCGCGTACACCCGCGCTGATCTTCACCGTATCGGTCTCGATCTTCATGCGACCACCGCGGCCGTACCCACGCTGCCGGCGCGCGAGGTCCTCGTTGATCGTTTCGCTCGAGAGCGAAAGCCCCGCTGGGATCCCCTCGATCAAGATCGTCAGACTAGGTCCGTGCGATTCGCCGGCGGTAAGCCATCTCAAACGAGACATGGTGAACGAGCATAGTAGCCAGACAGGCTGTCGTCACCGACGGGAGCCGAAGATCACCGCAGCGGCCACCAGCAGTAGCAGCAACGCCCCAATGACGACGACGGCCATGCTCACATTGCTACAGGGACCTCGGCGACGGCGACTCACCGAGTCAGGCACGGGCTCGAAGGTAGCCGCGCGTTCCTCAGGCGCAGGGTTCGCGAGGAAGGTTGGCTCCGGTGGTGGCAGCGTTTCGGAGACGTCGTTCTGCGTGATGCTCGTCGAGGCGGCGCGCAACGCTTCGATCATCGATTCGATAAAGGGGTATCGCTTCTTGGGTGAGCGAGCCATCGCCGTTTCAACGATCGTGGCCAGCACAGGCGGAATCGCCGGGTTGAGATCGATGGCCCGCGGCGGCTCTTTGGACAACAGCGCAGCGAGCACGCGGCCGGGCTCATCCGGCTCATAGGGCGGCCTACCGGTCAACATGTCGTAAAGAATGGCGCCCACAGAATAGATGTCTGCCAAAGGCGTTATGGGTTCACCAAGCGCCTGCTCCAAGGCCATGTAACAAGGCGTACCCATCACGTGCCCCTGTTGCGTAAGAGCCAGGTCCTCATCCTTCGATACGCTGAAATCCAGCACCTTGACGACGGGGGCGCTGAGCGGACCAACGATGATGACGTTGTCTGGCTTCATGTCGCGGTGGACGATGCCGGCCAGATGCGCGACGCGCACGGCTTCACACATTTGCAGCGTGATTTCGAGCGCAACTGCCGGCGGTAAGCGGACGTGCTCGTCCAAGATCTTGGTCAGCTCGAGCCCTTCGACGAACTCGAACACCATGAACGGCCTGCCACGCTCGTCTTTGCCTCGGGCGAGCACCTGCGGAACGTGTGGGCTCTTGATCGACTCGACGATCTCCCCTTCACGTCGAAAACGAAAAGCAAGCTCCGGTTTGCCGAGGATATGAGTGTGCAAGACCTTGATCGCTCCGCGAACGCCGTCCGCCTTTTGACCCTCGTAGACGTGCGCCATTCCCCCTTCGGCGATATGGCGAAGCACAGCCCAGCCCCCTGGGAGCGTGTGTCCCACCAAGTCCGGGACTTCATCCTGGTCAGTCGTCGGCGGAGCCGCCATCAAAGCTTCCCTGACCCCTGGTGCTCAGGGGCTCTTGAGCGTTCACGTATGCGTCGCGAGTCGCTGACCTAACAGGGAGTGTTGTAGGCTGAAAGACAGTTCCTCATGGCCGATCCGTTCTTGCAGCTTCTTGGCGCGCTGATCTCACCCACGCTCTCGTCCTCGGAGGTAACCCGCGTGCGCAGTTTGTTGTCGCAGTCGTCGGGTTGGGTCCGGCGCTGACGAGACCCCATGGGCGAGCGGTGTTCCAGACCTCTCATCGAACTCGACACAGGTCACCGCAATAAAGGATCTCGCGACGCGCGTACGCGACCTCGAAATCACGGTGGTGGTCCTGTGCGAGGCGCTTGCGCGCAACAACTCGTTCGACGCAGTCGCCTTTGCAGAACGGTCGCGTCAGTTGCGGGAGGAGATCTCAGCGCGCAAGGCTGAAGACGCAGCCTGGGTTACATGTAGCAATTGCAGCGCGCGAGTTCCGCGTGCTCAAAGCTATAGACGTGTGACGGGAGAACTCTGCGAAGCGTGTCACCTGGGTCGTCGGTCCGGGGCCTCGACGACGGTTGTCGAGACGGTGGCTGGGGATGGTTATCGCTCGGCACCGCGGGAAGTCGTCCGACAGAAGACCGTTGCCTGTATCGCCTGTAACAAAGAAGTTCCGCTGAAGGCGGCCTTCAATTCGTCAGCCGGGCCACGTTGCCACCCTTGCCACCTCGAAAGTGAAGAAGCGGCAGAATCAACGAGCGACGATCTTCTATGAAAAAGGCCTCGAGGGCATTGCCCCCGAGGCCTCCTTCAATCAGTTACGAGGGTCAACGCTCAGTCGGGCGTAAACTCGACGTGAACGGTGTATGAACCGACCTCGTAGCCGTAGCCGCTCAACCAACCGTCGGCGAATACGTAGTAGTCGGTGTCCGCCGCAAGCGGGATGAAAGCCTGCTCCAATCCCCACCAGTTCGAGCTTTCGACGCACGCGACTTCAGCTCCGGCGCTGCAGTCTGCCTCGCGAATGAACATGGTGCGGTCGTAGCAGCCAGCGGAGTACGGGAAGGTCGGTTCGACGTTCACGTCAGCCCCGCAATACGGAACCCCTTGCGGATCCAAGCCGAGGGTGATGGTGGCCATGCCAGCTACGTGCGAGCGGATCTTGTAAACCTGGTCTGGAGCGTAGGCCTCGGGTGGACCGTTGGGAGCGAGCTGACAAGTACCGTGTTCGTTGTCGAGGGCGCCAAGCGTTGTCGCAGCGGCGCCAAGTGGAGTGAGGAACTGAGCGCCAGCGACTAGTTGATAGGCTGCTTGCGGGCTGACGTTCGCGCAGTCTTCCAGCGATGCGTCTGCCTCTTCAACGGTGCAACTTACGTCGCAGCCATCGCCATCGCTGGTGTTGCCGTCGTCACACTCTTCCCCGGGGTTCAGGAAGCCGTCACCACATGCAGGGGTGTTGCAGTAGATATGCAACGTGAACGGAGCTGGTAGATCCGACTGAATGTTGAGGAAGTAGGTGCCCGCTTCCAATGGGACGGCAAGGGATTCCTGCCCACCCCCGCCAACGACCGCGTTGACGCAGTACTCCTCAACGCCGCAATCGGACCGCAAGGAGATCTCCGCGTCGGTGGCACTTTGCACGACGAACGAAGCGCTGCACGCGTCGTTGATTTTGACTTCGTAAACAACGTCCGCCCAAAGATCGGGGACATTGGGATCGGCATCGGTGCAGAAGCTTTCAATCTCGTTGGTCGAGGTTGTGAAGATCTCCCCGTTGGTGAAGTAGGTTGTGTCGAGAGCGACTTGCACTTGGATCGGGTCGGCGCACGTTTCGCCGGGATGGACACCACCCGCGCCGCCTGCACCACCCTCGCCGCCGTCGCCGCCGTCGCCACCCGCGCCACCCGCGCCGACGGTGGAACTTCCAGCGCCGCCGTCGCCACCCGCGCCGCCTGCACCGACGGTAGAACTACCACCGCCGCCGTCACCGCCCGCGCCGCCTGCACCGACGGAGGAACTACCCGCGCCGCCGACACCGCCCGCGCCGCCCGCAGCACCCGCGCCGCCACCGCCATTGGTTGAGGCGCTGCCGAAGCCACCTGCACCGGCATCGCTCGCGCCTTGTGCAACGCTGCCCGCCGAGCCGCCGACCTGGTCGCCGCCGCCGCCGCCCGCGCCGCCCGCGCCGCTGGTCGTGCGATCTGTGTTCGCGATCAGCTCGCATCCTGAAGCCGCAAACGAGAGAGAGCTCATCATCGCGGCCAACCAACGACTTGTTACATTTCGCATGTCCTGATTGACGGTCAGAATTCCGGCTCCCTTAATGAACGAAGTGCCATCCGCGTCAGAGATCCATCAGCGTCGGACAATCGCTTGACGCAGCGTCACACCTGCCATCGATTCAAGTCGTGACGGAGCGTCCGCTTTTCAGCAGCGTGGATGGGTGCGGACGTTTCGGCGTTCACGTCAAGCCGCGCGCATCGAAGACCAAAGTACTCGGCGAGAAGAACGGCGCGGTTGAAGTTGCGGTTGCTGCGCCGCCCGTTGATGGCGCTGCCAATGAAGAGTTGTTGCGCGGGCTCGCGTTTCACTTTGGCGTGGCCAAGAGCGCCGTGCGGTTGGTGAAGGGCGACAGCAGTCGCACCAAGCTGATCGAGATCGTTGGTCTGAGCGAAGCCGTGTTTATGAAAGCAATCGAGCGCAAGCCATGAGTCTTCGAATCGAAAAGTGGGAAGGTCTCGGCAACGACTTCATCGTGCTCGATGCGCGAGAGGCCGGCTCGTTGCCCGAGTGGATCGTAGATACGCAAGCGGAGACGGAGCGTCAGTCACACTTTCGCGCGTGGTGTGATCGCCATCGCGGTGTCGGCGCGGACGGTGTGTTGTTGGTCAAGTCGGCCGATAGCGGTCTCGCGCAAATGTTCGTCTATAACGCCGACGGCTCTCGTCCCGAGATGTGCGGCAACGGGCTCAGGTGCGTCGCTGCGTTCCTCGTCTCGCACGGTGCGCCAACCGAGTTCGAGGTGGAGACAGAAGCGGGTCTCAAGCGCTGTCACGTCGAGCGTGATGGTGAGGCCACGTTCAACGTACGGGTGAGTATGGGGCCGGCTCGGGATCAGGGGCTACGTGAACTCTCCTTGCTCGGTGCAACGGTACGCTTGCGCGACATCAATATTGGTAACCCGCACGCGATCCTGTTCGAGCCGTTTCCCGAGGTGAACCGAGACGAGCTGGCGGTGCTGCTCGAGCACAGCCGGGATGGGCTCACCAACGTTGAGTTCGCCACGGTTCGCAGCAGTACGAAGATTGAGCTGGTCGTTTGGGAACGCGGGGTTGGTTACACGCAGGCTTGCGGAACCGGAGCCTGTGCAACCGTCTTCGCTGCGGCGTTGGAGGGCAGGCTCGAGTATGAGCAGGCGATCGCAGTCGAACTCCCGGGGGGCTTGTTGAGCATTCGCTGTTCGCGCGATGGCGCGGTGCAAATGTTTGGCCCAGCTAGGCGCACCTTCGTCGCTCAGCTCGGCTGAGCCGCCAAGACTAACTCTGACGGCCTTGCTCAGCTGACGCCTGGGCTTGAGGGCGTCGTGTCGTGTTGCGCCGCTGGGTTACCTTGTGCGCCAAACCCGGCCGGTTAGCGTCCAACGGCCCAATTAACTAAAAACAAAGTAAATAGCTGGCGCGGTCCCAGTTGATAAACTAAAAAGTAAATAACCAGGGAGGCCCAATGAGCGCAGCCGAGAAGTTCGTTCCCAGCATTCCAGTCGCCCGTCCGAGTGAGCCGCGCCGAACATTGCGCGCTCAGAATGATGCCGAGCCAGTGGGGATTGATTGGCTTCGCTCCGAGTTGGATACGGCCTTCACCCAGGGCTACGAGGGCAGGGCTGATCTTCGCGCGCTCTACGAGAAGGCAAAAGACCACCAGTGGAACGCCAAGACCGAGCTCGCGTGGGGAACGCCCGTGGATCCGCAAGCGGAGAACGTGCCGGATCAGTTCATACCGATCTTCGGGACCGACGTGTGGAACCGGCTCTCCAAGCGCGAGCTGCCCGAGGTTCGCAGGCATGCGTCCTCCTACCTATTGTCGAACTTCTTGCACGGTGAGCAGGGCGCATTGCTCGCGACGTCGCAGATCGTCTGCTCGGTGCCTGACGCCGAGGCCAAGCTCTACGCTGCTTCGCAGGTGATGGACGAGGCCCGGCACGTGGAGGCCTACGAGCGTTACCTGCGTGAGAAGATCGAGCTGACCTATCCGGTATCACCTCATCTGAAGCAACTGCTCGACGAGATCCTGCGTGAGACCCGCTGGGATCTGAAGTTCCTAGGCATGCAGATCATGGTGGAGGGCTTGGCGCTCGCCGCCTTTGGCATCATCTCTCAGACCTCGAACGAGCCGCTCATTCGCGACATCGTTCATCGCATCATGCTGGATGAGTCGCGCCATGTTGCGTTTGGCGTGCTCTCGTTGCGCGGGGTCTACGACGACATGTCTGCGTCCGAGCTGCGCGATCGAGAGGAGTTCATCATCGAGGCCTCGCGCCTAATGCGAGATCGCTTCCTCATGCAAGAGGTTTGGGAAAATCTTGGGTTGCCCGTAGCGGACTGTCTCGACGCGGTGCGAAATAGCCCGATCATGCAGACTTTTCAGACGCTACTCTTCTCCAAGATCGTGCCAAATGTGAAGCGACTTGGACTTCTTACGCCCAAAGTGCGGAAGGGCTTTGAAGAGTTGCGCGTGATTCAGTACGAAACATGGGATGCCACCGCCTGAAAGCGACGACGACGACAAGCGCACGCTGGAAGCTCAGCAGGGCGCCCGCGGTCCCGCGCCCAAGCGTGAGAGAAGCTCGGCGCTCACCCAAGAGCGAATCCTTGATGCTGCAGAGGCCGAGTTTGCCGCTCACGGGTTTGCAGGTGCCCGTCTGCGAGAGATCGCAGTGGGTGCGCAGGTCCAGCCAGCGCTGATTCATCACTACTTCGCGGACAAACACGGGCTCTACGAGGCCGTGGTGAAGCGCGCGGTGGACCAAATGTCCACGGCGTCGTGGCACGTGCTCGAGACCAAACGCGACGTTGAAGGGATCGTCAGGGGCTTCGTCGACGTGATGGTGGACTTCTCCGCAGCGCATCAGAAGCTGCTGGCGATCATGCGCAGTGAGGTGCTCGCGGGGGCAGGCACGCTGGTGAGCATCATTCAAGAGCGGACCCACGCGCTGCTTTCGGCGGTGGTGGAGATCACCACCAACCTCCAAGGAACGGGGGAGCTGCGCTCCGACGTCCAGCCGAGCGAGATGGTGAGAGCCGGTCTTTCGTTGATCCTCTATCCCATCGTGGACGCGCCGGTGCTCGGTATCCTGCTTCCTGAGGAACACGGTGGAGCTTCATTGGAGCGGCGAAAATGGCTGATTTCCGAGATCTTGCTGGGCGGGATCCGCACTCGCTAGCGCAGCCATCGCTTGCGACGCGCTGCGGCGTAGATCGTATCGGACGAGCCCACGCAGGCGTCTCTCTCTCGTGCACTTCTGGTATGGTCCGCGCCGTCAGGCGTGACGCCTGACATCTCTCCAACCGCCAAAAGAAATCTGTGTCGCCTTCTCGCGAGGCCACCCACGAAGGAGTTCACCGTGCTCATCGGAGTTCCCAAGGAAATCAAGACTAGAGAGTACCGCGTTGGCATGACCCCGGCCGGTGTTCGCTCCCTCGTGCAGCACGGCCACAAAGTCGTCGTCGAGAAGTCGGCCGGTGAAGGCAGCGGCATCTCCGACGAGGCCTACGTGAAGGCCGGCGCAACCATCGTCACCAGCGCAGCGGATGCCTGGGCCGCGCAGATGGTCGTCAAGGTGAAGGAGCCGCTCAAAGCCGAGTACGGCTTCTTCCGCAAGGATCTCATCCTGTACACGTACCTTCATCTCGCCGCCGAGGCCGAGCTGACCAAGGAGCTCGTGCGAACGGGCGTGGCGGGCGTTGCCTACGAGACGATCGAGTTGCCCGATCACACGCTGCCGTTGCTCAAGCCGATGAGTGAAGTTGCAGGGCGCATGGCGGTGCAGGTTGGTGCGAGCTGCCTGGAGAAAGAGCACGGCGGCAAAGGCGTGCTCCTCGGTGGCGTGCCCGGGACGCGCCGTGGTCGCGTGGTGATCTTGGGTGGCGGCGTCGTTGGAAAGAACGCTGCAACCATCGCTGTGGGCATGGGCGCACAGGTGATCGTGCTCGACGTTCGCGCCGACGTGATGGCGTACCTCGAGGATGTGTTCGGTGGCGCCATCGAGACGCTCTACTCGAACCCCGACAACATCGAGCGCTGCGTGGAACAGGCCGACCTCGTGATCGGCGCCGTCCTCGTCGCCGGAGCGAAGGCTCCCACGCTCGTGCCGCGCACGCTCTTGCCGCGAATGGAAAAGGGCAGCGTCGTGGTGGACGTCGCCGTGGATCAGGGCGGTTGCATCGAGACCTGCCGACCGACCACCCATGACAACCCGACCTTCGAGGTCGACGGCGTCGTTCACTACTGCGTGGCCAACATGCCCGGCGCGGTCCCCAACACCAGCACGTGGGCGCTCACCAACACCACCATGTCCTACGCCATCAAGTTGGCGAACCAGGGCGTCGTGGCGGCTGCCAAAGCGGACCGCGCGCTGCTCCTTGGGCTCAACACCTTCGGCGGCGCCTGCACCTACAAGGGCGTCGCAGACGCGCACGGCATCGAGTACGTGGCGATTGAAAAGGCGCTCGGCTGAGCGATGACCACCCAGAAGATCGCCATCCTCGGCGGAGACGGCATCGGTCCCGAAGTCATTCGTGAAGCGAGGCTTTTGCTGGAGCTGCTCCGTGACAAGGGTGGCGTATCTCTGGAATTTCTCGATCTCGATCTAGGCGCTGATCGCTACTTGCGGGACGGCACCACCTTCCCCCAAGCGATCGCCGATCAGCTGCGCAATGAATGTCGAGCAGTGCTGCTCGGCGCGCTCGGAGATCCGCGCGTGCCCGGCCTCGAGCATGCGCGCGACATCCTGTTCGGCATGCGCTTCGGTTACGATTTGTTCGCCAACGTGCGCCCCGTTCGCGTGCTCTCGGATCGGCTCGTGCCGCTCAAGGGGCGCCTGGCAAAGGACATCGACATCGTGGTCTTCCGCGAGAACACCGAGGGCGTCTACGTCGGGTTCGGCGGCCAGTTCAAGAAAGGCACGCCTGACGAGATTGGCATCAACGAAGACGTCAACACACGCAAAGGTGTGGAGCGCATCATTCGCGCGGCCTTCGAGTGGGCGAGCAAGAACGGCAAGAAGCGCGTGTGCATGGCCGACAAGTCGAACGCCATGCGCTTTGCGCACGAGCTTTGGCTGCGGACGTTCCAAGAGGTTGCCAAGGAGTATCCGGCGATCGAGGCTCGTCACGTGTACGTGGATGCGCTTTGTCTGTTCATGATCCAAGACCCGACGCAGTTCGACGTGGTGGTGACGAACAACTTGTTCGGCGACATCGTGACGGATCTCGGTGCGGCGCTACAGGGTGGTCTCGGTATGGCCGCGAGTGCCAACGTGCATGGTTCGGATACGCAGCGTGTGGCTTTGTTCGAGCCGGTGCACGGCTCTGCGCCGCCGCTTGCGGGCAAAGACATCGCCAACCCGTTCGCCTCGTTTTTGACGGTGGGAATGATGATGACCCATCTCGGTCACGCGAAGTTCGAGCCGCTGATCGAGGCGGCGATCACCGAGGCGCTCGATGCGCACAAGTGCACCCGTGACGTTGGTGGCGAGCTCGGAACGAAGGCAGCCTCAGCGTTCGTGCGTGAGCTCCTGGCCAGCCGCCTCTGAGTTCACGGGCCCTGATTGGGATCGTAAAGCGCTAAGAAGAAGTCGACCTGCGCTGCGGCGTCGCTGGGACAGGGCAAGTCGAGGAAGCCCTGACTCATGATGCCGGCCATTAGGATCTTGTCACCCACTGCGCTCAGTTCGTAGCCACGAACTCGGCCTGGTCCGCCGAACAAGAGCCCGCTGGTGTTGATGCTGGAGCTGTCGACCGTGGCATTCATCAAGAGGCCGTTGGGGTCGAGCCCGAGGGCGCCGTAATTCGTCAGCTCATCGGGCGGGAAGGCGCTGGTGGTGGCAAAGCCGGCAAACCAAGGCGTACCGTTGCGTACGAGCGAACTCTCGATCGACGACTCGAGGGCGTAGTCCACCACTGCCTGACAGTCCCCCTCCGTATTCAGGGCTGCGATGAAGGCGCGGGACTTGAGCGTATTGATCGAGCGCATGCAGGTCTGACCTGCCGTGGGAAACTTGCGTGAGACGATGAGATCAGCGCTCGCGTTGCCGAGCGCCACGCCCTTGCCTGCGACCCACACCGTACCATCCGGGCCAATCGAGGCGGATGCAGCGTGGTCGTTGACCCCGCCGCCGGTCTCGATCAACGAAACCCATTGCGGAGTGAGCGTTGCTTGCTCCAGTGTCATCACCATCGACTCGCTGAGGTAGGAGCCATCCGCCGAGTCGAGCACCCACGCAGGACTCGTGTTGAGCGTCAGCTGCTGCTCAACGGCGTTGTTGTTCTTGCGCAGGTCGAAATCAGCGGTGAGGAAAAGCTGCGAGTCACTCGCACTGGCACTTGTGAACGAGATCCGTGCATCGCCGGTACCAACGAAGGCGCGACCGCGTGAGCACGCGCCAAGCGGCGAACCTACGGGCAGCAGCATCAGGAAGCCGTTCTTTGAACTGCTTGACGTTGGCAGTGCGGGACACGCTGGCAACGTGGTGCCGGACCGGTCCACGATGTTTAGCCCTCGGTGGTAAAAACCTACCACCCCGATCTCGTCGGCGAGGCTGACCAGGCCACGTGCTTGGGCTGCCCCTTTGAAGGAGTCGTTGGACGCGCCTGTGCCATTGCTCACCAGCCGAATGGCATCCACCGCGTTACCCTCCAGGTCGAACGCGGCTAAGAAGGCGTCATCGTGCACGTCGTCGCTGGCGAGCAGGATCGGCTCGGCAACGCCGCTCAAGTTCAGCGGTAGTTTGCCTGCCCGCCCAACAACGAACACCCGCCCACTTTCGTGCACGACCACGTCATCGATCGATCGGGCCGTATCGGACAGCTCCGCCTGTTCCAGCGATTGCGGGTGCGCTTTGGCGGAGAGCACTTGGCCGGCCGCTGAGAAGTGGACGACGAAGATTGAGCGAGCCCCTTCAACACCGATCGGCCCAGCCAAGTCGAGTATGCCGGTGGTGAGCATCACCGCGACGAACCCGCCGCCGAGCGCCGCTGGTACCTCAGCGCCGCGAATACTCGACGGGAGCGTATTGGTCGGTGCGTCGTCGGTCACGCTGACCGCTTGGGACTCCTCGTTGCCGATCGCGATCATCCACTCGAATGGAGACACTGGCTCGCAGCTGGGGGCCCCGCCTTCACCGCCGCCACCCGAAGAGACTCCACCCGCGCCGGTACCACCACCACCGTTATTGCCGCTACCACCGCCAGCTTGATTACCGCCGCCTCCCCCCGCTCCGCCTCCCCCGTTCTTACCATCCGTGAGATCGGAGAGGTCGCAAGCGCTCAGGCCGAGCACGCTAAGGAGCAGTAGCCGTCGCACCCTCACACGATCGCAAAGCACACCGAGAGAAGCCATAGCTAACCTTCAGAATGACGTGCCAATGACCAGCTCCGCCTTGCCCGGCGTGAGCAGCAACGAGGCAGAGGCAGGCTCTGCATCGAAGCTCAGCCCTACAAGCACACCTCCGGCGATCATCCCCGCGAGCCCGACGCCAGCCAACACCCCGCCGGCAATCCACTCACGCTCGATCAAGCTCACGTCGCTCTCCAAACAGTTCGGCGCGCACGCCTTACGTAGACGGCTCGCCTCAAGGTGACCGAGCCCCGCAAGGATGCCAGCCGCGGCCAAGCTGCTCAGCCCAAGTGAACCCACGATGATACCGGGGACCGAGGGTCCGCGACGCTCTTCCTCTGGGCCCGCTTGCGGCGTGACCGGGACGAAAACGAGTCGCTGCTTTGCGTGTTGACCCTCGGCGAGCATCAGCTCGACAAGCAGCGGCTTATGTCCGTCGGCGAGGGCCTCCACGCGGTGAACGCCTGGATTCACTTCGGTCAGCGGAGTGGTCAGCACAACGCCATCGAGCTTCACGCTGAGCGAGGCAAACGGCAGACTCGATTCCAGCTCAAGTTGCGCAACCCTCTCTGCGTCTTGCGCTAGCCAGGTTTTACATTCGAAGGCCAGCTGCGCTGGGCAGGTCTCACTGCAACGCAGCGCTTCGGTTCGAGCGCGGACATAGTCGCGAAAGATCTTCCTCTGCTCGCCAGCTTGCTCGAACGAGCGGATGCAGGTCTGCGTGACCTCCTGGGCGTGCGCTCGCTGGGAAGCCGTTGCGACCAGCAAGCCAATGCCAGGGATCAACCATCGGACCAGACTCATGGGCGAACTTTAAAGCAGCGCGTTTTCACGCGCTTAACTCCATTTTGGTCGACCTCGTAGGGCGGATCGCAGTCGCTCGAGGTTGGCACTGGAGTAGAGGTTGGCACAATTGAGCTGGGTTGCACACGGAGCGAAGTTGTTGGCGTATGGGCGCTCGGCAGGGAGGCAACCTGCGCGCTGGCACTAGCTGTGACCGCTGGCTCGACTGGAGTAAGCGCCGTCGCGCTCGCTTCGACCGAGGGCACAAGCACGCTGCTCGTAGTCGCGTTCGCTTCCATGACGCTGGTTTGGAGCAGCGCAGGTTGGACCTCGACTTGCGACGCGGTGGCGCTACTGGCCGCGGCCCTGCCGCCGCGCGAGGCCAACACGACTCCCAGCAGCCCGCCCACCGCGACCGACGCGAGCAGCAAGCCGAGCAAGAGGCCGCCGCGCGAAGGCGCTTTTGGCGGGGCTACGACGATTGGCGCTGATTCCTGAACGGAGGGGCCCGTCAGGGTGATTTCGCCAGCACCGCGGGAGGGCGCAAAGCCCGGCCAGCGTGAATCGTGGGTGCGCACAGGAGCCGGCGCCGCTTCGGGCGGTACGCGCAGCTGCGGGTTTGAACCGGAGCCAGACAAGCTTGGTACCGGGGCGCGGCCTAACTTCGACTCGAGCGTGAGCAGCGTTTGCCGCAGCTCGGCGAGGGGCTGCTTCGCCAGGCGCTCGACGGTGGCGGCAACCTCGCTTGGCGCTGCTGGCACCACCGCAAGCGCGAGTGCGAAGGCCATTTCTTTTGCTGACTGGAAGCGCTGTGCGGGGTCGATCTGCAGTGCACGGCGGACTACCTCCTCGAGTGCAGCGGGGAGCTCGGGCGCGAACTCTCGCGGTGAGCGCCAGCGTGGGGCCAGTACCTGAGCGATCAGCCCAGCCTCGGTTTCGGCCGCGAACAACCGTTGGCCGGTGAGCGCCTCCCACAAGACGATGCCGGTTGAATAAAGGTCCGACTTCGGCGTGGCGCCCGTTTGCAGATGCTCCGGCGCCATGTAGGCGGGCTTGCCGCGAACCTCCCCGACGCGTGTCGAGTGATACTGACCGTTGGCCTTCGCCACCCCAAAATCGAGCACGCGCGCAACGCCATCGACACCGATCATCACGTTGTGCGGCGATACATCGCGGTGGATCACACCGAGCGGTTCTCCCGAAGGACCCACGGCACTGTGCGCCGCCTCGAGCCCGCGAAGCAGATCCACGATGATGGCGCAGCTCACCGCGACCGGCAGTCGCTCACCATTTGTGCGAGCCGTGCGAAGCAGATGGGTCAGAGTGGAGCCCTGAACCAGCTCCATCACCATCAGGATCTCGCTCCCCGACTCGACCACGTCCAAGGTCTCAACGACGTGACGATCCCGAACGTGCGAAGCAAGCCGAGCCTCATCCAAGAACATCGCTACGAACTCGGGGTTCGTCGCATACTGAGGATGGAGCCGTTTGATCGCCACGTAGCGAAAGAACCCGGCGCTCCCGCTCTGCCGTCCAAGATAGACCGACGCCATGCCACCGGCGCCGATCACGCGGAACAGCGAGTAGCGATCAACGACAAGCTCCGGCTTGATGGGCTCCAACCGATCTCCTACGATAGTCGCAGAGAACGACGCGAAACACCTTGGAACGACCCGGATCTCATCAAGGTCTCACCCTAACCGACATCCGTGTTGACGCTGTCGAGCTTCCGGGAGTGCGGCTCCAGCTGCAGGCCCCCTCGGGTGCTCGGGGTGAAGTGGCGCTCGGACTTGGCCCGGTTTTGATCGGCAGCGACGCTGAATGTGACCTTACCACCGACGATCCAAGGGTTTCTCGGCGCCACGCGATGGTCGTCCACACGCCCAAAGGCGTGCTCTTGCGAGACCTCGACAGCAAGAACGGCACCTTCGTCGACCGTGTGCGCATTGGAGCCGCCTACATCGATTCGAGGAGCGACATCACGCTTGGCTCCACCAAGTTGCGGATGGAGGTTGCCGCAGCCAAGCAAACGCTGGCGCTCTCGCGAGGTCAAAGTTTTGGAGCGGCGCTTGGCGCGAGCCTGCAGATGCGAGCGTTGTTTGCGTTGCTGCAGCGCGCGGCGCTGACCCATGAAACGGTGCTGCTGCTTGGTGAATCGGGCACCGGGAAGGAGCTCTTGGCGCGAGCGATTCACGACGCGAGCCCGCGTGCGGCCGGGCCCTTTGCCGTGTTCGATTGCTCGGCGGTGGTGCCGACGTTGGTGGAGGCCGAGCTCTTTGGCTATGTGAAAGGCGCCTTCACCGGCGCAAACAACAATACGCCGGGGCTGTTCGAGCAAGCTCGCGGCGGCACCGTCTTCATCGACGAGCTCGGTGAACTTCCGCTCGATCTGCAGCCCAAGCTGCTGCGCGCGCTCGAGAGTCGCCACATCCGCAGGGTCGGTAGCGGCGAGTGGACGCCGATCGACGTGCGCATCATCGCTGCAACCCACCGCGATCTGAGGGCACGCGTCGCGACCGGGACGTTTCGTATGGACCTCTACTACCGGCTCGCGGTCGTTGAAGGCGCGGTTCCACCGCTCCGCGAGCGGCCGGAGGACATCGAGCTCTTGGTTGAACATTTCTTGGCGTCGCAAGTGCCGCCGCGCACCTTGGCGGATCTGCCGCCGAATACGCTGGCGATGTTGCGCAACCATCAGTGGCCCGGCAACGTGCGTGAACTGCGTAACACCATCACGCGTTTGATGTTGTTTCCGGAGCGGCCTGGCTTTGACGCCATACCGACTGCCACAGCGCAGCCCGCGGCTCAGCCAAGCGTGATGCATCTTCCGCTGCGTGAAGCGCGGGATCTCGTGGTGGAGCAGTTTGAACAGCAGTACCTGACGAGTCGCTTGGCCGAGCACAACGGTAATGTCTCTCGCGCAGCCGAGGCGATGGGCGTGTCACGGCAATTTCTGCATCGCCTGCTCGAGCGGCACGGCATCGACCGCTGAGGCCGACGCCGCACCCTAACGGGCCTGTTAGGCGATCACCGACTGAACCACCTTGCCGCCATCGATCATGGCGTCCACGCGTGCTTGCGGCACGCCCAAGGCGAAGGCCAGCGTCTTCCCGGCGGCCGCGAGCGACTCCTCGAAGCTGATGTCCCCGCCCTTTTCGCCGGTGGTGGAGTTGATGGTGGTGGCTTGATAGTCGCTGCCGTTGGCGGTGGGCTCGATGCCACCGACGACGCCGCCTTGGATGCCGTTGCCGATCATCAGCATCACGTGGTGTCCCTCGTTGTGGTCGCGGCCGTCGGTGCCGTTCTTCTTCAGCGTTCGACCGAAGGTGTTGAGCGTCGCGAAGATCACGTCTTGTTTGAGATGGCCATCGGCCTTCAGTTGGTCGAGCTCATCGATGAAGGTGTGCACGTCATTGAGCGTGATCACGGTGTCTTCGGTCTCCTGCTCGAAGTCGGTGTCGCCGTGTGAATCACCGCCGAAGCCGAGATGCACGGTGATCACCGGCGCGATGTTCATGGCAGCGAGCACAGCGGCACAACGCAGCTGATTGACCTGGTCGTTGCCGTCGATCGCCGCTAGGCGTTCCACCAGCGAAAGACCGATGCTGCGCACCTCCTTACGAGAGCGCGTCCAGCTATCGAGCAGCTTTAGTTGGCTGGGGGTGCCGTGCTCACGATACAGCGCGTAAATTTCGTCGATCTGTTGATCGCGAAGGGCGGTCAGATCCTTGAGCGGGCCCTCCGGTCCGCCCAGGGCGCGCTGCACCGAGAGCGGTGAGACGTTGCCGAGGATGCGGCCCTCGGCGCTCAGCAGTTCACCGCCAGAGGCGCCGAGGCTCAGCGGATCCGATTGCACGGTCTTGAGCAAAGGCGCGAGTTCTCGCGAGATCAGCGAGATCAACATGTCGTCCTTCTCGGTCGCGCGCATCATCTTTTGCACCAGTCCGAGTTCACCGTGCACCGGCGTGTAGGTCGCGTGATGGAAGAAGGTGGTGCGGTCGAGGATGCCTTGGCCGAGGTCGGCCCACGGCTTGGCTGCGGAGAAGGTCTTCCCCGACAGCGTGAGCGAGGTCTTGGCCATCGACGGAGCCGCGGGGTGGAACACCTCGTTGGCCGGGAAGTCATAGGTGCCCGGCACGTTGGCGTTCATCGGATCGCCCGAGATCGAACTTGCGAGGATCAGCGTCTTGGCCGTGGGCTCGGTGCCAGCGTGGGCCGACAAAGGATCCAAGAGGACGCTGCTAGGGATGCCGGTGGCGAGTGAGCGCAGAAACAGACTGCCGGTTGCCGTTGCCAGTGCGCCGAGGGCCGTTCGTCGGGAGAATTTTGATTGGCTGTTCATTGGAGTGCTCCTCAAAAACCGACGCCGGCAACGGTGGGGGACATGCACGCAATCACGAACGCAGACTCAACCGCATCGCGGTCGGTTTTGCCTTCGGCGACCGCTTGTTCGACGTGAGCGCGCAGGATCGCGAGGGAGGGCGCGTGTAGCGCGTCGTTTGGGGGCAGGCCCATCACCGAGCTGACCATGTGTAGCGTGGCCTCGTCCGTCGTCAGATCCTGGTACACGCGGTTGAAGCTCTCTTGCGCGATGGTCACGCAGGTGGCTTCGGCGTTCGCGCGAGTGAAGAGGCCGGTCTCGGCGATGACGATCGGGCTGACCACCGCGCGGCTGAAGCCGTCGTCGGGGATCGAGCCGGAGGCGTCACGAGCGCTGTTTTGCAGCGCGCTGGACTCTTCTTTGAGCAGCCCGAGCCCGCATACGTCTTCGATCCCGAGCCGATGGGAGAGCTCGCTGCAGAAGAGCGTGCGACGGGCGATCGAAACGTTGGAACCCGTATCCACGCCCTCCACACATTGACTGGCCGTGATCAACGGAGAGGCGAACAGCTCGCGAACGAGCACGCGGAAGTCGAAGCTCGACTCGACGAAGCTCGCGACGATGCCGTCTAGCGTAGCGCCCTCCAAGCACGGTGCGGCGTTGGCCATGTAGCAAAGCTTGTGCGCCCACGCGTAGGGGAAGGCCGGGTGCTCCGTGAGCAGATCGGCGAAGTCTCGGATGCCGTTGCCCTTGGCGGTGACGCCGTCAAAGACGAAGTCAGCCTGCAACGCGGCGCGCTCCGGATCGAGCTGCTCGCCGTAGTAGTTGGTGTAGGAAGCGCGGTAGAAATCACGCATCGGATCGAGGGTTTGGTGGCAGCCGTAACACTCGGTGGTCGGGTCAGCGTGCTCCGCGTCCAATGACTCGGGCGCAAAGTTGGTGACAGCTTGCCCCTCGAAGCTCTTGCCCAGCGCGACGATCAACGCCTGGTTGACGGTGACGCGCGAGGAGTTGTCTTCGTTGTTCATCCAGGTCGAGAAGAAGCCGGGCGAAGAGAGGAAGCCCACACGCTCGGTGTGAACGACGAGCTCGCTGGCGGTGCGCAGTTGCTCCAGATCGTAGAAGGCGGTCACGGCTTCATCAGCGACCGGCTTACGTACCTTGACGAGGTGCCAATCATTGAAGTCAGCGCGCCTAAAGAGCGGGAAGTTATTGTTGGCCGAGGTCGCGCGACAGTCCGCATCGCCTTGAACGTTGATGCCGAAATGCCGGCCCATCATGGCGCTGAAGACCCAGAAGGAGGGCGTCGTGTTGCCCGCCATACGCCATTCACCGTTGGTGATCTGCGAGGTGTCGATCGTCAGCGTTGCACCGACGTTGCAGGCGGCGGGGACATCGGCGAGCTCACGATGCCAGAAGTGCCCGAAGCTCGGACTCGTTGGATCGAGCGCGTCCTTGGCAGCCGGTGCGTTCGCTTGGTTCTTGTAGAGGACGATGGTGTCGAAGGTGTTCGTCGAGCTGCGCACGTCGTGCACGCCAAAATCGTCGACGGTCTCGTCATCGAGATAGGCGAGCAGCGCGACCTGCGCCGTCGTCATCATGAACTCGTCGGTGGTGAGCGCTTTGGTGAAGGGTTCACCGCGAGAGACCAGGTCCACCATGGTGCGGGCAAAACTCTCGGCGAGGTTGCGGTTGAGCAACGCAGCCGTCGACGCGTTGTCCGAATCGTACTTGCCGAAGGACTGAACCTTGCGACCGAGTAGATAGAAGAGCGAGTCGGTGTTGGTGCTGGTCTGCTGAAAATAGGTCATGAAGAAGCGCTGCAACATCTCTGCGCCCTCGGGCGTAGCGAGCCACGCGTCGATCAGCTCGGGGAGAGCCTCCGGGTTGCTCACCAGGCTCTCGGCCTCGGCCTCGGAGACGGGCAGTCCGGTGAGCAGCGACTTGACCTTGCGGCCGTAGGTCGCCGGCGGGAGCAGCGCGTCCACGTTGCAGGCCTTGCTCTCGTTGCCAGGCTCCCAGTTGACCGGCGTCTCTACGGGCGGGTCGGACTCGCTGTCACTGCCGGTGGGGGTGGGTGAGGTCTCGGAGCTACAACCCGCGGCGAGAAGACCAAGTGCGACGAGCTGAACCAGAGATTGTTTTGAGTTACTCATGGAAGCATTCCTCCTTCGAGCCACTGGGCGATGACGTCGATCTGCTCGTCGTTCCAGGAAGCGGGTGTATTGGCGGCGGGCGGCATCGTGCGGGTATCGACGACACGGGTGCGAATCTGTGCGGCTTTGGCTTGCCAAGCCTCGAACGTCGAGAGGTCCGAGCCTTTGGGATCGGCGCCACCGTGACAACCGCTGTTGGCGCAGGTGGCTTCATAGAGCGGAAAGACGTCCTTGGCGAAGCTGCGTTCAATCTCCGGGACGCGCTTGACCCAGAGGGTGCGCAGCCGTTCTCCCGACTCGCTGTCGACGGTGAGCTCATGCCAGCCGACGCTGGTCCAGGCGATGGTCGCGCTCGCAATGCCGGTCTCTGCATCGGTGGTGAGAGCCGTGTCCACTCCATCGACGCTGAGCTTCGGCATGGTCTGATCGGGGCTGGCGGCCAGCGACAACTCGGAGTCGTCTTCGAGCAAACGTTGGTTCGGCCGCAAGCCCTGGATGCGAGCCGAGGCACCGAAGCTGTGGTGGCAAAGCGTTGCTTCATCGGCGAGCCACAAGCCGCCGGCGTACGGTTGCAAGGTGTTCGGTGTGCTGAGCTCGCTTTGGATCTCGGCGAAGTTGGTGCCGTCGAAGCGAAGGAGCCGCTCACCAACTTTGAGGAAGGCGAAGCCGCCCGCTGCCACCAGACGCTCGGGAGCTTCAGCGCCGAAGCTGAAGCCGCTCCATTCGCGCGGACCGACCCAAAGCCCGCGTGCGTCGATGGCGAGCACGCTGGCGTCCAGGATGGCGGCCTCTCGCAGTTCGACGAAGTTCTTGAGCGTGGTGAAGTGGGTGGGCGTGACCTCCACGAGTTCACCGGCTGCGTTTTTGAGCCAGAGCGAATTGTCGCGCGTGAGGCACTCACCCTCCGCGGCAACGAGCTCGGCGAAGGTGCCTTCACTCGCCGTGGAGAAGCTCCACCATTGACCGTCTGCGCGCAACTCCGACAGCTTGCCGTCTGCAAGCACGAAGCCGTTGCTCCCGAGCGAGCCGCAGAACGTTGCTCCTTCTACGAGGCCGTCAGGCGGCGTGAGGTCGAAGCGACCAGCTTCGCTCAGCTCGTAAAAGTGACCGTCGGCGATCAGAGAAGCCTCGTTCGCCGACCAGCCGCGCAGCTGCGAGAGGTTGCTGATCGGCAGCTCCTGCGTGGTCTCCACGAGCTCGCCGGAGAATAGGTCCAGCACGCGCAGGCGCAGGCCGCCGTCCGAAGGCGAGGCCAGCCACGCTTGACCCTCTGGCGAGACCGAGACCAAGCGCTCACCGCTGCTCAGCGGCTGGCAGGTCTCCACCGAGTCAACGATCGGCAGCTCGCTCGAGACGGGCGTCAGCGACGGCTCGGGCTCTGGCGATGGGTTGGTCTCATCGCTGCAGCTCGCCAAGCTGAACAGAAGTAGGCAGATACCAAGCTGAAGGGATCGCACCTTGACCTCTCAGCAAGCCCGGTGCCGACGCAAGTCGAGTCCGAATTCAGCGAAAATGGTGGGCTGGGTCGGAGAGTGTCAACGGCTCTGCGACACCGACTGTCACCTCCAGGTTTACACTCGACAACCAGCGGTTTACAGGGGCGAACCTCAGCGAATCGCGCTGAAATCGATGGGCTTGCCGAGGGCGGTCAACGGTCGAGGCCGATCCGGTGTGAGCGGGGGCTCGGCGGTGGGCGGGCCCTTGAGGCTCGGGGCTCCACGTTCATCGATCGAGATCGGTTGGTAGCGATGGGAAACGACGCCGCTCTTGTCCACCTCGAGCTCCAAGATGGCACTGTCTTGCGAGCCGCGCTTGACCATGCCGGAGAACACGAAGTTACCGAGGCTGTGCGCGATCAGCTTGCCCTTGTAGATCTCCTCCGGCTGGATGATGTGCGAGTGAGCGCCGATCACCGCGGAGGCCCCGTGGTCGATCAAGGCGCGCCCCCATTGACGCTGAAAACGCGTGGGATGCGGGCTGAAGTCGATGCCCCAATGCAAATATACGAGCACCACGTCGGCGAGCTTTTGTGCGCGCTCGAGGTCGCGATAGGTCTGCTCGGTTTTGCGGTTGAAGTAGCCGAGCACGGCGATCTTGATGCCGTTCACCTCGGTTACGACCATCGGGTCTTGCGAGTCGTCCACCAGGTAACCGCCGACGTACGGCAGCTTGGCCTCGGTCAGTCGCTTCAACATGTCGTTGTAGCCGTCTTTGCCGAGATCCTCGACGTGGTTGTTGGCGACCGAAACCAGATCGAAGCCAGCGTCGAGCAAGACGTTGGGGGAGTGTAGCGGCGCGACGAGGGGCAATGGGATGGTGGGCTTGCCGCGATTGGCCACCACGCACTCGAGGTTGCCGACCAAGTAGTCGTAGCTGCGCAGCTTGCTGGCGACGGCGGCGAACGGAAAGCCCGGCTCGACTTCGGAGGGCTTGCCTTCCGGCGGGTTCATGTACGCGGCCACGTGCATCGAGAGCGAGATATCGCCGACGAAGGCCACGGTGGCGCGCGGGGCCGCTGGCGTTGTAGCGCTTGGTGCGGCGCTCGCGGAGGCGCTGCCTGTGGTGCTGACGCCGACGCTGGCGCTCGGCGGCGCGGGTGCCGCTGACGGCGCGAGCGGTGCTGAGCGGGCGGCGCTGGCCGCTGCGGGCGTGGAGCTCGGCCGCGCGCTCTCCGATGGGCTCGTTGGTTCGCCCGAGGAGCAGCAAAGCAGCCAAAGTGGCAGCGCAAAACCGGCCAAAAATCGCCGGAAAACAGGGGAAACCGCGGTGCGCTGGCGCGACATCGGCGGCAGCATAGGACGCCGCACCGTTCGCCACAAATTGGGCTGTTCTCCTCCCCCCATGATAGCCGCCGGTGCGATGGGTACGATGAGTGCAGAGAACGCGGCGCAGGCCAAACCGAATGAAGCTCCCCCCGCGGAGCGACTTTCGGGTGCGAGAGCTGACTTCGTCGCTGGTCTCGGCAGGAGACGGTCGGAGCTCAAGTCGCTTTATGAAGCGCTGGCAGCCGATCCAAAGGCCAAGCGCCCGCGCGACGAAATGCGTCGCAAGATCCACGCGCTCGGTGCGGGCGCCAAGCTGTTGCGCTTTCAGGCCCTCTCCGACGAGCTGCGCACGGTCGAAGAGGCTTTGGGTGCTGCAGCCCAACGAGGGGAACTCGAGCCCAACGATCTCGAGCTCACCCGCACGCTGATCGCGCAGATGACCACGCTGGCGTGGGGTCAAACCAACGTCACGGCTCCAGTGCGCGTGATCGGGCCGGAGGGGCCGATCAGCGAGGCCGCGTCCGAAGAGCCGCATCAAGCGCCGATCAGCGTCTTGTGCGTAGGCAACGCGACCTTGGCGGCCAGCCTCGGAGAACCCAACAAGTCAGACAGCCAAGCCTTCGAGATCGAATCGACGGCGGACCCCTTGGTGGCGATGGACGTTGCTCGGGCGCTCGCTCCCGACCTCGTGATCGTGGATGCCGATCTGCCGAACGCCAAGCGGTTGGTGTCGAACCTGGTTTCGGATCCGCTGACCGAGTCGGTGCCGGTGCTGGTGATCATGCGCGTCTCGCGCACCGATGACGCCGGGCCGTATCTGGCGCTGGGCGTAGCGAAGGTATTGCCCAAGCCTGTTTCGCCGGGCGAGCTGCGACGCGCCTGCGCCAGCGTGATCACGAGCTATGTGCGACGTGAGACCACGCGTGAACCGCTGGGCGATCTCACCATCGATCAGCTGGGTGCGCGGCTGGCTGAAGAGCTGCACCGCGGACTCTGCGACGCAGCCGATCCCGCGGTGCGCAACCGAGCCATCACTTTGGGTGAAGGCACCGAGGTGCTCGCGGCGCTGTGGGGCGCAGTCGCGCGCATCCGCGATCTTGTGACCATCCGCACGCAAGGCCAAACGCGCTTTGCGTTGGGTGGGCCGGAGGGCGCAGTGCCGTTCGCACCGTGGCTCGAGGAGACCAACGATCGCGATACCCGACGTACGCCGACGCGCTCTTCGCGCAGCGATGAAGAACGTTCGCTCGACGGCATGAAGGTGTTGGTCGTCGATGACGACGCTGCCGTGTGCTGGTTCCTCGCGGGCGTTTTGAAGACCGCCGGCGCCGTCGTGTACGAGGCTCGCGATGGACAACGAGCGCTCGAGATCGCCAAACACGTCGGACCCGACCTGGTGATCAGCGACATCCTGATGCCCAAACTCGACGGCTTCGGTCTTTCGCGGGCGCTGCGTCACGACATCGTTTTGCGCGACGTGCCGATCGTGCTGCTCTCGTGGAAGGAAGACCTATTGCAGCGCGTGCGCGAGCTCGGCGCCGACGTGGACGGCTACCTGCGCAAGGAAGCCAGCGCCGGCACCATCGTTCAGCGCGTGCGCGAACTGGTGCGCCCGCGCGCTCGCATTCGGCAGCGCATCCGTTCGGGCACCGACGTGCGTGGCCGGCTCGACGGCTTGACCACCTTCTCGTTGATGAATGTGGTGTGCGAACACCGCGAAGAAGCCACGCTCACGGTGCGCGACGCTTCGTACCTCTACGAAGTGGATGTACGGGCCTCGCGACCGGTGCGTGCGACGCGCACAGCGCTTTCCGGAACCTTCGATCGCGGGCCCAGCGTGCTCGCTGCGTTGCTCGGCGTTGGCGACGGTCGCTTCTCGGTCAGCACGCCCAAGGCCGAACGCGACGTCGGGCTCGCGAAGCCTGAGCTCGACGGCAAGCTGCTCGAACAGCTCGCTCCGATCATCGCCACGGCGCGCTCGGCGCAGACGCTACTCACCGGGGAGAACCTTATGCGAGTGGGTCGCGTCGAGGTCGATGAAGACGCTCTCTTGTCCTACTTCCAAGCCACGCCAGAGCCGGCGCGCTCGCTGATGGTGGCCTTGTCGCAGGGCGCTTGTCCGCGCGATCTGCTCACCACCGGCCGCAGCTCGGCGCGCATGTTGGAGGACATCCTGCTCGACATCGCCTCGCACGCAGCCGTGGTGCAGGTGCTCGACGGCACCGGCGAAGATCAGCTACCGCGTCTGATCAAAGAGGAGCTCGCGCTCTTGCGCGGAGAACGCAGCGCCAACCCCGTCGCCCGTTTGCCGGTGATCACGGCGCCCATTGCCTTTCCGCAAGATGCCTCTGCGATGATGCCCGCGCTCGCGGTGGATCTGCGCTCGGCTGGAGATTTGTTGCGCGCAGCAACCAAGCCCGCCGAGCCCGAGCCCAGCGTCATCCCGCCGGTCGTCACCAGCGAGCCGCGCATGCTCACGAGCTTCCTCGACGAGGCCGGCAACCAGAGCTTGCTCGGTGATTTGCCTGCGCAACCCTTGCCGGAACCGGCTCCGCCTGCGAACGACGCCAAGCCGCTCTCGCCCTCGCCCGCTCCAGTGCAGACCAGCGACTCCGAAGCTCCGCGAGCCTATGAATCGCCGGTGCCCCCGTCGGGTACGCGGCTCACGCCGAACCCGATCGACATCACGCTTTCCCCGCTGCCGGAAGCGCTCTTCCGCGTGGAGGAGAGCCGCAAGCCGCCGGTGGTCAAGGCCGAGGCCAAGCGCGCTGCCGCTGCGAAGCCGTCTCGCGAACGTGAGCTCGAACTTACGCCTACGCCCAGCCAGCTACCGCTGCCGCCAGGCGTGAAGCCGATGTTGACGCTCGGGTCGCTGCACCCGCCGGAGGTCGCAGAGTCTGCACCGGCGCGCATGGAGACGCCCAAGCCGAAGAACGTCAAGAAGAGCCCGCCGCCCTCCGAGGTCAAGGAGCGCAATCGCGATGCTGGTGAGCTATCACCGCGCGTCCCGCTGCCCTCCGCCTACTTGCCGCCGATGGCGCCCTACAAGCGCGATTACAAGTCGGTTTACTGGGTTGCCTTTGCGCTGCTGGGCATCGGCTTTGCGATTTGGGCGCGCTGGGCTCGCGAGAGCTCGCGACCGAGTGAAGCAGAGCTCTTCGCGCAGACCGATCAGGCTCGCGAGCAGAACGTCGACAGCCAACCCAGCGCGAACGCGAGCAAGAGCGATACAGCGCCGGAAGAGGGCTCCGATCAAGGGACGCGCAGCGAGCCCTCGCTCGGTCGCACCGCTGATCCGCAGCCCGAGGAGCTTCCTCTCCGCAGCAACGACAAGGTAAAGAAGGGCCATGGTTTGCTCGAGGTCGTGGCCGGAAAGACCGACACCATCCTGGTCGACGGAAAACCCATTGGCTCCGGTCCGATTGCCGCCGTACAACTCAGGGCCAAAGCGGATCCCTACGAGATCCGCGTCAAGACCCGAGGAGAGGAGCGATCACGTTTCGTTCAGGTGAAAGAGGACAAGCTGGTTCGAATTCGGCTTGCGCCGCCTTGGCAACGCTGAAGGCAGGCAGCCTTGCGCTCGTCGCAGGGCTCTTGGTCGCGTGTAGCAGCAACTCCGAGACGAAGCCGGGGACGCAAAACTCCGCGTCTCCGAATGAACCGGGCTACGGGGATGGCCCGGTTCAAGATCGCACCTTGCTTTCGTTCTTCGACGAAGTCCCCTCGTGTGCGATCGAGCATCGCGGTGTCGCGATCGACTTCGGTACCGAAGGTATGGTCGGTCGCGTCGAGTCCGCCTCCGAGCTCGAGCCCATCGAGCGCAACGGTGCGACCTGGAGCACCATCGTCGACAAAGAGCTGAGCGCGACCTTCACCTTGGTGGAGCCCAAGCACCTGTTTCTGAGCGCGCGCCTGGCGCCGCTCTCGGGCAAGGCGCTTTCGCTTTACATCGACGGGGTTCCGCTGGGCTCGACCAAGTTCAGTGGCGAGGATGCACGGACGGTCACGACCGCGACCAGCGCCGATCCGTTCGACGCGGGTGAACACAAGGTGCTGCTGCGCTTTCGCGGGAAGCCACGCAGCAGCGAGGCGTTGGCGCTGATCGATTGGCTGCGCATCGGTTGGCCCGACGACGAAGAGAGCACCTATGGCGCACCCACGCTCGCCGACGTGCTCCAAGCCGACGCTGTGATTGGTAAGACCCCGCATCGCGCGTTGCGGCTGCGCACACCCACGACGGTGCGCTGTTCGTTGCGCGTACCCAAGGGTGCTCGATTCCGGACCGCGCTGGGCTTGCTCGGCAATGGGGAGGGAGACGCCGAGGTGGTGCTGCGGCGCGACGGTAAAGAGCCGATCACGCTGTTCAAGCGACATCTGAAATCAAGTGAAAGCTGGGAAGACATCGACGCCCCGCTCGATCCGTTTGCCGGAGAGATCGTTCATCTCGAGTTCAAGGGTATGTCGGCGACCAAGGGTAGTCGCGTGCTGTACGGCGATCCGGTCTTGCTCGTCTCGACGCGTGAGCCGGAGCCTGTTCCGGCGGCGCAAGTCGTGGTCTTGGTGCTTTGGGGTGGAGTGACGCGAGACGAGCTTCCCGGCTACGGAGACAAGCCGGTGCACCACCTGGACAACCTCGGAAAGTTCGCCGACAGCGCGGCGGTTTATATGCAACATCGCGCCTCGGTCAGCACAGCCGGCGGCAACTTGGCGACGCTGCTGACGGGTCTGCCTGCGGCGGTGCACACCGTTACCGATCTCGGGTCAGCGCTACCCAAAGGCGTTCCCACCATCACGCAACGCGCGCGAGACGCTGGCATTCAAACCGCGCTCTTTACCGACGTTCCGACCTCCTTCCGACCGTACGGCTTCTACCGTTCGATGACGCGCTTCGTTTCGATCTCGCCGGCCGAGGGAGAGTCACGCAGCGCTTTGCTCGAAGCGGCTTCCTTCGTCACATCCACGCTCGAGCGCGAGCCCGCAGCACGCATCTTTCTGGTCGTTCATGCCGAGGGCGGCCATCCACCGTGGGCGCCTACGCCCAAGCAGGTGGATGCGCTCCCGCCCGAGAAATACACCGGGGACATTCAACCTCGGCGGGCCGGTCAGCAGCTCGCGTCGCTAAGGCGCAAGAAGAAGCGCGTGCGTCTGCCCGAGGGAGATCGCATTCGAGTGGAGGCGTTGCATCAGCTCGCGCTCGCCGAACAAGACGCTGCCTTCGGCAAGCTGATCGAAGCGCTGGCCAACGTTGAGGAGAAGTCGCTGGTGGTGGTGACCAACGACATCTCGAGCGGCGTCGACAACTACTTCCCAGAGGAACTACCGTTCGACGAGGCGTCGCTCAAAGCGCCGCTCTACATCGCCTATCCCTCCGACTTGGCGGAAGGCCGCATGGTCGAAGAGGCGACCTCGACGGAGGACGTGGCGACCACGCTCGCCGCCGCCTTGGGCGTGCCGTTGCGCGGGGCGTGGGGGAGGGACCTCTACCGAGTGACCTCCGGTCTCGCGCTCGAGACCTCGGGCGTGCGTTACGCACTGTTTGGTGAAACGCATACCGCACGCTGGGATCAGTACCTCCTGCGCGAGAAAACAGGCTCCTTCTCGCAGATCTGCGATCTCTCGATCGATTGGAGTTGCAGCTTCGATCGTCGTCCGGTGTTGCCGCTGCTGTCAGCCGCTCTGCGCCAACGCCACGCCGATTTTGAACGGCGCGCCAAGGCCGTGCGCTTCGAGCGCGAGACGGTGGAGCTCGACGATGAGACCTCGGCGGCGTTGCGAATTTGGGGCGCGCTTCAGTGAGGCTCGGAAGCGAGTAGGCTCGGTCGGCTGCGCACGCTCTCAAACCAGGTGAAGAGCTTAGGCGCGATCAGCTCCATGTGCTTTTCACCCTGGCTGCGATCGTTCAGCGGCTTGCGGAACTGCAGCCAGCCGAGCGCACACGCCGTGGCGATCTTTGCGAGGTCGAACGAGCTGCCAGTGGTGTCGATGTTCTCCTCGAGCCAGCGCAACGCCCGTTCGACTTTGTCGCATTGCCCATCGACCCAGGCGCTCCAGCGATATTGTTCCGGCCGCAGCACCGTCTCGTAGCGAGAGAGGATGCCCGCATCCAAGAGGCCGTCCGCAGCTGCCTCGGCGCGCAACGTAAGCAGGCCCTTCTTGCCTCGCGGTAGCACTAGCTCCGCCTTGTCGGAGAGGGTCAACAGGTGCGTCACGATCACGCGCGAATCAAACAGCATGGTGCCGTCTTCGAGCTCGAGCGTTGGGATCTTGCCCAGCGGGTTGCGCTGGTTGAGCGCGGCATCGGTAGCGGTAGGGCTGAGCACGACGGGTACGACCTCGAGCTGATCGGCAAGGCCGAGTTCGTGCCCAACCACGAGGACTTTGCGGACGAACGGTGAGGTGACGGAGCTGTACAGTTTCATCATGGTCGAGCTTCCTGTTTCGGTCGTTTGGATGAGGCCTTCTTGAGTACGGGCGGTGCGAGCAGCGGCTTCAAAAACTGGCCGGTGTGCGAACTCTCGACCAGGGCGACCTGTTCCGGCGTGCCCTCGGCCAGGATGGTGCCACCGCCAGCGCCGCCCTCCGGCCCGAGATCGATAAGCCAATCCGCCATGCGGATCACCTCCAGGTTGTGCTCGACTACGAGCACCGTATTACCGGCCTCGACCAAGCGCTCGAGCACGCCGAGCAATTGGCGAACGTCGGAGAAATGTAGGCCGGTGGTTGGCTCATCAAGAATGTAGATGGTGCGTCCGGTGTCTCGCCGCGCGAGCTCTTTGGCGAGCTTCACTCGTTGGGCCTCACCACCCGAGAGGGTGGTCGCCGGCTGACCCAACGAGACATAGCCGAGACCAACTTCCTTCAGCGTTTCGAGGATGCGGGCGATCGCCGGGACGTTCTCGAAAACGCCGAGCGCTTCATCCACGCTGAGCGCCAAAACGTCGGCGATGGTGCGATTGCGGAAGGTCACGCGCAGCGTCGCGTCGTTGTAGCGTTTGCCGCCGCAGGCCTCGCAGGTAACGAAGACGTCGGGCAGGAAGTGCATTTCGATCGAGCGCATACCGCCGCCTTCACAGCTCTCACAGCGCCCTCCCTTCACGTTGAAGGAGAAGCGACCCGGCGCGTAGCCGTAGGCGCGCGCTTCTTTGGTCTGCGCGAACACATCGCGGATCAGATCGAAGAGCTTGGAGTAGGTCGCAGGGTTCGACCGCGGGGTGCGGCCGATGGGCAGCTGATCGATCACGATCACTTTGTCCACGCCATCGAGGCCGCTCAGCTCTTCATGCGCGCCGACCGGAGCTTGGGAGCCGTTCAGTTCGCGCGCGAGCGCCGGCTTCAAGATGCCGTTGACCAAGCTTGATTTGCCGGCTCCGCTCACGCCGGTCACCGCGCAGAAGACGCCGAGCGGGAACTTGACGCTCACGTTCTTGAGGTTGTTCTCGGTGGCGCCAGTGATGGTGATGAAGCCTGTTGGTTTGCGCCGTACGCCAGGCGTACCGATGCTCTCTTTGCCCGCGAGGAAGCGGCCGGTCAGCGAGTCGGGGTTGGCCATCAACTCGGCCGGCGTTCCTTGCGCGACCACCTTGCCACCGAACTTGCCGGCCCCGGGGCCGAAGTCCACCACGTGATCGGCCTCGCGGATGGTGTCAGCGTCGTGCTCGACCACGATCACGCTGTTGCCCAGCCCGCGCAGGTTCTGCAGCGTGCGCAACAGGCGCAAGTTGTCGCGTTGATGCAGGCCGATCGAAGGCTCATCGAGCACGTACATCACGCCGGAGAGCTCACTGCCGAGTTGGGCCGCCAAGCGAATGCGCTGCGCCTCTCCGCCGGAGAGCGAGGCGGTGGCGCGGTCCAACGTCAAGTAGTCGAGACCGACGTCCACCAAGAAGCCGAGCCGATGTTGGATCTCCTTCTGCACCTCGGTGGCGATTTGCAGTTTGACGCCAGAGAGGCCGAGTCCGCGAAAGAAGCGGTCCGCGGTGGAGATGGACATGCGCAATACGTCCACGATGCTCTTGTCCCCGAGGAAGATGCTGCGAGCCTCGGCGCGCAGGCGCGAGCCACTACAGCTGCTGCAAGGCGCCTCGTGCAGGTAGCCGCGGTACTTGTCGCGCATGGCCTCGCTCTCGGTGGCCTCGAAGCGACGCAGCACTTGGTTGCATAGGCCCTCCCACTTCATGGCCCAGGCACCCTTGCTGTTCTTGCTGTCCCACTTGACCTCGATGCGCTGGTCGCCGGTGCCGTAGAGCAGCGCCTCCCGCTTCTTCGGCGGGAGCTTGTTCCACGGCACATCGCGAGCAACGCCCAGCTTCGCGCATAACGCCGTGACGATGCGCGCCGTCCAGCCCGAGCTCTCCGAGACATTGCGCCACGGCGCGACGGCTCCCTCATCGATCGAGAGCTTGGGGTTCGGCACGATCGCTCGCGCGTCCACTTCGAGCTTGGTGCCGAGGCCGTTGCAATCGGGGCACATTCCGAGCGGGGAATTGTAGGAGAGGCTCTGCGGCGTGGGCTCGGGGAGCTCGATGTTGCAATTGGGGCAGGCGCGCTTTTCGGAGAAGCGTTGCGGAGCCGCGCCTTCCACCTCGACCTGCAGTCGCCCTTTGCCCAACTTCAAGGTGGCCTCGACGCTATCGGTCAGCTTGGCCCTGCCGTCCGGGTTGACCACCACGCGGTCCACGATCACCTCGACCGTGTGCTTCTTGTTCTTGTCGAGCTTGGGCACCGCCTCTTCGATCAGCTCGACCTTGCCGTCGATGCGCAGCCTTCGGTAGCCGCTCTGCACGAGCGACGTCATCTCGTCTTGAAATTCGCCTTTGCGATGCTCGGCGATGGTCGCCACCAAGGTGCAGCGCGTCTTCTGCGGGAGCCGCAAAATCTCCTCGACGATGGCGGCCGCGGAGGTGCCTTGGGCCAGCGCCCCACAGGTGTGACAGCGCTGATCGCCGACGCGGGCGAACATCACCCGCAGGTAGTCGTAGATCTCGGTGGTGGTCCCGACCGTGGAGCGCGGGTTGCTCGAGGCTGAGCGTTGCTCGATCGCCACCGTCGGGCACAGCCCGCGAATTTGATCGTACTTCGGCTTCTCGAGTTGACCGAGAAAGAGGCGCGCGTAGGAGGAGAGCGACTCGACATAGCGACGCTGGCCCTCGGCATAGATCGTGTCGAAGGCGAGCGAGGATTTGCCGGAGCCGGAAACCCCGGTGAATACGACCAGCTGGCCCTTGGGCAGCGTCAGCTCATCGATCGCGAGGTTGTGCTCGCGTGCGCCGCGGATGAACAGCGTCTCCGCTTCGCGCGGCGGCGCGCTGAGCACGGTCTTCTGGTTCGCCATGCGGCGTTATACCTCAGGAGTTCGATCGTGCGAGCGAAGCGAACAGCTCCAGGTTGGTCCCGGCCGCTGGTCCGTCTTCAGGAAACAAGCAGGCTGGGTCATCGTTTCGGACCGCGTTCACGCGTTGGGAGACGCGGGTCTTGTGTAGCCGTCCAGCAGGCGGCGGAGTCAGCAGTTGGGCCCACCCTGGCTCTAACCACGCGCTCGCCTCGCTCCGATCGAGCAGGCGAGGCATTCGGGGGTGAAGGTCTTGCACATCAGCATTGGCTGCGCAGGTCACGATCGCAAAGCTGCTCACCGGCTCGCTCTCGGCGTACACACCGGCCAGCAGCAAAAGGCCGTGATCGCTCGGACGAAACCAATACGGCCGCCGGTCAGCGTCCTTCGAGTGCCACTCGAGAAACCCATCCGCGACAACAATGCAGCGTCGTTGCGTAAGCGCGAGTTCGAAGGGGACCGCCTTCCCCAGGAGCTCGGCGCGCGCGTTGCGTAGCGGCTTGGCGCGTCCTGCCCTCCCCGCTCCTTGGTAGCCCCAGCGCGATTGACTCAGCTGCGGCGGCTCATCGTCGTGCGGCGTGGTGAGGACCCAGGTGAGGTTGCTGGGCGCGATGTTGTAGCGCGGTTGATAGAGGGCAGTCGCTGCCGGCTCCGCTGTCAGCCCGAGCGCTTCGCAAAGTTCGTCGAAGCCGGGCACCGTGAGCGTGAATCGGCCACACACCGCGTGGAGCTTAGCGTAGAAAGGCGCCATGGCTCGCAAAGAGGATGCACTCGAATATCACCGTCGTGGTCGGCCCGGGAAGCTCGAGGTCGTGTCGACGAAGCCGCTCGTAAGTCAGCTCGATCTCTCTCTGGCGTACACGCCTGGGGTGGCCGAGCCTTGCTTGGAGATCGCCGCCGACGAGGCTAAGAGTTGGGACTATACGGCCCGCGGAAACTTGGTGGCCGTGATCTCCAACGGTACCGCGGTGCTCGGGCTCGGTGACATCGGCGCCGCCGCCGGCAAGCCGGTGATGGAAGGCAAAGCCTGCCTCTTCAAGAAGTTCGCCGATATCGACGTCTTCGATCTGGAGGTGAACGAGAAGGACGTCGATCGCTTCGTCGAGATCGTAGCGGCGCTCGAGCCGACCTTCGGTGGTATCAACCTCGAGGACATCGCAGCTCCCGAGTGCTTCGAGATCGAAGAGAAGTTGCGCGCGCGCCTGTCGATCCCGGTGTTCCACGATGATCAGCACGGCACCGCGATCATCTCCGGCGCTGGTGCGCTCAACGCGGCGCTGATCTCCGGCAAGCAACTCTCCGAGATCAAGTTGGTGGTCTCCGGCGCGGGCGCCGGCGCGATCGCCTGTGTAGACTTCCTGATCAGCCTTGGCGTACTCGCGGAGAACGTGACGCTGGTGGACTCCAAGGGCGTCATTCATGAAGGTCGCACCGATCTCAACCGGCACAAGCGCCGCTTTGCGCGCGCGGACAACGGCAGGCGCACGCTGGCGGATGCCATGGTCGGCGCCGATATGTTCATGGGCCTCTCGGTCGCTGGCGTGGTCAGCAAAGAGATGCTGAAGACGATGGCGCCGAAGCCGATCATCTTCGCTCTGGCGAACCCCGATCCGGAGATCAGCTACCCCGACGCGATCGAGGCTCGACCCGACGCGCTCGTCGCTACCGGCCGCTCCGACTACCCGAATCAGGTCAACAACGTGCTCGGCTTTCCGTACATTTTCCGCGGTGCGCTCGACGTGCGCGCGACCACCGTGACCGAGCAGATGAAGGTAGCGGCAGCACGCGCGCTGGCGCAGCTCACGCTCGAGCCGGTCCCCGATGGCGTGATCCAGGCGTACGGCGGCAAGCCGATCAAATTTGGACCGGAGTACTTCATCCCCAAGCCGTTCGACCCGCGGGTGCTTTGGTGGGTCGCGCCGGCGGTAGCACAAGCTGCGATCGACTCGGGCGTGGCGCGCACCACGCTCAACCTCGAGGAGTACCGCGAGCACCTGATGTCGAAGTCGTCCAACGCGGCGTACTCGATCATGCGCAACGTGGTGCGCGCAGCCCGCAACGAGCCGAAGCGCATCGTCTTTCCGCACGCAGCCAACCTCAAGGTGCTGCGCGCGGTGCAACAGCTCGTCGACGAGGGCATCGCCAAGCCGGTGCTGCTCGGTCGCGAAGCGGAGATCCGTCAGCTCGTGAAAGAGCACGATCTTCACTCGCTCGGCAACGTGGAGGTGATCGATCCGCGGACCAGCTCAGAGACCGTCCGCTATGCAGAGCGGCTTTACGCTCTGCGGCAACGCAAAGGTGTTTCGCGCGGTATGGCGAAGAACCTCGCCGAGAAGAGCAACCACTTCGCCAATTTGATGGTGGAAGCGGGAGACGCCGACGGCGTGGTGACGGGGCTCACGCTCAACTACCCCGAGTCGATCCGGCCGGCCTTGCAGATCCTCGGGCTGATGCCGGGCGTTCGCGTCGCTGCGGGCATGTACATGATGGTGCTCAAGAACTCGGTGAAGTTCTTCGGTGACACCGTGTTCAACAGCGAGCCCAGTCCGGAGGCCCTCGCCGACATCGCCATTCAAATGGCGGACGCGGTGCAAACGCTCGGGGTGGAGCCGCACGTTGCGATGATCTCCTACTCGAACTTCGGGGCTGTCGATCACCCGCGCGTACGCGACGTGCAAAAGGCGCTGGCCATCGTTCGCGAAAGGCGTCCCAACCTCGAGGTGGATGGAGAAATGCGGCCGGAGATCGCGCTCGATGCCGAACGTCGCAAGGAGCACTATCCGTTCTCGCGGCTAACCAAGAACGCCAACGTGCTCGTGTTCAGCTCGCTGGGAGCGGGCAATGCGGCGTATCAAACGCTCAAGAGCTTGGGCGGCGCTTCTGCGGTCGGGCCGATCATCCTCGGTCTATCCCGACCATTCGCAGCGCTGCCGCTCGATTCAACGGTGGAAGACATCGTCAACATGACGGCCTATTTGGTGACCTCGGTCGAGCGGCTAGAGCGCGTGCGCACCTCGGCTCCGCCGGTGGGCTGAGCCCGTTCGCTCAGCGGGCGAGCCAGAGGTTCGCCAGCCACAAACACAGCGGCAGCCACGCCAGGTTAGCGACCAAGAGCAACACGGTCGCTAACCAGGAGGGCGCCACGTGCTCCTCGATCGCCCGCGAAACCACCTGCTCCATCGCGCGTCGCGGCACGTCTTCAGCGGGGGTTTGCTGCTCGCCGAGCTCGCGAACGATCTCGCCCATCGGCACGCGGCCGGTGAGTTGACTCAACACCAAGCGCACCGGCCACGGTGCTTCCGACGCTCGCAAGAAGCGCGACCAGGCTTTATCGAAGCCTTCGCGCAGCTTGGCGCCGTGTTCGGCTTTGTCACGCTGCTCGAGGAAGCGGCCGAGGTAGTGGGTCCCGAGTTTGGCCAGATTTTCCGCCTGCGAATTGAGGGCGGCTGCGGCGATCGACATCACCGCGCGCTTCTGCGTGAAGACGTAGGCGAGCGCCACGAACGGGACGAAGGGCAGCACTGCCACGGGCAACATGATGAAGGAGCCATGACCCCCACCGGCGAAGCCACCGAGCAGAAAGAAGGCGAAGCTCAAGCCGAGGTTCAGCAGGAAGAAGGTGCTCAGCACCGCGCCTCCGCTCAACACCGCGCCGAAGGTGGCCTTGGCCAGCGCTTTGGCCAATGCCTTCGCCGATTGCTTGAAGTCGACGCCGTGACCTTCCATCGCTTAAAGGCGGGAGCTCGGAAAGCCCTGCCAGCAAGCGTCATAGTTTTGCTGATGGGCAGGGCTACCGAGCGCTTGGTCTGTTGGGGCGATCACCAAGCGCGTCTCGAACATGAAGGCCAACGTCGAGTCGATCTTGTGCGGCACGAGCTCGGCCGACATGGCCTTGGCTGTGGTGGCAACGTCTGGCCCGTGTGCGCTCATGCAGTTGTGGAGCGAGGCGCCGCCCGGCACGAAGCCATCCGCCTTGGCGTCGTAGGCGCCGTGGATCAAGCCCATGAACTCGCTCATCACGTTGCGGTGGAACCACGGCGGGCGGAAGGTGTTTTCACCCACCATCCAGCGCGGCGGGAAGATGACGAAGTCAACGTTGGCGGTCCCGCGCGTGTCGGTGGGCGAGGTGAGCACCGTGAAGATCGAAGGGTCCGGATGATCGAAGCTGACCGTGCCGATGGTGTTGAACTTGCGCAGGTCGTACTTGTACGGCGCGTAGTTGCCATGCCACCCGACCACGTTGAACGGCGAGTGCTGCACGGTGGTGGACCAGAGCTGACCGTGGAACTTTTGCACCAGCAAGGTGGGCCGCTCGACCTGCTCGAAGGCCGCACACGGCGTGAGAAAGTCACGAGGGTTGGCCAGACCGTTGGAGCCAATGGGACCGAGCTCGGGCAGGCGGAAGGGCGCGCCGTAGTTCTCACATACGTAACCGCGCGCCGGGCGAGCGGCTTCACCCTCCGCGGCGGCCGAAATCAGCTCCACGCGCACGCGCATTCCGCGCGGGATCACCGCGATCTCCGACGGCTCTACGAGCAGCACGCCCAACTCGGTGACCAAGCGCAGCGCGCCTTCTTGCGGCACGATCAAGAGCTCTCCGTCGGCGTTGAAGAAGGCCGCATCGGTCATCGAAAGGCTAGCCACATAGCCGTGGATGGCGGCTCCCGATTGCTGCGCCGGCGAGCCGTTCCCGCCGTACGTGAACATACCGCTGACGAAGTCGGTGGGCGCTCCAGCGAAAGGAAGTGGGTTCCAGCGCAAACGGTTGGGCGATACCGGCCCCTCGAAGGGACCGCTCAACCATCCGCGTTGCTCATGCAAACGAAAGGGCGGGTGCTCGGCGCTCGGCCGCAGACGGTACAGCCAGGAGCGGCGGTTTTCACCGCGTGGCGCGGTGAAGGCCGTGCCCGAGAGTTGCTCGGCGTACAGGCCTAACGCCGGCCTCTGCGGTGAATTGCGACCTTCCGGCAGCACGCCGGGCCGAGCCTCCGTTGCAAACTCATTCCCGAAGCCAGAGAGGTAGGCGGTGCTGTTCATACGACGCTGGGCAACGCTAATCCATCCCGCTGCGAGCAGCTATGCTGCCGCCCATGCGAGCCGTAGCGCTGTTGCGTGGGATCAATGTTGGTGGCAAGCGGAAGGTGCCGATGGCCCAGCTGCGAGAGGTCGCCGAAGCGTTGGGCTGCACCAAAATTGAAACCTACATTCAGAGTGGCAACCTGCTGTTCGAGAGTGACGTTCCGCTCGCACCACTGACGCTCTCGCTGGAGCGTGAACTCGAGCGAGCCTTCGGTTTTTCGATCCCAGTGGTGGTGCTCGAGGCAAGCGACTATCTCGCGCGGACGCAGTCGAGTCCGTTTGCGGACGCGGAACAGAGTCGTCCCAAATTGCTGCATGTCGGTTTTGCGAAGAAACCGATCGTGGCCGAAGCGCAAGCAGCGCTGACCGCGCGCGCGACGAAGGAACAGCTCGCCGTGCGCGACGATCTATTGTGGATCGACTTCGTCGATGGTTTCGCGAAGACCAAGCTGACGCCAGCGGTGCTCGACAAGCTGGCAGGCTCGCCGGTGACCTTGCGCAATTGGAATACGGTGGTCGAGCTGGCCAATCGCCTGGGTCAGTTCTAGGCTGTTGCCACGAACGTGAGTCGATTAGTTGGAGGGTGGAGTGAACGCCACCACCACGCGAGTTCGCGGACTGCTGATTGTCCGCCAACGAGAAGTCCTTCGCAGGATGGCTGGTAACGGTTACGAGCGCGCGCTTGCTCGCGTGTCTGCAGCGGAGCGGGAGGATTATGAATCGGCGGGCATCCTCTCCTGGTGTGCGCAGTCCTCAGCGCGGGCGGTGACGTTGGCCGTGGCGGGGGAGCTTGGGCAAGACCCGTTGCAGCTCGCCGGCGAGGTCGTCGCTTAGAGTGTGCGCGAGGCGCTGCGAGGCCCGTGGGCGATCCTGCTCGGTCGCATGATCGACGACCGAGCGATCGTGATGCGAGCGCCGATGTTGTTCGAGAAGGCGTTCGATCAGGGCAAGCTCGAGGCCTCGCTCTTGGGCCCCGGCCAGGCCCGCTTGCGTCTCAGCGGCTGGCCCGCGGCAGAGCCGGTCGACATCGTCTCGGTGGCGCGCGGCGCAGAGGCGTTGCTTCAGGCCATCGGTCGCAGAGCCAGCGTCACGCATCAAGTGCGCGACGATGCGATCGAGTTCAACGTCATCACGAGTTTGTGATCGCGTCGGCTGGGCTGGCCTTCCGTTCGCGCAGCACCGGCAAAAGTGTTACCGCTGCGAGCAACGCAAAGGCGATGAACACGACGAACAGCGCGTCCCAGCCATAACGTTGAGACACGCCTTTGGTGACCGCTTCCTGCAGCACCGCTCCAAGTGAGCCAATGCCGTTGACGAGGCCCGCGGCGATGGCAGCGGCTTTGGGACCGCCTGCGTCTTGCGCCGCTGCACCGGAAAGAATGGCGTCTGGCCCGAACAAGAGGAAGCCAATCAGCGCCATGGCAACGAAGTTCGCCTCGAGCCCAATCCCACCGATGCGCAAATACAGCAGCAGCGCCAAGGGCAGCAGCATCAGCGAGCCGAAGGCCCAGCCAGCGCGCGAAAGCTTGCGCAGCCGATCCGAAAGCAAACCCAAAGCGATGGTCCCGACCACGCCTCCGACCTCGAATGAGGTCGATAGATAGCCGGCCGTCGACTTGTCGTAGTGCAGCGCCTTCTCGAGATACGTCGGCAGCCAAAACAGTAGGCTGTAGCGCATCAGTTTGATGAAGAAGTAGCTGACGCCATACGCGTAGATGCGCGGGTTTCGAAGCAGGGCTCGGCGGGCGCTGCGCTGGAGCTCGCGATCTTCTTTGCGCTGCTCACTGGGCGGAGTCGTGCTCACCGAGCGCGGACTGCGGACCACCAGAAAGACCAACGCGGCCACGGCGAGGATCACCAGCGCGGGTCCCCAGAAGGCGCTGCGCCAGCCCCATCGGCTCATCATCCAGGTAGCAAACACGGTCGCCACGATGCCGCCCACTTGGTAGCAGGAGGCCCAGAAGCCCATCACCGAGCCGCGGTTCTGCGGGGTGGTCCATTCGGCCATGGCCTTGATGTTTCCGGGCCAGCCGGTGGCTTGGAAAAAGCCATTGGCCAGGAAGGCGATGAAGAACAGCGCCGCCAAGGAGGACGCACCGAAGGCGAAACAGCAAAGCGCCGAGCCCACCATGCCCAGCGAAACAAGCCAGCGCGCGCCCACACGGTCCCCCCAAAAGCCGTGCAAATATTGGCCGGCGGCGTAGGCCGCGAGGTACCCGGTATCCACGCCAGAGAGCGCCGAAGAACCGAAGTTTTCAGCGATGCTGGTCTTGGCGATGGGCAGGCCTTTGCGGCCGAAATAGTAGGTTAAGTAGGAGAGCCAGGTCGTGCCCCAGATCGCGAAGCGGTAAGGGCTGTAGAGCGACGGCGCTTCGGCGCTCGAACTGGGTTGGGTGTTCATCAAGGGGCTTTCGGCGCGACGGCGCGCGGGGCTTTGAGCTCACGCAGCTCGTCGAGCTGGCCTTCCATGAAGCGCACCGTGCGCACGAAGGAGACCATGTTCGAGCCTCCGACCTGCATACCCGTGCACTCGGCGAGCCAGCCTCGTTCGACCCCGCTGGCACGCAGTTCAACAGAGCAACGCTCGAAGTAGTTGGACGACTTCTTGCCGTACCAATTGATCACCTCGACCAACGCGTCGCGACTGGTGCGCTTGCCGAAGAAGTTCACCTCACTCGCGGAAAGCCGAGCGAACTCCGGCCCATTGGAGGCGTTGAGCACGCGCTCGACCTGCAAAATTTGGTTGCTGGTGCTCTTGAGGAACGGCGCACTCGTGTTGCCGCTGCTGGTCATGCCCACCGCCCGCGAGCAGCAAACGCCGACGATGTCAGGAGAGCGCGTCTCGGGCGCGATCAGCGCCTTGCTCGAACAGCCCTGCCCACCGCGCACGATCATGCCGCTCGGATCGGTGGTCAGCGTCCAGGAAGCTCGCGTCCCGAGCGCCGGGTGCAATTCACAAGCGCGCAGCCATTGTCCCTCGGTGCAAAGCGACAGCTGTTTGCGTTCGCAAGCTCGCTGCGCTTCGAGCAGCGTGGCGTTCTCATCCCCCGTCTCTCGCGCCACATCGAAGGCTGAAAAGAAGGAAGCTGAGCTTTGGCCGGTCCCTTCGGGCAGATGGGTGAGGTTGAGCTGAGCGAGCTTCGGCGCGGCGGAGACGATGGGCGTCGCGCTGGTCTGAACCGAGACAGAGGCGGACGCACTCGGTGCAAGCGACGGCATCGGTACGGCTGAGCCAAGCTCGCTCGCTGTTGCTGGAGGGGCGGGCGGTGGTGATGGCCGCGAGAGAATCGCCGCGCTCACCCCGATGCCGGTGACCACTAGCGTGCCGATCATCGCCGCGATGCCCCCGCGCCTTTGTGGGCGAGGTGCCGAAGGCAGCGTGACATGCGGTTCGGTGGGCGCAAAGGCGGCTGCATTGGGCGTGGCGCTGGGGGCTTGTTGCAAGGCGAGGAACTCGGCCGTACCCAGGTCAGCGTTGGTTGCAGCGGGCGATTCGACGCGAACCGAGGGCGGGCTGCTGCCAGCCGCGGCCGCGGCGAACGCCGCAGCGAGCGCGCCGGCGGAAGTAAAACGGCGCGCCGGCTCGGCGTCGAACGCCTTGCGAAAGAAGCGATCCAGATCCGGTGCCAGGCCCGGCACGGTGCTGCTCGGCGGCGCCACGATGGCCTTGGTGATGGCCACCAGCGTCGCAGCCAAGGTCTCTTCCGCAAACGGTAGTTTCCCGGTGAGGCTCTCGTATGCGACCACCGCCAACGCCCAGATGTCAGCGTCTTTGCTGACGGCCCCGGCGCGCATCAGCTGTTCGGGGCTCATGTATTGCGGCGTTCCGATTAGGCCGCCTGTGGAGGTGGAAGCGCCCAGCGACTCCGCCAGCTTGTCCGACTTAGCGATGCCGAAGTCGAGGATCTTCGCGAACTGACCTTGCTCCGACTCACACAAGAAAATGTTCGCGGGCTTGATGTCGCGATGAACGATGTCGAGCGCATGCGCGTGATCCAGCCCGGCGGCGACCTCTTCGATCACTTGCACGACGCGCATCGGAGCGAGGCGGCGCAGGTTGCTTAGCTCGTCGGCCAAGCTGATCCCACGCAACATCTCCATCACGATGAACGGACCCATCTCGGCGACGCCATGGTCCATCACGCGCACGATGTGACGGCTGTCCAGCCGGGCAACGAGCTTTGCTTCGCGCGAGAAGCGCGCCAAAACGAGGGGGTTATTCGATTCGAGCAGGTCGCTCGAGATGAACTTTACCGCCACGTTGATGCCGAGGCCCTCGTGGTGCGCCTGCCAAACGCTGCCCATTCCGCCGCGACCAAGCAGCGAAATCAGCCGTACCTGGCCGACGAGGGTTCCCGGTTCCGGGTTCATCGCCGGCGATGGTAGGCGGCCTGTCACCAAGACTCCACGGTCAACGCGGCTGACTTTGGGGCGGCTCCGGTCGCCCGTCTCGCCCAACGAACAGCGCCGCGACGATGAACAACAACTGAAACGGTAAGCGAGCCCACATCGCCCAAACCGGCAGCGGGCTCTCGGGATTGAGCTGGACCTGATTGATCGCCATGTTGATGTTCGCGGGAAAGACCGCGAGAAACAAAAGCACCAAGCCGAAGGAAGCGAGCCGCCGGGTGGGCTTGGGCAAGAGCAGCAGGCCCAGGCCGATCTCGATCGCTCCGCTCAGCCAGACCAGCTCGAGCTTGGCCGGCAAGAAGGCTGGCATGATCCGTACGAAGGGATCAGGGTTGGTGAAGTGGGTGATGCCCACCGCGACCATCGCGATCACGACCAGGATGCGCACGATGCGGCGCAAACGTTCGCGAAGGTTCGAATTCATCGGCCGAGCCTACTCGAGATGGCGTTCAAGGCGGAGGTGAGGTTGGTTGGGCGAGCTTGAGCGAGAGCGCCAACAAACGGTTGCGCCAGACCGCCTCGAAACGACGCAAAATTGGCTCGATATCAGCGACTAACTCCTGGTCACCGCTGATCTCGGCCAGGTCGCGCCGCAGCGCCAGGCGCGCGAGCTCTTCGAAGAAGGTGCATTCACTGCAGGCCGGAAAGCCCTCGCGAAGCCACAGCGGAAGGTCGTCGCTCGGGCTCTCGATGCGGGCGAGACGCAGCTCCGGCTCACGCACCGTCAAGAGCGCATCGTCCTCGGGTAGGAAGTCGGCGAAGGAGGCCGCGCGTTCTCCATCCTCGGCTCGCAACGCGATCGCGTAGGCCCAGCGCGCGCTCGCGACGGTCTCGCTCTCCGAGGCGCCATCACCGATCGTCAATTCGCCCCAAGCCTCGTCCACCAAGACGCGTGCGTCCTCGTGCCGGCCCATCGCCGAGCGCTCAGCGGCCATCGCCAGACGGATCCAGGCCGAGGTGGCCGGCTTCAGGTTGGCCTGCGTGCTCAGCCGCAGCTCTTCATAAACGGCGATCGGCTGTTCGAGCACGGTGGCGATGGGGTCCTGCAAATAGCGCTGCGGATCGATGTGAAAGCCCAAGGTGCCATCGTCGGCGTCGCCCAACTCGAGCAGCACGGCCTGCCGCCAACGGCGCGCAAACTCGATCGGCAGCGCGAGGTCGTCGAGCAATTGCCGCTTGAACGAACGGCGCATCTCCGAATGAACCAAACGACACAGCGGCTGATTCGGGGGCGGGAACTCATAGCCGCCGGCCGCACAGGAGGGCTCGAGCGAAGGTTCGATCGGCAGGCGCGAGATGATCGACTCCGACTCGCGACTGCCGGCGCGCATGAAGTCCCCCATCTTGAAGGCCGCGCGATTGGTGGCGTCTCCCGGCACGCTGCCGCAAACCTCCATCAACTTCTGCACCGCCCCGCCATGCAGAGTTTCGGCCAGCGCTTGCAGGCCCGCCGTGCAGGTCGCCTCGCTCGGGTAGTTGTGCGCAAACGCTCCGGCGCGCGAGCGGAAGCCCTTGTCGGCCAGCCGTTTGGTGGCTCGGCCGTGGTCCGGATCCAGCGTTGTCGCCAGCACCACGCTCTGCTCCACCGACGGATCGCTGAAGCGATCTCGTTCACCGATGCGGCGATCGAGCTCGAGCGTCAGTTGTTCTTTCGCCTTTCGGGAGGCGATGGGCACGGCGTGCGCGAGCACCAATGCGTCGAGCTTGGTCCCCGGCAGCGCGTCGCTCGCAGGCGGTACGCGCAAGAGCGCGAGCGCCGCTAAACTCGAAGCACCCCAGATCACAAGGATGGTCAACATCAGCGCGCTGGAGCGCGCAGCCAACGGATTGCGCCAGGCCGGAATAGTCGCCTCATTGAGCACCAGCGCTTGTTCCTCGCCGTCGCCGGCCAGGAACAGCTGACCCTTCTTGCGGCGCAGATACCCAACCACGTGCAGGCGGTCACCGAGATAGAGCCGCTCGTAGCGCACCTCTTCGATCGCGAGCTCATCGGCGCTGCTGGCCACCTCGAGCGCCCCGCGCAGTTCGAGTCGTTCATCCTCGACTAGGAGCGACAACGTCGGCTGGAGTCTGCGCGCGACCTTGGCGTGCTCGGCATGCTCGAGGGCCAGCGAGCTCGTTTCCACCTCGGGCGCGCTGAGCACGCCAAACAGCGCTACTCGTTGTCCTTCACACGAGCGCCACGCGCGCGTCGCTGGTTCGAGCTCGTCGCGCATGCGGTCGATGAACCACGCGCGGAAGCGATTCATCCAGGCGAAGGTGCGCTTCGAAAGCCAGCTGCACAAAAGCAAGGAGCAGCCAACGAAGAGCAGCGGCCCGTAGCGAAGGAGCGGGTGTGGTTCCATCGCGCAGCGCTCGTCAAGTTACGGACGCGGAGCGACCCGCGAAACCTCGAAGCCCTGTTGCTCGAGCTGTTTGAGCAGCCCGCGTTCTCCCATCACGTGGGCCGCACCGACAGCGACGAACACGCCGCCGTCGTCGAAGCGCGGCTTCAGCTTGGGGATCCACGCGTCGTTTCGTTTGAACAACAACAGGTCGAACATCGCCGGGTGCTTCTTCATCTCCACCGGGTCGAAGGCGATCTTGTCGAAGGACTCACGTTCACCTTTGCCGTACGCCGAAGCTAGCTCCAACGTCATCCGCTCGGTCTCCGCCGGCTCTTTGAGCATATCGACCAGCACGGTCTGATCGAAGGAGACCTCCAGGATGTCCAGCTGCTCTTGCATCGTCTCCATGAAGAAGACCTCCTTCTTTTGTTCGCGCGCGCGGATCAAAAGCACGCGATCCATCGGCTCGGACTCGGGCAAGAGCTTCTGCATGTAGAGCGCGCCGAGCGCCCACGGCTTCATCCGCAGCAGCGCCGATTCGGGCGTGAAGATGCCAGCGACCTTGTTCTTCAGCACGGCCCATTGCTCATCGGTCAGACCGTCTTTGGCCGTCTTGCCTTCGGGCAACATCATCGCCTTGGAGGCGGCGAACGGATCGACGTGCTCGGTATCAAGCTCGAACGCCGCTTTGCTCGAAGCCGCCAAGGACTCGAGCACCACCGGATTGACGTCGCGCTCGAGCTCGATGCCGAGATGCATGGTGCCGAAGATGAAGTTGACCGCCGTGCCTTTCTTGAGCTGAAAGAGAAAGGGCGGGTTCTTTGCGGTCGCCGAGGTGGGAACAGTCTTGGGCGTGGGCGCTGCAGAACTGCTAGCCGGTGGCGCGCTCGTCGCGCTCGCCGTTGCAGAGGCTGTGCTCCGGCGAGCGGAGGAGCTCGTTCCCGGCTGCTTGGCAGGCGCGCTATCGCAGCCCGCTGTTTGCAGCAACAGCACGAATCCGAAGAGCAGCGGGCGAGCGTTCATAAGGCCGCAGCATTCCACACAAGCTACCGTGCCGCGAGGGTCTCTCCTAAGCTCCGCCGGTGATTGAAGCGAACCCCTCAAAGCCCACGCGCAGCGTGCATCACGGAGACGCCATCGCTTGGCTCGAGGCGGCGGAGCTCGGCCCTTCTCACGCGATCATCACCTCGATGCCCGACGTGAGCGAGTTGCCGGTCAAGGACCTCAGCGCGTGGAAGCTTTGGTTTCAAAACGCGGCGCGGCTTTGTTTGGCGCGGCTCGCTCCCGAGAGCGTGGCCATCTTCTTCCAGACCGATATCAAGGCCGAGGGCGCCTGGGTCGATAAGGGTTTTTTGGTGCAATGCGCAGCCCAGCAAGAGAACGCCCGGCTGCTTTGGCACAAGGTTGTCTGTCGTGCGCCGCCCAGCACCGTGACCTTCGGTCGGCCGGCCTATTCGCACATGCTCTGCTTCTCGAAGGAGCTCCCGTTGCGCGTCGATCGTTCGACGGCCGACGTGATTCCAGCACAAGGCCGCACGTTGTGGACGCGCGGGATGGGCGTCGAGGCCTGCCGCATCGCCTGTGAGTTCGTGCGGCGCGAGACGGCGTGCACCACCATCGTCGATCCGTTTTGTGGCGTGGGCACGACGCTGGCCGTGGCCAACGCGCTCGGTTTTCACGCGGTCGGCGTCGAGCTCTCGCGCAAGCGCGCTGCTCGCGCCGAAGCTCTAGAATTGCCGCTCAGTGAGTGGCGCTCTTACGCGCCGTCTGCCGTTTGAAGCCGGGCTGCGACTGCAAATGGGCGAGCACGCGGCTCATTAGCCCGAGCCTGCGACCAGCGCGCCCCGGGGTGAGCGGCTCACCGCTGATGCCCAGCGCGCGCGCGACCACCTCAACCGTTCCGGTGCGCTGCTTCGCCCAATCTTTGGTGAGCAGCCGCAGGTCAACGAAGCGTTGGGTCACGCGTTCTTGCTCGTTCACGAGCGAGAGCGGATGCAGCCCCCAGCCGACGAGCACATCGTTCGGCTTCACAAACTCGGCCCAGCGCGCAGCAAACTCAGCGCGTGAAACGCCCGCGGCGATCTCACTCTCGCTCAGCTCGAGGAGGCCCGGTGTGCGCGGGCACAGCTCACGCTCGGGCCGTACCACACAGCGAAAGACCGAGCCGTCATGCGGGCGGATGGCCACCCAGTGCACGAGCTCATCCGGCTCATGCGCGCGGCGCGGCTCTTTGAACGGCCAAGCGTTGGCCTCGCCCACCACCAACACGACGTTCTCCGCTTCACTCAGTTCGGCCGGCAAGCGAAAGACTCTGCGGGCTCGCGGCGGCGGCTTGATACGGCCGTGGCCGACCTTGCCCTGGTGCTCGATCTGCTTGTCCACCATGAAGCGGAAGGGCGTCAGCAGCTCCTCGAACGACCGGCTGCCTCGCTCGATCGCCCGCAAGGCGTACATGATCGCCTCCAGGGTGGAGACGCATTCACCGCTGGGCTCGCGACGAATCCGGTACTCACTCGGCCGGGCCGGGACGAAGCTCACCCGCGGTAAGGCCGCGATCTTCGGGTTGACCCGAACGAGCTTTTTGGCGAGCGCCCAGGTGCCGTCCACCACCACGAGGCGCAGCGGACCTTCAGGCACGCTCTCACTCAAATCGGCCGCGTTCTCCGGCCAGAGCAGCACGGCTTGGCGCGTTGGGTCTTCCAATGCAGCGCGCACAGCCGGGTCTTCCTCCACCACGACGCCCACCACCAAGTCGGCGCCGAGCGCATGAGCTGCCATCCGCGCCGTGCCGATCGGCATGCGCGACTCTTTCGGATGTTGCAGGATCAGCACCGGGGTTTCGGTATCGAGCCGGGTGACCTGGCCGCACCAACACACGGAGGCTGGCCGAAGGCACTCCCGACAAACGGCCCTCGGCTCACCAAGCTCTTGCTTCAGACGACCTCAGCCAAAGTACGCCTTGACCGACGAATCCCGCAGCGTGCGGAAGGAGCGGAAGGACATGAACACGCTGGCGACTGACAAGCCGAGCGTAAAAAGGGTGCCAAACGACCAGGAGCCGAGCACGAGCTTCAGCACGCCGAGCGAGCCGAAGAACATGCTGAGCGACGAGGCGACGAGCAGCAGGAAACGAACGATGTGGCTCTTGCGCAGCAGCGCTTTGCCGATGGCGTAGGTGATGGCGAGCGAGAACGTCAGCGAAAGTGCCGTCCACACCATGCGGAAGATGCCGAAGCCGCCGGCGACGAGATTCACCAGGGCAGTGACGAGGGCAAACCCGTACCAGGAGTTGGTCAACTCTTCGAGCTTCGTCCGAGCGGTCATACAGCCTCCAAAAAACCCAGCCATCCAAAACGGATGCGGACGAACACTATGCCTCGCCCTTTCGCAATGTCCAGGGGGCACGGGTCATTCGCTGTGACCAACTCGTGCCTCGGGCTTGCGAAAGCCACCCGGTCCGCGGAAACTCCCTGGATGGGCGCAGTCAAACCGTGGGCGGGTCGACAGGTGCTGATGCTGGTTGGCCTCGCAATCGGCTGCGAGACGGAGCCCGCGCCGAGTCCCAAAGAGCCCGTCGAGCCGGCCGGCTCGGTCGAGGAAGTGCCAGCGCTTGCTGGGGAGTTCGCCCTGCTGGAAGACGTTTCGGATCCGGAGCTCGACCTCGCTGGGGTGGTGCCTACGCTCTCCGATCTGCCCGTACCGCTCACCAAACGCACGCTGCGCTACGTCGAGCAGTTCGCCAAACAGCCAAAAGGTCGTGACGGCTTTCTCGCGCGCTACCGCCGTTCGCAGCGCTTTGCGGAGCACATCGTACGGGCGCTGCAAGAGGCCGGTTTCCCCGAGGATTTGCTGTTTTTGGCGGCGATCGAGAGCGCGTTCAACCCGCAGGCCAACTCGCCGAAGGGCGCTGCAGGGCTGTTCCAGTTCATGCCCGAGACGGCCGAGCGTTTTGGGCTGGTCGTCGGCAGCGAGCTCGATGAACGCCGCAGCATTCCGCGTTCGACCGAAGCGGCGATCGCCTACCTGGGCTTCTTGTACGAGCGTTATCAAGCCTGGGATCTCGCGCTCGCGGCCTACAACTGCGGAGAAGGTTGTGTCGACGCGGCGATCGAGAAAGGCCGCAGCGCCGAGAACCGCGGTGCTGGCGCGGCCGTGACCTTCGCCGAGCTTGCTGCGCGTGAACTGTTGCCGGCCGAGACCCGCGACTTCGTGCCGCAGATTCATGCTTTCGCGATCGTGGCTCACAATCGAGCGGCGCTGGCGCTCGAGGAGCCGATGCTCGCGAGCCCACTTCAATTCGCCGAGATCGCCGTTCCTCCGGCCGCGCGGCTGTCCACGGTCGCGCGAGTCGGTGGGATGACGCTCAGCGAGTTGCAAGAGCTCAACCCGCAGCTGCTGACGGATCGCGTGCCAGCGGGCGAAGCCGACGTGCTGATCTATGTGCCGCCCGAGCGCTTGGCGCAGACCTTGGCCGCGTTGCCAGCGGCTCTCTCCAGCGATCAAGCTAAGGTCGATTCGGCGACTGAAGCAGCGAGCAAACCGCGCAAGAAGTCGGGATCTGCGAGCCCGACGCCGGTGGTCACCAAGGGCCTCTCCGAATCAGCGACGGTCCGCAGTGAGCCGAGCTTCAAATTGAAGCCGGCGCCTTTCAAGCCCGGCAAGTTCTTGCTCCCGAGCGGCGTGCTGGCGAGCTTCGATGAGAAGGCCAGCTCGAGCACCACGCTCTCGGCCGAACTGAGCGTTCACAACCCGCTCGAGAATCGGGCGCACGTGGGTGAGGCGATAAGCCTCAGTGCGCGGTCGCTGATCGAGGCGACGCCGGACAAGTCGCTGAGCGAGCTGCGCGACGAGCTTGCGTCGGCGCTGCCGGCCGCACGGCTCGGCCTGCGCGAGCCGCTCAACAAGAAGCGCCAGGCGCTCTACGCCAAGACCGGCTTGGCGGCACCCTTCGAGGCGCTCTCGAGCTGGGCCTTCCCCAAGAACCACCCCGATGCAGGCCTGTTGCTCGTTGGCCCGACCGAACCGGCCGACGATATGTTCCTGCAGCCCGAACCAAACTGGGCGTTCGAGGTTCTGGTCAACGTGCGTGGACCCAACGCACAGAGCCAAGCCGCTGCGCTCGAGTCAGCAATGACCAGCTTGTTCACGCCCAAGGAACGCGCGGCGTTGCCTCGCTCGAGCAACGTTGAACTCGAGGGCGGGACGCGCAGCTTGTTGGCTTTTGCAGCGCCACCTCCGAGCCGCTCCGAGGAGGCGGCCTATCAGCTCGCTTTCGAACTGGCCTGCCACAACAAGCTCGGTCGCGTTCAGCAGACGCTGCGCCTGCAAAAGAAGCTCACCAGCAACCTGCTTTGCGCCCTCGAGTTCACCCCGCACGCGGCGATCGCCTGGTTCTTGGTCGCGCCGGACGCACCGCACAGCTTGCAGCAAGTGGACGCGGAACTAGAGCAGACGCTGCGCAGCCTGATCGAAAAGGGCGTAACGGAGAGCGAGTTAACGGCGGCTCGCGGACTGGTTCGCGCCGAGATCGCGCGCGAGCTGCAGACCGCGAGCTTGCGCGGCCAGCCGAAGAGTCGCATCGAGCTCGATGCTGCGCGCACCTTGGCCCAACTCGATCAAGTGAAGCGCGCCGAAGTGGAGCGGGTGCTCGCCCAGCTCTTCGCCAAAGACCGCAAGTTCTCCTGGCACGGACGCTGAGCCGCACGAGGCGCTCGTCACGCCAAGGCCGAGCCCAGCTTCAGCCCGCCGAACCAGTCGAAGAAACGCGGTACGTCCGGCCGCCGAAAGATCGAGCCGTGTTGTGGACAGAGCAGGTTGATATCGAGCTTGCGCACCCGCTCGAGCCAAACGTCGCGAGCGCGGTCCGACGGCATCCAGCGTCGATGGAAGGTCTCCATGAAGCGCGTGTGCCGTGGGAAGTCCTCGACGAACAAGGCGGTCTCATTGGCCGGCAAGAGCCCTGCGCCGACATCACCCGAGAACAGGATCTTGGCGCGCGGATCGTAAAGGTGAAGGTTGCCCGAAGAGTGCAAGTAGTGCGCTGGGACCAGCTCGAGCCGATGATTTGGCGATAGCTCGATCGAGCAACCCGCGTCGGGTACGCCGACCAGCTGTTCGGCGCTGCAACCGAAGTGGGTGATGAAGCCCGTCCACACCCAGGGCACGTACACCTTCACCTCCGGCACCAAGTTGAGCCAAAGCGAGAGCGACGAAAGGATGTCCGGGTCTTGGTGCGACCCGAAGATGATCTTGATCTTGTCGATCGCGACGACGTCGCTCACGGCGCTGACCACCTCGGGGAAGATCTCGGTTCCGCCCGGGTCGAGTAGGACGGCGCTGTCTCCCGAGACGATCAGATATTCGTTGGTATCGATCACCGACTCGGGCTTGGCCGGGTCCCGGCCGAACACCACCCATTTGACCGAATCATCGGCGTAAAGTTCACGCGACAGCATGCTGCTGGGCTCCGATCGAACGGTTGGGAGCACCCAGTTGGGTCGGTTTGATTCTGCAAGACCCGACGACGCTTTCGGTGATTTGTCGGATGCGCGCCGTTGCCTCGTCCAGCTCCGTTGCAAGGTACAGGAACGGGTTGTGAATGTGGTTGCGAGCTAGATGAGAGCTCTCCACGAGCAGGCCGGTCTTGACGTACTCCAGGATGCGCAGCGCATTCGCGAGCTCCTCAGCGACCATACGGAGCTCGCGGAGCATCTTTGGGTAGCGAGCGTTCTCGGCGCGGAGCTCCAGTTGGCTTTGCTCATGGGCGTGCGCGAGGGGGGCTCTGGCGCTGGAGTTGGGGCCGCAAAGAGCAGCAGCCTCGCCCATGACGCGGCTGCGGTGCGCGAGCTGTAGCGACTTCGCCATGATGCAAGTAAGCCGGTGCGTCAGCTCGCGAATCTGATCGCCGATTGCGTTGAGGTTGAAAGAGGTCTTGGTGATCTCGTGGGTGAGCGCCTTGAAAGGCCGCCCACGAATACCGAGCTTCGCCGCCGAGATCTTCGCGTTGAGTGCCAACAGCGCTACTGCTCCCGAATACCGCTCGAGGTCCGCCACTGACTTGCGAATGCGCAACGCGTCGCGCAGGGTCTCCTCAATCGAGTCTGTCGCTTGCGCAGTCATACCGTCTCTCGCATACAAGCGGCACATTGCAGGCGACCCATGAGCGACTGATCGGATCTGAGACAGATTTTCGTCCCATTCTCAAGCTGAGATTGCAAACCAGTCTCAACCCGAAGCTGTGGGTGTCCATCCTTCACGATCCAGGGGCCCGTATCTCGCTGAATTTCTTCAGCACCGCTGCAACGAAGATCAGCAATCTGAACGCAACAAGGGCGTCAATAATCTGGCACTGATTTCGCAGAGCAATCCACCATGCGTGTTCAAGCCTCGATCGTCGCAGTCGCAGTCGCAGTCACTCTGCTCGGCACCCGTGAGTTGAGTGCGCAGGAGGCAGGCACTCAGGGGTCCTTCGGCTCCGCCAACCCGAATTACGCGGCGCAAGTGATCGATCCCAACAGCGGCTTGCCGGTTGGAACCGGCTACTACCAAGCCCCCGTTGCGCAGCCACCGCCGCCTTGGGCCAACGTGCCGGTGGTGGAGATGCCGCCGGCGCCGGTCTCGGGCGGGCCGCAGAGCCCAGGCCTGATCGTGTTTGGCAGCTTCATGAGTCTCGTCGGCGTCGGCGGGCTCGCTGCGGGTGGGTACTTTTTCGGTCAAGATACAGCGGCTTGTGACGCCTTGCTCGCTGCCGCGGAGGCCGCCTCGGCTGCGGAGACGGCTGCTGACTCTGCCGCCTCCATCCCATCGGACGCGGATATCGCAGCCTGTCAGGGGGAGGTGAATCAGAAGGTCGGTGGCACCATCGCGTTGATCTCCGGGGGCGCTTTCTTGCTCGCTGGCCTTCCGCTCTTGATCGTCGGTGCAACCCCGGATGATCCGGCTCCAGCCGTCTCGTTCACCGTCACGACGAGCTCAGCCGCGCTCCAAGTGAAGTTCTAGCCAGCGCGCTCCAACGCTCGGAAGGCCAGAGCGTGTGCTCTACTTCGCGCATGGCGACCCAGTTGATTCGAGTCGATCCGCGCGTGGCCGAGCGCGCCCACGAGGCTCGCAGGCGCGAGTGGGAAGTTTTAGCGCGGGATCTGTGCGCAGATCGCCCAGTGGATGACCGCTTCTTCCCCGAGATCGCAGCCGACGAGCTGCTGCTTCATGCGGAGGAAGACGCCTTTATTTTGCGGGCCAGCGGCAGCACCGAGGAGCACCGAATCGACCGTCAGCGGCTGAGCCCCCAGCTCAAAGAGTACCTGGCGGTGATCGAGATGCTGGACGACGACTACTTACCGATGCAGCGCGCCGAGGTGCTCGATATGGCCAAGCGGGTGGTGCACGACGCAGCGGCCAATCTGCTGTCCGAACTCTTGCCCAGCCTCAACGCCGATCACGAGCATCGTCGCCGGCTGTTCAGTCTCTTGGTCGCGCTCAGCGCAGACACGACCAAGAAACGAATGGCCCACCGGCACCTCTGAGGCCTGTACGATGCAGGCATGAAAGACCGGGCGGAATCACTCATCGAGTACATCCGCGCAAGCATCATCGGGGAGGATCAAGCCATCGTTGGTCCGTACGGTCGGCGCCGCGTCACCTACGCGGACTACACAGCCTCCGGCCGATCCCTCAGCTTCATCGAGGAGTTCATCCGTGAAGAGGTGATGCCGCTCTACGCGAATACGCACACCGAGTCCTCCGGCACCGGCCTGCAAACGACGCGTTATCGCGATGATGCGCGCAGGATCATTCGCGAGGCGGTAGGCGCAGATGAGCGCGATGTGGTGATCTTCGCCGGCTCGGGCGCGACCGGCGCGATCAACAAGCTGATCGACGTGATGAACTTGCGGCTGCCGGCCGAGCTCTCACGGCGCTACCACCTGTTGGATCGCATCCCGGAGGACGAGCGACCGGTGGTGTTCATCGGGCCGTACGAACATCACTCCAACGAGGTCACCTGGCGCGAAACGATCGCCGATGTGGTGACGATCGACGAAGCGCCCGACGGGAAGATCGATCTGGCCGAGCTCGAGGCCGAGCTACTGCGCTATGCCTCGCGGCCGCTCAAGATTGGTAGCTTCTCGGCGGCCTCCAACGTGACCGGCATCGGCACGAATACGCGCGCGGTCTCGGCGCTGCTGCATCGGCACGGAGCGCTCTCCTTCTGGGACTTCGCCGCCGCGGGCCCGTACGTGAAGATCGAGATGAACATGAAGGATGATCTGCCGGACGGGCACCTCATCTACAAGGACGCTGTCTTCCTATCGCCGCACAAGTTCATCGGCGGCCCCGGGACGCCCGGCGTGCTGATCGCGAAGCGGAAGCTCTTTCGCAATCAGGTGCCGGCTCAACCGGGCGGCGGCACGGTGGCGTACGTCAACCCCAAGGAGCATCGCTACCTCGAGGACCCCGAGCATCGCGAAGAGGGAGGAACGCCGGCCATCATCGAGTCGATCCGCGCGGGCCTCGTGTTTCAGCTGAAAGAGGCGGTGGGCACCGAGGTCATTCGCGAGCGCGAACACGACTTCATCGTGCGAGCGATCGAGAGTTGGGAGAAGAACCCCAACTTGCAGATCTTGGGCAACCGAGATTCTTGGCGGCTCTCGATCGTCTCCTTCGTGGTGCGGCACGGCACCCGCATGTTGCACCACAACTTCGTCGCGGCGCTGCTCAACGATCTTTTCGGGATTCAGGCTCGCAGCGGCTGCTCTTGCGCAGGCCCTTACGGCCACCGCTTGCTCGGGATCGATCTGGCGCGCTCCAAAGAGTTCGAGCAGCAGATCATGCGCGGTTGCGAGGGAGTGAAGCCGGGCTGGGTGCGGGTGAACTTCAACTACTTCATCTCCGAGGCCTCCTTTCAATTCATCCTCGAGGCCGTTCATCTCGTTGCTCAGTACGGCCATCGGCTCTTGCCCGACTACAACTTCGAGCCGCGCACCGGGTTGTGGCGGCACGTCGAGGGCAACCGTGAGCCGCCGATGCGGCTCGTGGACATCAGCTATCGGGCGGGCAAGCTCGAACACCGTTCCTCCCATTCGCGCGAGCCCGAGGCCTCGCTCGAGCGGCACCTCGAGTCCGGCCGCCAGATTCTCGAACGCGGGTCGCACCGCGCGCGCGAGTACGATCGCAGCAAGCCTGCCACCGAGTTCGAGGGCCTGCGTTGGTTCCCGCTCCCGGAGGACGGGCAGCGTGAGGAGGCCAAGCGCGCCGAGTCGGTGGTCGACGTCGGTCAGTTCATCTGAAGCCCGCCCGGGAAGCCCCACTGTTTTGGTTCTGAGCTTTGCTCTAGGCTCGAACCAATGAGAGCGCTCGGCTTTGTTACGGTACTGCTACTCGCTGGCAGTGGTTGTTCCTTGGTCTTTGATACCGAGGGGCTGCTTAGCGGTGCGGGGGGACAGGCCGGTGCAGCTGGAAGCGGGGGCGTTGGCGGCGCCGGCGGGATCGCAGGCATGGGCGGGATCGCGGGTATGGGCGGGGCCGCGGGCATGGGTGGAGAGGGAGGCGGTATCCCCGTTAGCTGCGTTCCAACACCCGACGCGGCGATCGGAGCCGAGTGCGGTATTTTCGTTGCTTCGGGTCGCGATGGCTCGGGAACGATTGATTCGCCTACCTCGCTCGATCAGGCGCTCGCGCTCGCGCAGAACGGCGAAACGAACATCTACATATGTGACGGGTTGGCGACCGAGCCGGGAAGCCTTCAGTTGCCGCCCAACGTTTCAATCTTTGCCCAACTCGAGTGCGGCACTTGGCTGCTCGATGAGTCGCTGCCGCGTGCAACCTTTACAGGAGTTCCAGATCTGCCGGTGTTGACCGTCAGTGGCAACGTCAGCCTGCAAGGCGTTGCTGTTTACGCCGTCGATGCTGTCACGCCTTCGGCGAGCTCCGTTGGCATCCAGGTGTTTGGTGGCTCGCTCACCTTGCTCAACTCGCAGGTGATAGCCGGCCAAGGAGCGGCGGGAGCGAGCGGGCTTTCTGTGGACGTTCCAGCGGTGCCTGGAGAAGCCGGCTCATCTGGGCAGAACAATTGCAGCTCGCAGTCTGTCCCCGGCTTCGGAGGAGCCAGTCAGTGCGGCAGCTCCGCAGGCGGTTACGGCGGAAACGGCGGCACTGCAATGACCGGCTCCAACGGGCTGGGCGGCGCGGGCGTACTCGGTGGCACCGGTGGGTTGGGGCAAACGAGTGGTGCCTGCACCAGCGGTCAGCCCGGTGGGTCCGGAGGGGTTGGCCCCAGCGGGCCAGTGCTGTCGCATTGGGGTACCTTGAGCAATATGGGGTACCTTGCGCCAAGTGGCCTCGATGCCGCTGGCGGCGGAGGCCAACCGGGTGGCGGTGGTGGCGGCGGTGGTGGCGCAAAGGGCTGTGTTTCGGCGCTGCGAGGACCTGGCGGCGGCGGGGGTGGTGCCGGCGGTTGTGCGGGAGTTGGTGGCTTTTCGGGGGACGGTGGTGGCGGGTCCTTTGGCATCGTGCTCTTGGGGTCCTCCCTGCTCGACTTGGTTCAAAGCGAGATCGCGGGCGGCACAGGAGGTCTAGGCGGCAAAGGGAGCTTCGGCCAACCGGGCGGAGCGGGCGGTCCAGGTGGCTTTCCAGGGCCCCCGAGCGGTACCGCGATCGCATGTGCCGGTGGTTTTGGTGGAAAAGGCGGAGACGGTGGTGCCGGAGCTGGCGGCCCGGGTGGACTTTCAAGCGCCATCCTGTTGAGTCCCTCGTCGTCGGTCTTTGAGCAGGCGTCGTTTCTGCAGCCCGGAACCGCTGGTCTACCCGGCCAAGCGCCCGTTGGCGGTCTGGACGGTTCGGACGGAGTTGGCTGCTCCAAGCTCACGCTCGACGGCGACGCGTCGATCTGCGAATAACGGTTAGCGCCCTCGCAATAGCCAACTAATTTTAGAAGGCTATCTTCGCCGTAGCGCCATTGAGCGAGACGCCCACCTGAGCGGAGCCACCGGACCAATCCACCGCCCAGATCGCCAACGCGCCTGTGACGATCGCGCTGACCGCGGTCAACGCGGTAAAGGCGTAGATACGCACTTCGGCGCTTTCACCGTCGCGCTTGATCTCCTCGGCGCCGTCGAGCTGATTGAGAGCGCGTTTGTCGGCGAGTTGGCCTTCGAGCGATGAAGCCTGAATGAAGGAGCCCAGCGCGGCAGCGCCGAACACCACGGTGGGCACGATGCCGATGGTCAGCCACGCGGGGTGCAAGCCGGAGGAAGGCCCTTCGTTGGTGGGTGGCGTGGGGCCCGGGGCCGCATTATCGCCAGGACGTACGCGCTTGTGCTCCCCAGGTTGCAGGTTGATTTCGACGCGCTCACGCGTAACTCCAATCGAGAGCAGCAGCGTTTGCGGGCCTGGTTCCACCGGCGTGTCTTTCGCTAGTTCCAGCGTCTCTTCGCCGAGCTGGGCCTCGCAGTCGTCGCAATCAACGCGTAGCCACGAGACTCGCTCGCCGAAGTTGGCGAGCACCTCGGACATGGCGGCACGCAGGCTTGGCGCAGGCGAAAGCGCGCGGCGCGCGCGAGCGTGAAGGCGCATCCCGAGCACCGGCTGATCGGCGCGCAAAGCCTCGCGCAGCGCTGTCTCCAACGTCACATCGTTGGGTAGCAGTTGATCGGCCTCGGCGAAGGAGCGAGCTGCGGCGGCGAAATCGCCGCGATCGTGTGCAGCCACACCAGCATCATAGAGGCGAGCGGCTTGCTCCTCGCGTGCCTCGCCCTGGGCCTCGGCGCGTAGCCCGACCACAAGGCTGAGAGCGACCAAGAGCTGGCTTCGCCTGCTTGCCACTACGGCCTCTTGCGGTAGGGGTTGCTCGGCAACTTGGAGCTCGACGTCGCGACTGGTTCGCTCGGGCCTACGGGCAGCTGAACGGGCTTGTCAGCGCTCGGCCTCAGTTCACGCTCGCGCACCCGCGCGCTCTCTGCCTCGTCCGGGCCGAGCACGATCGCTGCCACCGAAGGGCTCGCAGGCGCTGCCTGGACGTTGCTCGGCGAAGGGCTAGGGACAGCTGCTGGTGCGTTGCTCACGCTCGAAGACGCCACCTTCGAGCCCGGCGCCTCAGGCTCTGCGCTCTGGGTCAAAGCAATCAGCCCAATCGAGATGCCCAAGGCGGCGACAAGACCAACGATCCAAGCGGTGGGTCGCGGTCGCGCGAAGGGACGGCTCAGCGAGGCGGAGAGCGAGAGCGGCTCTACTGGCGCAGATCGGAGTGGTACGACGGCGGCCGGTGTGGGCGCCTCTTCCACGGCTTGTGCCGGCGCGCTCGGAGCTGCGGTCGTCGCAACAGTCGGCTCGGCGACCAGTACGGGAGGTGTGCTGAGCGGCGCCACGTTTGCAACGGAGGGAGCAGCGATCACGCTGCTTGCCAGCGCCACGTCTGCCTCAATACGGCTTTGCGACGCCGCGAGGTCGCGCTCGACCTCTACGCTGATTGATTGAAGTAGCGGGCCGGTCGCTGGGGTGAGTTCACTGAGGCTGGGATTGATTGGCGTTTGTGAGGGCTCGGACGGCTCGAGCTTGGTGCCCAACATGAAGCGAGCAACGTCCTCGGCGCTGCTTAGTGCACCGTGCGCGACCGCTGCGGCCTGCAGCAGGTTGGCGAACTCGCGCACACTGGCGACGCGCGCCGCCGGATCGAAGGCGATCGCTCGTTCGATCACTGGTTCGAGCCAGGCGAGCTTCGGGTAGATGGCGGAGAGCTTGGTGGGTGCACGTTGCTCGGCCATCAGCTTGGTCAGGCTCTTGGCGCGGAACAGCCGCATGCCAGCGGCCGCTTCCCAAGCGACCACCCCCAGGGCGAACAGATCGCAGCGAACGTCGAAGTCTTTGCCTTGAAAGAGCTCCGGCGCGAGGTAACCGAGCTTGCCTTCGAGGAAGCGATCTTCGGTGTTGGTGAGCGTCGTATCGAGCGTGCGGGAGAGGCCGAAGTCCGCGAGACGTGCCACTCCGTCGCGACCGACCAAGATGTTGCCGGGCGATACATCGCGATGTTGCAGGCCGAGCGGCGCATCATCCACGCGCAGCTCATGCGCGGCTGAAAGGCCGTTGCAAGCGTCGAGCACGATACGCAGCGCCACTCCGATCGGCAGCTGACCGTGCTGCGTGAGCAGCTCGGCCAGGTTGACCCCGTCCACCCAGTCGAGCACCAGCCAGGTGTCCCCGTCCTTGCTGAACACGTCCACCACCGCGACCACGTTGGCGTGGTGAAGCAGCGAGGCAGCGTTGGCCTCACGGGTGAAACGCCGTTGAACGGCCGGCTTTAGTGCGAGATCCGCGTGCGCGCGTTTGAGCGCAACCACGCGGGTAAAGCCGCCCAACCCCTCGCGTTTACCGAGATAGACGGTGCCCATCCCGCCCGAGGCGATGGGCTTGATGATCGAGTAGCAGGGCCCGGAGTCCACTAGGCGGAGCCCTCGCCGCGACCACGTTGGCCGTGCTTCGTCAGCAAGCGACCGATGTAGCCGCGGTTGAGGCCAGAGATCTTGGCGGCCTCGCTTTGGTTCCCGCCGGTGCTCTCGAGCAAGGCGCGCAGGTACACAGCTGTGAAGCGCTCGAGCACCTCCTCTTTTTGTTCGGCGTAAGGGCGGCTCAAGTCGACGAGCTGTTTGAAGCTCTCGTCGAGCGAATCAGACGCCGGGCTCGAGTTCACCTGCGTCATGAAGCCAAGCGCCGCGTACGACTCGATCGCGTTCTTGAGCTCGCGGACGTTGCCGGGGAAATCCCGCGCCTTGAGCGATTCGAGCAGCTCGGCCGGCAACGCGCCTGCTCCAGCCTTGGCAGCGAACCCCTGCGCCAATGCCTCGATGTCCTCGCGTCGTTCGCGCAGCGCCGGCACCGAGAGGCGCACCACGGCCAGTCTGAAGAAAAGGTCTTGTCGGAAGCGACCGGTCTTCACCTCCGCCTCGAGCTCGCGGTTGGTCGCCGCGATCAGGCGCACCTTCACCCGCTTTGGCTTGTCTTCGCCCAACGGCCGGATTTCTCCGAGCTCGATCGCCCGCAACAAATGTGGCTGGATCTCTAGCGGAAGCTCCCCGATTTCGTCGAGGAAGAGCGTGCCGCCGTCGGCGCTCTCAAAGGCTCCGCGCCGCGACTCGAGCGCGCCGGTGAACGCGCCTTTGCGATGACCGAATAGCTCGCTTGCCAGCGTCTCGCGCGGGAGGGCGCCGCAGTTGAGAGCCACGAAAGCGCCTTGGTTCACCTTGCTTTGATCGTGCAAGGCCTGCGCGACCAACTCTTTACCGCAGCCGCTTTCCCCTTGGATCAACACCGTAGCCAGCGAGCCCTCGAGCCGCATCAGCATGGCGAACAGCCTGCGCATCACCAGCGAGCCGCCGACCAAATTGCCGTAGTCGGGTGTTGCTTTGGGCAAGAGTACGTTGAGCGCATCAGCGTCGGCTTCGATCGCGACGGTGACCGCTCCAACCCGAATGCGAGCACCAAAACTCAGCACCGCCCGCTCGATGCGTTGGCCCAAGTAGAAGGTGCCGTTGCGACTTCCCAGATCGCGCACGGCCACGCCCTCCGCGGCCAACTCAAGCTCGACGTGCGCTCGCGAAACCGTGGTCTCGCTCACCACGATGTCGGAGCTGCGCGAAGACCCGATCGTGCATACGCCAGTGCGCAACAAGAAGGTGGTTGGCTGTGCCGTGGCATCGAGCACCCGAATCAACGCTGCAATGGGCGCACGTTTGGTCGAGCTTGCGGGGGCGATCGGGGCTGTCGGACCGTCGTGTCGCATAGGCCTCAAGGGCAGAGCGAGACAGTGCATTGGTCGGGGAACTGCGATGCGCAAAGCGAGGTGCAACCATCGGTGCAGACCGCGCAGGTAAGCAGCTCGTCCAGGGCTTGGCAGTCCCCGAAGTTGGCCCACTCTTCGACCAGCTGCGGCGACTCGACGGCAGCCTTCACGTCGGCGACCTGGCTCGCCGTCATGCCCCAATCGGCCTTCACCACCTGGCACAAGAAGCTGTCATCGATGTTGTCGAGAGCGCAGGCGTTGCAACTCGGACCACCTCCTCCAGGACCGCTTGCACTCCCGCCGGGCCCGCTTACGTTGCCACCGCTGCCGCCACCGCCGCCACGTCCGCCGAGTCCACCTTGCCCGCCGGCACCCGGGCTGCCGCCCACATGGTTAGCACCGCCGCTCGATCCCTGGCCGCCGCCTGTGCTGGAGGTGGTGCTGCTACCGCCGGCTCCCCCGCTCGGAAGCGACCAATCGAAGCCGCAGGAGACCAAGCCCAAGCTTAGGATTCCGCCGTAGCACCCACGGAAAAACACCAGCCTGATTGTAACAGACAATCCTCATCGAAAAGCGATCACCGCTTCCAAGCGCGTGGGTGTGTGGGTGCAGCGACTGGATCGCCAGCTGCTCGTTGTGTCGCGCGCCGGCCATCATCGCGCTTGCCATCGCTGCGCTCAAAGCGTCAGATGGGCACGGAGATTACGCAGATGCAAGGACCCCCGGGCTACGGCCCTCCTCCTGGATACGGTCAACAAGGCTACCCCCAGCAGGGTCAGCAGCAGGGCTACCCCCAGCAGGGTCAGCAGCAGGGCTACCCCCAGCAGGGTCAGCAGCAGGGCTACCCCCAGCAAGGCATGGTCCACCAAGGCCAACAGGCGATGATGTCGCCGTTGGCGATGCACCCAGTGCTCACCATCAAGCGGCCGTTCTGGTCGTTTCTCGGGCGCAAGTTCCACGTCTATGCGCCGGATGGTTCGCTGGTTGCGTTCGTCAAGCACCCGCTGCTCAAGCTCAAGCAAGAGTTCACCATCTACACCGACGAGAGCGAGCGCGTTCCGTTGATGATGATCAAGGCCCGTCAGATGATCGGCCTCAACATCAACTTCGATGTGTTCGACGCTGCCAACGGGCAGATGGTCGGGTCGATTCGTCGTCGCCTGTTGAAGTCTATTCTGCGCGACACCTTCGAGCTGATGGACCCGTACGAGCAGGTGGTGGGCATGTGTGAAGAGACGGGCAACTCGCTGTTGCGCCGCTTCATCCCCCTGCTGCTCGGCACGTGGAAGATCGAGCTCCAAGGTCAGCAGGTCGGCGCCATTCGCCAGGTTTTCCGGTTCTTCGTCAAGGAGTTCACCTTGGACTTGTCGCAGAATCAGAACCGCATGGATCCGCGCTTCGCGGTCGCGCTCGGCGTGTTCGCCCTCATGATGGAGGCTGCGCGGGAGAACCGCGGCTGATCCAAAGCGCGTCCTCGAAGCTCACCGACGCGCTACCACCGAGCCACGCGCCGACGGCTCCGCTGACCGGCTCGACCGTGAACCCTGGCTCAACCCCAAAGCGCAACCACGTTTTGGGGTCGAGCTGCAGGTCGAGCTGGCCGAGCGCGTGTGCACGTAGGCCCAGCGTGAGGTCTTGCTTCTGTGGGGTCTCTGGCATGAGCAGTAAGCCCAGACCGAGGCCCGGTGTGATGCGCAACTCGGGGCTCACCCAAAACTGATGCAACACCGCGAGCTCCGTCTCGTAGGCCGAGGCCCCGCTGGGTGAGCCGAAGGCAGCGAGCGAAAGCGAGCCGGAGACCAACCGTTCGTGGAACGAGGCGCGCACGCGCGAACCGAGCGCCACGCTCTCCTCACTGGCCCAATAGGCAAACTCCAACGAGCTCGACACCTCGAGCCGCGGCTTCTCGGCCTCGACCAACGCGCGCTCGGAGGGGCTTGGCGTTGTGGGCTTTGGCTTTCTCGGTGGAATGGCCAGGCTCTTCACCAGCTCGCTAGCGGTGATGGCCACGAAGCGAGTGGCGACCTCCCAGGCCACGCCTTCCACCGCGACTGGACGCGACTCGATACGACGTCCCGGCGCATGCGCTTGCACACGCACCGTCGTCTCGTCGAGCTCGATGAAGACGCGGATCGCGTTTTCGTCGAGCGGGCCGGAGGGCTCAGGATCAACCTCGAGATCGTTACCGAGCTGCAGCTCGACCAGCCGTCGCACCCGTAGCGCATTGAGCTTCTCGGCTGCGGCCCGCGTAAAGGCGATGCGCACCACATGAGGTGCTTGCGGCTCACTCGTTGCGTCTGCCGGCTTGGCCGGTTCTTCAGCCCAGCACGGGACAGCGGCGAGCACTACTCCCGTGTAGGTGATTGAGCGAAGGACACGCAGACAAAGCATCGCGAGGTGCGGCCGATGATTCAGGCTCGCACCCCGCCACGCAAGCGCAATACACGCGTCAGCTACTTTGCGATCTCCGCCTGGATGGCCACCACGACAGCGTTGGTATCAAAGCTGTCATTCGGGTTCGCCGGATCATCTCCGGGGTAGACCGAGCGCGGAAAGTACGCCACGAGCTCGCCGGTGCGCGAGATCAGGTACTTGTGGAAGTTCCAATCGGGCGATGAGTAGAGCTGCTGCTGGGAGAGCCACTCCCAAACGGGCTGCGGCACGATGGGACCAGCCCCATCCGTGTCGATGACGTGGTCAGTGGCGAACTGGTCGAAGGTGACGGCGTATTGTCCCGTGCAACCCTCGATTTGTTCTTCAGTGCCACCCTGATTGCCGAAGTCGTCGCTGTAGAAACCGAGAACGTGAAAACCCTGATTCGCAAACGTTTCCTCCAAGACCTGGAGGCCCGCCATTTGAGGCGTTGAGCCTCATAAGGCCGCTACGTTGACGACGAGTAAGACGTCGTCGCGGTAGATGCACATCGGCACTGGCTCAAAGATGTCGATGCTCTGCGACTCGGCTTCCAGTTCGTAAATCGTGCCCGGCTCTCCCGGGGTTGTGCAGGTGAGGTTCACGCCTCCGCCGCTGCCTCCGCCACCCTCGGGGATGATGATGCCGCCACCCTGACCGCCGCCAGCGCTGCTGCTCGAATTGCCGGAACCTGCCGTTCCATTGCTCCCAGCCTCACCGCTACCGCCACCGCCATTGCTCCCGCCGCTGCTGGCCGAGGACGAATCCTCCCCGCACGCGGCAAGCGCAAGGAGCGCACTCCCGGCAAGCCAGGCACCCTTTGCATTCAGTTGGCCCATACTTCTCCTACAGCGAAACGAAGCGCTCAGCGTAACGCACGGGGCGCCGCTTGACTACGTGCGCTCCGAAGCCCCGGTTGCAAGGCTTCCTACTTCGCGTGGGCAGCGAGAAACCCGCCGCGCGCTGTGAAGTCGGCATAGCCTCCGGGCAGGACGAAGATGCGAACCTGAACGTCCTGATGGAAGGGCAAGAAACGCTGAATCACCCCATGGGAGATGCCCTCCGAGTCGGCCACTCGCTCGCGTGCGGTCTTGGCCATCGCTGGGAGTTTGGCCCAGTCGACGTCGGCGCTGCTGAACGAAAGCTCGGCGAGTTTGCTCACGTCAGGCTGAATCAGCGGTGGTTTGTCTTCCCGCGTGGCTTCCCCGCTGAGGGTGAACGCGCGCACGGCTTTTCCGTCGGGCGCGACGTACTCAACGATCACTCGTTCACTTCGCACGGCCACCTCAGTCAGGCGCAACGGCGCTGGTCTTTCTGCGAGCGCAGCCGGAATGCGGGTCGAGGCCGAGCCGAAGAAGTCGAACTCGGGGGCCACAGCCGGCGCCTGCGGTGCAACAGGCTCAAAGCTCAGCTGCGGCCTTACGCTGGGCACCTGCGGCTGGTCGAAGTGAACCACCGGCCCCTTCGCCGAATCGGCTTTGCGTGGCTTCTTGCGAGGTGCTTCCTCGCTCTCTTCGCTCGAGTCCTCCTCGCGCGATTTGCGCGGCCGTTCGCTGTTGCAACAAGCTAGCAAGAGCAACAGCGGAAGGCCGATTCGGGGGCTGAGCACGCACGCAGCGTAGCCGCGCTGGTGCCCGGTGATAAGCTCGCTCGCGTGATGAACGTGCCTACCGGACTGTCGCTTGGGACAACGGTTGCAGGGCGTTTTCAGCTCACGGGTGTGCTGGGCGCCGGCGGCTACGGCACGGTCTATTCGGCTATTCAGCTCAACCTTGGTCGCCAGGTCGCCTTGAAGATGCTGCACCCGGGCGTGATGACCCGCCCCGGATCGAAGGAGCGCTTCGAGCAAGAAGCACGCTTGGCCCAGCGGCTGAACCATCCCAACGTCGTTCGTCTTTTCGACTTTGGCCAAACCGAGAATGGTCAGGTCTTCATCGTCTGGGAGCACTTGCAAGGCCGCTCGTTGGAGGACGAGCTAATGCGCCATGGGTCGATGTCTTCGGCTCGCGTAGCGCACATCGCTGGGCAGGTGCTGAAGGCTTTGGCCGAGGCCCACGCGCTCGGCATCGTGCATCGCGATATCAAGCCGGCCAACGTGTTTCTTTGCGACTTCGCCGGTGAGCAAGACTTCGTCAAGCTGCTGGATTTCGGTATCGCGGTGGCGCCGCAAGAGTCGCAGTCGCTCACCCAAGAGGGCGTGGTGTTGGGTACCGCCGCCTATATGTCGCCCGAACAAGTCAGCGGAGAGGCGCTCGACGGTCGCGCTGATTTGTACGCGGTTGGCCTGCTGATGAGCGAGATGCTCAGCGGCGCGCCGGTGTTCCGCGGAGCCACCACGCT
>CAITIQ010000505.1 GCA_903892415.1 uncultured delta proteobacterium | reverse complement strand
GTCGCTTGTGCGCGGCTTCGGCGACGGCATCGTCACGACCAGGTACAGGGGTTGGTTTCGGCACGTCGGGAGATCCATTCTCCGCCCTTCGGTACACAGAATTCCAGAGGAGGTTGTCTCACGTGACGTTGGCACAGAGGGGGCGAATGCCGGGCCACCTTCGAGTCGGACATGCCGACCCCACACTGCGTGCCCATCCCGTAAGCCCATCATGACTCGCCTTCCCCTCGTCCTGTTGCTGCTCGCTGTCGTCGGAGCTCTCTCTTGCGGTTCGGTGGAGGAAAGCACCGTAGAGACGACCCCCGCGCCCAGCGTGGAGTGCCCGGACGAGACCTGGGAGAAGCTCACGCTGGAGCTGGTTCGGGAAGATGAGGCTGCGCAATGTCTTCGCACCGAGCCTGAAGAGCGCGTCGCGGTGCCGTTTTGTTTGAGTTTTGACTCGCCCGTTCGCTCGTACCAGTGTGTGCGGGACGACGCCGGACGAGACTACGTCGTGTGGGCGACGGAGTCGCTTATCCCTCCGTCGGGGTTCAGCCTTTGCCCAATGGAGGACCTTTTCTTCGTACAGCCTTGCTACACGGAGTGTAACGAGCCCACGTTCGGCTTCCCATGGCTCAGGACACTCTGCGGAGACGAGGAGACGCGGGTCGCCGGACATTGTGGCGAGCTCGACTCGCCGTACGACGAGAACTGCTGCAAGCGCCCGTTCTGCCACGACGGGGTTTGCCCAGCCGGCATGGCGTGCAAGCAGCTCGAGATCAATAGCTTCTCCGTCGTGATCAACCCGCAGACCGGTGTGTGTGGATCCGGGAACGCAGGGCTATTCGGAGAGCCGCAATGCGTGCCCATCCAGTAGGCCCCATGAGAGGCTTGCCTCGTTGCCTCCCTGTCGTCGGAGTGCCTTTCTGTGTGGACCGGAGTGTAATGGCACCGGACCTTGTGACGGAGATCGCCACCTGGCGGAGCACTTACCCATGAGACAGCTAGCAATCGCGGCCCTATCCACGCTGATGGCTTGTGGGACCACCACGTCTGGCTCGTCGCTCTCGGGTGGCGGAGAAGCTGGAGCAGCTCCGGAGGAAATCGTCTGTCCAGAGGGCCACGAGGTGATGGTGGTACCAGCTGTTCGCGAAAGCGGCGGTTGCGTGGCCACCAATCAGCAGGAAGATTTTTCCGTATGCGTTGATTCAACTCCTGAACAGTTCGCGCTCGCTTGTTTGGAGCGAGAGGCGGACAACGCGCGCTTCTGGTTCAGCTATCCTCGACTTCGTGTTGCCCCACCCGTGGGCTACGTGGATTGCAACACCATCTATCCTCCACCGTCTTGTGAGTTTGACGCCTGCGCTGACTCGGGCGGGTTCCTCACAGAACATCCGTTTTCAGTATGCGGCAAAGACAAGACGGTAGAGGGCTTCGACTGTGGTGGCCCCAACTCTGTCTACGATGCGTCCTGCTGCGTTCGTAGGTTCTGTGATGAAGCACCGTGTGCAGCTGGATTCACGTGTCGCAGTGTTCCGCTGCTATCAAAGTGGGCGGGGCCCTTTACCGACGGGGAAGAGACCTCGGATTGCCTCGTGTACGAAGATACTGAGTTTGGCCCTACTAATGTCGAGCTCTGCTTCCCAGACAAGCAGGGGGAGTGGCCGTGAGGCCGTTTGCTCAGCATGCATGCTGGCTGCTAGCGGCCGCCTTGGTTGCTTGCAGTGGCCGTTCAGACTTGGAGCAGGAGGCACCACCGATTGCGACGAGCTACCAGCCGCTCGCAGAGTGCAATGCACCGCTCTGGGTTCCGGCTGGGCAAGCCTACTATGGTGGAATTCGCGTCGCGGCCACCAAGCCTTACGCAAGCTGGCGTGAGTCTTTCTTTACCGTTGTTCCCTATGCTTGCAATGAAGTCGAGTTCAATCGATTCGTTCACGTGAATGACTATTATCTGGACAGCGACGAGGTGTCGCACGCCTGTTACGAGCGCTGTGTGGCGGACGGCGTGTGTGAGGTGGCGCCTGCGCCGACCGACGAGCGGCCTGCATTGTCTGTCTCCGCCGAAGCGGCCGCTGCCTTCTGCGCTTATCGCGGCGGCTATCTACCCAGCTACGCCCAGCTAGCGCGCGCTGGCTCAGCCGAGTCACTAAGCGTGGGGCCCCGCAACGTCTTGCTTGATTGGGCAGAGTGCCT
>CAITIQ010000504.1 GCA_903892415.1 uncultured delta proteobacterium | reverse complement strand
GACCGCCTCGACGTCCAACGAAGTGATGACCGGCGTCCACATGCCGATGGTCTTGTAGGCCAGCACCTCGTTGAACGCGCGGCGCCGGAGCGCCTGCATACGCTCATCGAAGTTCGGCGTGTCCGCCCGCAGGTTGGTGCTGCGAACGAGGTCCTTCACGCGGTCTTCAACGTACTGCTGGGTCGCGCCAGTCGCGGTCTTGCGGCCGTACAGGTCGTAAAGCTCCGAGGGGCGGTCCTGCTTCAGCAGCGAGTCAACCAGCACCGAAGCCAGCGTGTGCGCGTACTCGCCTTCCTTCGCCACCTCGGGGAGCGCCGTGCTGGTGCCCAAGATGACCTGCGCGTCCGCGCGAGACTCCTTCAACGCGATGGGCTTGTCGGACGCCACGCCTGCCTTTGAGGAGTCAAACTCCTGCGCCAGCTCGGGCAGCGCCCTCTCACGCTCCGCCACGGTGAGGAAGCCGGATACACCACGCTCCTTCGCAGCGCGCACGTACTCGTCGTAGGTGCGCCCCTTCAGCCGGGCGTTGTAGATGTCGTCGAGGTCGACGCCTTGGGCTGCCGCGACCTCCTTGAGCCGCTCAGGCGTCATACCGAGGTCTTCAGCCGCCACAGAGACGCGCAAGTTAGAGTCGCTGATCGTGGACGCAGCGTAGACCTTTCCGTAGTCGACGACCTGCGCCATGTCAGGCGGCAGCACGAGCTTGGGCGGCGCAGCAGCGGCCTTCTCTGCGGCTTTCCGCGCCGCCTTCTCTGCATCTTCCTGCGCGCGTTCAGCCTGCCTGCGCGCTTCGCGCTCACGACGCTTTTCTTCGTCGCGGTCGACAGATTCGTCAGATCGTGCTACAATAGGGGCAGGCCGGGGCTGCATAGCTTCGATGCGGCCCATCGCGGGAGCGCCGGGGGCGGCTGCGGTCGGGGCAACCGAAGGTGCGGCCGTTCCTTCGCGGAGCGACTTCTCCAGCGCCGCCTGTTCAGCAGCCATCCGCTTCATCAAGTCTTCGGTGCGGCCCATCGTGCTTCTCCGAAGGCGCCTGTATCACGAAGACACACGAACGCCCGCCCGCATCGTAGCATATCGCCACGGCGGATGGGCGTTCGCGCTGGCAGTTCTACTCCTTCGGCGTCAGTCCCAGCTCCTCGTCGGTCATGCCGTACTCACGCAGCGTCGCTTCGTCGTTTGCGATTCGTTCCGTCAGCGCGCGTTGCTGTCTTGCCATTTGCTTGAGTTGGTCGCTGACCTCAGACATTTGCTGAGCGCGTGCTTGCATTTGACTGGTGCGAGACTTGGAGGGATCATACGGAGCGTCTCGCTGCGTCCTCAACTGTGTTTCAAGCTGCCTGATTTCTCTGTCGTTTTGGTGGCGCAAGCGTGAAAACGCTTCGCGATCCTGCATGATCTGCTGCATCTTCTGCGCGCCTACCAGCGGGGTGTCCAGCTCTTCCGCCGTTGGCATCTCTACCTTGCTGGCGGAAGGCGCGCGGGCGAATGACGCGCGCCCCGTCTTTCCAGGAGCCATCGCTGACCGCAAGGCCGGGCGATACTGCGGACCTGTGGCTTGAGGGTCTAAGAGGCCCTCGGATTCTTGCACACCGATCTTGCCCTGTCGCCGTAGTTCCTCGACACGGCCGAGCGCTTCGTAGTACTTCTGATACGGGTCCAACTCCGCCGGCATCAAAAGCCCGTCACGAAAGACCATTCTCTGTTCAGGCGGAACGTATACCGCCGTCGTTCCGGCGCCTCCTGCTGCGACAGCAGGCTGCGGCGTAGCCTCTACGGCCGCCGCCTGCGCCGCCTTCGCCGCAGTCGAGGGCGCCAACGCCCTTGCCGCCGTAGCCTCGCGCCGAGTGGCCGTCGGCTGTGCGAAGCTACCCGTAGGTTCAGGCAACGCAGGAGGCTTCGCCTGCCTCACCGGCGTGGGCGGCTTCTTTTCGCTCTTCCGCTCCTCGCGCTTGGGCTCCTCGCGCTTGGGCTCCGCAGGCTTGGCCGCAACCGGAGCAGAAGCCGGAGCGGGCGTGGGTGCGGGCGTTGGGGCGGGTGCTGGAGCCTCGGTTGAAGGGGCTCCTTGCAGTCTACGTGGCTTAGCCATCTACCCTCCGTTTCCGGCGCGCGCGGCCTTCTGCGCTGCCCTGATCGCCCTTAGCTTCTGCTGTGCTTCCCTGCGCTCTTTGCGAGGAGTCACTTCTCCCTTGCTACGAGCAGGCGCCAACGTAGGCGTGGATGCTTCTGCTTCACGCACAGTAGCTTCGCGGCTTTCTGCCTGCGCTGCGCCGGTAGGAGTGACATAAGAGCCCATATCAAACGTGATTGGCTCCCGTCTGCGAAGTTCACCCCTGCTCATTTGGCGCATAGCTCGTTCGGTCGTCGCACTTTCCTGCTCTGCCGTCGGCCGGGTGAGGTCATCTCCGTCAACATCTGGCAGGCCGGCGGAGAACGCTGCTCGCTCGCGCGCCGCCTTGCGGGCCTCACGCGGCGACAGGGCAGTAGTACGCTCTGCAATCATACCGGTAGCCCGCGCGGGCGGAGGAACCACAGGACGCGCGGGCGCTGCCTCGCGCCGCTGACGTGCCGCAGGCGCCGCAGCCACCTCCCCCTGAGCTTCTTCATCTGCGATGCCCGCCTCATCTGCCTTGCGGGCGCGGGCCTCACGGATGCGCTCGCGCAATCCCTTGAACAGCTCCAGGCGCTCCTTCGGCACTTCCGGGTAGGAGATGACCGTGCCCGTTCGTCCGGCCTCCACCTTGTATTCAGGCGGCACCATCGGCTGGCGCAACTGCGCTCCGACAAGCTCGCGCTCAAGTTTCTGGCCTTCGGACGTGGAAACGGCCTCGCTTCCGCCCAGCTTTCCGATCAGCACGTCGTATTCCGGGCCATCACCCTCGCCGACCCTGCGACGACCCTCTGGCGGCAGCAACTGTCCAGGCGCAGGCTTGATAATCTCGATGCTACCGTCGGCGATCCGGTACACGGCACCATCGGAAGTCTTACGGTATGCGTAGCTCGGAGCAGCAGTCGGGGCGCCCGCAGGTGCAGGAGCAGGAGCCGCAGCCGGAGCGGCCGGCGCCGGAGCAGCGGCTGGAGCAGCGGGAGCAGCGGAGGCCCCGGCAGGAGCAGCGGCAGGCGCAGCGGTGGGCGCGGCAGCAGGAGCAGCAGGAGCAGCAGGCGCAGGCGCTGCGGCCCCAGCAGGCACCGTCGCACCAGTGGTGAGTACGTCGCCACGCTGAGCCATCTCAGCGCGACCGGCCGCGAACTCCTCGTCAGCGAGAGCGTGCTGACCGATTGCAGTCAGCTCAGGCTGCAGCGCAGACGGAGGCGTCACAACGGGCTCCCGCGCCGTCGTCACTCGTACCGTAGCCGCGTCGAGAAGCGCAGGCCCCTCTTCCGTCCGCTCCTTCGCCAGCTTCTCGCGGTCGCGCAGGAAGGTCGACTCCCTCTTGCCGAGCACCTCAATCTTCGCGCCCTTGGTGAAGACATGCTGCCCGCCGTTCAGCGTGAACGCACCTTCGCCGTACTTGAGGATGTCCTTGGCGTTGGCCTTGTCCAGGTAGCCGACGATCTTCACTTCGCCGACCGCCGGGAGCTGGTCCGCCGTCACGAACTTGAACGGAGCCGACGCGCGAATCGCTTCCTCGTCCGCGGGCTCAGCTTCCAAGATGTTGTCCGGGTTGATGTCTTCACCGCCCAGGTCAGCGCGCGTCATGTAGCGCTGGCGCCTGTCCTCCCCCTGAACGACAGCCTGCGTGAACTCCAGTTCAGCAGGCTGCGTGTCGGTGCCGTTGAGCATGCGAAACTTGCCGTTCTCAAAGACGTACGTGTCAGCACCAAGTGCGTCCTGCACATACAAGGTCCCATCTGCGGTGGTCGCAGTCTTGTAGCCAGAAGGCGTGTACCCGGACTCCATCAGAGAGCGCTCGTACTCCAGCGGAGAGAGAACCGTCTTGCCGTCTTCAGCGAGCACGTAACGCCCGTTTCCGAGGTTGTAGTCACGCAGGATCTGCTCGCGCATCTTCGGGTCCGTAGCGGTCACCTGGACGCGCGTCCCCGTGTTCGAGGAGAAGCCGAGCGGCTTGCCGGTGATCGCCTGACGACGGAACGCGAGGATCGCGCGCTCGTCGTGGACACCGGGGATGTAGCGCATCTCCCCCGTTTCAGGGTCGATGGTCGACTCTCCGATCTTGAACCCGTTCTCCGCGGCCCACGCCTGGAACTCGGGGTTTGCGATGGCCCGGCCGATCTTGGTGCGGAG
>CAITIQ010000503.1 GCA_903892415.1 uncultured delta proteobacterium | reverse complement strand
GGTTCCCGTGGCATGGCCGGTTGATTGGGTTCGGGCCCAGCGACTGGGATTTGTCCGCGAGTGGGCTGTCCGGGGTGATCGACTGCACAGACGAGGACAGCTGCACCGGCCGCCACAATGACATGATCCAGCAGTCGATCCTAGGTCTCCAAGATAACCTGCAAGGGTCGACCCCGCTCGCCGCGATGATGCGCGACGCCTACGAGTTCGTTCGCTTGGACACGCAAACGGACGGCGTTCATCTGCCTCACGAATACTCGGCGGACGTGACCGCGTTCTCGACACTCTACGGAAAAATCGGACCGCGCACCGACCCGTACTACAACGACCCAACTCAGTGCCGACAAACGAACGTGATTTTGGTGACCGACGGCGAGCCCTCGAACGACCTGAGCGTGCGCATGTCCTATTTCGCCGGGCAGCTAAGGGCGGAAGGCGTCAAAACCTTCGTGGTTGGCATCGGCCTACCCACCGCCACGTGGATTCCGGCTCCTGGCCCCACCAAGGTTTCGTTGGCGTGCGACAGCCTAACCTCCGCCGATATCGCAGTTGGGCGCATTTGCGAGCCCGCGGCCGGAGTTGGGTACGTGGCCGCGACCAACCCCGGCCTGACGGGTTCGGAGCGCGCGAGCATCCGGGCCTGCTGCAACTTGCTCGAGACCGCCGTGGAGGGCGGTACCACACGTGCCTACTTCCCCACGAATCAGGCTGCCTTCAAGCAAGGGCTGAGCGGCATCCTCGGCTCCATCGCCGGCGGAGCCGTCAGCCGCACGGTGCCGGTCTTCAGCGGAGTCGCGGCCTCCTTCACCCAGACCGGCGGCTCCACGCTCGCACCGGCCACATCCTATGAGCTTCGCTCATCGATGGAACTCAGCGCGAGTTCGATGTGGACCGGAAACTTGGAGCGGGTTCGCAGCGCGTGTGACGGGACCTTCGTCCCAGTTATCCAGAACGTCAACCCCAACCTAGGGGACGTGTTTGGCCGCAACCTGGCGGCGGCGCCCTTCCGCAGATTCTTCACCGTGGGCACCGCGAATGCCGATGACATGAAGGCGTCGCTACGCGACGAGAGCGCCACCCCTGTGAACGCGCGGGACGGCCTCTTCGCCGCATCCAGCGCGCTGGGTGAATTCGAGCGCATAGACGGAAACGACACGCCTGCGACGTATGCCAACTTCTCGACGAAGATCACGGCGCTGTTCGGCTCCGGGGCGAATGATCTCGAGTCGCTGCTGGGTGTAGGATCAACCTTTTGCCAGAGCGCGATGGGAACGACCAGTTTGCCCACCTGCGCGAACCGATTCATCCGTTGGTATGGCGGAGACCCCAACCCCGATGACGGCGGCACCGTGAGTTCAGATCCCGTGCCCTCGCGCGATCCAAACAGCGCGCAATGCAATGGCAACTGCAGCCCGTTGGGCGCCATCTTCCGCACGATGCCTATCGTCGTCCCGCCGCCGAGCCGCGTGGACAGCGACGACCAGAACTTCGGACGAAGCCGTACCAACGGCTCGACCTCCTTCGTGGACGTCCACGGCACGCGTCCAACCATGGTCTATTCGCAAACGGTGGATGGGCAGCTGCACGCCTTCGTATTGGCGAAGAACAACTTCGTCCCCGCAAGCGTGCCCTACAACACGGGTGTTCCCAGTGCCGACAGCTTGGCCAACAACGAACTTTGGTCGTTCATTCCTCCCGCGGTGATCCCGGCGCTTCCGACTCACTTCAACTCGGCGGGGCGTCTGCTCGATGGACAGCTAGCCTGGGGCAACGTGGTCTACGAACGTCCGCTAGGCTTCACCGACACGGACGATCCGGACGACGCGACGAATTGGGCCTACAACACGGTGGTTGTCGGCTGTAGCGGCGTGTCCGACCTGGACAACGGGTTCTGCTATGCGCTGGACGTCACCGACCCCACCGCGCCGCGGTTTCTGTGGCAGCTGTCGACGACCGGGCCTGTCCCCGGCAACGTGGGAGCGCCGCTTTTTGGGAAGACCGTTCCCGGAGCAGCAATCACCCACATTCGCTACGCAGAGTCGCCGACTTCATCGCGCGTGGTCGCAGTCGCCGTAATCCCCGGCGGAGCTCCGGATACCACCCCGACGGGCACACGAGCCCGCCGGGTTTCGCCGACCGCGTATTGGGACGGCGCAGTGGCAACCCCGCGGTCATCGATTCGCGATTGGGGCAATGCAGTCCCTTCGCGCAGCCTCACCTTCGTGGAACTCAAAACGGGTCGCATCCTGGCGCGCTTGGTGGGAGAGTTGGGTGACAGCCCGTCACAGCTTACGGCCCCGCGCGCGCGATGCCAGCTCCCCGCAGGCTGCGCGGCGTTTGATAGCCCTCTCACCGGAATCCCGAGCGTGTTCCCAGGCGGCGGCCGCGTCGCTGAGCGCATCTATGTTGGCGACGCCGACGGTGCGATGTGGCGAGTTGACGTCACGCAGAGCGATCCGTCGAATTGGAAGGCCCACATCGCTTTCGATACGTACAACGATGACACCCTGGATGACGCGTGGGACCAGTCGACCGGGAACAGGCTTGGCTTGGGTCCTGCCACGCCGCAGATGGGCCAACCGATCGAAACTACGCCCTTGCTTTCGACCGACGGGCAGGGAGACGTCATCGTCACCTTCTCCACAGGCAAGCAGGAGAACTTCAACACCACGAACTCAGGCATGGTCAATTTTTTGATCAGCTTTGCCGATCGCTTCAACAACACAATCGCTGGTGCTGCGACCAATCCTGCGTTGACCGGTTTCCAGGCTCGCGTCAGCGCTACAGAAGGAGTGCAGATGGCTTGGCGCGATGGCGGCAGCGTGACAGGTCCGATCAATCTCTTCGATGGTCAGCTCTACTTCGCCTACTTCAATCCAGCGGCCACGAATACCTGCTCCTTGGGCACGGGCGGCTTGTGCGGCCTCGACTACGCGAGGTCCACCGGCTACGACCCCAGGCCGTCTGGAACGGTGGACACCAACCCCGCCACGATCTGCAAGAACTTCGCAAACGGAGAGGTGGTGTTTGGCGTCTCGCTCAACTTGGTCAACACCTGCACGAAAACGAACGGCAACTTCAGTGATCCTTGGATGAGCGGAAACTACAGCGGGATGACCTCGGCAACGGCGGGCCGGTACGAGCTGGTGTTCCAAACAGGCCAGAGCGGCGGGACGAGCAACGGTGGCAGGACCAACCGCACCAAGATCGAGCTTCCGCAACCTCGCTCACGCACCTCCGTGGGAAGCTTCGTCCGGGTGGCTGAGACGGACCAGTGAGAGCAGCGCTGAGATTGAGCCTGTCTCTCGCGGTTCTTGGACTGGGCTGCTCCGACCCGGTTCCGCAACTCCCGCCGCCGATCCCCTCCGCCGGGCCGAGCAGCGCGAAGCCCGTCGCTCAGGCGGATGAACTGGAGGAGGGTACGGTTGAGGCGTTTGGCGTGAAGATGCCCGCGCGCTCGGCGTTGCTCGAGAGCACGCCCTTCACGCAGATCGTTGATGTCCCCGCCGACGTTCCGAGAACGCTACAGTACTTGAAGGCGCGCTTTAGCAAGTTCTCTGAGAACCCCACCGCGGGCATGATTATCCTCACCGGTGTACAAACGGCAGCCAACCCGCAACGCACGCTCCGCATCGTCGTCAAGGCCACGACCATGACCACCCAAGTGACGTTGCGGCTGGAACCGGGGCCCGTTCCGAGTGAGGCGGTCGCTGCCGACTCTGCGGATGACGCGAATTAGTGGGCGTTGCGCGCTCCCACGACCAACCACGCTGAACTCAGCCGGTCTGACCTCAGGCCTTCGCACGGACCATCGCCGCACGTGCCGCAGCCGACCACTCGCGGAGGTTTTGCTCGGACCGCGAGCGCATCCGGGGGCATCGAAGTCAGGTCATCCGCAAGGCTGACGGCAGTCGAAGGCCCACGGCAACTTGCGCTTGCTCACCCCGACGGCCAACAGCCCCTGCGGCGATTCTTCGGGGCAATTGCACGTCGGGCGCAGGTCTCGTCGGCGCCCAGGCAGCGACAGCGCGCTGGGCCCATCGCCCTCCGGTGCTCCACGCTCGCGGCTCCGCTGCGACACATCGCGCCGTCTCACCGTGACACCCGCCGTAGTGTCGCAACCGCCGGCAGGAGGCTCTGCGGTCGGGGTCTGCGGTCACAAACTCAGGGAAGCTTCATGTCCGACCTACTCAGCATTGGGCGCTTCGCGCGCGCGTGCCGGCTCAGTATCAAGGCGCTGCGGCACTACGACGAGGTGGGCTTGCTACCGCCAGCGCGCGTCGATGCTTCGAGCTATCGCTTCTACGCGCGCAGCCAGATCAAGACCGCCATCTCGATCTCGCTGCTGCGATCGCTCGATGTGCCCATTCCTGCGATCAAGGCGATCTTGGCGTCCAAAGCGCCCCATGCGCTCGCGGAGCGGCTCGAGGCGGAGCGACGCCGCATCGAGTGTGACCTCGCCCGGTCGCGACGAGCCTTGTCGTACGTCGAGCGCATGATGCGCGAGGGCGACGTGCTGCCGTACGCGATCTCGATCCGCCACGAGCCCGCGATGGCGCTCCTCTCGCTCCGCACGGTCACAAGCCCCGAACTCCACGTCGAGGCTGGCTTTGCGCTGTTCGACCGCTTGTCGACAGCCTTGCGTGAAGCGAGCATCAACGTCGCTGAGCCAGCGTTGTGCTTATTGCCCGAGCCCGAGGACGACGACACGATGATCCTCGAGATGGGCGTGCTCGCGCCGGTAGGGTTCGACGCGGGTCACGCCGCGCGCGCCGGCTTGCGCTTCCTCGAGTTCCCCGCCTCGCGGGTGGCCTTCACCACGCACGTCGGCGCCTACGAGGAGATCGGCGTCGCGCAACATGCAGTAACGGCCTGGGTACACGAGCAAGGGCTCACGCCCGCGGGAGCTCCGCGAGAGATCTATCTGGACGACCCGGAGACCGTCCCCTCAGAAACGCGGCGCACCGAGCTCGTGCTGCCGATCGCAGGCTGACCTGCTTAGCCGCCGAACTCGGGCCTCTGCTGCTCATGGCGCGTAAGCTCGTCGTGAATCGTCCACCAGCTGGCCTTCGAACCAACGAAGCAATGCGCGTCGATGGGCAGCGCGCTCGGCAACACCTCGTCGAGCGTGCCCACCGCCACGAACATCAGCTCGGGCACAGCATCGTGCTCGAACAAAAAGCTCGAGCCGCAGGTGCGGCAAAACGAACGCCGAACCGGCGGCGACGAGCGATAACTCGTCAGCTCCGCCTCGCCCGCCACCAAGCGGAACCCGCTCACCGGCGTGCAAACGTACGTAGCGAACGCCGCCCCGTGCGCCTTGCGGCAGCGCGAGCAGTGACAGTGATGCCCCTCGACGAACCCGCCCTCAACCTGAAACCGAACCTTCCCACACAGACAGCTTCCTTCGACCATCGTGACCTCCGCGAAGAAGCCTGCGGTCTCCCGTTAGGGGAGGGTCAAGAAGGAGGAGGGTGGAGGAGGAGGAGTTTCGAAGTCTCGAGTGTCTCCGGCAGCGGGGTTGGCGCCCCCTGGTGAAAGGCCTGGGTTCCGAGTCGCCATTCGATGGAGATTCGAGCGCCGCGCGTGGACGATCGGCCTGCGAATTGGCGTTTATGTTGAGTTCGACCGCCGATCCCTAGGGGATCGGGGGCGCAATTGAGCAAAACGTCCAATTGGACTGCCCATCCAAGATTCGGCCGGCGCCGGTCTCGCAGCCCATCGATCCACCAGCGCTACCTCCGTTGGCGCCCGTGGGCGCCGTGCCCCTCATGGTGCGAGCTTGAACGTGACGTCGGCGTCGAGACAGAGCGTGTGCAGCGGCTCGAGCGACAGCCAAGTATCGAGCGGGAGCCGGCCGTCCCAGGTGTCGCCGCGGACGGGCCCGAGGTCGACGTCGACCGCCTCGTCCTCCCACAGCTCGCGGAAGTCGTCGCTCTTGAAGAACGGCACGAAGCGCAGCGAGCTCTCGAGCGGCGGCCGCTCGAGAGACGGGATCGACGTGAACAGGGTCGTGAAGTCGAAGCGCACCTCCACCTCGCCGACGGCGCGGCGGAGCGGGTCGAGCGCGGCCGCGGCTCCGACCGCCTCGAGCGAAGCGTAGCGCTCGTCCCCGAGGTGAAAGGGCAAAGCAGCCTTACGCCGACCGGACGCGAGCGCGGTGTGATCCACGTGCAGCGCGAGCGCCTGGCTTCCTCGCGTCACCCTAGCGTCGGCGACGAGGGCGCGACGGAGCGAGCGGCGATCAGAGACCTCGAGCCAGGGCACGCTGTGCTCGGCCAGCGCGTT
>CAITIQ010000502.1 GCA_903892415.1 uncultured delta proteobacterium | reverse complement strand
GCGTCACGCACTCAGGCCTGTGCGAGAGCTCGGCGCTGACGGCCTTTGCTTGGATGTGCACCTCGGACTCGAACGTGCCGGAGAACTCGACCTCCGTCAGGAGCAGCTTCTTGAACTTCTCCGCAACGGGGTGGTTCGTGAGTGAGAGCACCGTCCCTGAGCGTAACTCGACACAATTAGACTGAAAGGAGAAACGCTGTGAACGGGCAACCCTCACCGCGGCATCACGCTGCGCTATCAATCGAGCTTCCTCGAGGTCGGTGCGCACGCGTCCGCGATCATCAGCGCTCGGCGTATCCTTGGTGCCGGAGTTGCCGAACTTGAAGGCTCCCGGCGTATAAACGAAGGACTCGAGCTGCGCTTCGAGCGGGTGTTCACTCGCGTTGGCTTGCGCCAAGAGCGGCTGGTTGGGAAGCCGGGGATCATGATCGGCGAAGGTTGTTCGACCTTGGCGTATCGCGCGCTCGGCGCGAAGGCCGGTTGCGTAAAGTTGCGGCCCAGCGCTCGGCTCTCCCACGTGGTCGAGCGGAGCCGCGCGCGGCGTGGCCGCCTCGGGGGCATCTCGTAATACGACTACTGTCTCGCTCTCTCGCTGCTCAAGCACATAGCTAATGCCGGCGTCCTCGAGCAGTCGGCTCACGAAAGCGAAGTCGGTCTCTTGGTACTGGACCCGATACTTTTTTGGTTTGTAACTCTGTTCGCATCGAGATTCATGCGAGAGCCCCCACTCCTTGAGGATCGTGAGCACGACCTCGAGGTCGGTCAGCTGTTGAAAGACGCGGCAGTTGGTGCGTTGGGTCAAGAGCCACAACGCAGGTGCAAGGCGCACGCGATAGGTCGAAAGCCCCGTGGTCTCCGACGCAACCTGCTCGACGTTGCGAATGAGCCCACTCCAACGGGGCGACGCCGTGTCGGGATGAGCGAGGGGATTGAGTCCAATACGGAAGCTGGCTTGCGCTCCGATCGTCGTCTCCAGATCGACAGCCGGGTTGGAGCAGCGAACCAATAAGTCCACCGTGAACAAGGTGTTGACCCCCTCGTTCACCGTGTACTCCCGCACATCGAAGGTGTCGGGCGAGTCGACCTGAAGCTCCAGGTTCTGCGGACTGTTCAGCAGGCTCACGGTGGTCATAGGCCACGCCATGCTAACGGCATGCCACGATCGCGCGCCACAGCTGAGGTCCGGTCGCCGATCAGTTTGCGCGTGATGTGCAAAGTCTGAACTTCGCGTTTGGTCATGCGCTTGCGACTCGCTAGGTCATCCTGCCCGGTGGGTTCGCGATGGCTCAGTGGTTTGCACACAGCAACTCCGAGAATGACCTTGAACGACCACGCCACAGCGTGATCCTGCATGAGCTAGCGCATATGCTGAAGCGATGGCGTCGTCGACCACGCTCCACGGGTTCGTAGCGCTCCTCATTGCTTGTGCTGCCGCCGGATGCGGAGGCATCGTGGTGTTTGAGCAAGCTAGCAGCGGTGAGGGTGGCGGACCCACCGGCAGCGGCGCTGCCGGGTCGAGCGGGACTACATCGTCCACGACCAATCCTACCTGCAGCGCGTTCTGCATCGCACAAGCCGCTGCCGGCTGCGCCAGCGCCGACTGTGAATCCACATGCGATGCGCTCTTCAATGGTGCTTGTGACGACACCATCCGGCCTTATCTCGAGTGCGTACCTGAGCTCCTGAATGCTGACTGCCAGCCGCAATTCCCCGAGGACCCTTTCTTCGCCTGCACGGTCGCGAGCGACGACCTTTCATGCAACCCTTCCTGCGGAAACTCTTCGAGCGAGATCTTCGGGGGAGGCTGCAAGGGCGAGGCGGAATGCGACGTTGGGCTGGTAACAACCGAGTGCAACGGCGAAGGAGTATGCGCTTGCAGCTTGGATGGCCTCGCGCTTGGGACCTGCAACGCGCTGCTTGGGGGCGTCGATGGCTGCATTCCGTCGCTCAATTGCTGCAAGCTCCTGATCCCAGGGCTATAAGCCAGCTCCGTCAGAGTGCGCGAGCTTGTCTTTACTGCGTGGAGGGACCATGGACCCGAGCGTGGCAATTGAATCAGCGAGTCTCGGCGTGTACCTCCGCTCGAACGCCTCGGTGGAACGAGAGTTTGACCAAGCCTTGCATCTGGTGGAAGGCGAGCTACCGGCTG
>CAITIQ010000501.1 GCA_903892415.1 uncultured delta proteobacterium | reverse complement strand
TCGATCGGTACCAACATGACGCCCGGTCGCACCCTACCCGGCCTCAAGATGCCCGGTCACTACGGCAACGAGACGGTCACCACGCAGAACCTCAAGATCGCCAAGCTGATGCCGGAAGACGACGTGATCCTGATCGAGGGTGCAATCCCCGGCGGGCAGAACGGCATCGTCGTCGTCCGCGGCGCCACCAAGAAGAAGAACGCCGGCAAGAAGGCCTGAGTTCCTGCGGCTTCGTGAGCACCTCGCTCTGAAGCAACCCAAACGCCTGAACCGCCCCGCGGTTCGGGCGTTTCGCTTTTGTAGTCGTGTCGTGCGCGTTGGTGCGCGGTTGCTTCGCGCCCAAGCGCCGCTCAAGGCTGCAGCTGCTTGCGCACCGTCTCGACTCCCGCAGCGATCTCCTCCGCCTGCAGGCCCGCCTTCTCGCAGAGCCACACCGTGGCCTGCGGCAGCGCATGAAAGATCTTCGTCGGGAACGGCGGCCTGCCCAACAAAACGAAGGTGTTGATGAACGAGGTCACGGCAACCCCCAGAAACCCCGGCATCAGCACCACGTGAGCTCGCCCTAGGGAAAACAGCGGGTCCTTGGTCAGGCGCGCTCCGGCCTCACGCACCGGCTCCGGGAAGTTGGGTACACCCGCGAACACAACGTTGAGAAACGCCATCGGCCCAGCCTCCGCCTCGGCGCGCCGCCCCTCGCTCTCGAGCGCCGTCATCTCGACCAGCGTAGGCGCGTTGCTTCAACCGCAGGTGAACAGCTTGCCCGCGTGCGTGATCGCCATACGGTCATTGCTGAAAACGATCGGGGACATGGCGCGCACGAGCTTAGTCGGGCCACTCGGCGGCGCCGTAACAATCGCTCAAACCCCTTTCTTGCCGCTCGGCCGCATCTCTGGGAGAAGAGCGCCGTGTCGAAATCGAAGAACCCCTACAAGAAGCCGGACCTCTACACCAAAGCGGCCAAGAAGCAGGGCTTCCCGGCACGCAGCGTGTTCAAGCTCGAGGAGATCGATCATCGCTGTCGCTTGCTCCGTCCCGGCCAACACGTCGTGGATCTCGGCTCGGCGCCCGGCTCCTGGTCGCTCTACGTGCAGCGCAAAATCGGCTTCAACGGCCGGCTCGTCTCGGTCGATCGTCAGCCGCTCACCGTCACGCTCGGGCCCAACGCCTCGGTCTACATCGTCGATCTCTTCGACCTCCCGCTCGACACCTTCGAGAAAGAGGCCCCGTTCGACGTGGTGCTCTCCGACATGGCGCCCAACACCAGCGGCATGCGCGACGTCGATCAATGGCAGAGCTACGAGCTGGTGATGAAGGCGATCGAGATCGCCAAGCTCTACGGCAAAAAAGGCTCGAGCTTCGTCGCGAAAATCTTCATGGGCCCCGACTACGAGAAGGCCCGCGGCGAGCTGCGCAAAGAGTACGCCGACGTGCGCACATTGCGCCCCGAGACGGTGCGGACCAACAGCTTCGAGGTGTTCCTCGTCGCCGCCGAGAAGCGTCACGAGCCGCTTCTCAAGCCGCCGTACAAGAGCCTGGAGCCCGCAGCTGAGCCAGCGGCTGAGCCTGAAGTTGAAGTTGCGCAGACCAACGCGCCGCAGCTCGCTGCGCCTGAGGTCGCAGTGGAGAGTGAGCTCATCCCGGAGGCCGAGACCGAGCTGATCGAGTTCCAACCGCGCGCCCCCGCCTCGCCGCAACGCGCCGTCGGCGCGGCTGCGCCCAAGGCCAAGCAGCCCGCACCCAAGCGCAAACCCGCATCGGGCGAGCGACTGCTCCCCGGCAACGCGCCTGCGGCGCGGCAGGCCGTGATCGGCAGGAGAGCCGCCTCGGCCAAACGAGCCGCAGCTGCGAAGAAGGCCGCCGCCGAGAAAGCCGGCGCTGCAAAGCCGGCTGTGCCGACGAAGAAAGCAGCGCCCGCGCAGCAACGTCCCTCGTCGAAGCAGGCTGCAACCAAGCCCGCGAAGAAGGCCGCCTCCAAGCCGGCCGCGAAGAAGCCCGCTCCCGCGAAGCGGCCCGCGCCTTCAAGAAAGGCCGCACCGGCGAAGAAGGCCGCGCCCGCGAAGAAGCGTCGAGGATGAGGCGCGCCGGCTGGGCAGCCGCCTTCGCGAGCTTCGGCGCGTTCGCGAGTTCGAGTTCGCGCACGCCAGGCTCGAGCGCGTTCTCGCCGCGCGCGTTCTCGCTTGGTTTGAGCGTGCTCGCGCTCGGGTTTGGCGGCCTCGGCTGCGGCCGTCCACCTGCGGATGGCGTACCGCCGCTCGACTCAGCGCCGCTCACCGCCTCGGCCTCCGCGTCCGCCGTCGAGAGCGCCGCAGCCCCGGTAGCAAGCGCCGCAGCCCCGGCTGCGCCGGTGCTCGCACCGCTCGCTCCCGAGGCCGCCAAGGCCCTCGCAGAGGGCCCCTGCGTGGCTGGGAGCAACACTCGCATGTTCGTGTCACCGCTCGAGCCTGCGGCCAACAGCGAGCTGCGCGTGGTGGCGCTGAGCAAGGCCGTGCCGCCGAGCGAGTACGTGCTGCTGGTGGAGCAAGGCAAAGCGCCGGTGGTGGTGCAAGCCGAACCTCGCAACGGCCCGCCGTCCTCGGCGCTCGCTCGCTTCACGCCGGGCGCGGCGGGCTCGCTCAAAGCCATCGCCGTACGCGACGGAGCCGCCCAACACTGCGAGACCATCAACGTCGCAGCTACCGCCAAACGGCTCGGTCGCGCTGGGCCGCAAGGGCTGCCGTGGAGCGCCACGCGAGCCTGGGACAGCGCGATGGAGGACCTGTTCTCGGCCTGGGTGGAGGCGCTCTTCGACGCGCCCGACGATGAGTTCTTCAGCGCTAGCTCGCTGCACGAGTTCACCAGCGACGAAGAGCGCAACTTCCTGCACAACCATCTCGGCGCCGACGAGGACCAAGCTCCGCCCAAGGGCCTGCGCTTGGACCCGGATTGCGCCGACCTGCCGTACTTCTTGCGCGCTTACTTCAGCTTCAAGCTCGGGTTGCCGTTCGGTTTCTCCAAGTGTTCGCGCGGGGGCGGTGGACAAGCGCCGCGCTGCCAAGACCGCCAATCCAATCTCGATCCGCTCGAAGAGCCGATCCCTTCGCGTTGGAAACGCTTCGAGACCTTCGCCCGCGTCACGCTCAAGAACTCGGTTCACTCGGGCACCGGGCGCACGCTGGCCGCCGACGACACCACTGATTACTACCCCGTCCCGCTCTCACGCGAGAGCCTGCGGCCGGGCACCATCTACGCCGATCCCTACGGTCACATCCTGGTGGTGGCCAAGCTCCTACCGCAGGTCGGAGACAAGGCTGGCGTTCTCTTCGCGGTGGACGGCCAACCCGACGGCACCGTCGCCAAGAAGCGTTTTTGGGAAGGGAACTTCCTCTTCGTGCAGGACGAACCAGCGATGGGCAACCCCGGCTTCAAGCGCTTTCGTCCGATCACCGCCGCGGGAGGCAACGTACGCGCTCTGTCGAACAAGGCGATCGCCGAGCGCACCGACTGGGGCGATCACTCGCTCGAGCAGAGCAAGCTCAGCTCGAGCGAGTTCTACGAGCGGATGGATCTCGTGCTCTCCCCCGCCCCTCGTGATCCCGAGGCGGCGCTGCTCAACGTGATCAGCGCGCTCGAGGAGCAGGTAAAAACGCGAGTGGGCTCGGTGGAGAACGGCGAGAAGTATTTTCGCGACGGCGGCGCGCGCATCGACATGCCGAACGGCGCCTCCATCTTCGAGACCGTCGGCAACTGGGAGAACTTCTCCACACCGAGCAGGGATTTGCGCCTGCTGATCGCGATCGACGTAGTGCAGAACTTCGCCAAACGAGTGAAGGCCCACCCTGAACGCTTCCGGCTCGCAGCGGGGGCCAACGTGGATGAGGTGGTGAGCGCGCTCGAGGCTCGGTTGCAAAAGGAACTTGGGCAGCGCAGCTTCAGCTATTCGCGCTCGGACGGCAGCCGCTTCGAGCTGAAGCTCGCCGACGTGGTCGCGCGCAGCAGCGCGCTCGAGGTGGCCTTCAACCCGAACGACTGCGCCGAGCTGCGCTGGGGCGCAGAACCGGCCTCGAGCGAAGCGTCGACCTGCAAACGGCGAGCTCCGCGCGATCAAGCGCGCAAGATGGAGACTGCGCGCGCCTGGTTCAAGAGCCGCAAACGCCCGTCGCGCGGCTGATCAGAAGGCGTCGCAGCTGCCGCAGAACTCGCTGCAGACCGTTTTGTAGAAGTCGTCAACCTGCTTCGCGTAACCGCACGAAGGGTCAAGACCACTGGTGCCACAAGCGACCGGACTGCTGAACGCCGCGAGCGCTTCACACACGAAGTCGCCGGGGAGCATTTCGGCGTTGGGCGGGGTTTGTGTGCGCAGCGCCTGCACCACCGCTTGCAGCTTTTCATCGGCCTTGGCGCGCACGCTGTCTTGCAGCCTCCACTGCCCAGCAACCTGCTGTAGGGAGAAGGGCTGGCCGTCAATAGTGAGGCTGAACGGACCCTCGCCTTCGAGACAGTGAGTAGACAGTGTGACCGAAGCCGTTTCGGTGACTGCGTTGGGCAACTTTCGATCGGCAACGGCCTCGCCCACAAAGCTGTCGAGGGGCGGGAGGGTACCCGGCAACTCGAGCGCAAGCGCTGGCTGCGTCGAAAGCGAGGGCACCCAGCTGTCCGGCGAGAAGCTATCTCCGTTGGAGAACAACGCGAAGCCTCCGCCGGCCTTGGCGAGTTCGGTCAGCATGTCGAAGTGGAGGGACGTCTGCGCCTTCGCGCCTTCGTTGCGCTGAAAGCCGGCGGGCACTGCGAGTTGCACCGCTGACAGCAGCACGCCCTGCGCGCGCAGGCTCCGTACCTGCTCGAGGGCCGCTTCGTCGGCGGTGAAGCCACCGTCTGTTAGGACGAGCAGCTGGCTACCGTCCTTGGTATCGAGCAGCGCCGCAGCTTCTTTGAGCCCCGCCGATAGATTGTGGCCCTCTCCAGGGATCAGCTGCGTGCTCGCCGCGACCAGCGCGCCGCTGGCGTCACCCACAGCGGCATCTTCAATCAAGCGCGTGGCCTCCCCGGCGAAGGTAACCAAGGAGAAGCGGATCTGCGCCTGGTCCAGGTGCTCGGCAAGCGCGGCGAGCTCGTCATCACGCAATGTGGCGGATTGAGCCATGCTCGATGACACATCCAGGACAACGACGACATGGCTGGGCTGGGATGGCATGGTTCCCATCAGGGAGGCCCGATGCCGAATCTGCAGCCGGAGCGAATCACTCCCCCGCGGTTCGACCCAAGCCTCGAGTCGGTTCGTTGCATCACGATTCTCGAGGTAGGCGCGAAGCGGCTCGAAGCGCAGCGCCGATGGGTCCGGCAGAAAGCCTTGCTTGAGCATCGAGTCCACGTATTGGCCGGTGGCCAACGCGGGCTCAAAACCGCGCGGAAGCGAGACTTGGATCAGCGGTTCCGCGGCGTTGCAGCTTGCGTCGTTTTCCTCGAAGTTACCCGCGCGTTGGGAAGAAGTGCCCTCGAGCAATGCTCCCTCCTCGGGTCCCGGAACTGGCTTGCCAGGTGAGGAACCGCCGGTCCCGGCGCTGGTTCCCCCACCGACATCGCTGGTCGCGCCATCACCGCTATCACCGCAGGCAACAGCGAAGGAGGCGACCAGCGTCAGAAGCAAAGTGCGCATGGGATCGTTAGAAGCACGTTTCATTCCTACCTCCTTCGAACTCATCCGCAGGTTCCAGCCAGCTCGGCGTATTGCGCCGCGCAGATGCCGTCCCACTGACACTCACAGACGGCGTCGTTCTGCAAAACCTGATTAAATGCGCTTGGGTTCAACCCTTCACAATTCGGTTTTAGAGCGCCGCCCGCGTCACACGGATTGTGGCAGCTCTTCAAGCACGCGCTGCAGTTTCCCACGTCCGCCGCTTCAAACTCGCAGATGCCATTGCAACAATCGGTCGGCAGTTGGCAGCTGCCCTCGTCGACACAATCCAACGCGGCGCAGACATTGCCGTTCACGGCCTCCAAGCATCGGCCCGAGCAGCAGTCCGCGTCTTGCGAGCATTCGAACAAGGCTGGCGCACAAGTGGAACAAACCGGTAAACCATCACCGAGGCTTTGGCAGCTCCCCTGCCCCTCGCAACAGCCCGCGCCCAACGGGTCGCACGGCTGATTGGCCTGCGCGCACGCAGGTTGAGCTGGCAGGCTACATATCCCGTCGTTGCACTCGAGTTGGACCACGACGAGCACGTTGTCGTCGAGTTGGACCTCCTCTCGACAACACTGGTCGGTGGTCTCGCAAGCCTCGTCGCGTTGGAAGCAATCGAGCAAAGAACAGCTGCCGTCCAAACAGTGGCCGGTACAGCACTCAGCGGCCGAATCACAGTCGGCGCCCACCTTCTTGCAGAGCACGCCGCCACACGTCGATATGTCCTCGGCAACCCGAAGGCACTCTCCCGCACAACACTCCTCATCGCTACTGCATGAGGCACCGTCGGTTTTGCAGCACTTGCCGCTGGCGCCACATGCCGCGAGCCCGTAACTCCAGTCGCAACAGTCTAAGCGGCCCTCGCACGGAGCGCCTTGCGTCTCGCAGAAGGCTGGCAAGTCAAGGCAGGAGCGGCTCTCACCGCAGCCCCCATCGAGACACTGCAGCTTGCCGAATGACGCCAGCGACCTTTGACGATCCTCCGTTGGGGCCTGGCTCAGCTCCGAAGCCAGCTCGTCGCAAGAAGGAGCATCCGGAAAGCACGCCGATAGCCGCTCGCAAAGCTCCGCAGCGGCGTCCACACTGTCACCCGCTACGACGTCGCGACACGCGCCCACCGCAAGCATGACCCCCACGCCGAGCGCGGCAAAGGCGGCCAGCGTTTGCAACCGTGGTTCGGACGAAGACCTTAGTTCGGACAAAGACCTTGCGCCTTCGACACGAAGTCCTCGACCAGCGCGACGTAGCGACAGTCAAAGTCGGTGTCCTGGCATTGAAGCGGAGCCCCGATGGCCAGCAGCTCTGTGTTGATCTGAGCGCAGTAGTCGACGGCGGGCCCACGCATAACATTGATTGTCGCTTTGAGGCGTCGCTCCGCTTGAATCCGCGGTTGGTCTTCAAGCAAATCCACCCCATTTCCGAACTGGGTTAGCACCGCCGAGCGGGTGCTATCGCCGTGGCTGACCTTAATCGTCCGGCCACTCAAATCACCCGCGCACTCATCCTTGAGCTGGATCGACCGCTCCCAGGAAAGGCCCGCAAGTCCGACGGCTAGCGCATCTCCTCCCGGTTCCTGGCTAGGCACGTAGCTTAGAGCGCCGGGCAGGAAGAACTGAAAGTTCTCGGTTGGTTCGAATGGAGCAAACCAGCGCGCAAAGGAGGCGTCCACCACCTTGCTCGAGCTGCAGCCGTTGCAGGTGCCATCAAAGTAGAAGGCAAGCCCCCGACCTCTGCGAGCGATCTCGGAGAGCAGCTCGCTGCGCAACTCAGTCGGTGCCACAAGCGGCGTTGCGGCGGTACCCAGCGGCACCGTCGAAAGCTGCGCCACGGACACATGCACACGCGCGTCGCCGGAGTTGGACACCAGCGCCTCGACCTGACCCAACGTGTTCTCGCTCGGGACCAAGCCACCGTCGGTTAGAATCAGCACGTGGGAGAAGAGGAAGGCGTCACCCTCGTTGTCCTTTAGAAGCTCTTGAGCAGACTTGAGCGCACCAGGAAGGTCACCACCTTCGAGGTAGGCCAGGCGAGTCCGCTCGAGATCGAGGGCAGCGCGCGCCTCGCCGGATGGAGCACGGTCCACAATCAGCTCGGTGGTCCCAGCAAACGAGGCGAGCGAGAAGGTGTATCCCTGGTGGGCATCCACACCGTCCGCCAGCGAGTTCAATACAGCGTCCCGTCCCTCGGAGACAGCCGCCGTGCTGGGCGATACATCCAGCAACACGACAAGGTTGGCCTTGGTCTCGCTCGCCGCTCGACCGACCGAGCGAGCACTCAGTTGGTAGAGCCCGGGCGCATTTTGCACGCTGACAAAGGCGAACGAGACGGGATTCTCGTCGGTCCCAACGTCGACGTTAGCGAGGTCGTGTAGATAGTCGCGTACTTGCGAGAAGCCCAACGTCTTGGGCGGCGGCAACCAGCCACTCGCGACCATCGCCACGCTGAATTGGCCGGCAGCCAAGTCCCGAGACTGTTCCGGGCTCAGCTCGACAACCGTGTCGGGGAGGTCGGCGCATTGCAAGGCCCCACCACCCCCCGCCCCGCGAGGACCTTCCCCCCCATCCGATGGCACGATTCCCCCGCCGAAACCGCCCGCCCCCGCATTGGTGCTCCCGCCAGAACCGCTCAACACGGATTCGCCACCTCCCTCGCCGGTCGGAGGGGGTTCCAAGAGTTCCGCGTTCGAACAGCCCGCGTTCAGCAACCCAACGAAGGCAGGCACAAAGCAACGCATGCCCCCCGTCCTGCAATCCGCGCGCCTAAGCGCGACCGCAAGATTCCCGGCGACTTCAGCGTTCTTCGCGATGGCACAGGCGGCACACGCGACAAAGCTGCCCGTGCGTCGATGTAGGCGAGGGTTCATCAGTTACACGCTCCCGGAAAGGTCGCTTCGTATTCGGCCACGCACTCAACAGCCCAGTAACAACTGCAACCGGGAATCACAGCAACCACGTCCTCCTCGCCAAACCCGCAAGCCTGCAGCGGCGGACCGACCTCACAGGCGTCATGGCACTGGGTCGCGACACAAAAGGCATCCGCACACATGCCGGAACTCGCGTCGCACACGCCGGTACAGCAGTCGGTGGGGAAATCACAAGGCCCCCCAACCGGCGCGCATTGTGGCTTCGCACAGGCCAACTGCTCACCGATCGCGACGCAAAAGTCCGAGCAACAGTCGCTGTCCTGCGAGCAATCAACGCCCGCTCCGGCCCCCGTACAGGTGCTGCAACGAGAGAGGCCCTCGGCGGCGAGCTGACAGGTCGCGGCTTCATCGCAACAAGGTTTGGCTTCGTCGCAAGCCGAGGTCTCGTCGTAACACTTGTCCTCCTTCGGTCCGCATCGACCTTCAACACAGAACAGTGGGATCTCGATCGGGCCCATCTCCCCAGGCACGGTTTGCGTGCAGCAATCCGCATCGCCTTTGCATGGCCCATCTTGATCGATGCAGTCCTTCACCTGGCACTGGCCCTGGAAGCAGTTCAGCTCCCCGCAGCACTGCGCCGAGCTTTCGCAGCCTTCACCGGCTGGGTTACACTTCACTCCGCCGCAGGTTTTGAGGTTGGGGACCAGCTCTAGGCACTGCTCCGAGCCGCAACAGTCGCTGTCGGCTTGGCACTCGACGCCCGAGTTGCTGCAACACGAACGTGTCCCGTCCTCACTCGCACCGCACTTGCTGAAACCGGTCGACCACCTGCAACAATCGATGTCACGTGTGCAGCTTGCGGCTTGCGGCATGCAGAAGCCCGGTAGGTCCAAGCAAGCCCGCGCGCGGCCGCAGTTGTTTTCGAGACAGCCGGAGCTCTCGAAGTTGGCCAGCCCTTCAGCGCGCTCCTCCTCCATCGCTTCTTGCTGTCGGTCGGCCAAGTCGTCGCAGGTCGGAATGCTCGGGTCGCCCTCACCGAAGCAGTCGTTGAGCTGGGTGCACAGCGTCTGCGGAGCGTTGAGGTTTTCGCCCTCGATCACGTCGCGACAAGAGGCCCCTTGGGCGCTGGCGAGCACGAGCAACGCCAGCCAAGCCAGGCTCCGGCCCAGCGGCCCCGCGCCATTGCGGCACAACTCGGACTCAGTTGTCGGGGGCATCTTCAATGGGCCGATCTTTCCAGCGGGAACAGCTGTCCGAACAGTTGTCGTTGAGGCAGAGAGCGCAATTTCTCAGCCCCCCCAATGTCTTCGACGTATCGCAAATCTCTTCACACATGTTCGAACAACTCTCGGTCGCTAGCCGCTGGGGGAGATCCACGCAGACCTCACTGGGCTCCCCCACCCCGCCTAGCGAGAGACAGCCGCTGCACTCGTCGCAGCAGGTCCCACTGTCTTGAAAAACACCAGCAACCCCGGTGGCGCAACAAACCATCGAGCGACAGTCTGCGTGTGCGGTGCACGGCTCTCCAACTCCAGCCGCGCCTGTTAGCGTCGCGTAGCAGGTCCCAAGTTCACTCAGTGTGACCGGACAAACGTTGCAATCCTGCGCGATGAAGTCGTCGAACTGCGGCTTGGTCGCAAGGTCGATCGCCGCGTCACAGCGCGCCGTAAACTTCTCCGAAGTCGGCAATAGATTGTCCTGCAGCTCAAGCTGCGGGCAGCTGCAAAAGCTGAGGTCGTCGTAGCCGGAAACGGCACCGTCAATGCCCAAAACCACCTGGCAGGAGCTCACGCCCATGACCGCGCCCAGGGCGAGGCACCAACGTGGCCACAGCATCAGAACGTCCCTCCCCAAGCCAGCCCAGCAAAGCTCGGACTCAGCACCGGAACGACGTAGCTCTGACTGTCGGGAGGAGCGTCGCTCGGCGCGGTGAGCAACACCGTAAGGCCAATCGCAGCAACGCCAACGCCACCAACCCCAACCCACTGACCCACTTCCGCAAGATCGCCGGCCAGCTGAATCTTGTCGAAGCCCTCCGGCGAGCACACGGCCGCGCCTTCACCGCCCGAATAACATTGGTCAGCGTCATTGGCGCTCGAACGAATGCCCAAGGCCGCCGCCTCGAGCACGCCGAACGCAGCAATCCCCGCGAAGCCCACCGACATCACCACGATGCCCGCGATGCGCTGCGTTGGGTCCACAGGCTCCACGACCTTCTTCTTCGGCAAAGGATGCGCCTTCGCGATCGCGGCCAAATCGAGCGCGAGCCGTTCGGCTTTGCCCTCCACGAGCTTGACCGACTTGGTCTCCAGCAGCTGAGCGTCGCGCAGCACTTCGATCACCACCTCGCCCGGATCGAGATCGATCGGCAGGCCCCACTTGCTCGAGGCGAGCTCGCTCCCGGCCAAGTGCACCGTGAGAACCTCCGGGCCTTGGACGACCTCCACAACCAGCGTCGGCACCTTGGGCGACACCAGCGCCAGCTGCTCCTCGATGTACGGCACCCGCTCGTCTTCGCGTGCCTTGGCCTCTTTGGCAGCAAGCTCCCACTGGGTTTTGGCCGAGCCGTACTTTCCGACTTCCTGAAGACAATTGGCCAGATTGAGCCGCGTGCCCAGCGAGGGGTCGAGATCGAGGCTGGCCTGGAACTTCGGGCAGGCGGCGGCGTAGTCCCCTGCATCGGCCAGCGCTTTGGCATCGGTAAACAACACGCCCGCTCCAGCGGCGTCCTGGGCCTGGGCCGCGGAGGCTTGCGTCACGGCGAGCATCAGAGTCAGCGACGCGAAGAGGCAACGCAGGGTTCGATCGATGGGAAGCACTGGCCGCTGCCACGTGCATGACTCGCGCCAACGCGCGCGTAGTAACGCCGCCATCACCTCGCGCCTGCCCCTCATGCTGCCACCTTCGTCCACGTTGCACGCAAGATAGGCCAGCTCCCCTACCTCGCGCTACTTCTGACCGGGTCGAGCTTGGTTCGCGGCAAACGGTCCGGTACAACCCTTGGAGTGACAGCCGCAAAACCCCCGGGCCAAGAAGAGGATGACCACATCTTCGTCGACCGGGTCACCAAGAGCTTCGGCTCTACGCACGTGCTCAAGGGCATCAGCCTTCACCTCAAACGCAAAAAAACAGCGGTCATCATCGGCGGCTCCGGCGCCGGAAAAACCACGCTGCTGCGCATGCTGATCGCGCTGGAAAAGCCCAGCACCGGGCACATTTGGGTCGACAACGAGGACATCGCGCCGATGGGTGAACTCGAGTTGAACCGCGTACGGCAGAAGTTCGGCATGGTGTTTCAGTACGCGGCGCTGCTCGACTCTCTCAACATCTTTGACAACGTGGCCTTTCCCTTGCGTGAGCATCGCAAGAGCTGGCCCGCTCGCCGCATCCGCGAAAAGGTCATGGACATCCTCAAGCTGCTCGGGCTCGAGGGCAAAGAGAACCGCATGCCGAGTGAGCTGTCGGGTGGTCAGCGCAAGCGTGTTGGGCTCGCGCGGGCGCTCATGCTCGAGCCCCAAATTCTGATCTATGACGAGCCGACCAGCGGGCTCGATCCAATCACCTCGCGCATGGTCGACGACCTGATCGAGGAGACGCGCGATCGCTTCAATGTGACTAGCGTCGTGATCAGCCACGACATGACCAGCACTTTCCGCATCGCGCACACCGCCTACCTTTTGGTGCAAGGCCTGGTGATCGCCAGCGGCAAGCCCGATGAGTTGGCCTACGGCAGCGTGGAAGCCGCGCGGGCCTTCATCGCCGCCAGTGGCGTCGATCCAAAACAGATCAGCCGCGTAGACGGCGCTCACGACGAGTCTGCAACCATCAAATACAAGGCGATGTGATCGTGCAACCCCGACGCCAGCCCGGCTCCGCGCTCTGCTTCATTTGTGGCACCCAGAACCCACGCGGGCTCGGTGCGGTCTTCTTCGACGACGGCGAGCGTGTGTGGACCGAGCTCACCGCCAGCGAGGATCTGCAAAGCTGGCCCTCGGTTTTGCACGGCGGCATCATTTCCTCGGTCCTGGATGAGACCATCGGCCGGGTCGCCTTTCTTCATGACCGCTGGGTGCAGACAGCCAAGCTCGAGGTGCGCTTCACCAAACCCGCGCCGATCGGCGTTCGTTTGCGCGCCGAGGCCAAGCTCGACCGCAACCACCGGCGCTTGATGGAGATGTCGGGCACGCTGATCAACGCCGAATCCGGCGAGCTCCTCGCCAGCGCGTCGGGGACCTTCGTGCCGCTGCCCGACGCCGCACGCAACGCGCTGGCCGAGCAACTAGGCGGTGATTTCGCTGCCTGGGAAGAGTGGCTGACGACGAATCGCTCGCTGCGTTCGACATCGTAGGCTCCACGCGGCTGCCGTGACATAAGCCGCAGTGAACGGAGCCCAGTGAAACGTCGAAGAACGATCGAAGTCGAAACCAAGGGTCGGGGCCTGTACGACGTTACCTCGCGCATCGCTGAGATCGTCGCGCGCTCCGGCGTCGTGGACGGGCTGTGTCACGTCTTCGTGCGCCACACCTCGGCGAGCCTCGTGATTCAGGAGAACGCCGATCCAGCGGTGCTGCGTGATCTTCAGCGCTTCATGGACCACGTCGCGCCCGAGCGTCCGAGCTTTGGCCCCTGGGAGCACGACGCCGAAGGCCCCGACGACATGCCCGCTCACGTACGCGCGGTGCTGACCCGCACCAGCGAGTCGGTCCCGATCGATCAAGGCAAACTAGCGCTGGGCAGCTGGCAGGCCGTTTATCTATGGGAGCACCGCACGGCCCCCCACGTGCGTACGCTCGCCATCACCGTGATCTGAATCGAAGAGCTGGCGCCCCTCGCGGAGAGGGGCGCTGCCACCTTCAGCGCCGAGCCGCCGATCAGCCGAGGTGCTTGGTTACGCGCTCGGCGAGCGCTTCCGGCGTGAAGCCGAGGTGCTTGGCGATCACCGGTGCGGGCGCCGAGAAACCGAAGCCGTCATGCCCGACCACGAGGCCGCTCGGGCCAGCGAGCTGCTGCCAAGGCAGCGTGACGCCAAGCTCAACCACCACGCGAGTGAGGCCCTGCGGCAACACGCTCTCTTGGTAGGCCGCGTCTTGGCGCTTGAACTGCTCGAAGCAGAGCATCGAAACCACGCGCACAGCCACGCCTTGCGTCGCGAGCAGCTTGGCTGCCGCCACCGCCAAGGAGACCTCGGCGCCCGTTGCAATTAGCACCGCGCGCGGGTTTTCCGCCTCGTGGATCACATAGCCGCCCTTGAGCATGTCCTCATTCTTGAAGCCGCTCGGCCGCGGCAACGCCGGCAAGTTCTGACGGGTGAGCGCAAACACCGTGGGCCCTTTGGTCCGAAGCAGTGCATGCGCCCAGGCGCCGGCGCACTCGAGATCATCGGCCGGTCGCACCACGTCGACGTTAGGGATCAACCGCAGGGCCCACAGCTGTTCCACCGGCTGATGGGTCGGACCATCTTCTCCGAGATAGAGGCTGTCGTGCGTGAAGATGAACAGGCTCTGCAAGTGCGAGAGCGCTGCGATGCGGATGGTCGGCCGCATGTAGTCGGAGAACACCAGGAAGGTCGCACCAAAGGGAATGAAGCCTTCGGTCATGGCCAGCCCATTCACCACCGCGCCCATCGCGTGCTCGCGAATGCCGAAGTGAATGTTGCGGCCTGCATACGAGCCGCGCTGCACCGCGGGCGAGCCTTCGATCATCGTCTTGGTCGACGGATTGAGATCAGCCGAACCGCCCACCAGCGATGGCACCAGCGCTGCCACCCGCTGCTCGATCAAGCCGGAACTCACACGCGTCGCCACCTCTTTGCGCGGCGCAGCCTTCACCAGCTCCTCGAGGATGTTGCTCGGCACCGCCGTCGAAAGCGACTCGTCGAACAGCTTGGCCAAATCGGCGCTCTTCGCCTTCTCTTCCTTGACCAACGCCTCCCACGCCTCGCGGGTTTTCACGCCCTCAGCAGCGCGCTCGGCGAACAACGTCCGAACCTCCTCCGGCACGTAGAACGTCTGATCGGCAGGCACGCCCAGACGCTCCTTTGCGCCCTTGATCTCAGCCGCACCGAGCGGCTCGCCGTGCGCCTTGTGCGACCCAGCTTTGGTGGGAGCCCCGATACCGATCACGGTGCGCGCGACGATCAACTTGGGCTGACCGCGGTGGGCCACAGCTTCATCGAGCGCCTTGGCGATGGCCGCGTGATCGTGACCGTCGATCGACCAAACCTTCCAACCGTAGGCCTCATAACGCTGCGCCACGTTCTCGCTGAAGGAGAGATCGGTGCTGCCGTCGATCGTGATCTTGTTGTCGTCGTAGAAGAACACCAAGTTGTCGAGGCCGAGGTGCCCAGCGATGCTCGAGGCCTCACCGCTGATGCCCTCCATCAGGTCACCATCCGAACAAATGCCGAAGATGCGCGCGCCCACGAGCTCGGGCTTGCCCAGCTTGGCAGCTCGCATCTTCAGCCCGAGCGCCATACCGACAGCGTTCGAGATGCCTTGTCCGAGCGGGCCGGTGGTGGTCTCGACGCCCGGGGTGATGCCGATCTCGGGGTGGCCCGGCGTCTTCGAGCCCCATTGGCGGAAGGCCTTCAGGTCGTCGAGCGTGAGCTCGTAGCCGGAGAGGTGGAGCATCGAATAGAGCAACATCGACGCGTGCCCGCACGAGAGCACGAAGCGATCACGGTCCGGCCACGCCGGCTGCTGCGGATCGTAACGAAGGTGGCGCAGCCAAACCTCGAGACAGATCTGAGCGAGGGCCATCGGGGTTCCCGGATGGCCCGAGTTCGCCTTCTCGACACCGTCGACGGCGAGCATGCGGATCGTGGCAACAGCTTGGTCGCGACGCGACGCTTCGAGCGTATTCATCCCGCTGGTGTATTCGAACGCGGATGAGTCTGCAACAGGCGGCAAAGCCCGATGAAAAGTCAGATTTTTGACGCCCTACAAGTTGGCCGAAGGCGAGCGGGAAGGCACCGCAACCGAATGGGGAGCCTCAGGCGAAGTAGGCGGCTCCCCGGCGAAGGCCGCTGCGACGTCCTCGGCGGAGGGCTCGGAGATGGGCGCGTAGCCACGCTGGGCAGCGAGCAGATTGAAGCGGCGTTGCAAGTAACCCGGAATCACAAGGGCGAAGGTGCGCGCGAGCCGGTTCGGATCATCGAGCGTGCGCAACATCGCCTGGTAGGTGTCTTCACCGTAGGTCGCGCGGAAGGCTGCGGCCTGCTCCGGCCGAGCAACCCAGCTCATGACGCCTGCGCGGTCCGCTTCGGGGTGGAACTGCACGCCCTCGACGCCGCGGCCGAAGTCGAAGCCGAGGAGCCCGCGGCCTTTGGAATGGCCGTCCCGACTTTCGAGCGCCAACACGCCACCGCCGAGCGCTTCAACCTTCTTGGCCTTGACCTCGACGGCCTCCCAGTTGCGGTGCTCGAACGCGAACAAGCGATCGCGGAAGGGTGCGAGCAACGAGTGCTTTTGACCGTACGGCGTGGTGTAGATCGGCATCACGCCAAACTTGCGACTGTCCCGCGTGGTCATCTCGCACACGTCAAAATGGCGGACCAACAACTCGTAGGTGTAACAGACGCCGAAGAAGCTCTTCTGGTGCTCGTCGTTGCGACCGGCCTCACCGTAGACCCAGTCCATGAAGTTGCCGAAGTCGGCGAACCACGGCTCCTCATCTCCGTCATAAGGCGAGCCGGGGCCACCCGAGCCGATGTAGAAATCGCAATCACGTGGGATTGGGTTTTGGGTGTCCCGCGGGGAGACCTCGGTCAGGCGGCAGGAGAGGCCGGGGTTCTCCTTGCGCACGCGGTCAAAGAAGGCGGTCATGATGCCGCGGAAACAGCGCATGGCCTGGTTCACGTGCCCGGCGTTCATGTCCACGAGACAGATCGACAGCTCTTGGTGCAAGGCGAAACGATCCCCTGGCTTGCCAGCCGGAGCTGGTCTGCTGTGAAGGCCCGCCGTGGGGCTCGGACTCGAGGGAGGAAGCGACATCGTGGCCGTGCGGACACGCAAAGAGGTTTCCCTTTTATCACGGTTCCCCGGCTGTCGGCGGTTGAATCTCCACTCGGCGGCCACACCGCTGTCACACCAACGCACAGCTGAACAAAACTTGCGCCTGGGCCAAAGGCCGGACCAAGGTCGCGCCATGTCAGCGCGCCCTTCGCGAGCTTCTGGCGCATTGGCCGTCACCCTGGGCATCGTTGCCTCGCGCGTGGCCGGTTTCGCCAGGCAGGCGGTGATTGCTCACGTGCTCGGCGTTGGGGCCGTATCGGATGCCGTGGTCGCGGCCTTTCGCATCGGCAACGTCGCTCAAAACCTTGTGGGTGAAGGCGCGATCTCGGCGTCGCTGGTGCCCGAGTATGTGCAGGCCAAAGAGGAAGATCCGCTGGCGGCGGCCGAGCTCGCGCGTGGCGCGTTAGGTGCGCTGTGCCTCGCAGTCGTTGGGCTTTCGGCGTTGGGCATGTTGCTCACGCCACAGCTCACGAGCTTGTTTGCCGCCGGTATCGAAGGCGAAGCGCGAGAGCTCGCGATCGAGCTCACCCGCATCGCCTTCCCGATGACCGCGCTTTTGGTGCTCTCGGCCTGGGCGCTGGCCATTCTCTCGGCGCACAAACGCTTCTTGCTCGCCTACACGGCGCCGGTACTGTGGAGCGCCGCACAGATCGTCGCTCTGGTTGGGGCTCGCATCGCTGGGATCGAGAGCAGCACGGAGCTGGCGCGCTCGCTGATGTTCGGCGCCATAGTAGGTGCAGCGCTGCAGCTCGCCTTTCTTTCCTGGCCGACGAGACGCTGGCTGCATAGCCTCAAGCCGAGCTTCGACTTCAGCGGAGCGCGCTTGCGACGCACGCTCTCGCGGGTGCCAGCCACGTTGCTCGGACGCGGCGTGATGCAGCTCTCCGGCCTGGTGGACACCTCGCTCGTCACCTTGCTCGGCGCCGGTGCGCTCTCCACGTTTCAGAACGCGCAGACCGCATACTTGTTGCCGATGGCCGTGCTCGGCACCGGCGAGGCTGCAGCGCTGCTCCCCTCGCTAGCCGGCGCTGAGAGAAAGTCGCTGAGCGAGACGATGGGCCCCGCGCTGCGTCGGGTCGCCGGTCTCGGGCTGGGAGCGGCGTTGGTTTTTATCGCACTATCGGACGAGGTCGTTGGATTACTATTTGAGCGCGGCGCCTTCGATGCCCACGCCACCAAGCGCGTGGCGTCGGTGTTATCGATCTATGGGCTCGGGCTGCTCGCCAATGCGCTCGGTCGCATGATGAGCACCGCCTGTTACGCGGCGGGGGATACGCGCTCCCCTGCCCGCCTGGCGATCGTTCGTGTCGGCGTCTCGACGGCCGGATCGCTCCTGCTCATGCGTTGGTACGGGGTCGAGGGCGTGGTGCTAGGAGCCGTGCTCGGCGGCGTGGTCGAAGCGAGTTTTCTAGCTCGTCGTGTAAACCAACTCTTCGGCGAAACGGGCCTCGCGTCGATCCCGTGGCTGAGGCTCGGCTTGGCCAGCGTGGGCGCCGTGAGCCTTGGTCTCGGCCTGCGCTTCACCCTCGCAGGCAGCCACCTCGGCCCGACCTTGCACGGGCTACTCGTGCTCACCCCGACCGGCCTGGTCCTGCTCGTCGCCTTTCACTTGCTCGGCCTGTTCAGACGCCGAGCGGCCAAGCGGCTCTAACGGCCGAGCGCAGCGCCAGTCGACTCCTGCTCCCGAAAGATCCCCCGCGAGAGCGCATAGCGACGCAACCAGCGAAGAGCCTCGTGAAGCTCCTCCGACGAGGCCACGCCCATCCCGCAAGCCTTGGCGTGAGGAAACGACCACTCCGCCGCATCCCGCATGCGTGAAAAGACCTTCTGGGGAAACGGCTGACGACTGAGCAATTGAAACGAGGTGAGCATGCCGCGCACCATGGCCCCACGAAAGCCCACCGCATCGTAGACCGCCGAAACACATCCGTAGTACGCGGCGAGTTGCGGAACGCCGTCGTCGAAGGCGCTGCGGGTTTCGGCCTCCGGCAGCGGCGCATCGGTCGCAATCAAGGTGATCTCGCCGAGCTTCCCGCGGCCAACGACTTCACCGTGCGCCACCATCACGCGGACCTGGTTGCGAACACTCTCCGCCGGCAACAGGTGACTGCCCATGACCGGGAAGACGAAACCCTGCCACGTCGCCACGAGACAGCCGCGGTCCTCGTAAACGACTGTCGGAATAACCTCGCGAGACACCGCTGTAGCCTACGGCACGGTCGGACAAAGGTTGAACGGTGCAGGTAACAGTTGGTTGCACCACACGGTCGCGCGAGTCCGTGCAATTACTGACCAATGCGGCTGGCCACGAGCGGATGCCCACGCAGCGCTACGTCCCACCCTTGGGTCTGCCTCTTCGCACCGGAGAATCGACCCCGAGCGAGCTGACCAGGCGCTGCATCGTGACTCGACTGATGCCGAGCGCACGCGCGGCCTCGGTGCGATTGCCCTTCGCCGAGGAGAGCACACGCTCGACGATCTCTCGGTCCATTTGCTGGCGCGCGACTTTGCGCGAGACTGGCTTGCCTGTGGTTCGCAATTCGAAGTGCGTCGCGTCGAGCTCGGGGCCATCGGAGAGCGCGACGGCGCGCCTCAACGCATGCTCCAGTTCGCGCACGTTGCCTGGCCAATCGTAAGCAAGCAACGCTGCGGCCGCGCTGCGCGAGAGGCTGACACGACGCAAGCCAGGCTCGCCCGCGAGGCGAAGGAGCAGCGCCTCGCAGAGCGGCAATAGATCCTCGGACCGCTCGCGCAGCGCCGGTAGTTTGAGCCGCACGCCAGCCAAGCGAAAGAACAGGTCCGCACGGAAGCGCCCCTCTTCGACCTCCAGGTCCAAATTGCGATTGGTCGCCGCAAGAATGCGGACATCGACGGCTATGCCTTGCGAGCTCCCGATCGCACAGACCACGCGTTCCTGGAGCACACGCAAAAGACGCGTCTGCACCCGCAGAGGCAGCTCCCCGACCTCATCCAGAAACAACGTGCCGCGGTCGGCTGCACGAAACACGCCTGAGTGATCGCGCGAGGCACCGGTGAAAGCTCCTCGCACGTGGCCGAAGAGCTCGCTCTCGATCAGGCTCTCGGGCAGGGCTCCACAGTTGATCGCGATGAACGGGCCGGACCTTCGAGCGCTGCGTTTGTGCAGGAGCCTCGCGAAGAGCTCCTTCCCGGTCCCCGACTCACCCTCGATCAGCACGCTGAGGTCGGTCTTGGCGACGCGGCGAGCGACATCGAGTTGCAACGAGAGCGAGAGCGAACGACCGACGATCTCCGAGTCGACTTCGTCAGCCGGCGCTGGTCCGCGCGCGAGCGCTTCCAGCAAGCGCGTTAGCTCGACGTCCTTCTGCTGGCTCTCGAGCGAAAGGGCTTCGTGAGAGCGCCGCAGCTCATCGGCCTTGGCCTCAGCCTCGCGACGCAGCCTCGCTTGCTCGAGCGCCAGCCCGATCACGTCGGCCAACGCTTGAATCACCTCGCGATCGTCATCGGTGAAGCGACCGTGCTCAAAGCGATGGTCCAAATAGAGCGCCGCGATAACGCCGCTCTCGGCCCGCACGGGGACGCACAGCACCGAAACCAGGCCCAGATCCAGCACGCTCTTCGCTTGGTTGAGGAACGGGTCGCTGGGGGCACTGGCTGCGACCACCGGTTCGCCCGACTTGAGCACACGTTCGGCGACGCTGCGGCTGAACCGAAAGCGACTGTTGCGGATGGTCTCTCGATCGAGGTTGCGCGCGGCGGCGACCACCGGACGGCTGCTGTCTTTTCGCAACAGCAGAAAAGCATGCTCGGCGCGCGTCATCGCCACAGCCTCATCCAGGGCCGTCTCGATCAGCCTTTCCTCATCGCGCTCCCGCAGCGCCCGGCCAGCCAGCCGCAACAGCCTGCGACCATCCACGCCGATCCGAACCTGCTCGACGGGAGCCAGCGGCCGCAGACCATCGCTGACGGCGAAGCGCTCGAGGAAGCGTTCGCGCAGACCTGCAGGGAGACGCGCGGCGATCTCCGCGAGCGCCCGGCGCGCCTCCGCTCGATAGCCATCCCCGGCTCCCGTACGCAGCCGGTCATGCAGCTGGCCAGCCAGCGCCAAGGCCGCGACTTCGTGTTGCCGGTCCGCCTGGCGCCGTGCCCCATCGAGCGCACGTTCGAGGTCTCTTCGCGCAACATCCAGCAAACCCAAGCGCAGTCGGGCCTCCCCCATGAGCAGGTCGACTCGAGGGCCAAGCCCGCCCCGCCGCGCCTCATCAACCAGCCGCTCCGCGAGGCTGAGTGCGCGAGCGGGCTCACTGCGACGAAGCTCAATCTCCGCCGCGAGTACGTGGGCCTCGAGCCGCTGGCGCGTCGCCCCGACCGCCTCAAACCCCTCAGCCGCGCGCTGAGCCAAAGCCTCAGCTGCATCGAGATCTCGCGAGAGCCAGGTCTCGGCAGCGATCAGATCACACTGCGCAACGAACAAAGGAACGCCCGCCTGGACAGCCGCCTCACGCGCGCGCTCGAGCACAGCCCGCGCCTCCTCGAGCCCTTGCAGCGAGCAGAGCAGCCCGCCGAGGTTCGTCAGCGCCGCGGCCAGCGACCCTTTACGACCGAGCCGCTCCGCGAGCTGAGCTGCACGCTCGTAGCCAACAGCGGCGCTGCCGTACTCCCCCAGCGCGTGCTCGGCGGTGGCAAGGTTCATCACGAACGGCGGCAGCGCGGTGACATCCCCGACGAGTTCGGCATGGCGAAGTGCTTCAGCGGCCGCCGTCCGTGCCTCGAGCGGCGCACCGGAGAGCGCGTGCGCCGCAGCGACGCGCGCAAGACCATGCGCGAGCGCAGCTTCATCCGCCGACGCCTCATCCACCGCGCGCAAGGCTTGTGACAAGGCCCGCTTGGGATCGTGTTGGCGCAGCGCCGCGTCGCTCGCGAGGGCGAGCAGTCGCGAGCGCGACGCGGGACGTTCAGCAGCAGCGAGCCCCAACTCCGCGAACACCGCAGCTCTCGCCGGATCCCCAAGAGCGAGCGTGCTTTGAGCTGCAATCTGTGCCGCCTGCGCGCCCAGCTCACCGCTGCTGCGCCCGAGCAGCGTCTCAGCGTGTTGTCGCGCCCGCAGGTGTTCCCCCATCCGCTCGAGCACGCGGGAGTACAGTAGGTCTGCCTCGTCGCGCTGTTGCCCAGCTTCATCATGAGCCAACGCCGCCAGCAGCGTCTCCGCTTCAACCAGTCGTCCAGCGGCAAACTCCGCGCGCGCGAGCAGCAGCTGATGTTCGATCGAGTCGGCAACATCCATGGTTAGCTCGCGCAGCCGCTGGGCTGCTCGTCGCGGCGCGCCTCGCTCGATTGACTCGCGCGCTTGTGCCAAGCCGGCGCGGCGGTCGCTAACTTGCTCCGGCTCGACTCGCTCAAAGGATTCGTGTGGGGAACGGGAAAGACAATCAGCAACCGAGAGCGCTGGGTTCTCGGCGAGCTCGCGCGCAACCCGCGCGATACGGCCGGCGCGACCTCCACTCGCCGCCAAGAGGTCACGCACAGTCGAGGGGTCGCTGCGTGCGCCCTCTCGACGCAAAAGCAGCGCGGTCTCGACCGCATCCAACGGTGGAAGCTGAAACACATCGTCCGCCGAAGAGACAAAGAAAGAACGCTGCGCGAGCGAGCTCCCCACCAGCAGCAGCGCGCCGCGACCGGTCGCACGGAACGCCTTCGCGAAGCTGAGCAGGGAGGCAGATCCATCCTCATCCGCCTGATCGGCGTCGTCCACGATCACCGTGGCATTCATTCGCGCGAGCGCGCTCCCAGCCTTGCTGGCGCGAGCCTCTGGCCCGTCCTCACCAGTCCACCGTGAGGGCTCGCCCGTCTGCAAGCAGAGGTCAGCGAGGCGCTGCACCGGGTCGAAGCCAGCGCGCATCTCGAGCGCCATCACGGGGGCCTGAGCAGCAAGACCGCGACGCAACAGGCTCCGCACCAGCTGGGAGCGACCACTCTCCGCAGGCGCCTCGACGAGCAGCACACGCCCCTCCGAAAGCGCCTCCACGAGTCCCCGTGGGAAGGAGACCTCCGGCGCCGATGATCGACGTGGCAGCTCGGCGCGTCCCAAGGTGGAGATCGCCGCCCAAGCGGAGGCCGGCCGCTCAGCCCCCGCCTCGCTCGTGCAACGCTCGACTAAGCGTTCGAGTTCCTCGGGCGCCCGACGCTTGCCCAACGCCGCTCGAAGCGTGGCGCCAAACGCGTAGAGCTCGCTCGCAACCGAGACCTCAGCACCGGTGAGGAGCTCCGGAGCGATAAAACCCGCCGTACCGCCGCGCGCCGGAGAACCAAGCTTCTGCGTAAGCCCCCAATCGACCACGTTCAAAGAAAGCTCGCCTCCTTCACGCGAGACGATCACATGCTCGGGTTTGAGGTCTCCGTGAACGAAGCCAGCGTCGTGCGCTGAGCCCAGCGCTTGGAGCAGCTTGACCGCGATCCACAACCAGTCGCGCGGCTCGAGTTCTGCAAGCTCGATCGAAGTACCAGCGGCATGCTCGAACACCACGACCTCCTGCTCAGCGGAGGCAGCGCAGGCCAGCACACGCGGCGTTGACGGTAGCTCAAAGCGAAGGCCCAACTCGAGCTCGAGCCGCAGCGCCGCACGCTCGAGCGCAGCGGAGGCACTCTTGCGCACGACGATGCCCGAGCCCGGAGCGAGACGATCGACGACCCGAGCCACCCCTTCTCCGGGTCCGCCGAAGCGAGCCAACACGAGCTCATTAAATGTATCAATCAAGATTCTATTTATATGTACACGAACATTTATATGCGAACAAACCCCGCAAATCATGCCCACCCTGGGTCGGCACGGCGGCTGCAATCTGGTCGAGACGTTAGCAACATCTCTCGCTTTCCCAGCCATCAGGAGTCTCCCCATGCTTCGTTCCGCTCAGCTCGCTTCCGTCGCCCTGCTTGCAATCCTCGCCGTCGCCTGTGGCAACGAGAGTTCGTCGAGCAACGATCCCACCGACTCAAAGTCTGCCGCGTTGGCCTGCGGACAAGATGATGAGTGCCTCGATTCGGCGGTCTGTTCGAACGGCGTCTGTGTCGCGACCTGCCAGGCCGACGCAGACTGCGCTGCAGACTCCGTGTGCTACGAGGGCGGCTGCTTGCTCGTAACGAGCGAGGACTGCGCGAGCAACGCCGATTGCAGTGAAGGCGTTTGCCAGGCCGGCGTGTGTGCCAACGAGCCCCCCGTGCTCGGCTGCGCCGCCGACGCAGACTGCGGTGAAGGAGCGGTTTGCGTCAGCGGCGAGTGTGAAGTCGTGACCAGCGGCTGCGCGAGCAATGCCGACTGCGCCGAGGGCGAGAGCTGCATCAGCGGCGAATGCCAGGGGGATTCACCCGTGGGTTGCAACTCCAACGCCGACTGCGCCGAGGGCGAGGTCTGCATATCAGGAGCATGCGCGGCGGACACGACCAGCGTAGCCTGCTCGAGCGACGCGGATTGCGAGAGTCCAGCCGTGTGCGTGAACGGGCTCTGCACCAACTGATCTGAAGCTGTTCTTACGATGCGAACCTCGATCCTTGCCCTACCGCTCGCGCTTTGCCTCGCGTGGCTCGCCTCCTGCGTAGCCACGCCCTTGCCGGATCCGCCCTCGCTCGACACCGCCGAGATGTCGCTGACGGTTGGGGAGGAAATGACGGTGACGTTGGTCGGGCAGGATCAGTCGATAACGCCCGGTGGTTTCACCTTGCGCGTGACGAATCCCACTGTCGTTCCGCGTTCGGTGGAGGTGCCCGTCGATGCACAAGGCGCCTTTAGCGCAAGCTTGCCGGGCGTTCTTTCCGACACGCTCTACCTCGAGGACGCCGAAACCGATCGCTTCATCGCGGCCGTGGGTTCGGACAGCGCCGGCGGCGTGCTCGAACGAGACGCAGGGCCTGACGGCGATAACGATGGTTCACCCGACATCGTTGATTGCGCTCCAGCCGACGACACCGTGCTCGGCAGCGCCTGCGGCGGCGCCTGCATCACCAGCGCCGATTGCAGCGCGGGTTTCAACTGCACCGCCGGAGTGTGCGGCCCCTGAGCCGCACCGCTCGGCTTGCGTGGGGGTCACCCAAGTTGAGCGCGCAAAGCCGCCGGGCCGAACAGGCCCGCGCCCCAACGCATGGTGCGCCCCAAGCCCAACTGCCGCGCTACATCGAGATAGACGCGCGGCCGTTTGACCGAGGTACGCGTCAAAAAGCGAATGAACTCGGCCTCACCCATCTCATCGCGTAGCAGGCGCTGGAACGGCTCGGGCCCCATGCTCTCGAGCGTGGAGAAGGCCGCATCAAACAGCTCGTTCCAATCGTTCGCTTGGCGCTGTGCGCTGGGCGGACGAGCCAGCAGCATCGCCAACGCGCCGGTGCCACGGTGCACCGAGGCCTCGTCAAAACTTCGTACTACGCCCTGCAGTGCCGCCTCCACCACCGGCACGATCTGCGGCAAGGCTCGCAAGGTCGCGCCGAAGCCGCAGAACGTTAAGGGTGAATGGCGCGCACCAGCGTCTCCGACCAGCACGATCCGCGGATGGCCCGACGTGGGCCCGGGACTGAGGCGGGTCCAACCGGGGATGAAGCCGAAGGTTGGGCGCAACAACGTAGCCTGTCCAGCCTTGTAGCCGCCGAGGGTATCGAAGAAGCGGGCGTAAAGCTCGAGCAGCGCGCCCGGCCGGCGCGTGTGCGCCTCTGCATAATAGAATAAATATACGGTGGTATCCCCAGGGCGCCCCGGGAAGGCCTCCCAAAGGTGTTGCCGCCCAGCTTGAATACCCTCCGTGGTGACCAAAATTTCACCGACGTTCGGCTGGATTTGTTTAGGACCGTCTCCAACCTCGAGCCCCTGCAACACGCCGCCCACCGTCGGACAAATCAGATCGGCGGCGGCGTACGGGCTCGCCGAGCCCCGCCCGTCGACCACCACCCGGGCCGTGAGTCGCGCGGGGCAAGACTCTCCGCGCAGCGCGAGCGCGACGCCGTATTGGTTGGCGGTCTCAGCCTGCACCGAACAATGGTCGAAGAAGACCACGCCCTTCGCCTCGGCCCGCTCCCGCACCTTGGCCAAGAGCGGCCCCGCATCGAGCGCGCAATCGAGCACGTTCTTCACGCGTTGTTCGCCCGCGCCGTGCCAGCGGAAGATGCCGTAGTCGTACTTGGCGACGATCAGTTCCTGATCGAGTTCAGCCGCGGTCACTAGCTTGCTGTCCACCAGCAGCTGCAGCTCTGCGCGGCTCGCGTTCCACTCGCGGTGAGCCACGCCTGCACGCGAGCGCTCGACCACCGCCACACGAAAGCCTGCGTCGGCCAAGAGCGGCGCGTACACCAACGAAAGGCCGCCACCGAGCAACACGACGTCGAAGTCGAGGTTGCCTTCGCTGGCGATCGGCTGGGTCTCGCCCGGCGCCTTTGCTCCAGTCGAGAGCTGGTCCAAAAAGAGCAGCCGCTCGAGCAGCGCTTCTCCGCCCGCCTCACGAACTTTATCGGCCGCGTTAGGACTCATGGGGCGCTCCCTGACACAAGAAACGCACGGCCTCGAGCGGCGGCGCTTGCTCGAGCTCCGGCGAGCGAGCTTGCAGCAAACCGCGAAAGAAGGCCTTTGCTATCAAATAGAGTTTACGCGGTTTACTCGTATAAGCCCGCTGACTCACGGTGTCGTAGTGATTGGAGATGATCGATCGATGGATATCCGAGTAAACCAAACGAGCCGAGCGGATGGGCAAGCGGCAATCGGCGGGTAGCAGCGGCACCCCCGAATCGGAGCGGGCGTAAAGCAGCTCCGCCTCGCTCATCAACCTGCGCACGAGCTCGGCGATTTCGGGCGTAAAGCGCGGCTCGCGCAGCCAAGCCTCCGGCTCGACGCCCAGCGCGAGCAGCTCGGTCCGCGGTAGATAGAGCCGCCCATTGCGAGCGTCCTCCCCGACGTCGCGCGCGATGTTGGTGAGCTGCATCGCGACGCCAAGATCGCAGGCTCGGGCCAGTACGTGAGGCTCGCGACGCCCCATCAGTACGGTCATCAAAACGCCTATCGTGCCGGCCACCCGAGCGCCGTATGCGAATACGTCTTCCATGCTGTGGTAGTGGCGCCCTTTGACGTCCCACTCGAAGCCCTCGAGCAGCGCCTCGAGCGGTGCCACCGGCAGCGACGTCGCTGCGACCACGCGAGCCAGCGCGCGATCCACGGGGTGCTCGTCGGGCCGATCACGCTCGATGCCGGCCAGCCTCCGCCGCAGATCGGCCAGCGCCGAGTCGGCGTTGGCGGCGTCCTCATCGACAGCGTCGTCGGCCACGCGGCAAAAGGCGTACAGCGCCGCTGCCGAATCACGGAGCCGCGCCGGCAATAGCCGCGAGGCCAGCGCAAAGCTCTTCGAACCGCGGCTCAGGATCTCGCGGCAGGTCGCGAGGTCGGCCGCGGCCGCGCTACTTAACGAAGTGCTGGGCATCCGGTACCACGGTATCAAGCACCCTGGCCGATGACAGCACGCCGGGGACGCCAGCGCCTGGATGCGTACCAGCGCCGACCAAGAATAGGTTCTTGATGTCCTCGCTGCGGTTGTGCGGTCGGAAGTAGGCGCTCTGCGTGAGCACCGGCTCAAAGCCGAAGGCCGCACCTCGGTAGCTCGCTAGCCGGTCCTGGAACTCTTGGGGCGTGGTGACGCGCGAGGAGATGATGGCGTCAGAGAGACCAGGCAAAACAGTCTCCTCCAACTTGCGCTCAATCTTTTTGCGATAGAGCTCAGCCTGACGATCCCAATCGGTACCGGAGAGCAGATTCGGCACCGGTGAGAGCACGTAGAACCCGTCACATCCCTCGGGCGCCAGAGAGGGGTCTGTCGCCGTTGGCCGATGCAAATACAGGCTGAAATCCTCGGCTAGTACGTGGTTCTCGAAGATGTCGTCGAGCAGGCCCTTGTAACGCGGCCCGAGCAAAATGGTGTGGTGCGCGCAGTTCTCGTACTTGCGCTTGGTGCCGAAGTACCAAACGAACAGCCCCATCGAGAAGCGCGAGCGATCGATCTTGCGGTCAGTCCACTTCTTCCGGTGCTCACCGTCCACCAGGTAGCGATAGGTCCAGGCGGCGTCGGCGTTCGACACAACGATGCTAGAGCTGATCTTCTCGCCGGACTCGAGCTCGACGCCGCGAGCCTCGCCGGCCTCGACCAGGATCTTGCGCACAGGAGCATTGAGCCGCACCGAGCCGCCCTGACCTTCAATCAGCGAGACCAGGCCACGAATCAGCGCGCCGGTACCGCCCATCGGGAAGTGCACGCCCCACTTGCGCTCGAGGAACGCGATCAACGTGTAGATCGAGGTGGTGGAGAACGGGTTTCCGCCGACGAGCAGCGGATGAAAGCTCATCACCTGCCGCAGCTTGTCGTCCTTCACGTACTTCGCCACCAGGCTGTAAACCGTGCGATAGCTGGCGAGCTTCATCATCGCCGGAACGATGCGCGCCATATCCATCACGCTGCCAAAAGGCACGTGGGCGAGCTTCTCGAAGCCGACGGCGAAGATCTTCTCGCTCATTTCGAGGAAGCGGTGATACCCCGCTACGTCGGACGGGCACAGGCGCGCTATCTGCCTATCCATGTCCGCCGCGTCGCCCGTGTAGTCGAAGGTCTCTCCGTCGTTGAAGAGGATGCGGTAGAAGGGCGTTACCGGCCTCAGATCGATGTCGTCGCTCAGCTTGCGGCCGGCGAGCGCCCATAGGTCCTCGAACAGTTGGGGCGCCGTGATCACGGTGGGCCCGGCGTCGAAGACGAAGCCGTCTTGCTTATGAACGTAGGCTCGACCGCCCGGGGCATCCAGCTTCTCGAGCACCGTCACGCGATAGCCGCGCGCTCCGAGGCGCACGGCGGCGGCCAGTCCACCGAACCCGCTGCCGATGACCACCGCGTGGGGACGCGACTCCAAGCGCTCTTGCCCGTCACCAACTTTGCTCACACGCGCGTTACCATCCATGGTTCCTCGGCTCGCTGCAGGGTTCGATCAACGTTGAACAGCTGCGATGCGACTAGTCTTTTTTGGCCACGTCGTTGCGCAGCACCTCGAGGATGGCCTTGCGACGCGCCTCTTTGATCGCGCCGCTGGTCGAGACCTTTACGAAGCCGTCGCGGCCCACCACGACGACGTTACTCGTGCCTTTCGACAGGTCGAAGGCCTTGCGGTAAGACGCGTCCCAATCGCAATAGATGGTCACGCCGGCCTTCTTCGACTCGTCGCGCACCGCGTCTTTGACGAAGCCGCGAGAGGGCCAGCTGTTGTAGTCGCTGACGTCAGCGACCGGAACGACGCGGATCCCGCCCATGCCTTCCTCGCCCATCAAGCTCTTCAGCTCGTCTTTGAGCGCACGGTTGACCTCGCCCGAGTCTTTGTCCTCGTAAAAGACGATGGCGGTGCTGCCTTTGAGGTCCGAAGTCCACAGCGCCTTGTCGTCGACATCCACGACCTTGGCTTGCGGTGCAGCTTCACCGACCGTCGCCGCGTCGAGCCGAACGGGCAGCAAGGAGAGCGCTCCGAGCGCACCAGAGAGGATGACGGACTTGGGCAACCAGTTGTTCATGGTTTGTACGGGATACCACCAAACCATGAACAGTCAAGCTCAACGTGGTTGGGCCGTACGCACCTTCAGCGTTTCAAAGGTTTGATCTACGTCAGGCCCTTTGAAATCACAACACTTGGCGCCCCTGCGACAGCGCTGTTTGGCGATCACTAGCAGACCAAAGGCGCGCGTATCCCCATCGGCAGCCAAGCGTTTCAGGAGTGGCCGCTTGGCCTCACACGTCTCCGCTTGGCGGAACTCCCAGGCGATCTGAAATGCCGCCGATCCGCGAGCAACCACTGCAGGATCGCGTAGAGCATCGGCGGCGGCCTCGGCAGCGCGCGAGCCGCCACGGTTGGCCACCAATTCGTAAAGAACATCGAGTCCACGCGGTCCCCCGCCGCCCTTGAGTAGCTCGAAAAACTCAGCCGGGCGAGGTGCCGGTAGGAGGCTGACCGTTTGCGCGAGCCGCAGCGTTATTTGCCGAACTTCGGCGTCGGCCAGGGCGTTGACGTCCAGCGCGAGCACGAGCTTGAGCGTATCGGTCGCTCGCTTGGTGTCCCCTTTCTTGAGCGCGTCAGCGAGCTCGGCTCGCGCAGCTCGCATCGGTTCGGAATCGACAGGCCCAGCTGCAGCGCCTGGCGAGGAGCCGGGCTGGACCTCGGGCGGCGCGCTGACCGACGGCTCAGGAACGATCTCGCCCGCCCTGGAGCTCGCCGTTGCCGTCGCCGGAGCGGGATTCGCCGGAGCGGGCGGCGCAGAGGAGCTTGCTGTCTGAGCGCTTGGTGTCGCCGCAGCAAACGGTCCTCGACTGACGGCGATGCCCATGACCAAAAAGATGGTTGAAAGTAGCGCCCCAACGCCGAGCGCGGTCAGCGCAGAGCCGGGGCGATGAACCGCGAGCGGCGGGGAGGCCACCATCGTCCGGGCCGTGGCGACCTCCCGCACGTCGGCCTGGGTCATTCGTGTCCCACCCCCGAATCCGCCAGGTCCAGTTCCGTCGTTTTTCACCTTGGTGAACGGACCATAGGCCTTACCCGCGCGCAATCAACACCTGGTCACAGTTGCTAGCCGGCTCAGGTTTGGGTACGCATGCGGCCTATGGCCCGTCTATCGACCCTCGTTCCCGCAGCGCTGCTCGCCCTCTCGTCTTTCGGTACCAGCGGTTGCATCAAGAAAATTCTGTTGGATGGTCAAATCTCGTCGACGCGCAAAGCCAGCGTCGCGGTTAACACCATCGGGGACTACGAGGTGGCGGAGAAGGCTGCAATGGCCGGTCTCGCGCAGATCGAAGGCATGCGGTTCTTGGCTCCGGAGAATGAAGACGCGCTGTTCATGCTCACGCGTTCGTGGGCCAGCGTGTCCTTCGGCTTTATCGAAGACTCGATGGAAACGACCGAAGATGCTGAGGGTACCGGAGCCAACTGGGACTACCACAAGCGCCGCGCGGAGCAGGCCTACGAGCGGTCGATCTGGTACGGGACCCAGCTGGTTGAACAGGATGTGCCGGGCTTCAAAGAAGCAACGCGCAACCTCGATTCGATGAAGGCCTACCTGGCGAACTTCGAGGATCCGGAAGACGCCGAGAAGCTGTTCTGGCTTGGAAACGCCTGGGTTGGTCGCGTGAACGTGGCGAAGGAGAAGCCCGAGCTCGTCGGTGAGCTGTACGTCGGCGTCGCCCTGATGGAGAAGAGCGTCGAGCTTGACCCGACATACATGAACGGCTCCGGCTATGTCGTACTGGCCTCGTTCCATGCACGTACGCCGATGGCCGAACTCGACGAGGCCAAGGGCCTGTTCGACAAGGCCCTCGCGATCTCTGAAGGCAAGAGCCTGCTGCCCAAAGTGCAGCTCGCAGTGCGTTACTACTGCAACACCAAAGACAAGGATAACTATGTAAAGACGCTGGAAGAGGTGCTCGCGGCTGGCGATGGGGATCCCTATCAGCGCCTGCCGAACACCATCGCCAAGCGCAAGGCGGCTCGCTGGCTCGGTGCCGAGCGCATGCGCGCCAACTGCGGGTTCTGAGGTCTGACCTTGGTGGCGACGCGAACTCGACTTGCGCTGGAGCTCAAGCGGGCAAACGCTGCCTTTCGTCGCGACTATCCTGGGGACCTTCTGGAGCGCCAGCCGGTGCACACTGTGTACGGCGGCGCTCATTTGTTTAAAGCCACCACCCCTCGCAAGCTGGGTGAGCTGGCGCTTCGTGCGCTGAGCGAGCTGGCCGATAGCGGGCCGGCGCTCTCCGACGCGCTGGGGCTGGGCCTTTCCGCAAAGACCGCGGAGCAGCTCTACCAGCGCGTGGCTCACAAGCTCAAGAGCGAACCCGTCGAAGACTTCCGCATCGACTTCGAGGATGGCTTTGGCTTGCGTTCGGATCAGGAGGAGGACGCAGAAGCTGTGCGCGCAGCCACCGAGCTCGCCACAGCCAAGCAGGCCGGGATGTTGCCGCCTTTCGTCGGCGTGCGCATCAAAGCTTTCAGTGAAGAGTCGAGCGCGCGCGCCTTTCGAACGCTGGAGCTGTTCATCGGGACACTCTCTACGGCGCTGTTTGGAGCTTTGCCCAGCAACTTCGTGGTCACGCTGCCCAAAGTGACGATCCCGGCGCAAGTAGCTGCACTCGCGGACTTGCTCTCCTCGCTCGAGGCCGAAGCGAAGCTGCCGGAGGGCAGCGTGCGCATCGAGCTCATGGTCGAGACCCCTCAAGCGCTGTTCGACGCGGAAGGCCGGGCGAACTTGCCTCACTTGGTGCAAGCGGCGAAGGGGCGCTGCTTTGGCGCGCACTTCGGTGCGTACGACTACACCGCCAGCTGCAACGTGGTCGCCTCGGCGCAATCGCTCGCACACCCCGCATGCGATTTTGCGCGCGAGATCATGCAGCTGAGTTTGGCGGGCCGTGGAGTGTTCCTGTCCGACGGCGCCACCAACGTGCTGCCGGTGCCACTGCACCGAGCGAGTCACGCCGAGCTCAGCCAAGAGCAACAACGCGAGAATCGGGCTGCCCTGCTAACAGCGCATCGGCTCCACGCCGACAACGTCACCAGCGCCTTGCGCAGCGGGTTCTATCAGGGCTGGGACCTGCATCCGGGCCAGCTGCCCGCTCGTTATGCGGCGGTTTACGCCTTCTTCCTGAAGTCCCTCGAGCCGATGCAGGAGAGGCTCGTAAACTTCCTTGCAGTTGCTTCACGCGCCACCCTCGTCGGGCACGTATTCGACGACGCAGCGACGGGACAAGGTCTGCTCAACTTCTTTTTGCGAGGCATCCATTGTGGAGCGCTCGATGCAGTCGAAATGACCGACCGTCTGGGGCTCGAGCTCTCCGACCTCAAGAGTCGCTCGTTCACATCGATCCTAAGCAAGCAACGGAATCGCCATGGTTGAGCACATCTCCGGCGCCATGGTGCGAAGTCACATTGCAGCGTTACAAACGCGCGTGGGGCCTGCGCTTTATGACCAACTGTTCGACCAATTGGGGCGTGAAGACCAGGAAGACCTGCGGCTCGTAACGCCGCTTTCCTGGGTGCGCATCGACGCGCTCGAGCGGCTCTACACGTTGCTAGCGCCCTCGCAAAAACTCTCGGTCGCCGAGCTCCACACTCAGATTGCATCGCAGGTCGTAGGCCAAGCCGTGACCACCATTTGGCGTGCCTTGTTGCGACTCACCTCCGACAACCTGCTGGTTTCTAAGACGCCTGTGATCTTCAAACGCGCGTACCAACAGGGCAGCGCTAAAGTCATCAAGTCCCAACCCCGCGAAGCCGAGATCGAGGTCCAGGACTGGCCGGAGATGAGCGAGTTCGCTTTGCGCGGGCTGCGCGTGGGCATCGAGAGCACGTTGCGCGCCGCTGGCCGGAGCAACCCCCGAGGAGTTGCCCGGCGCACCCGAGAGGGCGCAATCATCCGTCTCGAGTGGGACCGTTGAACCGGCGCAGCTCGGCCGACGCAAGAACTGCGTCTCGCCGAAGCCTTTGCACCGCTCTGTCTGCACCCGGCGGCTGCGACAGCTCAGCGCACCGCCAATCCAGCCGAAACGACGCTGACGCACTAGTGGCACGCTCCATGCTCAAGGGCGTCGCATGTCTCAACATCCGTACGTCCTCCTGACCGCAGTCGACCTTGAAGTCGGATCGTCGTTTGTGTTGCAGGCGGCGCTCGCCGTTGCTGCAGCCCATGAACCCACGGACCTCCATATCCTGGCGGTTGCCACGCCGGCCTTTGCCGTTGGTTCGGACCTCGCAACCGCTCCCTATGCCGCTATGTCGCAAGTCGATATGGGGGACTTCTCGCGCACCATCAGCGAGAACATCGAGGAGTTCCGTAAGCGTGAACCGCGGCTACCGCTGCTCCGCGTCGAAGCCCACCGCTCGATCGGTAACCCTGCCGACGAGATCGTCTGGCTCGCGGCCCACTTGAACGCCGACCGCATTTTGCTCGGTTCGCACAACCGGCGCGGCCTAAAGCGCATGCTGCTCGGCTCGGTAGCCGAGAAGGTCGTGCGGCTGGCAGGCTGTGAAGTAACCGTCGTCCGCGACAAGAACCACAAGGCGGAGTGGCGCGTCCCCGAGATCGAGCCCGTCTGCCCTGATTGCGCGCATACCCGCCAGGTCAGCAACGGCGCCAAGCTCTGGTGCACTCGGCACTCGCAGTACCACGTGCGCGCGCATGTCTATTCGTCGGCTGGTCGTGGTCCCGAGGGACCGCACGCGTCGAACGCCATGACCGGTACCTGAACCAACTGCTCATCAACCGCTACGGGGGATCACGGAGGGCGAATGAACCGCCTCACCGATGTGGACTCTTTGTCTAAAGACACTCGTTCCAATAGCGCCACGGTCTGTCTTCACTGCAGCACGCCTTGCTTTTCCGAGTTCTGCTGCGTCGGTTGCGAATCCATCTACCGGCTCATGCGTGAGCAGAGTTTGGAGCGCTTCTACGATCTGAAGGACTGCCCGATCCCGCCTGCGCGGGAGACGGGCACCGATCCGATGGGGCGGATGTGGCTGGAGCGCGCCGCCAGTGACCTCGCGAAGGTCGAGGGCATCACGACCCTGCGTCTTTCGATCGAGGGCATCAACTGCGCCGCCTGCGTTTGGCTGCTCGAGGAGCTGACGACGCGCGCGGCCAAAGGCGCCTCGATCGTGGTCAATCCGGTGCTCGGTACCGTTGAGCTTACCGCTGAGAAGGACTTTCCCCTGCTCAGCTTCGCCGACACCGTGCAGAGGTTCGGCTACCAGTTGGGACCGGAGCGCAGCGGCGCACGCCCGCGTAGCGATGACCTCTTGTGGCGCATGGGCGTCTCCATCGCGCTGGGGCTCAACATCATGAGCTTCGCCGTAGCGCGCTATGCCGGGCTCGCTGACACGCAACTTTCGTCCACGTTGATGACTCTTGAGTTGGTGCTCGCCAGCATCAGCCTGTGGGTCGGTGGCCCCGTCTTCTTTCGCGGCGCCTGGCAGGGGCTCAAGCGCGGCATGCTGCACCTCGATCTGCCCATCGTGGTTGGTTTGCTAACGGGCTATGGCGGTAGCGTCGCGCTCTACTTGGCTGGGCGCCACGACGCTGTCTACTTCGATACCATCAGCATCTTCCTGGCGCTGATGCTGCTCGGCCGCTTTCTGCGCGAGCGAGTGCTGGAGAAGAACCGAGCCACGCTGCTCACCGACGCCGAAGCCGGCGCCCTCTTGGTGCGCCGCAAGACCAAGCAAGCGGGTGCAGACGCACTGGTCGAGGTGGTCCCCGCCGAGTCGATTGTTCCGGGCGATGAGCTGATCCTCGCCCCCCGCGATGTGTCTCCGGTGTTGGCCCGTCTGGCCGCTGCGGAGGCCCGCTTCTCAGCGGCTTGGCTCACCGGCGAATCGGAGGAGCGCACGCTGAAGGAAAACGCCGCCGTACTTGCAGGCATGGCCAACGCCGAGGCCAGCCCGGTCACGGTGATCGCGAGTGAAGCTTTTGCTGAGTCCCGCCTTTTGCCCTTGCTGCGCACCCCCGTTCGCGATGAGCGCTACGCTGATAGTCAATCAGCGCGCGAGCGCTTCATCTCGCGCTACTGGGTTATCGGCGTACTGTTGGTCGCCGCCCTCGGAGCAACGATTGCCTACGCCCGGACGCAGGACTGGCTGGACACGTTAGGCACGCTAACCGCCATTCTGGTGGTGACCTGCCCCTGTGGCTTCGGCATTGCCACGCCCCTCGCCAATGAGCTGACGTTGATGCGCCTGCGCCAAGAGGGCGTGCTGGTGCGCTCCTCCACCCTGCTCGAGCGCTTGCTCGCGATTCGCACGGTGATCTTCGACAAAACCGGCACGCTGACCGAGAGCCGCCTCTCGGAGACCACCCGGCAGCAACTGCTCGGCCTCCCGGTCGGAGAGCGGGCCATCTTGGCCAACCTCGCGCAACGCTCGCGGCACCCCAAAGCCGTCGCGCTCGCCGCCGCGCTGCGTGAGATCGAGAGCGCTCCCTGGCTCGAGCTCGCGACGCACGAGCAAGCCGGTCGCGGCCTCGTGGTCTCGCTCGATGGTCATAGCTACGCCCTGGGCTCACCGCGCTGGCTCGGCGCCGACCCCAGCTTCGACATCGTGTTCGCTCGGGACGGCGAAGTGCGGCTGGCAGCGAAGACCGAGGACTGCCTATTCGCCGACGCGAGCCGTACCGTGCGTGAGTTAGGCGAACTCGATCTAACCTCCTATCTAGCGACGGGCGACGCGGAAGAGCGCGCGCTGCGGGTCGCTCGCACGTGTGCAATTCCGGAGAGCCGAGTGTTCTTCGAGGCGACGCCGGAAAGCAAAGCTGCCATCGTGAAGTCGCTTGGCGGCAAGTCGCTCTTCGTCGGGGATGGCCTCAATGACGCACTCGCGGCCACCGCCGCCTATGCAGCCGGCACGCCCGTCGCCGGCACCACCTTCCTCGCCGCGCGCACCGACTTCTACCTGCTTCGGCCCGGCGTAAACGCGATTGCGAAGTTGTTCCGCAGCGCCCGCGCCCTCGCGAAGGCCCAGGATCGCAGTCTGACCTGGGCCGTCAGCTACAACGTTATCGCGCTCATTATCGCGTTTAGCGGAGCCATGAACCCTCTCTCAGCGGCGATTTTAATGCCGTTATCGACCCTCATCTCGGTCTCGATTGTCATGGCGGCAATCGGCCCGAAAGGAACCCTGTGGACGCACTCGACCTCAGCCTCTTCGTCAGCCTGTGCCTGACGACCCTTGGCCTGCTGCTGTTCCTCCGCTCTTCCAACGACGGAAACCACCAGCACAGCCTCAGACTCGCTTTGTTGCCTCTTCGCGAGGACCTCAAGCCCTCGGCTAAGCCCGAAAGCCAGACGGACCAACAGCTATGAAAAAGACAGCCAAACCCGCAGAAGCTCAGAGAAGAGTAACCATCACCTACAACGACTGGGTCGTTCGGTGGTTCATCATGGCTTCGGTCACGTTCGCCCTGGTGGCGCTCCTCTTGGGAGTGATCGTCGCGACGCAGCTCGCCTTTCAAGGCGCCAACCTCCACCCGATTCTCAGCTACGGCAGGTTGCGCCCGCTACACACCAATGCGGCCATCTTCGCCTTCGTCGGTAACATGATGTTTGCCGGCGTCTACTATTCATCACAGAGGCTGATGAAGGCTCGCCTGCCCTCGGACTTCCTGGCGAAGTTCCACTTCTTTGGCTGGCAGGCCATCATCGTCGCCGCAGCCATTTCACTGCCCCTCGGGATCACCTCCGGTAAGGAGTACGCCGAACTGGAGTGGCCCATCGACATCGCTATTGCGCTGGTTTGGGTGGTCTTCGGCATCAACTTCTTTTGGATGTTGGCCAAGCGGGCCGAGAAGCACCTGTACGTTGGACTTTGGTTCTACATCGCGACCATCGTCACCATCGCCATCCTCCACATCGTCAATTCGCTCGCCATCCCGGTGAGTGCAATCAAGGGCTACTCGCTATTCGGCGGCACGCAGGACGCGCTGATTCAGTGGTGGTACGGCCATAACGCAGTAGCGTTCTTCCTCACCACGCCGATCCTCGGCATCATGTACTACTTCGTACCGAAGGCGGCCAATCGCCCGGTCTATTCGTACAAGCTATCGATCATCCACTTCTGGGCCTTAGTGTTTCTCTACATCTGGGCCGGCCCCCATCACCTGCTCAATACGGCGCTCCCGGATTGGCTGCAGACGCTCGGAATGGTCTTCAGCGTGATGTTGTGGGCTCCCAGCTGGGGCGGCATGATCAACGGTCTTTTCACCCTGCGTGGCGCTTGGGCGCAACTGCGTCGCGACCCGGTGCTGAAGTTCTTTGCAGCCGCCCTGACCTTCTACGGCATGGCCACCTTCGAGGGCCCCTTGCTCTCGATCCGCAGCGTCAGCGGGCTCGCCCACTACACCGATTGGATTGTGGGCCACGTGCACTCCGGCGCCCTCGGCTGGAACGGCTTCATGGCCGCCGGCATGTTCTACTACTTAGTGCCGAAGCTGTACGGGACGAAGCTCAAGTCGGAGTCGTCGGCGAATGCCCACTTCTGGCTCGCGACCATCGGCATCGTTCTCTACATGGTATCGATGTGGGTCGCTGGCGTGACCCAAGGCCTGATGTGGAAGGCGACGCGCGAAGACGGCAGCCTGACCTACACCTTCCTCGAGACGGTCGTTGCGCTGCGACCGATGTACTACGTGCGACTCGTCGGCGGCCTGATGTACTTCGTCGGCATGATCATGATGGTGGTCAACCTGGTGCAGACGGCTCGCTCCGGTGCGCCGGTCGAGACCAGCGTCGAGGTGGTGATCGCCGAGGCGAAGAAGAAGGATCCTTCGACCCGCGCGATTCTGCTCGGCACGCCGCTCGGACTGTCGGTGGTTGCGTTGGGACTCTTGCTGCTCGCGGGCCGTGGTGACGCCATTACCGGTGTAGCCTTCTTCGCCTTCTTCGTTGCCGTTGCCCTCGGCGGCTTCATCATCCAGCGCCTCACCGCCACGACCGACCATGAGAAGTCTTGGCATCGTTTGCTCGAGGGTCGCGCGCTGATCCTTACGATCCTCACAGTAGGCGCTGTGCTGGTGGGCGGCGTCGTGCAGATTGTCCCCGCGCTGATGGCGGCCCCCGCTGCCGGCGACAAGACGGGCGCCAGGCCCTACACCGCGCTCGAACTCGAGGGCCGTGACATCTACATCCGCGAGGGCTGTTCAACCTGCCACTCGCAGATGATCCGCCCCTTCGCCACCGAGACGCAACGCTACGGCGAAGCCTCGATGATGGCGGACTCGCAATACGACCACCCCTTCACCTGGGGCTCCAAGCGAACGGGTCCTGACCTTGCTCGACAAGGCAACAAGAACCCGAGCGCCTGGCACTACCAACACTTCATCAATCCACCGCAGCTATCGGCTGGCTCCAACATGCCAAGCTATGCGCAATTCGAGACCAACTTGGTGGACTACAAAGCCACCGAAGGAAAGCTGCGAGCGCTTCGCTCGGTCGGCGTGCCGTACACGGTCGCCGACGTGCAGCAGGCCGAACCTGCAGCGCTCAAACAAGCAGAGAAGATCACGGCCGACCTAGCCGAGCAGAAGATCAAAGTGGATCCGCGGTCCGAGATGGTTGCGATCATCGCCTACTTGCAATGCCTCGGTCTCCCAGGAGGAGGTTGAAATGTCCCGCTTAGTTTCTCAGATGTTTCACGACAGTCCGCTACTCGCCTATCCGGCAGTCGCACTCTTCTTCTTCGGCTTCGCGGCCATGCTGATTGCGCTGAACACGTTCGGACGTAAGCAATCCGAGTGCGACCAACTAGCGAGTCTACCCCTCAGCGATGACAAGGACGGTGGCCTATGAAGGAGCACCCCGATGCCCCTCCGGGCCAGAACGTGCACGAGTATGACGGCATCCTCGAGTACGACAACATGTTGCCGCGCTGGTGGCTGACCACCTTCTTCCTGTGCATCAGCTTCGCGGGTGGCTATTGGATTTACTACCATACCTTCGACAAAGGCCTGCTGCCCTCGGAGGAGTACGCAGAGGTCGTAGCCGAGCGTGATGCCAAGGCAGCTGCAGAGATGCTCGCGGCTGGGGAAGCGACGGACGAGCTGCTATTGGCCCTCTCAAAGAACCAAGCCTCGATCAACCAGGGCAAGGAGCTCTTCGTCACCAACTGCGTCACCTGCCACGCCGAGGGCGGCAAGGGCGCCACTGGCCCGAACCTCACCGACAACTTCGTGCTGCATGGCGCGAAGCCAACCGACACCTACAACACGATCAAGAACGGCTTCCTCGCCAAACAGATGCCTGCTTGGGGCAAGCAACTTGGCGAGGGCAAAGTACGCGCGGCTACGGCTTACGTGCTGAGCCTACGCGGTAGCAACGTCGCTGGCGGCAAAGAGCCCCAGGGAGAAGCGGCAAGTCAATGAACGCCCAGGACCGAGCGAACAAGGATCTCAAACCTTCCTCCCATGACGGCAAGAAGCACCTGCCGCTTTTGGAACCGGAGGAGATCATCAGTTCGCTCGGTTCGGATGGCCGCCGCCGCAAGCCTCAACCCGCTGACGTCAAAGGGCGCTTCCACTCGGCGCGTCGCATTCTGTTCAGCGTGCTGCTGCTGGTGCTCGCGGCGCTACCGTTCATTCGGGTCGGCGGCCAGCCGGTGTTACTTCTCAATGTTCCAGCGCGGCAGTTTACCGTATTGACCAAGAGCTTCGGTCCGGAGGACGCCTTTCTCGCGTTCTTCCTGCTGACCGGCGGCGCCTTCCTACTGGCCCTCGTTACTTCGCTATGGGGTCGGGTGTTCTGCGGCTTCACGTGCCCACAAACCGTCTTTCTCGATGGCATCTACCGGCCGATCGAACGGCTGTTCGAGGGACCGCGCGAGCAGCGCATAAGGCGAGACAAGGCGCCGCTCGGCCCGTCGGGGATTGCACGCAAGACCGGGAAGCACCTGGCTTTCTTGCTGGTATCCACCTGGCTAGCCCACAGTCTCGTGTTTCTGTTCGTGCCCATGGAGCGAGCTTGGACCATGTTCGCGGCAGGCCCGGCAGCAGAGCCGGCCATCTTCGGTTGGGCGCTGGTGCTGACGCTGATTGGCTACTTCAACTTCGGCTACTTCCGCGAGCAGTTGTGTTTGGTGGTGTGCCCCTACGGCCGCCTGCAAGGCGCGCTCGTAGACGACGACACGCTGGTCATCGCTTATGACACCACACGCGGAGAACCGCGAGGCAAGGCGGGTTCGACCAAAGGCGATTGTGTCGATTGCAAACGCTGTGTGGTGGTCTGCCCAACCGGCATCGATATCCGCAACGGCCTCCAGCTCGACTGTGTCGGCTGCACCGCCTGCATCGACGCGTGCGATGAGGTGATGGACAAACTCAGCCGTCCCAAGGGGCTGATTCGCTTCGAGAGCGACCGTGTTCTGCGCGGTGGAGTACGGAAGTTCTGGCGTCCCAGACTGCTGATCTACGGAGTCTTGGGCACGCTCGGCGCTGTCGCCGCCACGCTCGCCTTCTCCTCCAGCCGCGACTTCGAAGCGCATGTCCTGCGTCAAAAGGGAGCGCCCTACGTGCTCGAGGGAGATGACGTGCGCAACACCTTCGTCCTGCATCTGATCAACAAGCAAGCCGAGCCGCGTGATCTCTCGGTTTGCCTCGACAACCCGGCGGAAGGAATGACCACCACGCTACCGCTTTCACTATCTCTCGCCGCACGTGAGGGTCGAGAGATGATCGTGGTGTTCAAAGGGCCCATCCCACGCGAAGGACATTCGGGGCTGCAGCTATCGGTCTACGAGAGCCTCGACTGCCAAGGGAAGCCTTCGCAGCAGCTCAAAGCCGAGTTTATCGGACCACGACAATGAGCACCCTCGAACTAGGCTCCGCGTTCTTGCTCGGCCTGATGGGCGCGCCCCATTGCATCACCATGTGCGGCCCGATCGCAGCGATGTCCTGCGGCTCGGCCGTACCAACCGCAGGCAGTCAGGATAAGTATGAGGTTGCTGGGAGAATCGCCCGCGTACAAGCCGGTCGACTGCTGGGCTACGCAACCCTCGGCGCTCTCGCTGCCGGCCTTTTCGGCTTCGTCGAACGAGCCACCTTCGCCTCTGAGTTTCACTTCGGCGCCAAGATCTTCTGCGGCGTCACCTTGCTCTTGGTAGGGATCGCCAGCAGCGGCCTTTTGCCGAAGGCGATCCCTGGCTCGAGCGGTGTTCGCTCGCTCGTCTCCCGCGTCGCCGCCAAGCTGCTCGGCAAGGCCGGCTTCGGTCGGACTACAACCGGAAGCAAGGGGCTACTCGCGCGCGGCCTGCTCTGGGGCTTCTTGCCCTGCGGACTGATTTACGGAGCCCTCGCGCTGGCCATGAGCACCGGCAATGCGCTGCTCGGCGCCTCGGTGATGGCGGCCTTCTTCGTCGGCACGCTGCCGGCGATCGTCGGAGTGCTCTCCCTACTGCGCGGAGCTGCAGAGGTCTTTCGCCACAGCACCGTGCGGCTCGCTGCCGGCCTGCTGATGGCGCTCGGTGGGGCGCTGCAACTGCAAGCGGCGGTGGTCAACGGCATCGCTCCCCATGCGGTGCAGAGCACCGGCGAACAGGCGGAGCCTGCCGAGGCACCACGTCCTTGTTGTCACGCAGCTCCCCCGCCTGCTCAATAGCGAAAGCCTGCTCCGCCGGCCCACAACTTGGTCTAGCGTTCCACGCCTGATGCATCCGGCTCAACGCTCCACGCTCCTGCTCGCGCTCTTGGCCCTCGGCTGCGGAGACCAGACAAAGGCTGAATCAACGTCCGCGGCGGCGCCCATCACCTCCGAGCGCCCGGCCAGCGCAGTGTCGGCCTCGGCCAGCCCAACTACGCCGGAGCAGCTGGACCGCAGCACCATCAAGACGAAGCCCGCGAGCAAGCCGCTCTTCCCGGTTGCTTACCTGAAGGAAGAGGCCGGCTTTATGCCGGGGGGCCAAGCGTCCTCGGACTTTGTGATTCATCCCTTCCGCGACCGTATGGTGGTCACCAAAGCAGGCCACGTATACGAGCTCGAAGACGGGGACTTGAAGCTCAAGCCCAAGGCCGTCACCACTGAGAAGGTGGAGAAGAATACGCCGCTGCTCGGGGCGTACGAGATTCGCCGGCTCGAGGGTTACTGGCCCGAGGATCTTTGGGCCGAAGCGCATTTCAGTAGCTTCTTTGGTGCGCGCCAATCGAGTTCGCGCGACGTCGCGTATGTGCGTCACGGCGGCCAGTGGTCAGTCGAAAAGACGCTGCCCTACAGCGTGGTCCATTGGACCAACGGAGCCTTCTTGGGCATCAACGGCAATGAACTCGCGGTGGTGCACGGCAGCGCCAAGGTTGAACTTCAACCCACCAAAGCCGAAGCCAAGGAGGGCTGCAGCGGCGCACTACTGCGCCCGTTCGACGTGGCGACGTTGCCCAGCGGAGAGGTCTACGTGCTCGGCCAGCGTTGTGACACCAAAAAATTCGCCTTGGAGTACTGGCCAGCCGGTGAAAGCAAGAGCCGCATCGAGGACTTGCCTGAGCTCGAGGCCGCCGGCGAGCTAATGCCCTATCACCACCATATCGCAGTAAGCTCCAAGAACGCTGTCTACGTCGCCCTCTCCAGCTCGAGCGCGCCGTACTACCTCGCGCGCTTCGACGGGGTTATCACCCGCCGTTTGGAGACCCATGACCCGGGCCACATCGCCGCGGTGTGGGCAACGCCGGATGGCACCTTCTTCGGCTTGAACGTCGGTCGCTACAAAGGGTCGAACGAGCTTCACAAGCTAGTGAGTGTCACCAAGGACAACCGTTACCAGCAATTCGTCCCGCCCAAGCAAGTCCGGCTCACGGCGCTTTGGGCCACGGATGAGAACACCGCCTATGCGTCGGTTGGCGGGGAGATCTCTGGGATCTCGGTGCTGCTCGGCACCGTGGATCAGAAGCTGCTCGGCACGCCGCCCGCCGACCTATTCAAAGAGAGCCCCGACTCGAGCAGCGCGGCCTCCGAGGTCTTCCCCCTGCTGACCGAGAGCTGCAGCACGCCGTTCCTATTCCTCTACGACGTGTCCGACAGGACGCCGAAGAAGTTCGACTTTCCTCGCACCAAGAAGGCGCTCAAGGCCTTCGAGAAGCGCACGACGGAGACGCTGCTCGACTTCAACCACGGTGGGAAGCGCCGGCTCGGAATCACCGTTCCGAACGCAGATACGGGGAAGCTGCTGCTAACCCACATGAAGCTGGAGATGCCCGAAGACAACCCCAGCCTCGTGTGCTTTGCGCCACCGGAAGGCGCCTACTCGATACCGCTTTAAAACTTCAGCGAGTTCGACGCTTTGATCAGGTCGTTGTACTTGGCCAAGAGGTGCGCCGGGTGCCCCTCGATCATTTGCGGGTTGCCAGCGTTGATCATCATCGTTTCGCTGGTTTCGAAGGGCTTCTTGTCGCGCACGCGGCGCATCAGCGACTTGGCTGAGCGCAAGAGCTCCCCAGGCCTGGACTCATACGTACCCCAGAGCAAGACCTTGGAGGACTCATCGGTGTGGGCCTTGGCGTACGACTCGAGCTGGTTCGTCATGTCCTCGAGATCCTTGGTTGCCGCCTCGAGCTTAGCGAGGTCAATCTTGGCAATGTCCATATTGCCCGCCTGAACGACCTTCTCCGCCACGATGCTCATCTTGAGCTTGTGCCAGAGCAGCTTCTTGCCCTGCTCCTTCTCCACCTTGGCGATCTCGCGTTCACTCATGCCGGACTTGAGCCGAGTGAGCTCCTGGCGCATGGCTTTGTCGGCCGCGTCGAACTCTTCGAACGCCTTGATTAGACCGGGATGCATGGTCTTGGCCTTGGCGAACTTGTCGTCTTCGTAGTCCTTTTGGTTGTAATACTTATGGGCGTCGGTGGCCGCAGTCATGACCGCGTCGAGCTTGGTCTCGTAGGTCGCGGCGAAGCCGTCGAGTTCGGGCGTCTTGGGCTCCTTGACGTTCTTTAGGTCGACGAGGGCCTTCTTGCAGCGGTCGACGAAGGTCTTGTTGATCTCGTAGAGGCCGTACACATTGCGCTCTTTGCCAGTGATACCCACCTTGGGATCGATCCAAGAGACATACCGGTCGTAGCTGCGAAACACCGCCGACGAGGTGTTATTGATGCACTCGATCGGGTGGTTCAGCTTCAAGCCAAGCGCCACATCCGGATCATCGGACAGCGGCCCTTCCTTCGCTGCCGCCGCCGAGCTGGTGGTGGAGGCCAAGTCCTCCTTGGCCTTCTTTAGCTTGTTGATGACATCGCAGCCGGTCGTCGTCAGAGCCAGCGCGATCATGAAGGCAATCGTGTTCCTCTTCCCCATGGCGGCACCTATACCCCAATGAGTTCACCGCTTCGACCTTCGGTTGATTTGTTGGCCCAGCGAAAGCTCGGCTCGTAGGGGAAGCTATGGAGTCCTCCTCCCTCGGTCCGTCGTCTCATGGCAGCGTGCCAAGCGCCTTGAGTCGGCCTGCGCCCCCGCGAGAACCATTGCGCCCGGCAGCGCTCGCCTACTTCGAGCTACCGCGCCGTTTTGGTCGCTACGTGTTGCTACGGCGCATCGCCAAGGGCGGAATGGGCGAAGTGATGCTCGCCGCAGCACTTGGCCTCGAGGGCGCCGAGCGACCTGTGATCGTCAAAACGATTCGCAGCGAGCACCGGACCGACAAGAGCTTCAAGGCTCGCTTTTTGGACGAGGCCCGGGTGCAGGCCCAACTCGAACACCCAGGCGTCGCTCAAGTGCTCGAGGCTACGGTCGACGACGAAACCTCCGAGCCTTACGTGGTGGTCGAGTACGTGGACGGGCGCAGTCTTGGGGACGTGCGCGCGCGCTCGGTTTCCACGAGTCAGCGCATCGCCTGGCACGAGGCGGTGGCGATCATCCAGCTCACGGCCGAGGCCCTCTCGCACGTTCATGAGCGCAGTGACGGCGACGGCAAGCCGCTCTCGATCGTTCATCGCGATCTGTCGCCGCAGAACTTGATGGTGAGCTACGGCGGCGAGGTCAAGATCATCGACTTCGGCACGGCGCGCGGGGAAAACCGCAAGTGTCACACCGTTAGCGGCGTGGTCTATGCCAAGCCGGGCTACGTCGCGCCAGAGGTGGCCAACGGCAACTCGGGCGACTTCCGAGTCGACCTTTACGCGATTGGCGTCATGTTGTGGGAGCTCGTGTGTGGCCGTCGTTTCCTCAGCGGCGAGGCCAGCGAGCACATGGCGCTGGTGGGCAAGGGTGAACGGGAGCTGCCGCCGATCAGCGATTGCGAAGACGCGCCCCCCGGCTTGGACGTGGTGATCAAGCGGCTGACCAGCTTCGACAAGAATCACCGTTACGCGCGCACCAAAGATGCAGCTCGTGAGCTCGCCTCGCTGCTGAGCCACGCCCCGCCGATGGCCTCAGGAGAACGCGGCGTTCGCGGACGGGTGCAGATGTTGATGAACCGCATGTTCAGCGGGGAGATCACCCGCGCGCGTCGGGAATTTCTGCGTTTGGTCGCCGAGGCGCGCAAAGTCTTTGGTGCCAGCAAGACTCCTCGCGCCAACACGCCCCGAGTAGCTCACGTGGTGCGCGAGAGCGAAGAGGGCGTACTTCCCGGAACGCGCTACAAGTTGCTGAGCGAGCTTGGGCGCGGGCAAGGCTCGTCGGTGCACAAAGCGCTGCACGTCGACCTCGATCGCAGCGTGGCCATCAAGCTGCTCGACTCGAAGGAGAAGCTCGGGGAGACCCAGCTCCGTCGCGAGATGCGTGTGCTCTCGCTGCTCGATGTCCCTGGGGTGGTTCGCCTTCGTGACGTTGGCCGCACAGCCGATGATCGGCCCTTTTTGGTGTTGGAGCTGTGCGAGGGCCAGAACCTCGAGAGCAAGCTCAAGGGTGGAAAGCTCACCGTGGCGGAGTCCCTGCAGCTGACCGAGAAGCTGCTCAGCGTGCTGGCCGCCGTTCACGAAAAGGGCGTGATTCACCGTGACCTCAAGCCGAGCAACATCATCGTCGCCGAAGACGGTTCGCTGACCCTGATCGACTTTGGCATCGCGATCGCACGCGATGACCGCGACCTCTCCGAGGTGTTTACGCCAGCGCCGACCAGCAGCGGCGTCGAACTTTGGGGAACCCCGGACTACATGGCGCCCGAGCAGGCGGCCCGGCCCCATGAGGTGGACGTTCGAGCGGATCTTTATGCGGTGGGCACCATGCTTTACGAGCTGCTCACCGGCTCGGTGCCCTTCAAAGCCGAGACGCAGCTGGGGGTGATTCAAGCCAAAGCGCAAGGAAGCCCGGCGCCGCCGAGCGAAGTGCTGCCAACCATCGCCCACGCCAGGCTGCTCGACGCGTTGGTTGGTAAAGCCTTGGCGCGCCATGCCTCGCTGCGTTTTTCCAGCGCCAAAGAGATGCGCGCCGAAGTCCTGGGCGCCCTCAATGAGCCAGAGCGAGCACGTACACGACGACGCAAGCTCGGAGCCGTTGCAGCACTCGGCGCAATGACGGCCGGCCTCCTCGTGCTCGCCTCGACTCTGACTTCCTCGGGCACTGAGTTCATGGCCAAAGCCCAAGCGAAGGTACCTTTCCTCGACCACGAGCAGGCGCGCTCTGCCCTCCCCGCGGACCTTGCAGCAGCGGCTCAGACGCTCGCCCAGCCTGCCCAACCCGAGCCAGCGACGCTCGCCAGCAAGCCCGCTGGCGACGGCTGGCAAGAGCCTGCCTTCAACCCCAAGCAGCCGTTCATTGGGCCGCCCAATCTGAGCGGCGCCGCCCGTGAAAAGTTGCTGGCGGACGCGGGCGAAGACAACGAGGCAGGCGAGCCGACGGCCAAGCCGAAGCGCGACAAGAAGAAGGTCCGCCGGGCCGAGACCAAGAAGAAGAAAACCCAGGAAAAGCGCGGCTCCAAGAAAAAGGCGCCCAGCAAGAACTGAGGCCCGCGGGCAGCCATTGCCAGTGGAGGGCGCCAAGCGACGCAAGCGCTTGCCGCCCTTCGTCGTTCGTGCGACCGCGAGCGTTCAGGTCCAAACACATGTTCGATCCGCTAGCTGAGCTGGTCCAATTGATTGCGCGTTGGGTTCACCTCATCGCCGGCATCATGTGGATCGGCAACTCGATGCTCTGGAACTGGATTGACCGCAATCTGGAGACGCCCAAGAGCGGCCCACGCAAGGGGCTCGTGGGGGAGATCTGGATGGTTCACTCCGGGGGCTTCTACCAGATGGAGAAGCTCGCTCTCTCGCCCTCCCAGCTCCCGGAGAACCTGCATTGGTTCAAGTGGCAGAACTTCACCACCTGGGCGAGTGGCATCTCGCTGATGGTGCTCGTCTACTACATGAGCGCCGCCTCGATGATGGTGGACCCGGAGATCGCTGCCATCAGCGCCAACACCGCAATAGGTATTAGCGCGGCGAGTCTGCCGGCGGCTTGGATCCTCTACGACATTGTTTGGCGGACCAAGATTGGTAAGAGCGTGACCCTGGCGACGCTGCTCACCCTGGGCATCGTCATTGGCGCCTCGGCCGTCTACTTCAACTTCTTCAGCGGGCGCGCCGCCTATATGCACGTAGGCATCTTGATGGGCACCATCATGACCGGCAACGTCTGGTTCGTGATCATGCCGTCCCAGCGCGAGCTGATCGCCGCGACCAAAGAAGGGCGTGAGCAAGATCCTGCGGTTGGCTATCAGGCCAAACAGCGCTCGATTCACAACAACTACTTCACCTTCCCGCTGCTGTTCATCATGCTCAGCGGTCACTTCCCGTCGACGTTTGGGCACCCGAAGTCCTGGGTGATCCTGCTCGTTCTGTGTTCGGCCGGAGCCTTCGTCCGGCACGGGATGAACATGCGGTTCACCAACAAGATGTGGTTCTGGCCCACCAGCTTCGTCGCCTTTGGAGCCGCCTCCTTCACCCTGGTGATGATGAGCGACAAGGACATGCTCAGCCCCTCGCAGAAGCGGACCACTCCGGTCGAGTTCGCCGAGGTGGCCGAGATCATCCACAACCGCTGTACCGAGTGCCACTCGACCACGCCGACCAACGCCGGCTACAAAGTTGCGCCCAACGGCATCATGTTCGACAGCGCCGACCTGATCGTTCGGCACGCGCCAAAGATCGAAGAGCGAGCCGTGAAGTCGAAGAGCATGCCGCTCGCCAACCAAACCAACATGACGCAGGCCGAGCGCGAGACGCTGCGAGCCTGGATCGACCAGGGAGCCAAAGGACCATGAGCGAAGAGCAGTTCTTTCGCGCCAAGCGCGCCGTCCTCCCCAGCGGCATCAAGCCCGCGAGCGTGAAGGTGGTCGCCGGAAAGATCGCAGCCGTAGCCGCCTACGAGGCTGTGCCGGAGGGCGCACCGGTCGTCGAGTTCGAGTCTTGTACGCTGCTCCCCGGCATCGTCGATACCCACGTACACATCAATGAGCCGGGCCGCACCGAATGGGAGGGCTTCGAGACGGCGACCTCAGCGGCTGCAGCCGGTGGCATCACCACCTTGGTGGATATGCCGCTCAACAGCATTCCGCCGGCTACCAGCGCGCGCGGGCTGGCCGAGAAGGCCGCGGCTACCGATGGTCGCTTGCGCGTCGACGTTGGGCTGTGGGGAGGCGCTGTGCCCGACAACACCACCGGGGATCGGCGCTCGCTCGGTCACCTGCTGGATGAGGGCGCGCACGGCTTCAAGTGCTTCATGTTGCCCTCCGGGGTGCTCGAATTTCCCTTCGTCTCGCTCTCCAACATCGAGGACGCGCTGGCCCAGCTCAAAGGCCGTGGCGTGCCGCTGATGGTGCACGCGGAGCTCGAAGGGCCGATCGACGCGGTCGCCGATGTGATCGCCCGCATGGATAGCCGTTCCTACGCGACCTACCTCGCCTCGCGTCCACCGTCCGCCGAGGAGCGCGCCGTCGCACAGCTTTATGCGTTGGCCGCTAGCACCCAGGTGCCGATCCACGTGGTGCATCTTTCCTCGGCGACTGCGCTCACCTGGCTCAAGAAGGCTCGCGACGAGGGCGTGCCGCTCACCGCCGAGACGGCTCCGCACTATCTGCATTTCAGCGCCGAAGAGATCCCCGACGGAGCGACCTGGTTCAAGTGTGCTCCGCCCATCCGCGAGGCCCGGAACCGCGAGGCCCTGTGGGAGGCCGTTCGTGAAGGGCTTATTGAAATGGTGGTCTCCGATCACTCGCCTTGCCTCCCAGAGCTCAAGCGCACCGAGGACGGAGACTTCATGGGCGCGTGGGGTGGTATCGCCGGCCTGCAATGGAGCTTTCTGGCCGTGCACACCGAGGCCAAGAAGCGCGGCTTCAGCTTGGAGGACGTCACACGCTGGATGAGCCGTAACCCCGCTCGCCACGCGCGCCTCAGCAGCCGCAAAGGCGCGATCGAGGTCGGGCTGGACGCGGACTTCACCTTCCTCAACGAGCACGCCAAGACCACCGTGACGAAGCCGAGCATTCGTCACAAGAACAAGCTGACCCCGTACGACGGGGAGACGTTGCTCGGCGCGGTCGCCGCCACCTACGTTCGCGGCACCTGCGTGTACCGTGCCGACGAAGCCGAGGTGCCGGTGGCGGCGAGCAGCGGGCAGTGGCTCAAGGGAGGCATCTGATGACTGCGTTTGATGGGCTGAATCTCGCATCGCTGCGGCTCGGAGCCGTGGTCGTTTCCTGCAGTGACGACTTCTTCGCCGAGAAGGAGAATCTCCTTTTGGCGCACGACGCCGAGTGGCGCGAGCACGCCTATACCGATAAAGGCAAGTGGATGGACGGCTGGGAGAGCCGTCGCAAGCGCCATCCCGACGGTACCGCTGACACCTCGCTGCACCCTGACTTCCATGACTGGGCGATCATTCGCTTGGGCTGCCCGGGCCTCGTTCGCGGGCTGATCGTGGATACCTCCTGGTTCCGCGGCAACTTCCCGGAGGCCTGCGAGGTGCTCGGCACCGCGCTGCCGATCGACGCCTCAGAGGAGGCGCTGCACTCGCCCGAGACGGTGTGGACGCCCATCCTCAAACGCTCGAACCTCGAGGGCAATAGCAAGAACCGCTTTGAGGTCGATTGTCCGTTTGCCTTTACCCACGTTAAATTAGTTATCTATCCCGACGGCGGCGTCGCGCGCCTGCGCGTGATCGGCAGCGTGGTTCCGGACTGGCACCGGCGAGGCCACGCGCGCGGCGAGGTGGACCTGGCAGCGGCCGAGAACGGTGGGGACGTCCTCACCGCCAGCGATATGTTCTTCGGTGAACGGCGCAACCTGATCATGCCGGGCCGAGCAGTGAACATGAGCGACGGCTGGGAGACCCGAAGGCGGCGCGGGCCGGGCAACGACTGGGCGGTGCTCAAGCTCGCGGCTCGCGGCAGCATCAGCCGCGTCGAGATTGATACCAACCACTTCAAGGGCAACTTCCCGGACACCGCCAGCATCGACGGCTGCAGCCTGGAGGACGGCGCCGAGCTTGGAGCCGCCGAGTGGAAGCCGCTGCTACCGCGCAGGAAGCTAATGGCGCACACGCGGCACTTCTTCGAGCCGGAGCTATTGTCGCTCGGACCGGTGACGCACCTTCGTTTATCGGTCTATCCCGACGGCGGCGTCAGTCGCTTGCGGGCGTTCGGTACCGTCGAGGACGAGGAGCGGATCAAGCTCGGCCTCGAGCGCATCAACCGCTTGCCGCCTCCCGAAGCCCAGGCCGCGTTCAAGGCCTGCGCTGCCGTCGACTCATGGGCGCTCGCTATGACCAACGCCCGGCCGTTCCAAAGCCTGGAGGCGATGCTGAAGGCAGCAGCAACGGCCTGGGAGGCGCTCGGCCCGAGCGAGTGGAAGGAGGCCATGTCGGCTCACCCGCGCATCGGGGAGAGCCAAGCCGCGGCCAAACGCGAGCAAGGCGAGGTGCAGTGGTCGCGCAAGGAGCAGGCTGGAATGGCTGCGGCCTCGGACGCGCAACGCGAGGAGATGGCCGAGAAGAACCGCGCCTACGAGGCTCGCTTCGGCTTTACGTACATCATCTGCGCCAGCGGCAAGACGGTGGACGAGCTGCTCGCGGCGCTCACGCAGCG
>CAITIQ010000500.1 GCA_903892415.1 uncultured delta proteobacterium | reverse complement strand
GAAGGCGCGCTGTGCTGGCGTGAACTCGTTGTTTGCCCCGACCGATTGCCGGAAGCTGTCGCTGAGCGTTTTCTCAAACTCGCGCAGCGACGCAACCGTGTGAGTGTTTTCCTCGTCCGCAACGAACCTACTGAACGCGTCAAACTCCGACTGGATTGACTTCATCGGGATGTCGCCAAGGCCCTTGACGTCACCCATGGCCTTGGAACGAATCGCGTTGAGCGCAGCCTTCAGCTCGTCGTTGGCGATACGTACGCCGGCAGCTGGCTCGTACACTTTCTCGACCAGCTGCCCATAAAACGTGCGCACTGCGTCAGAGAACGCGACCCGTTGCTCTGGTCGAAGGTTACCAAACTTCAGCCAACCATCCGTCTTGATGCTCTGGAGCGCCTCGTTGTCGACAAACCGAGGGTCTACTTTCAGTTGCTCAAGTCGCGCGAACTCTGCCTTGACAAAGTCGGCAAACTGCCGCGTACCTCGGCGGCCCATGTCGTCGTTTTTGAGCTGGCCGATGAGCGCCTTGATCTGGCCTTTGTTAAGGCCAAATGTACGCAGGATCTGCGTTTCCTCTAGCCGCTCCATGGCCTGGATAAACTTCTGGCCGAGAGGCAGCCCGTTGCTCCCAAGGGATGCGCCGACCTGCCCACTGGCAGCCCCGAAGCCCTTCCCAAGAGCGGTAAGGCCCAGCGGGAGCGCTCCGCCAAGCGCTGCGGCAAGCGCGATTTGCGCAGGGCCGCCCTCTTCCAGCCCCATCTGCTGGCGTTGTGCCTGAGAGGCGCCTGAATAGATCGCGCCTTGCGCAGCCATGCCCAAGCCCTGCGGGACGGCTTGAGGCGCGCCGAGTTCGAGCCCTGCCCCAGCAGGGGCAGCCGCTGGCTGTCCAAGCGCCACCTGGCCGGCCGCGTCGGCGACTGCGGCTTCTGGCGCCGCCGGAGCGCGGCCAAGCGCCATTGGGCCAAGTGGCTCAGGTGCGGCCGGCCCGCCGGCGTAGCGTCCGGCGCTTGCCTCTGGCCCAGCAAGTACCAGTGCCCGCTCTGCGGGGACTCCAGCCGCACGCTCTGCTTCGACGGCCGCCCTAAGCTGGTTGGTGGCCTGCATGTCGCGCGCAGCCATCACGTCCTGCAACGCGCGAGCCTGCAAGTCTTCTGCGGTCGGCCGCCGTGGGGGCAGGGCGCGCGTGCCAGCGGCTTCTCGCTGCGCCAGGAGAGCGTCCCGGAGGGCCGTGTTTGCTTCGCCCGACGGGAGTGGCGCTCCACCGAGTTGGGGCGCAGCTCGGCCAGGCATGTTGTATACGGGGCGTGGCCCAAGCAGCGGCACAGCGGGCTCTGGAGGCGGTGCTTGGCGCCCAAGACGCAGGCCCTCCGCAGCAGCGGCGTCCTGCGCCGCCATGACGTCCTCCATGCGCGCGCCGGGCCGAAGCGCCAAGGGGCCGCCAACTGGCTCTGCAATGCGCTCGGGCGCAAGGCCTCCTCGCATCACCGCCTCCCGCTCCGCCGCGCGAGCGGCGGCCAGCGCCTCCCCTTCTCGCGTCAGGCGAGCCTCTCGCACGCCACTGACGGCAGCTTCCCGCTCCGCTGCGACGGCAGCTGGCGATCGGCCAAATTCAAGCCGGCCCGTCATCGCAGTCGGCTCGCCAGCGAATCGCTCGACGGTCGGCGCGGTCTGAATATCGGCGAACGAAAGCTGGCCCGCCTCTTTGGCAAGAGGCCCCCCCGCAGACGTGCCGCGAGTCATGTCTCGGACCAGTTTTTCCGTCTCGTCGGCGATCTTGGCCAAGTGGCCTCGTTCCTCCTTGCGGAGCAGACCAGCCGCCGCGTCCATCATCTTGTCGCGCGTGCCTGAGATAAAGCGCCCGTTCGCTCCCTTCAGGTACTTCGGGCCACCTTGCTCGGCCGCTTTTTGTGGCGAGATGGGACTGATGCGCCAGAACCGCCCGTTTGGGTCCGGCGGGAACGACGTCGCGCCAGCCCTCTTGGCCGCCTCAATGTCCCAGTCTACAAACAGGTTTCGTTCGCGCCCCTGACGCAACAGCTCTTGGAGCCGCTTGCTCTCCACGCCGCTCTCGGCAAGCAGTTGGTTCGCGAGTTGCCTCGGGTTGCCATACTCCATGGCAATAGACTCATCCGCGTTGCCAATCAGAGAGAGGGCTTCAATCCTGTACCCGCCATACGGGTTTATTGACGGCACTCTTGCTGACGACCGCCCAACCGGGCGGTATGTGATTGCCAGCCCGCTTTTGTTTGGCGCGTCGACCTGGAAGGGATCGTCGTAGGCGTTGATCGACGCCTCTTTTTCCCATGGCGCCGCCAGCTCTCGGTCTTGTTTGATGGCTTCGCGGATACGCTTCGGCGCGTCCCCGTACTTGGCGGCAAGGCCCTCCACTTCGCCTGGCGCCATGCGCGTGGCGACGTCGCTGATGGGCTCGCGTTCTGCAAGCGGCACGCGGGCGCCCTCGGCCGGCCGGAACCCTGTCAGGTCTGCCGCTGGCACTTTGATGTCGACGGGCGTTACGAGCGGCTCACGGCCTCCTGGTGGGAGCTGGAGCCCACGGTCGGCCGCCACCACCTCTGCCGCTGGCTCTGTGCCGCGCATAGCGCGTCCACGGTCAAGCTGGGCCTCTCCAGTGCCTACGCTGCCACCAAGACGCAAGCTTGGGCCGAGCGGGACTTCGGGAGCTGGGCCGGGCGGCAGCTGCGCAATCATTGGCTCGGGTACTGGCTTCTCCACGATGCCAAGCTCTTCCCGGATCGCCGCTGCTTCAGGTGCCTCTTCTGCGATGCGCGTCAACTCCGGCTTCCGGTACGGCCGTTTGGCCGCGCCAAGCATCAGCGGCTCAGCAGGCGCAGCGGACGCAGCGGCCGCTTGCGCTGGTGCTGCTTGTGCTGCTGGCGCCGGAACTGGCGCCGCAGGCAGGGCAGCCGGCTCACGGGCTACCGGCGCCGCTGCACGCTCAAACGCCACGCCTTCGCGGGGGGTTGCGCTTGCCATCATGCCACCAAGACGCGGCGGGGCAGGGGCTGGCGGAGCGACCGGAGCTGGACCCGGCGGGAGTAGGCGGCCAGCGGCTCCTGCTTCGCCGCCCGCCAACCTCGCCGCGCCACCTTCCGCAGCACGAGCGGCGCCTCGCCCCCCGATTGCGAACGGGTCGACAAACAGGCCCACGACTTCACCGACGCCGGTTGGGGCTGGACGACCAAGTTCTAGGTCGCGGAAGTAGTCCCGCGCCGTGTCACTCGCACCGCCGACAAGCAGCGGAGCCATCCCAAGCGTTGCGGACTTTACGACGCCGTATGCAGTTGCCGCAGCCAGCCCCCCAACGCCACGGGTGCGGTTTTCAGCGCGCTGCGTCGCAACGACGTCGTCGTCGGTAAACGTCAGCCGCTTGTAGTAGTCGGCCGCAAAGTTGGGGTCGACCCACTTCGCCGTGCCTCCCTGCACGACAGGGATATTTCGGTTCGACGGGAACGAAAACTGCCCGCTGTCGACGGCTGAGACAACGTCGCCGGCAGGGATGTCAACGAGCTTGCCAGACTTATCGAGTAGCTTTGTCATCGCGCGGGCGTCCTCATTGGTCCTGGCTGGGCCTGCGCCGACGGCGCCGGCTGGAGCATGTCTGGGTACAAGTTGTCCAGGGTCGTCTTTCCAACCCGCTGAGCTGGACTGTTCATGCCGGTCAGCGTCGTAGCAAGGCCTCGCTTTTCCGCGATATTATAGCGATGCTCATCGGCGACCATCCGCTGCAACGACGTCGAGTCAAACACCTGGTTCGGCGAGTAGATGTACGCCTCGAACCCGGTGATGGCCTTGCCCGCCTGGCCACCCATCTTGGCCGCCTCGTACTGACGCAGCAGGTCAAAGAACTGCCGCTCTCTGGAATCGGTAAACTGCTCCGCTCCAAGGTTTGCCATGTATGTCCGAATTGCGCCGGCATCCATGTCCTTGCCCACACTTTTCCTAAACGACGCGATCCAGCCGGATGCCGACTTGAGCGCCGCTTTGTTCTCTGGGTCTTTTGCGAAGTCCTGGATTTCCTTCAGAATTTCGTAACGCTGCCCAAGCTTCGCTTCGCGAGCCGGCTTAAACACCGAATCTGCAAGCAGCCGCGAATCGCCTTCTGAAAGGCCTTGGCCCATGGCCGTTGCTTCCGCCGTCGCTTTAGACACCCTGGCGTTGGCTCGCTGAATGGCAGCAGACGTTGCCATCTGAGCATTCGCCATATCCGCCTGGAATTTCCCAGCCGTCGTAGCGTTCATCAGTTGCTGGTCGACGTTGCCTTTGCTCTCCGCAATCTTGCCGATGGCCTGCGTGACCACATTCCGTGCCTCTGCGTCACGAAGACCGCGAGAGATCCGCTCAAGCTCCGCCTCGTGCCAGCCGAGCTGCCCGGACAACACAGCCTTGGCCGCAAGACCTTCGTCCTTGAGGTATTCCGCAGTTCGCCCAAGCGCAGTCTGGCGCGCCTGGAAGCCCTGAAGCTCGTACTGACGGTCTTGCTGCTGGATTCCGATGTTCTGCGCAATCATGTCGCGGACTACACCAAGCACGGCGTCTGTCGCGGCTTTGCCCTGCATTGCCTGCCCGATGTTGCCAAGCACGTTGGCGATGCTCAACCCGAGCGTCGTGCGCGCGCGGTCGACGCCGCGTCCCATCATCGCTTCTGGGTCGATCTTCAGCCCGGCGATGCGCTTAGCCTCGGCCTCCATGCCTTGCGCACGCGCGCTAATGCCTTCCGCTCGCTTAAACCTGTCCTGCTCTTCATCGGCGTATTTCTTCTTAGCCGCTTCCGCGTCGCTCAAAATGCGCGCGCGTTCTGGAGACTCTTGGAATTGCTGAAGCTTCTCTTCGACCGGCTTGTAGCCGCCAGTCTGCGTACCGTACGCGTCGCTCAGGATCTGCGACATCTTGTACTCGGGGCCTTTGACCTGAGCAGCGTATGCCTCCGTTCCGCCAAACAGGCTTCCGACTCCTGCGCCTCCTGGCTGTTCCTGACCAAGCTGGCTGTACCAATCATCAACCGGCGCACCCTTGTCGCGGCCCGCGATAGGAGTTGCCTTTTCTTCATCTTCCTGGACTTGCTGCTGGAAGCCTCTAAATGCCGGAACTCGCGCTGGCCCTCCAGCGCTTTCTACAAATGCATTGAACCCTTCATCCGTAGCTTCTGGGCTTGGATACTTCCTTGTGAAGCTGACATCCGTTGCGGCCTCTTGCGCGGCGTCGGCTTCAGCCACTTGTGCTGCGCGAATAGCATTCAACGCGGCGCGGTCTGCGGCGTATGGGCTTTCAGATACCCCTGCTACTGGCGCCTGAGTTGCAGCTTGCGGCTGAACTGCTGGCCTTGATGCACTTGGCGCCGCTGCGGGCGCCGCTGCGGGCGCCGCTGCTCGCGCCGGCTTAGCGCCAACCAACGGCGTCGCTGTACCCGGTTGAAGAATAGCCGCTACCTTTGAACCGCCAGCCAATTGCTTGTTGCGATCTTCGACGCCAGCTGTGGCATCAGCAAGAACCTTGTCAAAGTTTACAGGCGCTCGGGCTCGGTCAACCATTGTATCGGCCCCCTAGGGTCAAGTTTGACACTCCAAGCGATGGCGACCCATACGAGGACACGCCTCGGCGGCGATCGGTATACTCCGACCCTCTTTTGTTTGGGTCTAGTTGAAAGTTGCCGGACCGTGCGCTCGGCACAACACCCTTGTCGTAAAGCTCCAGGCTCGCTTCTGGGCCAAACGAGAGGAGCGGCTGCTTGTACTGCTCTCCCATTTGGAGTTCTTGCGACCGCTCTTGAAAGACTCCCTCCGCAGCCGGCTGGGAGGCTCCGCCGCCGCCCCCACCGCCGCCCCCACCGCCGCCAGGCGGCTTTTCATCTGGCGTTAGGCCCATTGTTGCCGCTGTCGCGGCGCCCTGGACGCCTGCGCCGATAAGGCGCTGCATGTATTCGCGGTTGGCCTTTCCAGCTGTCGCCTCCTGCGTCGCGACGTTTAGCTCGCCTTGCGCCAAAGCGTTGCGGGCTGACTCCATTTCGGCGGCTCGCGTTGAAGCGATGCTGGCGCCTTGCTGGGCCATCGCTTCTGGCGCTGCGCGCATTGCTGCGCGGGCGTTGCTGGCCCGCTGCTGCACGCTGCCCTGCTGGGCCATGCTGGCAAGCGCTTGCTGCGTTCGCTGCTGCTGCGCAATCCCTGCCAGCTGTGCAGCGGACGGCGTGCGGCCCTCCGCCTGCGCACGGAGACGCTCCAGGGCCGCCTCTCGGCGCATGGCCGCATTCCGTTCCTCTGAGCTGGCCTCATCAAGGCCAAAGAGCGACCCGATGCCCTTGGCGATCATCGGAGCAGCCACGTTGACGCCGGCTGCGATTCCCATGGAAAGTGGATCAATTGGCATGGCTGCTCCTAGTGCTTGGCACCTGAAGTAATACGCTTGTCAATGCCGTTCTTCAAGCCGACAACGACGGCCATGTTTGAGAACGCGGTTCCGTACCCGTGAGTGAGCGCGGCCAGGCTTGTTGGCGGCGTCTCCTCGTAGGCCAGCGACAGTTTTTGGCCCTTCTGCTCGGCGACGTGGACTTCGTACGTTTCTCTGTTTTGGAGGTTGTATACCGCCGTCGCCTCGGATTCGGTCCATGCCGCAGATTGCGTTCCCAGGTTGGCCCCGCTGGTCGCATAGTCCGTCTGGAGCACGAACGACGCGCCATGCGGGTCGCGGACCTGCGCGGCGCCCGTCGACAGGGTTGGGATCGGGCTGCCAAAGACGCGGACCCGCTTGAGCCGCTGGAACCCCTGGACGTCATGCAGGGCGATTGGCGCCGTCCGCCACTTCATCCGCACGTACTCGCGGCCGCCTGGCCCAACATCGAAAAACGTCGAGTCGGATTGCTTGAAGACAGCGGTCTGATACGAATACGTCGCCATCAAGTATGGCACGCTCCCGACCACCGCGACGGCGGATGGCGACGTCACAGTCGGTACGGACTCGGTCGCCCACTGGCCCAGCCGATGCGTTGACCATGTGTTCGTCAGATAATTGAAGGTTGCCCATCTGACGCGCCCCGCCGTAGCCTTGAACACGAACCAGACTTCGTTATCTCTTGCGTTGTGGGCCGCAGACACGATGTTGCCGTACGCGGCGAGGCTGTCGTCCAGTTTGAGGCCTACTGGCGTGATGCTCATGTCACGAGCGAGCAGCTCGATCGTCCTCGCCGACTGAAAGAACACCCCGACCGGCGTCTCAACCACCGAGCGATGGTCAATGCACCCGATTCCGTTAGGCATCCGAATCGGCGTCCCCAGTGAATTGCTTACGTAGCCGCGGTTGATGGCCCCGCCTGCGTCGTCTGGCATATCTCCCGGCACGACAAACGTCATGTTCTGCTTGAAGATAACGAGCACGCTCGACAGCGAGGCCACTCCAGTGACCGGCCCGCCATCCTCAATCTGGATTGTCAGCGTGTCGTTGAACCCAGGCGCATCAGTCGGCGACAGCTCTTTGGAGAACCACACAACCGTTGCGTCGTCCGCCCCGCCCATCACCAATCGGTTTTGATGCACCGTCATGCACAGCGCGCTAGGCGGGACGACGTTGTCGAGAACGCCTCCAGTCGTGTAAATAAACGGCTGAGACAGCACCCCGTTGTATTCGCCTTGAGGCCCGTCGAAGCACTTGAAGTTGTTCGTCACGATGCCAAGTTGCGAGCCAGTGATCGCGGGAGCGCCGCTGTACGGCACGACGCCTCGCGTCACGTTCCTTGGGACGATGAACGACGTCTTGTACTGCGGCAAGAAGTTGGAAAACGGAACTTTGTAAAAGACCGTGGCAAACGGCTCTGCCGTGACATACGGCTGCACAACGACGCGGCGGAAGTCATCGGCAGACGCCACCTCTCGGTTCGTCAGCTCCAGCCGTGGGATGAAGAAACCGTACCGGTACTCGTCTATGACGCCACCGTCAATCGCGCTCAGCGTGCCGGCAACGTACTCAACGCGGTTGTACTTGATTCCGGCGCATACGGTAAACGTCACCGCATTGCTCGGCGCGCTCCGTAGTACACGACCCGTCCCGTCGACTGCCTCGTAACACCACCGCACAAGAAAGTCGCCGTTCGCCACTACTGGCGTGTATTTGCTTTCTGTGACCCATGGCGTCGTCGGGGAGTCGCTGTCGGATGCTCGTGGAGCCCATACCGCCATCCACGTCTTGTTTCCAGTTGTAGCCACATTGATGGCAGCGTAACCCGTCTGGTAACGCCCATAGTAGTGTTGGAGACCAACTGCGCTTGAGCCCGACGCAGCGCCTACACGCAGCGTCGACGATACTTGCTGCAATCTTGGGTCGCTATATACCGTCTGGTAATCGTCTGTCGCCTTGCCACCCCATACCGTTGAAATAACAGACCAGCCCATGTCTCTTCCGCCAACGCCGCCGAGCACTGGGTCGTCGCCGTACGCCGAATTGAACCCTGCCTCGTACGCGAAGAATGGACGGGAAATGTCGTACAGCAGCGGCCCGTTGGCGTTGTTGGCTGAGTAGTTATACGCCCATGGCGGGTTCGTCGTCGAGTATTGCCCCGACGTTCCCTTTGACATGTTGTAGAGCTTTGACGGTATACGGTCGTACGCGATGCTTGTTAGATCAAGCTGCGGCCACAAAAGATGGCAGACTTCCGCGCACGACGTGCCATCGTACGCCGAGACGGTGCCTCCATTGATGACGGTGTAGTCTCCCCACGCGGTCATCTTCCGCCAGTTTGCGGCGCCGTACGTGTATTGAAGCGCGAACACCTGGCTCCCGCCGACGGTTTGGCCTTGGCGAATAGAGCCGACGCATCCAGTGCCATTGGTGATCACAAGTCGCGGGCAGTTTAGTGGAACCGCCGCCACGCGCGGCATGTTCACAGATTCCACAAACGGGCTTACGACGTCCGTGTATCGGTATCCTTCGCCGGACGCGATGCCACCACCTCCGCTGTACGGTTTTGGCGTGTCAACGGTTGCCAGCGTGCCTGGTCTCGCAAACGACAGCAGATAGGCCGTCCTTTGGAAGTCGTCACCGGATGGGCTTACAATACATGTAAACCTGCCCCCGGCCGTATACTCAAGGCCTCCCACTAGGCGCCATGGGCCGCCTAGCGCCGTTACCAGCGTCTGAGCAGTGCCTCCCCCGTACACATTCAGATTCTGCCTCGCGACGCTGTCGTATTCGTATACCTCAAAATAGTTGTTTTCAGCAAACGGGCTGGCATACCCAAGCGGCTGATCGCCATTTGGGCTTGCGTACAGCCCGCCTGACGTCGACGACAACGCAAGGTATGTCGGGCCGAATGCCCCCGTGCTCTTTACGTCCCAACGGTGGACGCAAAGCTCTGGGCCGACCTGCGAGTCAAAGTACAGCTGCGGCTGCTGGGCCGTTTGCGACGCGATGTCATACCCGACGACACCGGCAGCCCATGCTGCAACGCTGTTCAGGTCGTCGCACATCTCTACCGGCGTTCCTCCGCCAACGAACGCGTAAATTCCAGCAAGCCCTGCTGGCTCGAACACTTCAATGTCGTTCGCAGTCAACCATCCAGGCAGCGCTGCTCCTGGCTTGCCTGGGTTGCCATCCCAAATGGCGGCTTCCGTAGTGTGGCCCGTCCCAGACGCAAACGACATCACGACGGTACAGTATCGAGTCCCGCCGTTGCGCAGGTAGCCCTTGACCGTCTTGCCAGCAATCGCCGACGCAGCGCTGACGCCCTTCGCCGGGTCAAAGTTGACCTTTGTGATTTGCTGCTTGTAGATTGATGCGTTGCCGGCAGCTATGGCCGTACCGTACGGGACTGGATTCGATACGGCAATTTGCCTGCTTGTGCCCAAGTACAAGTGAGGCTGCTTGGTGTAGAGCCCTGATGCCGTGATGTTTATAAGCGTCGTCGGCAGATACGGCGTGATGTTGGTCCACGACTTCAGGCTGTATGACGTGGCGGAGAACGTTTCAATCGTGCCGTCACCGTACGACGCAGTAATCGTTATCTCGTCATTGAACGGCGTCGTGCTCAGCCCAGGACGTTGCAGCGCCATGGACGACATGTTGAAGCTGCCCGTCAAAAACGTGCTCGATGCGTTCAAAAACGCGTTCGCAGCCTGCTCGTCACTCTTGAACCCGATGCGATGCAAGACGCCAAAGTTGTCTGAACCTACTGTGACCGTGTCGGGGCCAGGACTGTTCTGCGACACATAGACGCGCCCGACTACCATCTTGCCGTCAATCTTGAACGGCACACTTGTAGACTTGTAAATCGCGCGAACTGCGATACCGATGCTGCCTACCGGGTTGTTTTCAAGCACCACCCCACGCGCCGCGAACGATGCCCATGTGTAACCGCCAGCGGCGATGTTGAACGCGTTTGCCGACGTTAGGTAGTTCACCGTGGCGCTTGTCGTGGAGAACACGCCAGTGGTACTGCTAACCTGATACGTTGTAAGGCCCACGTCGACGTTTGCCGCCGTCGTGTCGGCTTGGCAGATGGCAAAGAGCAGCCGCTGCGTACCAGGAGCGGCGGTGACATCGTACGACCTGGTGTAAGGCCTGTCAGCGAACGCTGTGATGAGCTGGGTTGGCATCACTTGCCCGGTGCTTACCTTGACAATGAACGCACAAAGCGCCGAATACGCTTCGCGAAACGAGACCACCCACACGTCGCTGTCTTCAAACGACTTCGCACGCGTCATGCGCAAATCCGACACCTGCGTCAGGTCGTTCCCGGAGTACCCAACGATTTTTACCGGCGCAGTTACAAACTCTCCGCCGTCGACAAGCTGGACTGCGACGGAAAGCCCCCCACCGAATGACGGCTGGGCATTCACGACGGAGTCATCTGTCAGCTCTTGCCCGCTTCTCCATCCCGCCACCCATGCGGTGCATCGGCGCGCGCCATCCGCGTCAAACATCGACTCGACTTCGATGACGTCTCCTCCAGTAGCATCCACTGGGTGCAGTGTGCCCACGCACGACGGAAGACGGTTGACAGCTCTCCATCCGTGCGATGCGTCTGCGCCTACATACTCGTAGAGCGCGCTTTCGCTCGACATCAGCAACTTGGAGCCATCCTGCGAGTCGTTTGCTCCAATCGTCTCGCACCCGCCTGGCACTTGGAACGTGGTCGTGGGCGAGAACGCCTCCGCTGGCGCTGATGGCGAGCCTACTTTTGCCAGCATATTCATGCCAGCTCGCTTTTCGATGCGGCCAGGCTTGCGCACGACGCAGTCCTCCAACTCGGCCATGTTCGGCGCTCCGAGCTGGTCGGGGTCCGTATTCTGGTCGACGCCGCCAACGAACGCAACCTGCACAACCGAGTCACGAGTAGCCATCAGAAAATCTCCAGGTGCAGTCTCACCGGCGTAGTCACGTCTTTGCCTTGGTCATCCTTTGGCGCGATGTACCGAAGCCTTACAATCTTCTGCCCAAGCGCGCCAGGCACCTCAACGAGTTGTAGGTTCGGTGCGGCGTACGGCGCAGATGACGCGTTAGGCGTATCCGTCACCACCTTCGCGATGTTGAACCCGGACGCATTTCGGCCAAGGCCGTGCGGGATGTCGACTATTTGTCCCGGCTTGAACGTGACGCCCTGGTCCGGCGTCTGCGTCCCAAGCGACGTTACCAGCTGCTTCGGAGGCGGCTGTTGCCGCATGGCCTTGGTGACTTGCGCCAAACTGTCTTGCACAGCATTTGCGACGGGGTCTTCAACCTCCTGCGTCAAATACTGCGGCGGCTTGTCGAGCTGTGGCACAGAGCCCTCCTAGTATCGTCGGAAGCCGCCAGCCATCGGCCATGCGCCGGAGTTGAAGCTGACGTCGGTGATGCGCTTAGATTGCCCTGCGTCTCGATTTTGCGCAACGGTCATCACACGAGCCCAAATGCGCGCGGCCTGCCGCTCCAGCTGAGACGTGTCGCTCTCTTCTTTCGCAAGCAGTTTTGCAGCTGCGTCGAGAACAACCCACTCTTCCCACCCAGACCTGCCATCAATCGAGTCTGTGTCAAGCGTCATGTATTTTGGGTTTGGGTAATACCACACGCGCAGGTTCGTGATGCCGTTCGAGTTGTTCGGGATGATCTCGATGGCGTCGTTCTGCGAAACCGGGTCTTGAATCACGCGGTACGCGATGATGGGGCAATACGGGATAAACTCCGGCGCGGCCATGTAGATGTTCCGCTCTTCCCAGTTGAACCGAGGAAGGTTGACCGTGTAGTTCGATCCGTAGACCGCATCGACGCCACGCACTTGATAGACGTCGGTCGCGAGCCCGCCCGACGAGGCGGTGCGCGTCGCAAACTGGAAGATACCACCTGAAGTAGCCGACGGGATGTCGACGTACTTCAGGTAGTAGTCCTCGCCAGTCGCCAGTAGCTGGTCGTACATGTGCGCCCAACTTTCGTTGATGCACCGGTCAACCTCGGCGTTGGTCACGAAAGCGGAGTTCACCATGTCCGCACGCTGGCGCACCTCCTCGCGGAGCTGAACTAGTGTTCGCATCAAGGCCATGGTGAACTCCTATCCTTCAATCGTCGCTGTCGTCTGGCATACACTCGTAGATGAACGCCTTGAGGGCCGTGGCGTACTCCTCGGCGTCCTTGGCGCGCATCATCTGCTTGGCAAGCGATACTTCCGCCATTGACGGCATCTCGCTGTCTTCGCCAGGCTCAGAGGCCGGAGCCTCTTCCCCTTCGTCGCCCGACATGCCGCCACCCATCCCTGGCTTCATGCCAAGGAGGATGGCGATCTTGCCGCCCTTTCCCTTCATCACGCGCGCACCTCAGTGTCGCGCACGATGCATTCGAAATGGATGTCGTCATCCGTAGCCATGTTGGCCAGAGCGCCAGTTAGGTTGATGGCCGCAAGCGTAAACCCAATGACCTGCCCGGACGCATTGGTGTCAACGCTGTTGACGACAATGCAACGCGAGTTGGTTGCGTCTGGGGACGCGACTTGTGCGCTTGCAAAACAAGCGACGAGGCCGAGGACCGCGACGATGTCGGTTGCCGACGTGCCAAACCGGACTTGATAAAGCCCGGTGGCGCCCTTGGACACGGTGTAACGCGTGCCCTCGACTACCGTCAACGTCGATGCGTCGCAGTTGAAGCGACCGCTGATGCGCGTGTCGCCAGGAATGTTGGTCCGCAGCTGGGACCGGAGAGCAGAGAAGCTCATGGTGTTCTCCTAGCCTGATTTCTCAGAGGCCCCAGCCGTAGGCGTAGCCGTTGGAACCAGGGTTGTCGCAGCCAAACTGGAAGTAGCTTGCGAAACGAGCCTGGTAGTCGTCGCTGTCAAGAAGGCGGAGGAAGTTCACGCCGTCCCAGTCGACCAGCTGGAACATGCCACCGGGCGCCGTCTTGATCGTCCACGATGGCATATTGAGCATGTAGACTTCGCCACGCGGGCAGAAGGGGTCTTCCACAAACGGGATTGCGCCGCTCTGGCCGACAAACACCACGTTTTGGAAGTTGAGGTTTTGCTTCGGATCTTGCGCCGGGATGCGGATCACGTCAGACAGCGCGGTCTTCTTGAGCTGCGCGATGTCAAGCGTGTTCGCCGCGATGGCCGTTGGGTAGCCCATGCCCTGGAAGAGGATGTTGCTTTCCAGGTTTTGCAGCGCCTCGACCATGTTTTGGCCGGTGACGTTGAGCACGGTGCCGCCAAGGCGAACCTTGTCAGCCGAGCGGGTCAGCTCAAAGAGCGTGTTCCCGTAAGGCTGCTGGCCCGTAAGGCTGCCCGAGATCCACTGCTTCAAGCCGGCCATCGAACGGGCGTTCGTGTCGTAGCTCGTCGCCACGCCGTCGGGAACGATGCCGTCGCCGTCGCGGGTGATGATCGCGCCGACCTTGATGGTCTGGCCGGCGGTGGAGTTAAGCCCCGGAGACACGGTGATCGTGGCAGCGCCGCTCGCAAGATCGCGCGTGACGGCGGTGACAGTCAACGTGCAGTTGGCAGCTGTGAAGTTTGCCTGGGTTACGCCGTTTCCGTTGTTCACGTTGACGTAGTACGAACGGAAGTCCTCGCCAGCACCAAGGGATGCCTGAGATGCGAGCGCGACCGGAGCCGGATAGGTGTCGTAGGTGTCGTAAAGCGAGATCTTCATCCCAGCTTCAAAGTTTGCGATGTCGGCGGAGTTCTGAAGCGTAATCGTCGTAGCCGTCGGAACCGTCACCGTGACGTTGGCGGGAATCGTCACGCCAACAGTGCCGATGCGGCCCGTACCCGATCCGTAGACAAGGCGGCCCGCGCTGTTCTGCATACCACGCACGATGCTCTCGGTGCGGTTGCGCCAGACGTTGACAAGCGCGCCGGGATCAACCGACGTGCGCATGACTTCGCCCGACACTTGAGCAAAGCCATAGTGCTGGACTCGGAAGAGCTGGAAGCGCTTGTAATCTTCCACCGACGCGCGATTGGCGTAGGCGCGGTCGAAGTTCGCGCCGAAGCCTTGCGGGTTGGTGGTCTGAAGCGCGATGACCGCCTTCTCGCCGGTGAAGTCTTGCGCCACCGAAATCTTATTGAGAAGCGCTTGCTTGTTGTACGAGAGGTTCGGGACGCCCTTCTTGTAGAGGAGCTTGAGGACGGCGTTGACGGCAGTGACGTTGCTGGAGATAGGCATGGCTTTCCCTGATCAGTTGTGGGTTTTGTTCATTTCGGTG
>CAITIQ010000499.1 GCA_903892415.1 uncultured delta proteobacterium | reverse complement strand
TCCGGTCAGATCGCAGTTCGAATTTCCTAAGCGCCGTGTTAGCCTCGCGTCGTGAGCACCAACGCTCTCGACCAGCCGGTTACCGAGATTGGGCTCTCTGCCCGCACGGCAGCCAGGCTCACGAGCGCGAACATGCCGCTGGTGCGCGACCTCTTCCAGCGGACCGAGGCGGACCTGCTCAGGACGAAGAACATCGGCCGCGTTCGGCTGAACGAGATCAAAGACGCGCTCGCGAAGCTGGGCCTCTCGTTGGGCACACGTCTGCCCAAGCCGGCTGACGAAGCGCCGCCGGCGCCGCCCTCCGAGATCGCGGCTCGTTTCCTCGCCGGCGATGGGGCGACCATCGATGCGCTCGCTCGCGGAGACGTGGCCACGTGGCAGGCCTGGCTCGAGCACCTCGTCTCACGTAAGCCGCCGCAAGCAGAGGCCGGCCTCGTCGATCGGATGCTCGCGCGCGAGCCCAGCCCGGCGCGGTGGATCGAGATCGCGTCGCGAACGCTCTTCGACATCCACTCGAACGTGTTCTTCACCTCGAAGTCGGCGCTGGAACCGTTTCAAGCGTGGCTGGGCGACGGTGTCGTCGCCGCGACCGGGCCCACGTCGGTCGTGTCGATCGAGCTGCGGCTGGACCGCGAGGTTCGCGAGGCGAACGGGGCAGCGGCCGCGGGCGCCATCGTCGCCGACATTCGTCAGACGCGCGCGAGCGACGAGCTGCTGGCAAACGCCCTCGTACTTTGGGCGCGACGGCTCGCCGAAGAGAGCGAGCACGCGGCGGCGATCGACGTGTTGATCGAGGCCGAGGGCTTGTTCGAAGGATTGGGCAACGACTCGGCCAAGGGCGTGGCTCGCCGGCTGCGCGGCGCAAGGCTGCTCCAGCTGAAACGGCTCGACGAGGCATTTGTGATCCTCGATGAGGAGATGGCTGCTCGCGCTCGCGGCCTGACCGTCGGCAAGCAGCGATTCTTCGGCTCGCCCGAGGACAAATGGGACGCCGCGCTCGGCGAGGCCGCAACCATCGCCGCCTGGGCCGCGGCCACGACGCCAGAATGGGTTCGCGCGCTCGGTGGCATCGCCCAGCACGCCGACACCGCCTCGAAGCGAAGTCTCTGGCAGCGCTTCGAGCGTGCGCTCGTCACGATGGTCGACGCTTCGGGCAACCCCGGCTCCGATCTCGAAGTCGTGATCCGCCAGGCCAAGCAGCGAAAGCTCAACAAGACGGCCAAGGCGGCATCGGTGCTCGCCGAGGAGCGCGGCATCGAGCTGGTCGCCAATCCGTTTTTTGGTTGAGGGCGCGGTGCGAAGTCGCAACACGTAAGGATCGCCTCGCGGTCCGCGTTACGATGCGACCGATGCTTCGGAGCATAGGAAACCCTAGCAAAGGTCTTCGAGACGGAAGCAGTTGGAAGATGGGCGGGTTGGGCGCGAGCGCGACGCTCTCGGCGTTGTCGGGTGACTCGGTGTCCGTGTCGGCCCAAGCGGGGCGGCGCTACACGCTGCGCAAGCAGGAGAACGAGCGCGATCGGAAGAAGCGATACGGGCTAAACCGCGGCTAGCATTCGTGCGCCGGGAAGAGATCGTAGTCCGTACCCCGGATGGTGACAGGAGCCTCTCCACGGTCGTGATGCACCTCGAGGAAGGCTCTCACTGGGCGGTGCGGGGCGTCAATGAGCGCTGTCCGACGGTCTCGTGGGCTCGCAAGAGGGGCGTTCGCCGGGGTCTTGGCGCCCGCGGCCGTGCTCCGGGCGCACGTGTGCCGTGGCACGCGCTCCTCGCACCGCGGCGGCGGTCACGGGCCGAAGTCGAAATCCTGCTGCGGTGGCCCTCTGGCGGGGCGGATGGGCTCGAGGTGATTCGGCAAGCCCTTGGCACGCAGGAGGCGCGCGAGGCCCTTCTTGTCGAAGATCGTCGCCACGTACTTCATGCGGTGGCCACAAGGGCACGCGAGGATGTCCACACCGAGCCCGTGCTTCATGAGCTCGCAGAAGGTCGTGTTGCGCGGGCGATGTGGAGCCTCCTCGTCGTCGGGCTGGGGCACCACGTGGGCCGTCTCGCCGAGTGAGCCGCGAGCACCATCGCGCGGACAGCGCCCGCAGAGCGAGCGAAGCGAGCCGAGGAGAGGCGCTCGCGATCTTCGGCGCGCACTACGGTGGTGGCCTCGAGGTCGAAGCCATTCACTCTCGCCTTCAGCTTCCACCCGGGCTCACCGTCGTGGTCGGGGTCGGTGCCCTCGGGGGCGTGCTTGTTCATTCCGCGGCGCGCGGCCGAGCGCGCGAGCGCGAGGCAGAGCGTGCGCTCCTCGGGCTGCTCGATGGCCCTGCGCTCGAGGAGCTTCTGTACGCGCTCGGCGATGTTGGTGCAGAGCGTCTCGAGCTCGGCGCGCGTAGGCGCTGCGATGGGCGTGCTGCGTTGGCTGTCGCGCCTCCCGGGCGGGACCCGGCCGAGCACGTCGTGGCAGCCGTCCGTGAAGAGCATGTGAAAGTGCACGTTCAGGGCGAGGTCGCTCCCGAACCTCTGCACGGCGGTGATGTTGCCTGTGCGCGGGTCGGTGATGCCGAGCTCGCGGCCCTTGTCGCGATACCAGCCCTCGATCACGCGAGCCGCTACGCCGTGCACGGCGAGCGTGAGTTCATGGTGGTAGGCGAGCGGCACGCGTAGCGCGAAGGGGAGCGAGAGCACCCACTGACGAACCCGTACGCGTGGGAGCACCGCGCTCACCCAGTGGCGCGCCAGCGCCGTCATCCTGCGGCCCATGCAGCGCGGGCAGAAGCCGCGGCCCTTGCACGAGAGGGCCACGAGGCGATCGCGTCCGCAGTGCTCGCAGAGAAACCGCACTGCACCGCGCGCGAGCACCCCGCACCTCACGTAGTCGCGCAGCTCGTCCACCACGAAGTTCGGCATCGGCTCGCCCTCCTCAGCGCGGCGAGCGAGGAACGTCTCGAGGTGCTCGCGCACCACGCGATGCAGCGTCGTCTGTCTGTTGCGGGTCGTGCGGAGAGGTGTCCTCTCGAGCGGGGCTCGAGCGGGCGCGAGCTCCGTCGGGGCGAGGGGGCACGCGGAGCGCCCCTGCAAGCCCCGGTACGATCCTCTGGCCAGCGAACTACAGGGAAAACATCCCTCGGCTGCCGGAGTGGCGGCGGCCTGGCGGCGGTGCACGCCAGGTGAGCGAGCCCCATCGTTCGACAGAGGAGCGAGCCGCGCGAGCGTCTGCCGGGTCGCTTCGAGCGCGTCCTCGAGCTCATCGCGCTCGCCATGGATGCCACGGTCGAGCACCCCGAGTCCGCCTTGAGCGCTCGCGAGAAGTGAGAGGCGCCCATCAGGGGCGGGCTTTGGCTTCTTTTCGAGCCCGCGAGCCGCTCGCGGAAGATCGCGATCGAGGCGATGCGACCCTCGGGCGCGCGCGCCGTCGCGTCGCTGCACAGCTGCGCGAGCTCGTCGGCGCTCAGCGACAGTTACATCTCCCCGCCGGCGACAACTAAATTGGATCGCCCCATCTGACGCGAGCTGCGTAGGAGCCTCGGCGCCCTTCGGAGGGCCCGTGGCCGCGCGAGAGAGCACGTTCCGCGAGATCGGCGCCATCCGCAGCGACGTGATGGGCTTCAGGAATATCTGGGGCGTCCGCGACTGGAGACGCTCGGTCTACGGCTTCACGGCGGGCGGAGATCTCATCGACATCGACGCGAGGACCGGCGCAGCCCGGGTGGTCACCACGACGACCGACGCCCGCACGTTCTGGGGGGCCAGCATCACGACCCGGGCGCCCGTGCTGATCTGACGAGCCGCCGAAACGCCCCGGTCCGGTCCGAGCCCATTCGTCTCGCACGCCGGCTTCCTTGCCCCGTCAGCTTCGCGGCGCGCCCTCGAAATGCCCGGCGAGCTCGGGCGCGACGTCGAGGAGGGGGCGCAGCGCGAACTCGCGGTCGACCAGGCCCGGATGTGGGAGCGTGAGGCGCTCGGTCGCGACCCGGATGGGCGCACCGTCTGCGTCGAGCGCGAAGAGCAGATCGAGGTCGATGGTGCGCGGCCCCAGCGCTCTCGTCGCATGCGGCCGAGCGCCGACTCGATGGCGAGGCAGACGTCGAGGAGCGCATGCGGCTCGAGCGCCGTCGTCACACGCACCGCGCCGTTCAGGTAGCGATCCTGCGGCGCGGCGCCCGGGAGCAGCAGCGGCGCCGTCTCGTAGCGCGGTGAACAAGCGATCACCCGGACGTCCGGCTGCGCCCGGAGCGACGCGAGCGCCGCGTCGAAGGCCGCGTGGCGGTCGCCGACGTTGGCGCCGAGGCCGATCACGACCGTCGTCGCGCGCGTGTCCTCCGCGGCGCCGGAGCGTACTCGGGCTCCCGCGGCGCGGCTCACACGAGGATCTCGGTGCCGATGCCCTTGTCGGTGAAGACCTCGAGGAGCGCGGCGCGCTGGATGCGCCCGTCGACGACGTGCACTTCGCGACGCCCATGGACAGCGCGTCGAGCGCCGACTGCACCTTCGGGATCATGCCGCCGGAGATGGTGCCCTCGTCGATGAGCGCCTTGACCGCATGCGCCGTCATCGACGATGCGATGGCTCCGCTCGTGTCGCGCACACCCTCGATGTCGGTCATCAAGAGCAGCTTCTCGGCCTTGGTCGCGGCCGCGACCGCCCCCGCGACGGCGTTCACGTTGAGCGAGCGCCCCTGCGCGTCGATGCCGATCGGCGCGATCACGGGGATGAAGCCGCCCTGCACGAGCTGGTCGATCACGTCGGTGCGCACCTCGACGACGCGGCCGACACGGCCGGGATCGACCTCGCGGCGCGACTTCGTCTTCACCCGCTCGAGGCGCTCGCAGCGGAGGAACGCATCATCCTTGCCCGAGAGGCCGACCGCGCGCGCGCCGTGGTGGCACATGAGCGAGACGATCTCCATGTTCACGCGGCCCGCGAGCACCATCTCGACGACGTGCGCCTAGGGAATTCGAACTGCGATCGGGCTCGAGGTCCTCGGTGAACGTGAGGCGAGCTCGGCGCGGATGGAGCGGCGGTTCAGGCTCGGTCGGAGGAGATCGGGTCTGCGCACCCGCCCCTGAGGTGGGACGGGAGCGG
>CAITIQ010000498.1 GCA_903892415.1 uncultured delta proteobacterium | reverse complement strand
CGCACCGGCGTGCCGGCGTCTTCAACGGCCATGAGGAACTCGGCGTCGACGAACTCGTTCTCAAGCGTGAGCACGCCCACCTCACGACCGATCCGCAGCAACGCGTCGCGGTCTTTCCAATCACCCTCGATCACGCCGGCGGCCATCGGTGTGGCGGGCTCGCCCGGCTGGCCCAGCACCGCGACGCGGATGCCGAGGGGCCACGCGGCCAGCACGGTCATCTGGGCCAGCTGACCGGCTCCGGCGATGCCGACGTCGTAGGCGGGGGTGTGCTCGCTCACGTGGTGCACGGTACCAGCGGCCGTCCGGTGCTTGCGGTAGGTATTCCGCACTTCAACGAGGCAGGGTGGAGATGGACAAGACGCGACAGATTCAAGTGGCGATGATCATCGTCGCTGTCATTGGTGCCGTGCTCGGCTTCATCCTCGGGGGATGGCTCTGGGCGTTTGTGGGCATTGTGGCCGGGTGGCTCGTGGGGGCCGCCCTGGGCGCGATCTGGGTGCGCATCTCGCCCTGACCGGTGTGAATGCCCCCCGGTGCGCGCGAGGTCGCGCTAGTTGGTGGTGAACAGGAAGATCAGCAACACCACGAGCACGGCGGTGGACGAAATGCCGGCGTTCCGCTCCAAGCGGTTGATGCGGTCCATCGGCACATCACGGTTGAACATGATGTGGGCGATGATGGACACAACAACGGCCACCACGACATAGGCCAACGCCACCGTATGAAAACGGTCGACCAGCGTGAGTGACGCCTCGCCACCGGCCCCGGCGGCGGTCTGCAGGCTCACGACGAGCGCGAACACCGATGCCGCGAGCATCGCGAACCGCGGTTCCTTTCCCTTGTCGATATGCAGGAAGTACGACGCGATGGCCAGCAGAATTGCGGCGATAGCGGCGATGGAGAGCTTGAGGAACGTGAGCAGCCCGTTCCGCGACATCTCCACAACGAGGTCGAGGCGCGAGTAGGAGCTGGGCGATCGGGGCGCGAGCTCCGGGTCGCCGAAGTTGCTCTTGTATTCCTTCGTGCGCTCCACAACGTTGAACGCGTCAACCGTCCACCCGTTGCTGGACAGGTCGACGTCGTTGCTCGAGTTGGCGGCATCGGGCTTGAACAGCACCGTTGCGGCGTCGTACGCGTTGTTCTCCATCTCGATGGTGAGGGTCTGGTGATCGAAGGGGAACGCCGACAGGTTCCAGTCATGGGCGAATGTGCCCGACATCTTGTGCTGGTACCAGACGGTGCCGTTGTCCTGGGGCTCAGTGACTGCCGCATCGACGTGGATGCTCTTCGCGTTTACGTAGTCGATCTCATTGAGCGGGTTGGCGTATGCCTTCGGCACCGTCGTCCAGAGCCAGAACGTGGCACGGAACGAGTGATCCGCGGGGTCGAAATCGCTCAGGCTGGTGACAAGTGCGCCCATCTTCACCACCCGGGGCGCCGCATCGGCCTGATCAACGCCCGATGTGCCGAGCGCGCCAGCCAGCAGCATCACAAGCGCTGCGAGCATGCCGACAAGCAAGCGCCGGTAGGACCCGGCGGAGGTGAGAGGGGAGGTACGCACTGCGGAACATTGTCCCTCACCCCGGCAGAGCCCGCCCTGTGGTGAGACACAGCACTCTCCTTGCTATCGTCCTCCCCCCGAGGGCGTTTAGCTCAGTTGGGAGAGCACCAGCTCGACAAGCTGGGGGTCACTGGTTCGAACCCAGTAACGCCCACTCTCGGTAGAAAGGTCCGTCTCGACGGGCCTTTCGTCGTTTTCGGTCCTCGTCGGTACCCTCCCACCACGCGCACCGCAACTCAGGAGACTCCCCATGCGCCCCCGGACCCTTACCGCCCTTGCAGCAGTTGGCCT
>CAITIQ010000497.1 GCA_903892415.1 uncultured delta proteobacterium | reverse complement strand
TGCAAAACCACGACACGGCTATCGCCGTGATGCGGGCGGTGTCCAGGGCGCAACCGAATGGAGTCGGCAAGTGATGCACGACAAGGTCGAACTCTGGGCGGTGTTCATCTGGCCGGTGCTGACCGGTCTTTTGAACATCGTCCTGCGCGCGCGGACCCCCGAGCAGTGGGTGGCCCTCGGCGAGGACTACCCTCGTGTCGCGGGGTTCATCCGGCTGATGCGTGCAGTGGGGCTCGACCCGGCGAAGGCCGTGTCGGGGCTCATCGAGATCACGACTGGCAAACGTCCCGAGTGAGGTTGTCATGGGTGCATTGCGGAAAGCCATCAGCCTTCGGGCGAAGCACAAGAACCCCGAGGGCGGTCTCACCGAGGCTGGCCGAAAGGCTTACAACCGTGCGACCGGCTCGAACCTGAAGCCTGGGGTCAAGGGTGCAGCCGACACCCCGGAGAAGATGCGCCGCAAGGGCTCCTTCCTGGTCCGCATGTTCTCGAACCCAAAGGGTGGAGCGGTCAAGAACGGGAAGCCCACGAGGCGTGCCCTGAGCGCCGCAGCGTGGGGTGAGCCTGTGCCTAAGACGACCAGCGGGATGCTGGCTCTCGCGGTCAAGGGTCGCAACATGCTCGCGCGGTACAAAGCGTCGAAGGGTGGCAAATGAACTATGCGAAATGGCTGGCGCTTCTGGTGGCTCCTAGCGCGGTTATGGGGTGTAGCACTCCGTGTACGCGCGTCGCGACTCAGGCGATTGCTCTGGACAAGTATTGTGCGGAGGTAGCCAAGGACGCGAAAGACCCAAAACTTGCGGTGTCGTGTGCCACGGCGTACATTCACGTCGTGACTGGCCTGTCCGAGGGCACCTGCGCTAACGAGGTTGCCCGCTGATGGACGCCCTCGCCTGGCTCAACGCCGTCATCGCCATCGTCAACCGCGTGGAGGCCTCTATTGGGCAGCTCCCGCGCTTTGATGGGGGCAAGCTCATCATGCCCGAGTCGCAGTCTCTGAAGGTCGCCATCGGGCTCCTGGACCCCGCAGAGGTGGCCAACGCGCTGCTCAAGGCGGCGTGCGCTGCAGACCCCGAGCTTCACTCTGCGCTGCATGTTGCCATGCTAAACTCTTCCGGGCGAGACTACCGGCGGCTCAAGGCTGCGGTGGTGGAGAAACTAGACGAAACGGAGAGATGACATGGCCAAGCCGAAGACTTCAAAGCAAGACATCCCGCAGCCGCCGCCGTATGAGATCCGTGAGGACAAGACGCTCAAGGCGCAGGGCTACTTCGGTCCGATCAAAAACGTCGAAGGCACGCCCGCGACCGAGATCTCGCTGTCGGGCGGCATCCCGATGTCGAAGCCGTTCACTCACGAAGACGATCTGCTCTACCCATCGATCGTCCCGGGCATGACGAAGGAGCAGCTGGAGTCGCAGCTTGCGGGGCAGGACCTGTCGCCCGAGCTCGACGACATGGCCTGGCGCCATGCGCGAGAGCGTCTCAAGGCAGGCAAAAGCCCGTTCGCCACACCTGGCGAGCAGTACCCATTCCCAGGGTACGAGGACCAGTTCATGAAGCAGTACCCTGGCGCCGTCATGAGCTATCCGAACCGCACGGTCGGGTATCAATATGCCGCAGGCGCACCGGTCACACCGTTCATGAGCCCGGTCGCCTCGCGACCTGTGCCCGTCGAGCCCAACATGTCGCTCGCGACAGCCGTCCGCGCCAAGAAACAGAGCCGTTGATGGGGATTGAAAGAGCGAGTAAGGCGACGCCAGTGTCGCCCGAACAAGTCTTTCTCGCGCTAGCTTCTGCATGGCAGATGCTGGCTGGAGCCACTCCCGACCGCAAGGTCTTGCACATCCTTCACGCGCAGTCGGCGCTGGAAACCGGACATTGGAAGAGCATCAGCAACTACAACCTCGGCGGTGCCAAAAAGCACGGCGAGTGCGACTGGACGTATTTCACGACGACGGAGAGATTCCCTCATGCGGTCGCGGACAAGTACATCGCATCCTCGAAAGCTGGGTCCGAGGTGACTGTCATCAAAGTGGACCCGGCGTACAAGACGCTGAAGTTCTCTGGCAAGCAACCGATGAACTGCTTCGCCTCATGGGAAGACTTGGACTCGGCGGCGAAGGACCATCTCTCGATGCTCTTCCGCAAGTTCCCCAAGGCGATTGAGCAGGCGAAGAAGGGCGACGCGAAGGGGTATGTCCGCGAGCTAAAAAAGGCTGGGTACTTCACGGCCTCGGAAGAAGAGTACTCCAAGATCGTCGACAGCATCGCGCGGAGCTACACAAAGAAGCTGTCCAACGTGATGCTGCCAACGGTTGTCATGCTCTGAAAGGAACGACCATGCCCCTCATGACTGGCAAGAAGAACATCGGCAAGAACCTCACGAAGATGAAGGAAGAGGGCTATCCTCGGAAGCAAGCTCTTGCAATTGCTCTCGACGTGATGCGTCGAGCGAAGAAGAAGAAGAAATAAACACCGCGACAGCGTGACGAATCAGCCGTGAGTACGAGCGGCGGTTGTCGATCTTCAGCGCCGTTGCCGTCTTCTCCAGGTTGCGACGCTCGACGGGGTTTAGGCGGACGGTGAACGGCTGCGAGCCGAGCTGCCCGTAGGTGTCCTTCTGCGCAGGGACGTCTTCTCGGCTCAGTCCCTCGGTGGCGATAAGGTCCTTGAGGGCCTGCCGGATGACCGAGTTGTACGGCACGTTTTGTTCGCGGCAGAAGATGCGGAACTTGGCGTCGATGCCCGGTTCGAGCATGACCTTGAAGGTCTGGTTCCGCTTCTTCACAGGCGCACCTTCTTGCTCTGGTCGATGGGCTTGACGCGCACGACGGTCTGCCACCACTCCGGCTCCTCGGTCTCGATCCAGTCGATGGTGAGCTTCTGGACCTGCTTGTCGTTGAGCCACAGTTCGGCACCCGGCTTCTCGTTCTTGTGGAGCTGGCCCGAGTCCATGATGGTCTTGGCGAGGTTGTCGAGGTCACCCGGCATCTTGGGCGACCAGAACGCAAGGTCGAGGTGCATCGCGACGGACGAGTCCCACGCCTTCACCTTCGCCTCGTGCATTCCCCGGGCGTAGGCCAAGGACGCGCTCAGCAGCGAGCAGTGCTTGCGGTACTCTGTCGGCATGAAGGTGCCTCTTGTGGTCACCCTGGGCCGAGGACTGGGCATGATCGGAGCGAAGACGTGGCAGGTCATCGACCAGCCCATCTCTTCCCACATGTGGACCGGGTATCCCTTCGGCACGACATGCGCGCTGGCAGGAACGTTAATGTCTTCTCGTGTAATACGCTTACGCTTATCCATGGTTTCCTCCTGCGCTCACTGATACATCAACCCAGATTCGACGCCAAGTAGAAACTCGGTGGCTTCCTTGGCGACGTCGGCGGGGTCCTCGCCTGACAGTACGCGACGCCTGAATTCCTCCAGGCGGTCTCCTTCGCGGTGCTCGATGACTTGCTTGTTGAGGCCGGTGATATCGGCGAGCTTTCCTGCGGCCTGGACGGTGGTTCGCAGGTCGTTGTCGGCGAGCGACCTGTCGATGACCTCGTTGAGCACACCGGCAAGACGCTCGAAGGCTTTGCCGCTGTGCTTCATGGACATGCGCACGAGGCGCTGGGCTTCGCGCTCGTACTTGGCCATGGTCGAGACGCTGCACCCCAGTTCCTTGAGGACCATGTCACGGGCGTTCGAGTCCCACTGCCCAGCGTACATATGCTTGGCGACGACCTCGACGTTGATGTCACGCTCGGTGGTCTTGGTTGGCAGCAGCGGACGGTCGAGCTTGGGTATCTCTTTCGCCGCTGCCACGGACTGCATGATGGCTTTCTTCCTGGCCATTGTCTTTTCTCCAGATAGGTGTATTAGCGGCGGGGACGGCTAGGTTTCCTCCCCCACAAAGCTGGGCTGTCACTCGGTCTTGCTGGGCATTCCCCCAGTGGGACTGAGGCTATATGGGTTCTTCCCAGTACGGCGAGCAATTAGTTTGCTGTCTGTCTTGAGGCAGCCGCACGACTTCACCTGCCCTGATGTGAGCATGTAGGTTGTCGCGCGGTGCTTGTTGCCGCACTCGCATTGGCACAGCCACACGCGCTTGCCCTTGGTGGACTTGGACTGCTCGACGACGGTGAGTCGCGAGAAGATCTTCCCAAGTTGGGATGGGTGTCGAAGGCTTCGGTAGTCCTGTTCTTTCATGGCTTTATCGCTTCCGTATCTTTCGCTATCTCTCGTGCCGCAGCGCGGAGTAACTCCAGCACCTTGCCGAGCGAGATGTCTCCGCCGTCGTACTCGGCAAACAGCTTGCGCAGGCCATCGTAGCTGATGCCGTACTAGCGCATCTGCGCGGCATCGGCTCGAAGCTGCTTCCTGTAGAGGTCGGTGAGGAGCGTGCGCGTCTCCTGATGCGCGTCGTACTCGTCCACGAACCGCTGCTCGGCGACCGCGATGCGGTGCGCCCATTCGGTCTCGCCCACGGTGTACGTCGCGCGGTTTGC
>CAITIQ010000496.1 GCA_903892415.1 uncultured delta proteobacterium | reverse complement strand
TTGATGGCTGACGGCCTAGGCCAGCAATGTGTCTCGCCGTGCAAGTTGGAGCTGAGCGTCGACCAAGGCCCCTACTTTTTCCAGGTGAAAGGCCTTCCAGATTCACCACGCTTCGAGCTGCCACGCTCATTAGCTCCGCTCCAGCTGACCGTGCTGCCCGCGGCCCCTGTGCTGCCCGGGCTAGCCGCCGTGGTTGGGACGATGGGGGCAGCTGGAACGGCCATCGGCTTGACCGTGCTGTTCGGCGATCTAAGCGGTTTGTCGAATTTGGAAGGAATGGCTGTGCCAGGCGCGCTCACCGCAGGGGCAAGCTCCTTCGTCCTCTCGGCAGGGCTTGTGATGTGGGCGCTCACCGGCACTCACGTTCGAATCGAGAGGGCCGGCGTAGCTTTCTAGCGACGGCTAGGCCGTGATGCGCCAGGCCGTGACGCCGAGGCTGTCGAGCAGCTCAATCCCGTAGGAGAGCAGCTCGTCTCGCAGAGCGTCACTGCGAGTGAAGTCCTTCGCCTTACGGGCCTCCGCGCGCTGCTCAATCTTCTCGTTGATCTGCGCTTCCGTTAGGCCGCGGAGCGACAGGCGCTGCGTCTGCGTTCGAGCCTTGTATTCGGAAGGCAGCGCTCGCAACAAACCAACTCGCTCCGAAAGATCGAACAAGACCTTCGACAGACGACTGGCGATGTAGGGCGCTTGCCGCGAGATCACGACGTCTTTGGCTTTCTTCTCCGCAAGATCGCAGAGCTCATTGCCTGCCTTGGCGACCTCTCCGATGATCGCGAGCGCGACCGGCGTATTCAGGTCGTCGTCGAGCGCCGACTTGAGTCGGGCCATCGCCTCGCTTGCCAAGGTTGCAAAGGCGGTGAGGCTGGGTGGCAACGTGGTCAAGGTGCCCGGCTGACCGCTCTCGGCGAGCAGCTTCAGACGCTCGACGGTCTTGTAGAGGTAGTCGACACGACGCTCGGCCTCGAGCACGCCGGGAAAGAGCACGCGCCCGTCCTCGAGCTTCTCCGTGTCGAAGGCGATCGGACCGCGATAGTGAACGCCCAACAAGAAGTAACGAAGCGCCTCAGGATCATTGCGCTCGTAAACCTGGCGAATGGTGACGAAGTTACCGAGCGACTTCGCCATCTTCTCTTTATCGACGTTGACGAAGCCGTTGTGAATCCAGAGGCGCGCGAAGGCCCCTTGGCCCGGATGAGCCGCCTCGCTCTGAGCGATCTCGTTTTCGTGGTGCGGGAAGATGAGGTCCATACCGCCCGCGTGCACATCAAAGCCGTGACCAAGGTGACGGTCGCTCATCGCGGAGCACTCGATATGCCAGCCCGGTCGACCGCGGCCCCACGGGCTGTCCCAGCCCCAAGCGTCTGCGCTGCAGCCCTTCCAGAGCGCGAAGTCCATCGGGTCGTGCTTGGTCTCGTTGGCCTCGATACGCGCGCCAACCACGAGCTCTTCGATGTTGCGCTTGGAGAGCTTGCCGTAGCCGGTGAAAGATCGAACGGCGTAATAGACGTCGCGAGTGCCGCTCGGCATGTCGACAGCGTAGGCCGCGCCACGCTTGATCAGCTCTTCAACCAGGGCAATGATCTCGGGAATGTGATCGCTCACCTTGGGCTCGACGTCGGGCACGACGCAACCGAGCGCGCTGATGTCCTCTTGGTAGAGCACGGCCATTCGCTGGGACAAACTGAGAGGCTCCTCGCCTCGTTCCTTGGAGCGATTGAGGATCTTGTCGTCGACGTCGGTAATGTTGCGAACGTACTTGACCGTCATACCGTCGGCGCGCAGGTGCCGCACAAGGATGTCTGGCGCCAGAGCAGCACGCGCATGCCCCACGTGAGCAACGTCATAAACGGTAGGACCGCAGCAGTAGACGGATACTTCGCCTGGAGTGCGGGGAATCAGTGGTTGAACTGACGCCGACAACGAATCGAAAAGGCGAAGCGAGAGCTGAGACATAGTCCTCCGGTAACGCGATCGGACGCGCGCGTCACCATGGTCTGACAGCCCTACTTAGGGATCGCCGTGGGTGCTGCCGTTGCTTGCCTTACGCTGGCGGACGCAAGAGCCTCTGATTCGGCGGTCGTCAGGTAGTCGGGACACAGGACAGGCACACGGCGAGCGGGATTGGGACTCATCCGCATGCAGGTCCGGCCAAGCAATCGAACGGACTCGCCGAGTTCGAGGTCCTTCGGACAGGCGAAGCGTTCAGGGAGTTTTTGCATGGCCACTCCCGAGCGCTCGATAAAGACCTCACAGCGCTCGCTGGTCCGCTCCATGAAAAAGCGCGCAAACCTGGCTTCGACTGAAGGTTGCGGTTCAACGCTGACCTCAACCTCAAACGGGTCGCGACGAGGACGCTTATCACTCTCGCCGCAGCCTAATGCGAGGCTTAGGAGACCAACGATGCGCTGCACCCGACGGCGAGGTTGCGCCACCACACTCAGAAACTGGCCGGCCAGATGAGGAAGGAGACCTTGGTCAGGAAGAAGTCGGCGACCAGCACGGCGATGGAGGTGGTCACCACGGCTGAGGTGGTGGAGGTGCCAACGCCCTCAGTGCCTCCGCGGGTGATCAGACCGAAGTGACAGCCGACGATCGCGATGATCGCGCCGTAAAATGGCGTCTTGAACATGCCGCTATAGATGTCGCGCAGCTGCACCGAAGAAAGCGCCGTACGGAGAAAGAACTGCGCGGGAATACCGAACTCGAGATCGGTGATCATCATCGCGCCCGAGAAGCCGAGTACCAGCGCGAACGAGCACAAGAGCGGCATCACGATCGTGCAGGCGAGCACTCGCGGCAACACCAGCTTCTTGAGCGGGTCTGCGCCCAAACTGCGTATCGCGTCGATCTGTTCGGTAACGTTCATCGAGCCGAGCTCTGCAGCGATACCGGCTGCGATGCGCCCACCCACGATTACTGCCGTGAGTGTTGGCGCAAGCTCCCTCGAGAAACTGATCGCCACGATGCGACCGGTGTACTCCATGCCGCCAAAGCGCTGCAGGCCGAAGGCGAACTGGACTGCCATGACCATGCCGACGAACACAGCCGTAATCGCGGCAATCGAAAGGGACTTCACGCCCAAGGACTCGAACTGATACAGCGTCGCGCCGAACTCGAAGGGACGGCGGAACATCGAGAGCGCCGCGCCCACCGTCATCCGCGAAGCGTGACCGAAGTGAGCAATGAACTGGGTTATCGCCCAGGGTTCACCCTTGGGCCTCGGCGCAACAGCCACCGGCTTGTTGGCTCTAGCCAGCTCGGTTGTCATGGGGAGACCTTGCGTGGCAGAGCCGAGAACTGCCTGGCCCACGCATCAAAGCGTTGCGCGCCCACGGCGTATTGGTCGGGTGGAGCCACGTAGAGTAGGTCGTAAACGCAGCGATCTTTCTTCAGGACCCACACCAAGAAGCTGCGCGAAACGCCATCCAGTTTTGCAGTGACCTCAGTCCGGAGGGCCTCACGACCATCGAAGGGGACGACCTGCTCAGAGATGGCTTCACGTTGGGTGAAACGCAAAAAAAGATGTTGGGTCAATGACCGCAAGGAGGCGTCGTCACCATCCCGATCGCAGCGTGCGTTGACCAAAACCTGACCGCCGAAGTCACGCTCTTCATAGGCCAACGCTGCACTGGTCACCGAAATAGGCTGCCATTCTGCGGGGGTTTGCGCCACCGAGAACGAAAAACCATCACCGTGATAGACGCGCCCATCAAAAGACGCGGTGCACGAGACGAGCGTAAGCAGCAGCAGCAGCGCGGCTTTGCACTCGCCCCAACGAGCCCAACTAGCCCAGCGAGCGAGCACGTGCGTCAGCATAAGGGTCGGCCACCGAGAAGATCATGAGGTCACGGGCCTCAGCGTTACGGCCGATCCAGGTCAACCGGTCCTTTCCGCTTGCTGGTGGACCGTTGGCATTTCCACCAGCCCAAGCAATGGCGGTCAGCGCCACACTTGGGTTACCGGTTGCGAGCAATCCCGCACGTGAACCCCAGCCATTGATCGCTGAATTCAGGGTGGACGCCCGGTTACCAATGGTTCCGATTACGTCAGCGGCAAGCGTGGCTGTATCAGCAGCCAACCCCTCGGGGATGGCACGCTGCAGGCGATTGAGGGCTTCGGTGAAGCGTGCGGCATCAACTCCTTGTGGCGCAAAATCACGGCTGAAAGCTCGTAGATAGGCAGCGAGCAAGGGCCACAAATCTATTGGGGCCGTCCGCGCAAAAACGGCGGCGTTAGCCTGCAGTACCTTGGCCGCACGATGAATCAGGAAGGTGCGTTCCGCCGATTCAGACTGCTCTACCAAGGTGTGCCCCATCACCAAGGTGGGCGGATAGGCTCGCGCGGGAACGCAAACCGGCCCGAGCACTGAGGACGAGAACACTTGGATCTTGGCCAGCCCGTAGGCCTCCGCGACCTCTCGAACCTCTGCAGCCAGGCTCGCCTGGGTCGGAGGCAACGCGCTCGCGCGAATGGCGTCGAGATCGTACGGGAAGGCAGTATCCAACATCGCACCGGTTCGAAGCAGGAGCTCCCGGAAGGCTGGGGTCATCACCTCCGGCGCTAACAAGTCGTCGATCGCGGCATTGGCTGCATTCAAACCAACCCCTGCGAGCTCGGACGGCCTGCCCTCGATGGCGTGCACAGTGGCATTCGCCACCTCGGCAGCCGCCGTTCTGCCGCGCAGTTCGGCAGCTGAACCCAACGTCTCGAACAGAAACGTCTCGAATCGGCCTGTGGCTAAGGCTCTTCTCGCGTCAGCAACGGCGCGATCGAGAAGAACGGACGCGGCCGGAGCTTGGCCCGTGCGTTGATAGAACTGCACCAATGCACGCAGTGCGAGGTCGCTCTTTGGGAAGCTCTTACGAGCAACGACGAGGGTGTTCTCGGCCTTCTTGACCTCGCCCATCTCCTCCATGATCTCGGCCATTTCCACGGTTCGAGCGCACTTGTCGTCGGGGCTCTCCGCGCTGTTGACGAGAATGTTCTGCTCTTCGACGGCGCGAGCCTGATTGCCCGTTCGTCGATAGAGGGCGATCAAGCGAGCACGGCCGTTTTCGTCGGCTGGGCGCCGCTTGAGGATCTCTTGGTAGGCGGCCTCCGCTCGATCGGGATTGGCCAGAGGTTCATCGTAGAGTGCGCCAAGTCGGAAGTAGATATCGATTTGGCGGTCCGGCTCGGAAGTCAGCCGGGCCAACCGAATCAGTGACTGCTCCGCGCCCTCGTAGTCTCCTTCCTCCGAGCAAAGCTCGGCGAAAGACGAGAGGGCCTCCACATGGTCCGGATTCGCATCGAGAGCAGCGGCCAAGGCTCGCTTCGCTGCTTGCGAGTCGCCGACCTCAGCCAGCGCGCGACCGCGCATGACCTCCATCTCGACGCGCTCCGCTGGATCCTCAATTGCGGACAGCCGGCGAGCGAGCAGCTCAGCGAGCTCACTTCGTGCATTCGTTGCCGTGTAGATGGCTCGCAGCCGATCGAACACCTCAGCATAGTTCGGGTCGAAGGCGCTGACCCGCTCCAGCGCGGCGCGGGCGCGGTCTTGATCGCCTAGCTTGTCTTGGAACAAGATGGCTGCTCGATAGTCGAGTTCTGCACGCCATTCCGGGGATACCAGCTCACGCGCGGCCGCCTCCAAATGCTCAGTAGCATCCGCATAAGCCTCAGCATTCTCCAGCGCAGACGCGAGTGAAAGCCGAGCGACGATGTGTTGTGGACAGGCTTCGACTGCAGCAACGAGCAGCTCGCGCGCCGGACCGACCTCGCCCAACTGCGTCAGAGCTTCGGCGGCGCGAAGCGCCAGCGTTGCCTGCTCGGTCGGACGATCCGTGAGCGTCAACAGCTCCTTCTCGCACGCCGCCACCAGGGCGTAATCACGCCGATGACGGGCATGCGCACTCATTTGCCGAATGGCCCAGAGCGGCCGCGGCTGTTGTGCATAGGCGATAGAGACGGGCTCTGCGGTCTGTTCCCAAGCCGTGCGCCAGCGGAGTCGCGAGGCAAGCGCCGCGTAGGCTGCGGCTTCGCCGCCTTCCAAGGTGCGTGCGAGCTCCATGGCGATCGGCTCGAGTTCCTCTTCGCGACCGCCGCTCATCAAGACAGAGGCCACTCGGCGCAGCGTGCGGACGTGGGTTGGATTTTCTTCCAAGATCGTCCTGCGGAACAAGAGACCACTCGCCGTGTCATCACGTCCGCGCTCATCGAGTTCAGCCAGCCGCTCATAGATCTCGAGACGAAGGTTGGCGTCTTCGGTGCTGCGTGCCTCTGGCAACAGGGCGTCGATGAGTTCTGCGGTGCCGTGGCCGGAGAGTGCAAAGCGATAAGAAGCAATGGGCGAAAGCTCCTTCTCGCCCAAGCTCTCCGCTAGTCGGGCGCAGCGCGCGGCAGCGTCGAGATCGCCTGTGCGCTCGTACTCGAGCGCCGCTTCGACCGCCAAGCGGCCCGCGTCGATCTTGCCTGCTTCATCGGCGTTCACTCCCTCCGTCGCGCGAGCTTCACGCCATTCAGCGCGATCACTCGGAGGCTCAGTCGATAGACGCTCGTACAGGTCGCGCAAACCACAGTCGTCGGGACGCGCGCGAAGCGCTTCTTCCAGCAGGGTGGAGGCCGTCACGCTCTCGCCATCACTGATGAGCAGCGCTTCACGGACAAGGTCATGGGCGCGCTCGATCGGGTCGTCGCTAGCCTCACGACGGAAGCGGAGCCACTCCAAGAGCGCTTCTTGATCCGCACGTCCTCGAGCGCCCAGCTCACCAAGGTGGTTTGCGATCGGGAGGTCGGGCGCAAGCTCCGCTGCGACTTTGGCAGCGCCCTCCGCTTCTTCCGTCCAACCGTTGGCCTCTGCCTCGGTACCACTCTCACTCGCAGCGCGTTGTGCTCCGAGTTGGTGGCGAAGGGCGCACTCTGTCAGGAGCACCGCCTTGAGCGGCGAACCTGCGAGGCTCTCCACGTGCTCGCGAAGGTAATGGACGCCTTCCGCTCCTCCTCCGGAGGTCAGGATTCTTGCGATCGTTTCGGAGTTGGGCCCATCTTGGTGCAGCTGCTCGTAACTTTGACGGGCTTGCTCACTGTTGCCCGCGACTTCCGCAAGGATGGCGGCGGCGACCAAAGCGGTCGCATCCGGGCTACCGTCGCTGCCCCAGGTAGACACGGTTTGTGCGACGCGCTCTGCGCTCCCAGCATCGATGTCGAGTTCGAGCATGAGCGCGCGCACGTACGGCGACGGGTCAGGAGAGTTGCCGCCAGCCTGCGCGAGCTCACCAACGGCTGTATCGACGGCGGTACGTATCTCCGGCGACATACCAAGTTTTGCGCCAGCCGCCGGGACCGAGGTGCCCAACGTTCGACCGAGCAAAGACGAGGCTCGGAGCATCGGCTCGCCGGGCTGAATGAACTGCAGTCGGCTGAGGCGCTGGGACCGAGAGCCAACGAGTGCAGCTACGACGGGCGCCGAGAGTTCCGCGACGACCTCCGAATCCTCGGCGGCCGTTGCGCCCGCATCGTCGACGACCCCAGAGAGCGTCTCACGCGCAGCCCGCCCACCAGGCGTTGGGTCTGCGGCGTCGAGTGCCGCAAGCGCAATACGGTCAACCGGATTGAAGACCGCGCTGTCACGAGCATCCGTCGGTTGACCTAGCTCCACCGCCGCACGAGCGAGAGACCGCCTTGCTGCGGCTGAAGCAGTCCCATCCGCAGCCGTTCGCAAGGCCGCAATCGCATCCGCTCGGGTTGCGGGATTCGCAGCGGCAAAAGCTGCGCCGAGCCAACTAGCGGCACCTGAGAAGCTTGCCTGGCGTAACAACATCACTTGTTCGACAGCCGCAGCCGAGCCCTCGCCCGCGATCGCCTGGCGAGCCCACAATACTGCTTCTGCCACGTGACGAGGCACTCGATTCCCGCTGGATTTAGGAGTGAACCCTCGCAAACCGGCGACAACACCAATTCCAAGGCCTAGCTCGGCCAACGCGTCCGGATCGGACAACTTCAGCTTGCCTATCTGTGCCGGGTCCTGGGACCGAGCGGCCTCAAGAAACTTCGACACGACGGGGCGTGGGTCTTGGGGCTGCGCGCGCGCGGCTTGCTCAACCCGCTTCTTATAGCCAGCGTCATCCTGCGAAATGATGCGTGAAACCTCGGCAAGCATCCACGCAGCGTGCGCGCGAGCTTCCGGGGTCGGCATGTGGCGAACCTCTGTCTCAAGGCCTTCCGTCGCCTGCTGCCAATCGCCCGCGCGCACCGACATTGCTCGGTGCTGGCGAAGGGGAAGCGCCAGGTTAGGCGCGAGCTGGTGCGCTTCGCGCGCAGTACTTGCAGCAAGGTCGTCTTCACCACCTTGGGCGAACAACTCCGATGCTACGAGCAGCAAGCGTGAACGAGCTGTTTTGTCGCTCGTGAGCTGTGCCTCGGCAACGAAAAATTCCGCACGTTCAACAACGGCCTTGGTGCCGCCAGGCCGAGTGGCCAGCACCGTTGCCGCATCGAGTTCATCTTTGAAGCCGAGCGTTGGGAGGGGTGGTCTATGCGGCGCGACAACCTTCTCACGGGGGGGCATCGCCGCAACCGGCTCGTGCACGAGGTCCGCATCAACTTCGACTTCTTCAGCTACCTCGGCCGGCACTTCCTCCGAATCGAGGAAAGAGGCTGAAGGCTGCAGCTCGATGGCGCGGCCAGCAAACGGATTGTGCTCAGCCGAAACGACGCTGGTCATCCCGCCGTCGTCGTCATCGTCGTCGTCGTCTGGCTGCTTCGGCGCCACGGGCACCACGCTGGGCGCGATGATCGTAGCTCCCGAAGCGTCGTCTTCATCTTCGAGCGTTGAGAGCGCCAACTCCTCGGCGTTCGGATCCGGCAACGTTGCAATGGAGCTCCGAGGCGCGGGACGAGGAGCAACAGCCTGAGGCCAGCCGGGCGGAGAGACCACCTCAGCAGGAGCCTCTCCCGGGGTAAGCGGAGCCGGGGTGAGCGGAGCTGGAGCCGGCGTCGACTTCAGCGCTGGCGCTGGCTCCTCCACGGGTGCGTCGTCACGTGGGGCGTCATCAAACAACATGTCGAGGAGGGCGTCTCCCTCGTCTGCCGTGGGCAGTGCTTCACGAATCGAGTCGGAGCTCTTCGGAAACATGCCCGGGAGGCCACCCGAACCATTCTTTTGGTCACTCACCGGACCCCCATGCCGAGTTTACGGCGGAGTTCAAGATACCCAGGCGAAAGCACGAACTTCAGCAAAGTCTTAGCCCGATCGTTGTCTTTGACAGCGTCTTCAAGATCAGTCCGGGGACGTCCCAACATGTTTGCGAGGACGATGGAGACGTCACCAGCGGCCAAGGCCGCCATGCGGTCACAGCTGCGAACCGCCGCTCCCACCCAGCTTCTTGGGTCTTGCCCAACTCGTTGAATATCCAGCGCGAACGGTGGAGCCGCCTTCTTCACCCGTTTCGAGATCCCCTTGTGGACCGCGCGCGAGATTTCTCCGTAGAGCGGATAGCCCGGATTGGGGATCGGCACTCCGAGCTCGTTGCAGACGGCGATCGCAACGGCAGCCACCGACGTGTCATCGTGGTGTCGAACGCACGTGATTCCTCTGCGTAGCGCAAACACTTCACGCGCAACGGCGGAACGCGACGCCGGGTCCAACGGCGACTGCACCTCTGCACCGATCACCAGACCTGGGAGATCACCGGAGATGATTCCGGTGACCCCGGCAGCCTCTCGTCCGCCAACGTACAACTCAAAGTCTTGGTCAAACCCGAGGGCGCCCAGCCATTGCGCCACCTCCAGTCGCAACGGTGGCCCGCCCTTGGCGTCCACTCGATTTTTGCGGCCGACCTGCAGCGACTCCAGAGAAGGTCCGAGCGCCAGCAGCGCGGTTTCCGCAGCCACTGAGAACAGACCTTGAACGGGGCCGGAATCAGCTGGGTCAGCGATTTCGGCCAACGAGCGTGCGTCAAGCACAGATTGTGGTCGCGACAGGATCTTGGCGTCGAGTTGGGTCAACTCCTCGGTGATGGATCGTTCGGTCTTCCCTAGCGCAACCAGCACGCCGAGCGTTGCCTGACGCAGAGGCAAGTCTCCCTGCGCAGCGGCGATTCGCGCCAGCAACTGAACCCGCGCGCGATCGCAAGGGTCACGCTGCAGCGATTCGACCATGCGCTGCTTGCCGCGCGCGAGCGCCGAAGAGCGGAAACTTTCGGAGAAGCCGGTACCAAGGATCAGCTCCAGCGCCTCCGGATCGTCCGGAACCTCCTCAATTAGCCGCGTCACAGCCTGCAACGCGGACTCAGGCTTTTGCACCTTGTCGCGCCAGATGGCCATGGCCAGCCGAGCAGCATCCACCCGACCAGACGCCGTTTCGCGCTCGTTCATCAGCGTCTCGAGCATGCCCGTCGCCTCAGCCCAGGAGCCAGTACGGGCCGCTGCTCGAGCGAGCCGCTCACGCACTGGCAGCGTTGAAAGCCCCTCTTTGTGCAACTGGACCAACACTGCGAGCGCCCTCTCCGGCTGGTTCAGCTTGTTTTCGTAAAGGTCACAAGCAGTGATCCCGGATACGAGCCGTTCTTGCTTCGGCGCCTCCGGACTCTGAGACAGGCGCGCCATGAGTGGAGCTGCTCCTGCGAAGTCACCCTTTTGAATGCAGATCGTGCCAGACAGCGCGAGCGCACCGACGTGGTCCGGCTCGAGCATCGTTACGTGCTCGAGAGCTTCCAAGGCAGCGTCGTTGTTGCCTCGCTTCTGGAGCACACGAGCTCGCTCCCAGAACAACTTGACCAGCTCAGCGTTGTCATTCGCAACTTCGACGCGCCGCTCAATCAGTGCGAGCAGCCGGTCATCTTCTTTGCGTGCACGCACGCGTCGGAACAACTTGTCGAAGGCTTTGCCGCAGCGCGCATCACGCGCGAAGGCTCGGTCGAGGGCAATCTCAGCGTCGTCATGGTGCTCGGTGCGATCGAGCAAAAGAAGACCAGCGTGCTCCCAGTAGCGTGCGCCGCGCGCGTCATCCACACACAGCTGCCCGAGTTGGGCACAAGCCATCGCTGTTTCGACGGGGTTATCCAAGATCTCGGCGGCGGCACGCACACCCTCCCAACCCGCTAGGTCCTCAGGACGAGCCTCAACCACAACTTTGAAGGTCTCGAACGCAGAGCCCGGTTCGCCTGCAGCAAGGTCGCTGTAGCCAGCCAAGAGCAGTGCGTCGACATAAGCCTCCGCGCCCATAACCTCATCGAGCCCATGCAACGCTACGGCGCGACGCCGTGGATCACAGCCGGGCGGAGCGAGCTCAAGATTGGCCAGTCGCCCAGAAGCATGACTGGCCTTCAGGAGCGGCAACGGGGAAGCCGGCCGATCGAGCATGGAGACGATGGCAGCAGACGCAGCCATCGCTTCACCCGCTGCACCCGTGAGCGAAGAGGCGAGCAGCTGGAGCGCCTCCATTTCGGCTTCGCGATCCGCAGAGTGGTCGGCCGCCACCAGCAACTCAAGAGCTGTATGCACCGACGGCTCGGCTTCGCTCCAGTGTCGCGCGCACGCCAACGCAGCCTCCGCATCTTGGTCGATGTCTCGAGCGATGCGGAGCCGCTCCGCGCGAGCAAGCAATGAGGCTTCTCCGCCTTCACTCTCGAGTAGATCGACAGCCGCAAGCGCCAGATCCCGGTTTGCCGTTGCCGGGGCATAGAGCAGTCGTCCCAAGGCAGCGGCGAGCGCCAAGTCCCGCGTTGTACCCTCTGCGGGAGCCTGCTCGGCGGACTCCAATGCCGCGACCGCGGCAGATTCGTCACCACCGCCGAGCACCTCGAGTGCGAAGCGCTCAAGGTGTGTTGCGTAGCCGTCCGCCCCAGATAGCGAAGCCGCCTCTGCCTCGAGCAGCGCCCGCCGTGCTTCCAGCCCTGCGGCCAACGAACCGCGCCGGGCCCACGAGAGTAGGCGAGTTGCGGCGTTGGAATCGGCAGCCGCTGCGATTTCTAATTGGGCTACCGCAGCGTTGCGATCGCCACCGGACCAAAGCAGGAACGCAGCCTCAAGCCGTAGCGAGTTGGCCAGCCCCGGGTCGACGCAGGCGTCGGCGCAAGCGGTCAGCGGCAACGCAGCCTCTGAGGCGCGCGAGCTGTCCGAGCCACGGAGGAGCTCCGAAAGGAAAACCGCCACCAACTCATCGCCTGGCTCGGCTTGGTGCAGCACTCGCAGCCGCTCGACCGCGCCAGCCAATTCCCCCCCGAGCGCAGCTCGCAGCGCAGCGACTACCGCGAGCCCGCGGGCCAACGCAGGATTCGACTCGGAGGACGCCAAGGCGTCCATGGCCGCAGGAGATCGTAGCTCGGGTTCACCAGCGTCACCGGCTCGCGAACCCAAACCGACCGCGCATCCGGCCAGCATTCGTCCCAACCACGCCGAGCGCGCGAGCGGCCCTACACCCTCGACGAGCGCAAGCGCGGTGAAAGCCTCGTGTGCGCCCGCATTGTTCCCTGCGAGCAAACGGATGCGCCCAAGCTCAAACCAAAGATCCGCCTTTTGTGCAGGCTCGAGTTCGAGTGCGAGCAGCTCCTCGGTGGCGGACTCGTACCATCCGTTATCACCGGCAACTGCCGCGAGCGAACGCGCCAACCGATGTGAGGTCGCCGGGTTTAGGCCAAGCGAGACCGCCCGGCGCAGTGCGGCTTGTGCGGTATTCGACTCGCCGGCCAAAACCGCCCAAACGTACGCAGCCAAAACAAACCCGCGACTTTGCGCAGATTTGGTGCGGAATGAACTGGCGCAACCTTCAATCGCGCCAGCAAGCGCCTGGGGCTCTTGCCCGTCGACGAGCAAGTCGAGTTCGATCGCTCGCGCCGGAATTGCCTCAGGGTCTGCGGTGAGTGCGTTTCGAAGCGCATCGAGAGCCTGCGCGCGGTCGTTGCCAAGCGCAGCGGACTCAGCGATACGCAACCAAAGGGAGGCAGCGTTCCTGCCCATCGCGCCAGCGTTTAGCTCGGAGCGAGCGAGCTCTGCGGCTCGTTCGAGATCGCCCTGAAGCTCGAGGGCACCCAGCCGCGCGCGCGCGACAACGTTCGAGTTTGGAACGCGTCGCGAAGCCTCATGCAGCAGCGCGTTAGCGGCTTCCACATCGCCGAGTCGCTTGCGTATCTCGGCGGCTCTCAACCAAGCGTCCGCAGCAAATGCCGCGGTGCGCATGAAGTTGGGAACGCCTATTTCTTCGCCACGCGCTGGGTCGTCCAAGACTTCGACCACGAGGTCGGCCTGGCCCTCGAGAGCGCGGGCCAGCGCGTCGAGATCGGCAGCTTGTTGAGCAACGCGCTCCAGCACCAAGCGAGTCTGAAATCTTGCCCGACCTTCGAGCGCTGCCGCTGCGTCGAGGTGCTCGTAGGCACGAGAGGTCTGCCCAACCTTGGCGGCGAGCTCGGCCAACTGAATGTAGAGCAGGGCTTTGTAGGTTGCGTCGGCAACGAGCGGCAAACGAGCCTCAATCGCTCGCATGACTCCGGCGACGTCACCCGCCTCGGCGGCGAGCAGCTCCAACTCGAGCCAAGCTGCCATCTCATCGGGGAACTCGGTGACGGCTTCCTCGAGGCGAGCTCGGGCGTCTTCCTTGTTCTTGTCGTGCTCGAGCGCAACCACGGCCAACTCACGCAGCGCACGAGCTCGCTCTTCAGGCGTTGGCGCGTTTTTCGCCATTGTGTCGAGCAACTTCGCGAGATTCTTGAACGAGCGTCGGCGCGAAAGAATGCGCACAAGCGACTCGAGCGGCTCTCTGAAGTCCGCGTCCGCATTGTAAGCGGCGAGGTAGTCGCGCGCTGCTAGCGGCTCTTCGCCGCCTACTTCATGAAGGACACCAACCTCGTGGAGGAGAAGGGCGTGAAGGCCGCGGTCCTGCGACGCGGCGATTTCCCCTCTCAGCCTATCGGTCAGCGCGGTGTTGGTGCGATGGTCGGCCTGAGTCTCGGCGGTCATGCTGGGGGGATCTTCTCCAAATGGGCGCCCGAGATTAGCGACCGGGGCGCACGCTCGTAAAGCGGTTCGCAAAAAACGCCGCAACCTCGGGTGGTGGGGCCGATAAACCCCCCACCACGCGGGGTGCGATAATGAAGGCGACTACTGGGAAAGCGCGCGGTCGAGGCGCTCGTTAACCTTCGACTCGACCGTGCCCTTCATGGGACGGAGCAGGAACGGAAGGTCAATCTCTACCCTGAGTAGCGTTGCCTCTACCGTGACCTGACCGGAGGCGCCTTTCGCCATTCCGCTCGGCGCATCAAACTTGATGTTGTTGCCATCCCAACGCCAGTCAATCCCGAGCTTGTCTTTCATTCCGGTGGCAAGTTCCTCGGCTTTCTTCTTTGCCGCGTCGATGCCGAGATTGTGGGTTCGCTTGATGTCAATGGTTGCCATGCGCGTCGTCCTCTACGAACGCCTTACTCCAACCGTTTGAATACGTAAAACCCTCGTGGAGAGTCGACGGGACCACCAACTTCTCCAACCGCGAGCGAGAACAGGACATGCTGAGGGGCGGGCTCCATAAACCCTGGCTGAATGACACCAGCGTCCGCGATGAAGACATCTCCCCGTCGGCCCGCACCGGTGAAATCGGCATCTACGGCCAAGCTCTTCGCGAGTTCCAAGGCGCGATCCCGCGGCCTGGCCTGCGGATCAGCCTGCTCGGCCCCCTTGTACGTCACGAGAATCGCACCGAACCGCACTTGTGCTGGCGCCGACTTCGGCAAAGCCGGAGGGATCGACCCATCCAGGAGCGTCGCCCCAGCGCCCACGTTCTCCTTGGGAAGTGCCGGAAGCTCACCCGAAAAAGGGCTCGCCGATTCCAGCACAGGTGCTGAGAGCGCGAGAGCCGCGCTGGTGACCACCACTGCCGAGTCCACCACGAGAACCGGACCGCCCGACGCCGCCGAGGAACGACTTGGACGAGCCCCAGAAGGTTTGCTCAACACCAACACGGCAATCGCGCCGGTGACGCAAAGCAGGAAGAGCGCGCTCACCCACCGGTGCATACAGCGGCGTTACCACACTTTCGGGCCCGGGGAATGGGAAGCGTGATACATCTTGCGGCAGCGACGACGGGTGAAGAATGGTCAAGGTTGAGTGCTCGGGTTGCGGCGCGCCATACCAGCTGGATGAGCGTCGGATTCCTCCGGCCGGTCTAAAAATGCGATGTCCCAAGTGCGGGACGAGTCTCAATGTGACGCGACCGGGTGGGGCGGAAGCCGCGCCTCCGCCAGCGCCGCGCCCGGCGCCGCAAGCGCCCGCACCGCAGGTGCCTGCGGCTGGTGCGGATTGGTCGGGGGTGGATCTCCCTGCGCCAGCCGCGCCAAAAGCAGGAGGTGGATTCGGGTTCGGCGAGATTGACCTATCGGTCGATGGGGACGGTGAAGCCGGCGCGGACGATGGTGGAGTTGGCCTGCCTGTCGTTTCGGGGGCCAATGCACCTGCTTTGGGCGGGATTGATTTGCCCGCACCGCGAGCCGCAAGAGCTGCTCCACAGCCCGCGGCTGAACCAAGCTTCGGCGGACTCGGTGACTTCGGCACGCTTGACCTTGGCACCGAAGATGGCGGCTCTGACGATTCTGCGGGCGGCGTCGATCTGCCGGCGATGCGCAGCCAGGGCGCTTTTGGAAGCCCAGACGCTTTTGGAAGCCAGGACGCTTTTGGTGGGGTTGACCTTCCGGCCGTTCGCGGCGGGCAGACCGGAATGCCTGCGGCATTGGGAGGGAGACCGGGAGGGCTGAGCGGGGTTCCCGCGACGGGTGCAGCTGGCCTACCGATGCCCCGCGCAGCTCAACCCAGCGCCGGCTTGCCCATGCCAGGCGCACAGAACGCTGGCTTGCCGATGGTCGCCCAAGGCCGACCTGCGCCACCGATGCTTTCTCACACCCATCTGGGGGTGGGGGTCGAATCCGAAAGTGCCGGGTTACCCATGCCGGTTGGGCAGGTCGGCGGGCTTCCAATGACGGCCAACCGACTTGGGGGCCTTCCCATGCCTGGTGCGGGGCTCCCAAGCCCCGTTGGCGGCCAAAACGCTGGGTTACCGGCCTTTGGTGGCATGCAGGGCGGTGCTGGTCTCCCAGCCTCCATGCAGGGCGGCGCTGGTCTCCCAGCCTCCATGCAAGGCGGTGCTGGCCTCCCAGCCTCCATGCAAGGCGGCGCTGGCCTCCCAGCCTCCATGCAAGGCGGCGCCGGTCTCCCAGCCTCCATGCAAGGCGGCGCCGGTCTCCCAGCCTCCATGCAAGGCGGCGCCGGTCTCCCAGCCTCCATGCAAGGTGGCGCCGGTCTCCCAGCCTCCATGCAAGGTGGCGCTGGTCTCCCAGCCTCCATGCAAGGTGGCGCTGGTCTCCCAGCCTCCATGCAAGGTGGCGCCGGTCTCCCAGCCTCCATGCAAGGCGGCGCCGGTCTCCCAGCCTCCATGCAAGGCGGCGGCGGCTTGGGACTGCCCATCGTTGGTGGAGCCGGTTTTCCTGCGGTCGGAAGCGGGGCATCGTTGCCTTCGATTGGCGGAGCCAGTCTACCAATGCCTGGGAGCACAGGGCTCCCCTCGGTTGGTGGAATAGGGCTGCCATCAGCTAACTCCGCAGGCCTACCAATGGGTGCGGGGCCCGGCCTACCATCCACCAGCAGCGCTGGGCTGCCAATCGTCGGAGCCACCGGCTTGCCGGCGATCGGCGGGCAAGGTCTACCCATGCCAGCAGCGCTGGGCGGCAATATGGACCGCAAGATCAGCGGCGTAATGCCGGCTGGGCTGGGACTCGAGATGCCCTCGGGTGCGGGCACCGAAGCCAGTTTTGGTTCCCCCAACGCGAACGCCGGCGGCGTAAACGTTGGAAGCGTCGACCTTGGCGTACTTGGGAGTTCTTCTGGAATTGGCGCGGAGGTGGATCTCGACCCGACGGCTAGCGCGCCAAGCAGCGGCCAGGCCGGCAGCATTTTCAAGAAAGAGCGCAAGGTCGTCGCTGATGATCAAGAAGTCCCGGCGTCACGCGGACGCGGGATCAAGATCGCAGCCGGCGCCATGGTGGGTGTCGTGCTCATCGGCGGACTGATGACGCTCAATCCAGCCTGGGGACCGTTCGGGTCGCATTTGATCTCAGACAAACTCAACGCCGACGCTTACAACGAAGCAGCCCAGGCGCTGCGAACGGCTGTCCAAGCGAGCCTCGACGAGGACATACTTCCCGCTGCCACAACCGCAAGTGAACGGGCCAAAGCGGAGCAACGCGACCGCCTGAGACACGCCGACACCGCCGAGTACACGGCCTTCACCATTTACATGAAGAGCCTCCGTTTTGGTCGAGACGGAGGCACCGAGACCACCGCCAACGCGCTGCTAGAGAGCGCTCCGCGCGAACAAGAAACGCTTTCATTGCTGCTCGCCGTGAGCGCTTCGGACGCGCTTGATGGGGAACTCGCGCGAGCCAAACAAGCCGTTGAAAAAGCTCAGGCGCTTGCTCCGGAAGACGTCGACGCGGCTGTACTTGCTGGAGAAATTGAGCTCAAGTCGAAGGACTACGGAGCTGCAATCGCTGCGTTCACCAAAGCCACCAACCTGCACAAATCCGCGCGCACGCTGTTCGGCCTCGCGCGAGCTCAGTTTGCGAGCGGCAAGCCGGCGGAAGCAGAGGCAACTGCACGCGGAGCGCTGACCCTATCAAAGGGCCACGTGGGCGCGCGCGTAATGATTGCGACGATAGCCGCAGGGACACCCTCGCGCGAAGGAGAGGCTCTGAAGCTCCTCCTGGAGGTCACCGAGGGAGCCGAGATCAAGGCCAATGCGAGCACTGCCGAGCTCGTCGAGGCACACGTGCAGCTTGGGCGAGTCCAAACTTTCGCTTCGCGCATTTCTCAGGCGCAAGAAGCCTTCGCGGGTGCCTTGCGACTGGATCCTCAATCGGTGGACGCTCTCGTCGGGAGCGGCGAGCTCTACTACCGTTCGAGCCGCTACTCAGAGGCGGAGGCACGGTTCGAATCGGCACTGAAAGCGGATGCAGACAACTTCGCCGCAAAGATTGGTACGGCGAAAGCTTGGATCTCTTTGGAGCGGACAATGGAGGCCAAGGACCACCTCAAGAAACTCGCGCAGGCTTACCCCAAGGAACCCCAAGTCGACTACTGGATGGGCCGCGTCAACGAACTGCTCGGCCAGCGCAAAGACGCGGAAGCCGACTTCCGTGCGGCAATCCAAAAGGCAACGCTTCCTGAACAGGGCGTGCCTTCCTTCGTTGCGCTTGCGGCGCTGCTCTCCAGCACCAATCGGGGAAATGAAGCCAGCACGCTCTTAGCAGACGCCTCCACCAAGTATCCGGGCAGCCCCGAGCTTGCGAAAGCCCGCGGAGATGTTGCGCTTCGCTCCGGCAAACTCGAGGAAGCGCAGAGCCAGTTCGAGGCCGCCTTGAAGAAGGCGCCGGATGATCTGTCGACGCGGTTTTCCCTCGGCCAGACCTTCCTAAAGATGCGCAAGTTCGACCAGGCAATCGCCGTGCTCGACGCCGTCATGAAGATCGATCCGGAGTATCCGGGCCTTGCCCTCGAGCGCGGCCTCTACTTCGAAGAGACCGGCCAAACCGATGAAGCGCTCCGTATGTATGAAGACGCGCTCAAGAAAGCGCCGAACGACAACGACCTCAAGCTTCGGATCGCTTCGACGCTCGTCGCCGCGGGCTCCGCCAAAAAAGCGGAGCCAATCCTCAAGGAGGTTATCCGCGAGCGGGGCAACTCCGCCGAAGCCAATCACTTCCTTGGGCGCGCCATGCTGATCTCGGGGTCGAACCTAAACGACGCCATGCGCCACCTCAAAAGGGCCGTGGAGCTGGACGCCAACCGAGCCGAATACCACCTGTACGTAGGTTGGGCAGCCAACGAGTCCGGCCAACCTGCCATCGCTGAAGTTGAGTTGGAACGGGCGCTCGAACTCGATGGTTCACTGGGAGACGCCTATTGGCAACGTGGTGTCTTCAACCAGAAACAAGGCCGGACGGACGCCGCCCTCAAAGACTTGGAAACGGCGTTAGAGAAGCGCCCAAGTCGCTACGAAGCCCACGCAACAATGGCGCTTTGCTTCGAGGTACAAAACAATCTGTCGAAGGCGGAAGCTTCCTGGCGCAAGGCGATCCAGGGCAACGACAAGATCCCCGAGTTCCACTACAGGCTTGGAGAGCTTCTCGATCGCGCCGGCAACAAGAAAGAGGCCCTGAGCGAATTCGAGAAGGCGCTTGAGCTCGCGAGCACCAAAGACCTCAAGCCAGCCTGGCTCTACCGCGCTCATCGTCTACTCGGCGAGGGCTATGAAGCGAGCAACGCCGAAAAGGCCCTCCTCCACTTCCAAGAGTACCTCCGCCTCTCGCCCAAAGACGATGCGTACCGGGGAGAAGCCGAAGCCAGCGTCGAAGAGCTCAAGAAGAAGCTGAAGCGCTAAACACGAAATCCGAAAAGGCCTGGCGATTCGCGTTGTCCAGGTTTTGAACGGCTTACGGCACTTGCCAAACGGCTTGGGCGGATACAACTCACGCCCACGACTCAGTTCCAATCGTCACGAGGCGACCATGAGCACTACAGAGACCAGTTCTGCATCCACTGAATACCCCTTCGTCGCTGAAGTTCAGAAAGTCCTGACCCTCGTCATCGACTCTCTTTACGCCAACAAGGAGGTTTTCCTCCGAGAGCTCGTGTCCAACGCCTCCGACGCGCTCGATAAGGGTCGCTTCTACCAACTCTCGCACGAGGACTCGAAGAAGCAGGATGGGGAAGCTCGCATTGACATCAAAGTCGATGAAGCGGCCAAGAGCATTACGATTGATGACAATGGCATTGGGCTCACTCGCGAAGAGGTGATCGAGAACCTCGGGACCATCGCACGCAGCGGTTCATCGGCGTTCTTAGAGCAATACGCCGAGCTGATGAAGTCCGCACAGAAGGACCAGGCCATCAACCTCATTGGCCAATTCGGCGTAGGGTTCTATTCGGCGTTCATGGTCGCGGCGCGAGTTGATGTTCACAGCCTTTCGATGAAAGCCGGTAGCGAGGCAGTCATTTGGCGTTCGACGGGCACCGGGACCTTCACCGTCGCCCCCGGAGACCGCACAACCGTTGGCACGACAATTACCCTCCACCTCAAGGAAGAGCACGCGGACTTTGCGCGTGCATGGCGACTCAAGGACATTATCGCCCGCTACTCCAACTACATCGGCTTCCCCATCAACCTTGATGGCGAGCGAGCCAATCAACCGGTAGCGCTCTGGACCCTGCCCAAATCGCAGGTCAGCGAAGAGCAGCACAACGAGTTCTTTCAGCATCTATCCGGAGGCACAGCTGGGGATTCACCGCTCCTTACCGTTCACTTCGGAGTGGACGCGCCAGTGCAATTTCAATCGCTCGTGTACGTCCCCGAAAAGGCGCCGTTCGACCTATTCCAAAAGGAGCGAACATCTCTTCGACTTTACGCCAAGCGAGTTCTCATCATCGAGAGCTGCGAGAAGCTCAGTCCAACATGGCTCCGCTTCCTGCGCGGCGTAGTGGATTCAGAGGATCTCTCGCTCAACGTTTCCCGGGAGATGCTGCAGGAGAGCAGAGTCGTAACTCAAATCGAGCAGATGGTTACGAAGCAGGTAATCAAGTCGCTCAAGGAGCTCGGGGAGTCTGACCCAGCTCGCTACAAGACCTTTTGGAACTTGTTCGGCAAAGTAATCAAGGAGGGAGTGAGCACCGATTGGAAGAACAAGGACGCCCTCCTGGACCTCTGCCGGTTCGAGTCGCTCAATACGCCCGAGGGCGAGTTCACGACGCTGGCAAGCTACGTGAAGTCGATGCCCGAGGGGCAAGAGCACATTTACTATCTGACGGGGATCTCCCGGCGCTCAGTCTCAGCTAGTCCGCACCTCGAGGCCTTCAAGAAAAAGGGCTTCGACGTGCTCTTCCTCACCGACCCTATCGACGAATGGGTGGTGCAGGCAGCGCCGGAGTTCGAGAAGAAGAAGCTCAAGAGCATCGCACACGGCGATATTGACTTAGGCGTCTCCGAGAAAGGGGATGAAGAGGCAGCCAAACCTGCTCTCGCCGCAATCCGCCAGGCGCTCGGCGATCGCATTCGTGAGGTTCGTTTCTCTAATCGACTAACGGACAGTCCTAGCTGTCTAGTGGCAAGTGACGGTGACCCTGGCTCGAACATGGAGCGACTGCTGCGCATGGTTGACGAGCGGGCCGAGCAACGTAAACGGGTGCTCGAGGTCAACGCGAACCACCCTGTCATCTTGAACATCGCGAAACTCGCGCTCAGTGAGCTCAACTCTGAACGCACCAAGCTCTACTGCGAAGCCCTTTACGATCAAGCGCTGCTCGCAGAAGGTGTAGTCGAGGAACCGCAGGATGTGGTCCGCCGACTTTCTGCGTTGCTGAGAGAGGCAACCGCCTCCGCCTCCGCTAGTCCCGACAAGCAGTAGGTCCAATGGCGACCGACCCGATCACGAAAACGGGGTTTCTTGCTCTCCAAGCTGAATTGAATCGGCTCTGGAAGGTCGAGCGGCCACGAGTAACGGAGGAAGTGTCGGTCGCCGCCGCCCAAGGCGATAGGAGCGAAAACGCTGAGTACATCTACGGGAAGAAGAAGCTTCGCGAGATTGACCGCAAGATCCGTCATCTGACCAAGCGACTCGAAGCGCTGACGGTCGTGGAGCCCGAGCCTTCTCAACTGGGCCGCATCTTCTTTGGCGCGTGGTTCACCATCGAGGACGAGGATGGTGGCGAAAGCACGTACCGAATCGTCGGCACCGACGAGCTCGAGCTGGCCAGAAAACAAATATCGGTGCGTTCACCCTTGGCAAGGGCGCTGCTTGGTAAACGCGTCGGGGACAGCGTCCAAGTGGAGCGGCCGCGCGGGAACACCGAGGTAAGCGTGCTCCGCGTTTGGTACCCCTCAGCCGAGGAGCCGTAGACTCAAAGGCATTGAACCCGGCGGAAGTGCGGCGCAAACCGACCTCCCACTTTGGCCGAGATCTCAGGGTTGAGACAGACAAGCAGCGTCGAATCAATGTATCCAGCCTGCTCGATAGCGTCGGGCGAGGCAACCAGCGCACCGAGCCTCTCCAAGCCATGTTTACGGGGATTTTGATCGAAGACGCCGCTTACCCTCGCGTTGGGCAACATTGCGGAAGCCATCGTCGCGTAGAATCCTGCGCCATACAGATAGAGCGACTTCACCTCCGAAAGCTCGCTCTGCACTAATTCGAGCCTCTCCACGAGCGATCGGTAAGGCGCCGCTGCACGCCACGCGCGATCGCGGAGGTCCGCCATCCTTGGTGCATCGAGCTCAACTTGAACGGTGGAAGCGTGCCCTACTATGATGGTCGCCCCTACCGCTGAATCACAATCTAGCTCGGTCACCGCAAACCCAGCTTCCTCCGCCAAGGCGGCAAATCGCTCTGGATGGAAATGCTGAACATGGTCAGCGCACGCGAGATCTCCTGCATTTCGCTCGTAGTTGGGAACTACCAAGTAAACTATCGCCCTCTCGGAGCAGACGCTTCGCAAGTACTCAAGCGAACCTCGCGGGTCAGTGTCGTGCTCGAGTACGAAGAACGAGCAAACAACGTCGAAACGGCCGACGGGCCGTCGACCGATGGCTACCCGTTCCTCGGGAAGCCATCGGAGCAAGCTCGTCTGATACTTCTCCCCGAGGTCGAAGGCAGTCACGTTCTGATAACCAGCGGCCACAGTACGCCCGACGATACGTCCGTGACCCGCGCCGAACTCGAGTATCGCCGCGTCTTTGCTAACGCGGTCCAACACTTTTTCGCGGTAGAGGGCGAAGTCTAGATCGGTCCTAAAGACAGTTGACCCATCTTTGGTCGACACAATCTCGTCCGCACCGCCGTCGACGAGCGTAGCGTCATACGTTGACCGATAGTATTCACCCCAGTCCACATCGACCGAGGTCATAAAGTGACCGCAGCCCTGGCAACTCCAGAGGGTCGACGGTTTATTGAGCAAGCGGCTCTCACTCGTGACACTCACCTCCGGCGAGTGGACGCGCAGACAATCACACTTACAAAGTGAGCACTTTACAGACTCGATCTTCATGCTTGCACCAACTCGGGATGTAGCGTTGCGAAGTTGCCGCCGTCCTGCCATCCGCCTATCCAGCCATGTCGAATCGACGTCGCCTCATTCATATCGAAATAGCGCACCTGGCACGTCAACCTGCTCCGGCCAGCGGAACTGCGGTTGAAGCCGGACCGGTGCAACAATAGAAAGTCCAGAAACACGGCGTCTCCCGGCTCTGTCTCAAACGAAGCCACTGGATATCGACCTACAATCTCATCCACGCGGTGGATTGCAAATGTCTGGGTATAGTCTTTATTGCGATTGAGCGGGTCGAGGCAGGCTACCGGGAGAATCCCCTCGACATGGCTACCCACTGAGAGCTCAACAGGGCCCATCGACCTGTCTACCTGACTCAAGCCAAACCAAGCTACTAGCCCCCGAGGAGATGATATCTGCGAGTGGTATTCTTGGTGCCATTCAGACCGCCAGCGGTCCTCCTGCGGTAGGTCGAAGCGAACGCCCGCGCCACGAAACGCAACACCTACGAACGGCGTTTCCAGCAACTGAGCAACGACCTCCCCCATCCGCTCGCTTCCGAGGAGCCGCCAAAACGGTAGTACCTTCCGGGCTGCGTCGTAGACGGTACCAAGTTCGCGGCGATCCCTGAGCGCCAACCTGGCAATACGTGCGTGTATCGAAACCGCCAGAGTCGCTGGGTCGCCGAGCGGGTCTCCGTCTCGTGCCGCAAGGAGCTGATCCAAAGCCATCAAGGCCTCGTGAATCGCCTGATGATTGAACAGGCCTTTCATGACGAGGAAGCCGTCACGCTTGTAGCGTTCGAGCTGCTCGCTAGTTACCAACGGCGCCTTCATACTAGTCCCTGTAAGAGCGGCTCAACAAAGTCTCGCATCGGCTGCTTCCTGAGTTCGGTGTGGTGAATCTCTCTCAGTTGCTGGCGATCCGTTCTCGCTCGAGTCTGGCGCAAGAACTCCACCACATCGTCTTGGTCAGCCCGGAGAAACGTCCCGAGCAGCGGCTCCTCATTGACTCCTCCTTGGCCGGCCACCAACACCTTGTTGGTTACCAAGTAGATAATCCGTGCGTGAGGAAGGTGCGGCATGTCTGCGCTCTGCCTCAAGGTCAGCGCGATCTCGCTCCTTGCAATCAAGTCATTGCGAAAGAGCGCTGCTGAGTCAAAGCAGCTCTCTACGCGATAGCCCAGTCGAGCCAACTTAGCGAGGACGTCCGCTCGCTCCCGGGTGATACTTCCGTAAAAGAAGAAGTCCACATCCCGCTTTCGCTCGGGGACCTCGATCATTCGCTCTTGAAAGCCAAATCGAAGCAATTTTGCCTCCACACCAAGGGAGGCCAAGGCCACGATATTATCTGGGGAGGAGTCCCAAACGGCTTTAGCTTGTGAGCACAGCGGCAGAACCACGTCATCTACACGATTATTGGCTTCGCGATTGATCGTTCGCCCGTGCACCATCTCAGTCTGCAGGACGATGAAGTCTTCCTCCGTTCGCAAGACTTCATTCACCTCTGTCTCTCCGGCAAGGTGGTGAATCCCGCACAACACATTGAGGCGGTTCGACTCCAACTTATTGCGAGTCAGCGTGGTATCCACACCAAGCTCCAGGAGCGTCAACTGCAGCATGCGCACTGTGTCGAAAAGAAAGTGCGCATAGGGAAAGCCCGGGGGATCAAGCACGACAACATTCATCCGCATGACAGTCCGCCCGGAAGCAACCTCCATGCCCTGCGAGCCACGCGAACTCAGCAACCAAACGCCTCCCTCTTTTCTGCCCAACTAAGTTGCGAGTCATTCCGCTGACGACCCGCCGTCAAGCCTCCGCCACATGCGGGCCCCGCGCGGGGCGTGCGCCAACGCAGCAGACGCAACGTCACCTCTGAAACTTGGCCATATGAACGCTAGGGCCTGGCATGACCCAGCAGGATCTTCCGGAGGTCGTTCTACAGCGTCAGGACCTTGGCGCCCAAAGCGGGGACTGCGCCGCTGGCACGACGTCTGCTTTGGCGATTGTCGTGGTCTCCCTATCTCTCACGATGATTGTTCGTAATGAGGCGCAATTCATCAAGCGCTGCCTCGACTCCATACGCGGGCATGTCGACGAACTGATCGTTGTCGATACTGGCAGTACCGACGAAACTGTGGCCATTGCCGAACGTGAAGGGGCGCGTGTCTTTCATCACGTATGGGACAATGACTTCTCTGCTGCACGCAATGCGGCCCTCAAGCACGCAACCGGCCAATGGGTTCTGCTTCTCGATGCTGATGAGCTTGTTGCGCCTTTGGAGCCGGGCAAGCTTCGTGAATTCGTCGCTACAACCGACGCAGACTGCGGATTGCTTCGCATTCACGATGCAACTCGCCTCGATACCAGTGCGCTCGAAGTATTGAGCGGGACAGCTCGCCACGGCGACCCACTTCGCGTACCGCGACTTTTCCGCAATACGGATGGGCTAAGCTTCAATGGCCAAATTCATGAGGAGGCCACAGCTTGGCTTCACCGGCGCGGGATGAAGGTTGGCTTCGTGCCGGCCGACATCATCCACTACGGCCGAGTTGCGAGCGTGGTGACCGAGCGCGGGAAGGCGGCTCGCAATCATGCCCTATTGCAGCAGTGGGCCGTTCGCGACAGAGCGGACTATTCAGCCTGCGCCTTCCTTGGCTGCGAGCTGATTGAAGCCGGCAAGGTGGAGGAAGCACGAACCTACCTGGAGGATGGCTGGCGCCGCTTCTTAGCAGGGGGTGCGCCGCCCTATCGCTCCGCCCTTCGGCTTGGAGTTGGACGCGCGATCCTAGGCCTGATCGACGGCGACTTCGCCGTTGCCTTGGAAAGCCTCCAGAAGGTCGAGGCGAACGAGGGGCTTCACCCGGACTTGTCGTTTCTGCGGGGTCAGGTGCATGAGCAACGAGCACTGCTCGAACGCGGGCAACTTCGCAAAGCCGCCCTGGCGGCTGCTACAGCCAACTTCGAGCAAGCGATCAAGCTCCAGTCTACCGAGTATGCCCAACGCTTTGTTCCGGGCTCATCCGGGAAGGAGGCGTTCACTCACCTGGGCACGGTGCGGATGCTCGCCCACAAGCTTGACGAGGCGAAGGACGCGTTCCTTCAAGCCATGCGCCTCGCCCCCGAGGACGTTGACGCGCGACTTGGCTTCCTCGAGGCGGATATCCGCGCTGGCCGCCCAGAACGAGCGCTCGAGGACCTGGCACCCCTACTTCCCGTCGCCTTTGATGCTTGGCTCCTGACCGCCATGGCAGCGCACAGCATGGGCGCAACTAACGACTTCATATCGATTCTCGATGCCACGCAGACCCAGGAGCGTAGCTATCGAGCACCTCATCGCAGGGAGCTACACCTCGACCTACTAACCTTTAGAAGCTTTTACGAGCGTCGCCCGGTTAGTACCGAGGGTGGAGTCGGACGCCTCTTGGCCATAGCTCTACGTTCGCCCTTTTTAGGTCGCGTAGCCAAGCCCATCCCAGCCAGCGAAGCGGGCCTCGATGCCTTTGCCCGCAATTTGATTGCGCTCGGCAACTTCAACGCTCTCGACGCCTTCTTCGAGCGCCGTGCAGAGGTTCTCGTATCTGGCAGCAAAGCGACAGTGCTCAGCGTACTTGAGCGAGCTGGCTACCGAGTAGAAAACGCCGGTCAACTAGAGCCTGCGCTGTTGCTGACGCTTGCGGACGAGGATCGAGAATTCTGCTCAGCCCTTTTGACACAACATCCAAACATCGCCGCGCACCACTTTGCCTCTCCCGACTCCGCAAAGCTGCCTCCTTCAAACGCAACGCGAGAGCTTGTCTGCTGCACCGTCAAGCCGGCTGAGCTCCGTGATTGGTTGGAGTCGTTCCCCAACTCCCAAGCGCTAATCGTTGGTGCGTTCCCTGCTAGTACGGAGCTGCCCGCGGGAGTCGAGCAACGGTGTTTGACCTTCACATGCCCGGAACTGCTCAGCGCACCGGACCAGGCACTAAACCGGATCTTTGCGTTTCTCGGGGAGCCGGAGAACGAGGCCCCCCTTCGCTATGCCATAGAGCGCTACCCAACAGCCAGCGTGGAGGCTCACCCATGAAAGTCGTTATTCTCGCAGGCGGACTTGGCACCAGGCTCTCAGAGGAGACTGAGGTTCGTCCAAAGCCGATGGTAGAGATCGGCGGCAGACCGATCATCTGGCATATCATGAAGCACCTTGCGCACTACGGGCTGCGCGAGTTTGTCGTGGCGCTGGGCTACAAGGGCGAGAGCATCAAACGCTACTTCGTAGACCACTTTGCACTGGATGGCCCGCTCCTACTAGACGGGGAAGCCGGGACAATTAGGCGCCAATCATCCTCTCGAGATGATTGGAAGGTACACCTGGTTGATACGGGAGCCACAACCAACACCGGAGGCCGTCTCCGTCGACTGAGAGCGGTGCTCGGAAACGAGCCGTTCATGGTGACCTACGGAGACGGCGTCAGTGATGTAGACCCTACACAAGTCATCGCCTTCCATAAAAAGCTGGGCCGAGCAGCGACCGTCACAGCGGTAAGGCCCCCAGCTCGCTATGGCGCCCTATACTTTGAAGGGCCGCTAGTTCGCTTCAACGAGAAACCTCGCACCGGCGAAGGCTGGATCAACGGTGGCTATATCATGATGAATCCCAGAGCCCTGGAGCTGATTCCGCGCGACGATACCAGCCTGGAAGCGGAGCTCCTCGAGCGGCTCGCAGAGCGGCGAGAGCTCAGCGCTTACCAGCATGAAGGCTTCTGGCAATGTATGGATACACTGCGAGACAAGCGCCTACTCGAGAACCTTTGGCAAGCAGGCAATGCTCCTTGGCAAGTTTGGGAGGAACAATGAACTTCGATTGGCATGAACGCTCTGTTCTCGTGGTTGGTGCGTCGACGTCACTTGCTGGCTTTATCGTAAAGGACCTGCTCACCCGCGGCGCCAACGTACACTGCACAGTTAAGGACTGGGTTCCCAACTCTCTCCTAGTCAGGGACGGCTTGCTCGCAGACGTCGCGGTCTGTCAGCTGGACGAACGTGACGGTGAAGGTCTATTTCGCGTCTTAGACGAGTACCGCATTGATACGATCTTCCACCTACCCGATGCGCCGCGCTCGGGCGAATCTAAGCCGCGGACCTTTCAGGCGCACATCGAAGCCACTTGGGCACTACTCGACGCGGCTAGCCGCGTTGGGCACGTTAGGACTGCGGTCCTCGCTGGCACGGAGAAGCTTAGTCATGACGAGACCCATGGAGCCTTCGAGGTAGCAAGAAGCTGTGCCGAGCAGTTAGGGCAATACTATGCGCGCGAGGCCAACATCAAGATCGCCGCAACGCGCACGCCCGCGATCTACGGCCCTGGAGATCTCAACTGGAACAGCCTGATCCCCAACACGATCCGTTCAGTGCTTCGCGGGCGGCCGCCTGTTTTCGACGCTGAGCCAGAAGAACTCTCTCACTACTTGTACGCGGAAGATGCCGCTCGGGCGCACGTTTGCCTCGCGGAGCGCCTTATGGATGGCGATGGCACGTTCGGTACCACCTATCGCATTCCGGAGAATGCCGGGCTCAAAGCCAACGAGGTAGTGACGCGAGTCCTAAGTGTGATGGGCTCCGCACTTCGTCCCGTGTTTCGTCCCTCCTCGAGACCGCCGGCGCCACGGGAAGCGGAGGGCCTCGCAGCGGTCCCCACGTTCTCTGTGCAGACGGACTTTGACACGGGGCTTCGGCACGCAGTTCGCTGGTACGAGCAACTGCTCGCCACGCCGGCCGCCAACAGCGCGCGCCCTTCAGCAGGAGAAGCCGCGTGAAAGCCTGTGAAGACCTAGGGCACGCCCTCCCCGACCCAGGAGTCGCACGACCCCGCTCGGACTGTCGCGGTTGCGGCGGGCATTCGCTCCTACCCGTATTCGATCTCGGAGACCTGCCGCTGGTAAACAACCTCGCAGACACCCAGGCAGAGGCGTTGGCAGCGCCGCGATATCCGCTGGCACTAACCTTTTGCTCCGCCTGCTTCCTGGTTCAACTGACCCACGATATTCCGCCGGAGAAGTTGTTCTCCAACTACAGCTACTTCTCTTCCTACTCACAGACGATGTTGCAGCACTCGGCGGCGTTGGTTGCCAGCCTCTCAGCAGAGCGGCAGCTTGGCGCCAATGACCTCGTAGTCGAAGT
>CAITIQ010000495.1 GCA_903892415.1 uncultured delta proteobacterium | reverse complement strand
CTGGTTCGTCCTCCGCAACGCCCACAGCCCCGACACCGTCCTCTTCCAAGCCCGCTGGGCCATGACCTTCATGCGCGGCCCGATGACGAGGGCGGAGATCAAGAAGGCGACATCCGCCTCTAAACGGTGAGCCCGTCCTCCTTGATCCTCGCAGCGAAGACCCCATGAGGTTCTTGATTCTCGACATCCAGGGCAACGTCCACTTCGCCCACGCAACGATCTTCCCGTCGTGAGTGGGTGCGAGCAAGTCAGACTATCAAGCTTGTTCGCCTTAATGATCGTGACGACCTCGTGGAGGCTCGCAAGACCATGTTGATCGCGCTCCCAACGCGTTGGGCATTGCCTAGGTCGCAAAGGTTTCGCCTAAATCATTGTTAGGCAGGCCTCAACGCATTCGACAATGCTCGACGCACGGTGCGGCTGTGCCCGAAGCACTGGCTTGGTAGCCGGCGGTTTCGGCGCGCTCGTTTGCGCTCGTCGAGCGGGCAGGTGTGCCCGAATTCCTTGGGTCTCACGCTTGCCAGCTCGTTTGCCAGTCTGGTAGGTCTGCGGCATGCGCACAGTTCGTTGCCTTCTCCTGGCGTCGATTGGACTCACCAGCTGTCGTTCGCTCGACACACAGCCTGGTCGCTTCGCCTTCATTGATGGCTTTGCGGAAGACCAAATCGAGAGGCAGACCGGGTGTGAGGAGCCGACTTTTACCTTTGTAGAATCCAAAAGAGTCGGAGCGACGTGGTTTGACACGTACACCTTCCAAGGTTGTGGTCAGACCTCCGACTTCATCACGAAAATCCTAGATTTCGGCAACTTCGCGACCTTTGGCGTCACGCTGGCACCGAAGCAGGAGGAGCTGCGGGAGGCGGCTAAGACGCAGCTAACCAAGACGGCTGAGTTCGATCTGGACTGCAACTCGGGCTTCGAGTTCTCCATATTGAGCGAGGTGCTTGACGATACTCATGTCTCACTCTTGGCAACAGTTGGGGTGAAGGGCTGCGACAAGAAGGGCACGTACCGGACGTCGTGCGCGGCTAGCAGCTTTCAGAATGGCAAGCACGAGATCAAGTGCACGAGCGTCGTGACCACAACAACTACCGACTAGTCAGAGAGTGATTGCGACTTTGTCGTAGGCTCCCAAAGCGCGCAGCTCGGTTGCAATGCCGGTCGTGTTGTCTTAGGCGATGTCGAAGCGGGAAAGCCGAATCCGGATCTGTGCAAGCTCGAATGGGGTCATCCCCTGGTACATGAGCCCGGCCTCAGTCTCTCGGAGTAGTTGGACGATCTCGCCAAGAGCTCGCTTGTCACGAGCGAGTTGTCGCTTGGGTTGTGCCTGGGCCATCCCCAACGTGGACCCCGAGATGAAGAGCCCTGCCAGGGCGAATCCAGCCGCGCGGATCCACTGCGCGGAGCTACCGAAGTAAACGCCTATTGTGACCGCACTAACCATCATGATGACACCGCCGAGCCCGATCACCTGGATTCGAAAGTTCAACGCATCGCACCGCTGTTGAAACTGCTCAGCAATCACCAGCATCGCATCGAACTCGGCCCGCAACTCTGGGGAGATTGCCTTCGGCATGGAGACCGGGTCGGAAACCAACTCCGTCCAGAAGGTGCTCGCACGACATGGCCGGCTGCTCGAGGACGCGACCGCTGACCCGTCGCAGAACACTGAGCAGCTCGCCCTCTCGGCTCTCGTGGGTGTCGCGGCCTCGGGCTTGGGTCTCACGGGAGAGCGAGCAGGCAAGCCGCTGCTCCGCGTCGTCGACCCAGCCAAGGCCCGCGTCGCCGAGCGCGTGGGCGAGAGCCGCGGCGTCAACGTGCACGCCGAGGTCGCGGTGCCGGCTCGGGACCGAGCTCGCCTCGAGCGGTTGTGTCGGTATCTGT
>CAITIQ010000494.1 GCA_903892415.1 uncultured delta proteobacterium | reverse complement strand
GCATCAGGAGTCGGCGCCCGCGGAGCGGCGTTCCGGCTCGCAAGCCTTGAATCCGTTCTCGCCCAGTCCAGACCGTGACCCGCGCCCACTTCCGGAGCTCGCCGCCCCAATGGAGCCCAGGCCCTTTGTGCCGGGAGATGGAACCTCGTCTCCAGGCCAGGCTTCGAAGAAAGTCAGGACGCCAGTCAAGGCGCAGCTGCCCGTCCCAGCAACGGGTCCGACGGCATCTTGGAAGCGGTCGTACATGTTTTCGATCCTGCACTCGTCTTCGTCTAATGGCATGCCGTCCTCGCCAGAGGTTTCGTCCTCGCCTGCCCTGGATGGTGGTGAGCCTGGCCAATCATCCAAGGCTGCGTATGCCGACGACGGCCTGCGTCTAGCGCAGTTGAATGTCGCCCTCAGCGGACTCGAGGACGATCGCCAGCGTCAACTGCTCGTCAGAATCTTCGCGAGCTTGGCCTCGCTACTCGTCAGAAGCCGAGCGGTGCAACAGTTCCTTGGCCAGAGCTGGGCAAAAGGGGCCAGGGCTACCGCCGTCGACTGTTGGCAGGGGGGGCGGCAGGCGGCTGCCACAGTCATCAACGGGTGGCGAGGAGCGAAAGCTGCTGCCAACGGATCTCACCCCTCCGCCAACGGATCTCCCCCATTCCGCACCTCGCTCGTGTGGGCGCTGGCGTTCCTGGCCGTCTTCATGAGCGGCGTTCTGCTGGGGCGCTCGATGCCACCCAGTGGGGACGCCGACCAGTGTGCGTGCTGCTTGCAACGACCGAGATTCAATCTCTGGCGCGAGGTACGTCTGAGGGTCTGGAATGAGATTACTGATAGAGAATGTTGCGGCTGGGACGGGTAGAAAATTGCATCAGCGGGCGGGGTCGCGGCCGTCGCGCGGGGAGAAGTCTCTCAGTGAGCTATCGCATGGGTGGCAGGGAATGACTGGGAAGACCTGCGGATCCGCGGTGCGGGGGGAGGCGCGGGCGTCGAAGTAAGTCTTCGTGAATCGCGATGCGCCGGACGGCGACAGTACCGGGTTCCGGTAAAAAGACACCGGGGGGAGCCGGGACACACACGGGACAGCGACGCGTCTCGGCCTCGCCGATACACGATAACTAACACCATTGAGTTTTCTGCGACGTCTGCGCGGTTCATCCTAAGAGTGCGAAGCTCCAGACATGTACCCGAACCCGAATCCACCGATGGGCGAGCCCGTCTACGGGGGAGCACCGCCGATGGCTCAGCCCGTCTACGGGGGAGCACCACAGTACGCCCAGCAGCCACAGTATGCTCAGCAGCCTCAATACGCCCAGCAGCCTCAGTACTCCCAGCCTCAGTACTCCCAGCCTCAGTACGCCCAGCCTCAAGTGAACGTCAACGTCCACATGGCAGCGCCGCAGCCGCAGATCATTCAGGTCGCGGCCCCACCGACGACGATCGTCACGCAACAGGACGTCTTCGTGAATACCTCTGCCGCTGCGCAGAAACACTCGATGCTCCCGGACAGCATCGACGAGTCGAAGCTCACGCTCATCCACGGCTGCTTCTGTTGCAACACCTCGTGCGCATGCAT
>CAITIQ010000493.1 GCA_903892415.1 uncultured delta proteobacterium | reverse complement strand
TCCAAGCCGTGGACAGCATCCCATCAACTGTTTGGCCGGAACCAGCGGAGCCAGCGACTACTGCAAGTGGCTCGGAAAGCGTCTGCCAACGTCGACCGAATGGGAGCGCGCCGCGCGAGGCGCAGACCAGCGGACCTTCCCCTGGGGCTTCGAGGCTCCCAGTGACCGCAGGCTGTGTTGGATGCGGGACTCGACGTGCCCCGTCGGATCATTCCCAGAGGGTGCTTCGCCCTACGGCGCACTGGACATGGCAGGCAACGTTGGGGAGCTCGTGCATGAGCTATCCCCCAGCGTGTGGCACCCTCCGGACTCTGGCGGCGTCATGGGATGGCCTAGCAACGGCCCTAAATGTACGGCGGCGCGGCCCTGCCTTTCGTTCGGCGTCCGCGGCGGCGACTACACGCCAGGCACCGACGCCCGATCGTCTGCGCGCGGAACAGAGGTCAAGGTTTTCGAGGTCCTCCCGATGGTGGGCTTTCGCTGTGTGCGCGAGTTGAAGTAGTGAACGTGCAGCAAACCGAGGTTCGATGACCATCACGTACGTCGTAAAGGCCGGAGAGTGGCTCGCGAAGATCGCGCAAGACCATGGCACCACGGTGTCAGCGATCTGGAACCATCCCGAGAACGCGGGGCACCGAGAAAGGCGTGGGTCGCCAGACATCCTCTACCCAGGCGATGAGCTTCGTCTCCCGGTCGCAGCGGCCGAACTCACGACGGAGCCGGTTGGCGCCGTCCAACCGTCGAGTCCCAGCGCGCCTCTTCTGGAAGGCCCGGCCTCAGCGCCCGCTGCGTGGCCCTACCCTGCGTTCGAGGGGGTCTGGGCCAGCGCACCAACGTGGGAGTGCCCAGGTGGGACCTGCAATTGTCACCCAGTCAAAGAGGACGAGGCCAAGCAGCCACACACCATCGTGCTCTACGACCCTCGAGGTGTGCGCATGCCCGGCGCGCGATGCCGTGTCGAGGAGCAGGGCCGGCTGATCAGCGATGAGGGCCTGATAGCGGACGCTCTCGGTCAGGTTCATGTGCGCGTTCGACCCGGTACCTCGTCGCTGAGGGTCGAGTGGGCGCCGCCCGAGTTGCCCGGCCAACCGTTCATGCCCTACAGGAAACTCTACAGCCTGAAGATGGACGATGGTGACACCGGGCTCGACCGGCGCCTCGCGAACCTTGGGTTCTCGCGTGGTCGGCGGCGCCAGGACAACGTCGCGGACTACCAGCGGGCCTACTCCCGCGAGCCCACCGGCAAACCGGATGATGTCAGGCTCGAGGTCTTGGAGCGGCACGACCACGGAACGTTGGAGCCGTTCCACCCGCAGGGCGAACAAGCCGATCTGGAGCGGATGGGCCCAGACCGATCGTCGTTCTTTGCGATCCCCGCGCCCCGATCCAGCTCGGCCGCGACGTTAGCGCCTCAGCCGCACCGCGGCGGAGCCGGGGGCACCAAGCAGATCAGTCAGGGTTCGACGGTACCCGAGGTCTCCGATCTGATCCTCACGGTGTTCCTGCCAGCCGACGTCGAGATCGATCTCGCTCGTACCAAGGCGTGGCTGCGTGCTGTTGCCGTGCGCGACATCGCGCCCGGCGAGCGAGACATGGATATCCCGCCGACTCGGCCCGCCACGGTCTCGAGCGAGCGTCTCAGCTTCGCCTTCATCGGCCTGCCGATCGGGACGTACGACGCGCTCGTAGTGATCGAGGTCGCGCCGGCGGGCTCGCCGCGCAAGGTCGCCTCAGGCTGGCGGCGCGTGACTGTACGAATCGGTTCGTTGACCTTTTCGTCGATCAAGGCCGAGGTGGGAAGACCAGTCCATAGCATCGACGACCCTCTGCTCGACGTCGACCTTCCCGGGATGCAGCGCAGGCGAAAGCTGCTCGCCACGCTCTTCACCCACTTTCCGATGTGCATCCACCCCCAGGCGCGCGCGCGCGGTTGGAAGCCGCCCTACGAACAAGGGGAGTTCAAGCGTCAGCTCATCGGCGCGCCTCGGGAGAACACCTGCGTTCCCGTGATGCAGTCGATGTTGCTGAACGGACTTGGCGCCACCCTTCCCAAAATCGCGACGCCCAGCACGGAAGCCGCGTCCAACGGCTCTGGCGACGCGGCTGCGCTCGAGGTGCTGAAGGCAAAGGACTACTTCGTGAAGTTCACTGAGGGGCTCGCTCCGAGCGTTGGTGACGTCATCTTCTACTCGGACAGCGCCGGCTTGTTCCAGCACACCGGCATCATCGTGGATGCGTCCCCCGAGGTGAACGTGAATTGGATCTCGGCAGATGGGGGCCAGCCAGCCAACGCCACTGAGTTCATGAAGGGTTCCCCAGTGAACGACCTTGGCGTGCCAAAGCCAGTCGTTTGGGCGCGTTTTTGGAGCCGCCCCGAGTACGAGAACGAACGCTGGAACGCCCAATCCTCATGGTTCCTCCCCCGGCGGGTGTATCGAGACGAGGATGGCTCCGTTCGGGTTGCGAATGGTTGGGCTCAGCCCGTGTGGAGTCCGGAGAACACGCAAGGCTACGCGGGCTACACCATCGTCGGTTGGGTGGACCTCGCGCATCCCTCCTTGCGCATCTCCGACGAGGCCTACTCCCCGCTCTACACAGGAGCGGCCTATCGCGCCTGCAAGGAGCTCATTCGCAAGGTTCGGAACGGCGCTCTGGCCGACCAGATCGCCTGCCGCTCCATCGCCGCCTACGAGGGGCCGTGAAGCACTTGGCAGGCCTCGGCTGCAGCGCGCTTGCCGCATGGGCCTGCAGCGCGCCGGAGGCGCAGCACGCGCTGCCTGCGAACAGCGTCGCCAGGGTCGAGTCGAGTGTGGCGATCAAGTCTCCCGAGATCGCTGACCTAGCGAGCGCGATACCGGAGGTCTCGAGCGCGCCGCCCTCGAGTGAGCCGCCCGAGGACGACATGGTGCTGGTCAGCGGCGGCAGCTTCACGATGGGCTGCGGCAAGGTCGACCGCGGGTGCCTGGAAGATGAGAAGCCTTCACATTCGATGGGGGTCCGAGCGTTCAATATCGACAGGCTCGAGGTGACCGTCGAGCAGTACCTGCGCTGTGTGCGTGCGGGCGTCTGCCCGCCGCCGAGCGACATCACCCGCTATGAGCGCTGCGTCGATCACGGTCACTGCCCGCCGCCGCCGACGAATGGTCTTGGGATCTGCAACGCCAATGATCCAAGCCGTGGACAGCATCCCATCAACTGTTTGGCCGGAACCAGCGGAGCCAGCGACTACTGCAAGTGGCTCGGAAAGCGTCTGCCAACGTCGACCGAATGGGAGC
>CAITIQ010000492.1 GCA_903892415.1 uncultured delta proteobacterium | reverse complement strand
GGTGTTCCTGCCGGCGGGATTCCTGCTCGCACTCACGCGCGTGGCCATCCAGGCGCACTACCTGAGCGATGTGCTCGCTGGCTTCGCGCTGGGCACGTCGTGCGCCATCCTCGTGTTCACGGTGTGGCGCGCGCGGTGGCCCGGAAGTTCTCCGCAAGTCGCCGTCTAGATTGGACTTGGCACAGCCTGCGGACTGTTCGGAGCGATCGTGCGAGCGAATGCGTGCGAACAATGTGCGCGATGACGCATGAATGGTCATAGCAAGGCCAAACGTTTGGGCCGAAGGTCACCCGCTGTGGAGTTCATCATGGTTCCAGGTCGCATCGCAGCGCTCGCAGCGCTCGTGTCGTTGGTCGTATCGGTCGAGAGCCTCGCGGCGACGCTTTCAGTCGGTCAGGGGACGGGGTACCAGTATTCGACTATCCAGGCGGCAGTCAACGCAGCGGCCACAGGCGACGTCATCGAGATCGCGCCCGGAACCTACAACGAGCGCGTCACCATCGCCGGTAAGGCAGTCACACTCCGTGGCATCGCCGGACCGTCGGTGACGACCATCAATGCCAATGGGCTCGCAGCAGGCGCCGCGCTCGTGCTCGGCTCGACCGTGCCTGCGGGGTGCGTTGTATCTGGCCTCGCGATTCAGGGAGCGACTGGCGCTGGTGTCGAAGTCACATCCTGCAGTCCGACCCTGCGCGACTGCTGGATCCAGTCCAACGACAACAGCACGATGTCGGGGGGCGGTGGGCTCCAACTGTCGGGTGCGAACGCAACCCTGCGGCTGGAGGACTGCTCGTTCAGTTCGAATCAAGCGATTGGCAGGGATGGAGGAGCACTCTGGCTTTCGGCCACGAACAGCACCGTCATCGCCGATGGATGTGCGTTTGTCCTGAACGAGTCCACCGGAAACTACGGCGGCGCGATCTACTCGGCGGTTCCCTCGCTTCAGCTGATCAACTGCGACTTCGATTTCAACACCGTCAACCCGAACAATGGGGATAGGCGCGGCGGAGCCCTGTATGTTGCGAGTGGCGCCGCCGTTGTCACTGGTTGCACCTTTCGAAGCAACTCCGTCCATGCGCAGAGCCTTGGTGGCTGCGGTGATAGATGGGGCCGGGGTGGCGCGATCGGGTCCACTGGCGCACTGGCGTTGAACGCATGCAGCTTCCTCGACAACGTCGCCAAGGCTGACGGGGGATGCAATACGGCTCTCGGGTGGGGAGGGGCGATCTGGGTCGGTGGCGGAGCCCTGTCGGCGGTGGACTGCGTTTTCGCGCGGAACAAGGCGATCGCGAACCACGGCGGGAGCGGTCGCGATTCGCGGGGTGGCGCCCTATTGATCGAAGGTGGCGTCGATCCCGTGCTCCTTCGCTGTAGTTTCGAGCAGAACATCGTGGAAGGAACGACTGAGGCCGGCATGACCCAGTTTGGCGGCAGCCTCTGCTATCACGGGGGAAGCGCAGGCACGATCACGGACTGCACCATTGCGGGATCAAGTTGCGGACAGCTCGGTGGTGGCGTCTTCCTGGACGCGGGTGCGGATCCGATCTTCCGTGGGACGGTCATCCGGGATTGCTCCACACGAACGGCGCAAGGGAAGGGTGGTGGTGTCTATTTGCAGAGCGGCGCGGACGCGTCGTTCGAAGACTGCAGGTTCTCCAATTGCATGAGTGCGAACGGAGGCGGGCTCCACTCGGTGTCGTCTGCGCCAAGCCTCAATCGCTGCGTGTTTGATCATAACTTCGGTGCGGGAAGCGCGATCTCGTCGGTTGGTTCCGGGATCGGATTCGTGCCTACGGTGCGCTTCACGACCCTCTGTTCGAACGAGGGCGCGAATCAGGGCGCATGGATCGCAGGATCCATCATTGAACCGAATCCCGCATCGAACTCCTTCGTCGCGGACTGTGGCACCGATTGCAATGCGAACGGCGTGCTCGATACTCTCGAGATCGCGCAGGGCCTCGAGCAAGACTGCGATGGAAATCAGGTTCCGGATTCGTGCCAGCCCGACTGCGACGGCGACGGCACGATCAACGCGTGCGAGATCCTCGCGGGTGCGGCGGACTGTGATGACAACGACGTGCCAGACTCCTGCCAGCTGGCACAAGGGGCGCCCGATGTGAATCGTGACGGTGTGCTCGACTGGTGCGTGCCCGTCGACTTCGTCGGGCTGCGGACCGAGATCGTCCCGATCGTGCGCCGTGCCGAGGATCCGACGATTCCGGCGGATGCCATTTGCTATCGGATCTACGCCGAGTTCACCCAGCCAGGATCGCGCGTGATTGGCATCTTCGGTAACGCACCGCAAACGGGCCCGAACTCGCCGCTGGTCGTCCAGTCGACGAGCGGCTTCTACAACACGGCCGATCTCGGCGATGTCACGATCGTGATCCCGTGCAATCTCTCCAGCTACGGCCGAGGCGCGCTGTATGACAGCTGGTTGACGGTCGAGAAGACCTGCCTCGGCGGCAGCTCGCTCTTGAATCCCTCTGGTTTCGACTTCACCTACTTTTCGACGCAGGGCCTCTTCGACACGGATTGCATCCTGATGGTGAATCCCGATCTTTCGCAGGGCTATGCGGGCAAGGGCGGACGCGTGCTGTTGGCGCAGCTGACCACAGCGGGCGGTGAGCTGCCGACGGGGCGATTCAACATCCTCGGGACAAACAGCGACGGAAGCGATCTGCTTGCGTACGGCCAGTCGTGGCCGGCTCCCGATCTTGTTGATTGCAATGGGAACGGTGTGCACGATGCCTACGACATCCGCGATGGATCGGCATTCGACTGCGATGAGTCGGGTATCCCCGATACATGTGAGTACGCGCTGCCGAACGAAGACTGCAACGGCAATGGCACTCCAGACCTTTGCGACATCTATACAGGTGCGAGCGCAGACATCAATCGCAACAATGTCCCCGACGAGTGCGAGTGTGCGGGCGATGTCGACGGCGACGGCACGGTGAATGTCGATGACATCGTCGCGGTCATCCTGGCCTGGGGCGACACGGGTTCGAACCCCGCCGACCTGAATGGCGACTTCGTCGTGGACATGGGTGATCTCACCCTGGTGCTCAACTACTACGGCCAGTGCCAGTGAGTCGGCCGTTGTCCCATCTGCCCTGCTGCCTCGCGGCGCTCGCTACAGCGGCGGGCGCCGTAGGTTCTCCGCAGGTGTTGGCGAGTTCGACGCTCGCGGCATCAGACGGGGCGGCGTATGACCTCGCGGCGACCTCCGTAGACATCCTCGGGGGCGAGGCCGTGATCGGGGTCCGTGGTCGCGACGACGGCGCAGTGAATCGCGGTGCGGTGTATGTGTTTCGTGGCACGACTGCTGGTTGGACGCAGATTCAGAAGCTCGCGCCCGAGGTCGCGGTCGCGAACGAGGAGTTCGGCCACGCGGTGTCGCTTGGTGGCCAGACGCTCGCGGTCGGCGCGCCAAGTTCTCCGCGAGAGGCGTTCGACGCAGGCGGCCTGTGGATCTACCGGAACAACGGCGTGAGCTGGGACTTCGCGGCGCGGATTCCAAGCCCAGAGCCCACGGTCGGTGGCTTCTTCGGCTGCGCGGTGGATGTGGATCGATCGCCCGGTTCGGACGTGATGATCGTGGGCGCGCGTCGCGAACGGCTCGACGGCGTTGGCGCTGGAAAAGCGTATGTCTTCAGACGGGATTCCGCTGGCGCATGGGTGATCGAGTCGCTGCTGACGCCTGAAACGCCTGCGACGGAGAACGACGACTTCGGGCAATCGGTGGCGTTACACGGCGATTGGGCCTTTGTCGGTGCGCCTGGCGACGATGGCGCAGGAGTGAACGCCGGCACCGTCATTGCGTTTCGTCGGGTGGCGGGCGTGTGGAGTCGATTCCAGGTCATCGTGTCGCCCCGCGCGGAGGTGCTCGGAGAGTTTGGCGCTGCCATTGGATTCGATGGGACCCGACTTGTTGTTGGTGCCTATAGGGAGGATGGCGGCGCGGTCGACGCCGGTCGTGTGCATGTGTTCGAATTCTCAAGCGGTGCCTGGGCACAGGTAGCGTCGGTGAACTCGCCGACGCCTGTACCAACAGGAGAATTCGGCTGCGCCGTCGCGGTTGAATCGGATGCCATCTGTGTTGGCGCGCAACGCGAAACCGGAGGCATCACACTCTCGGGGCAGGCAACTCTCTTTCGCCGAGTCGGTGCTATGTGGACCGCCGTCGCGCGCGTGGCGAGCCCCGCGTCGCAGGCCTCCGAGTTCGCAGGCGCGAGCGTGGCGTTGAGCAGCATGCGCGTGGTGCTCGGTGTGCCGCTTCGAGCGCTAAGTGGCCCCTATCAGGGATGCGCGCAATTGTTCGATCTCGCCGCCGACTGCGACGGCGATCTGGTGCCGGATCTCGCCGCGATCGCGGATGGCGCGCCTGACTGCAACGCGAACAGCGTACCTGATGCGTGCGACATTGCGGCGGATGCGGTCGATGCGGATGGCAACGGTGTGCCGGACGAATGTGAAGTCAAGCCTTGCCCCGCAGACATCACGGGCAACGGGGTTGTCAGCGGGTCGGACCTCGCACTGCTGCTGGATGAGTGGGGCTCAGCGAACCCAAGCCCGAGCGTCGACCTCGATGGAGACGG
>CAITIQ010000491.1 GCA_903892415.1 uncultured delta proteobacterium | reverse complement strand
GTCGAGCGGCTCGAGCACGAGCGCGACCGTGCCGTCGCGCCAGGGCTTCTTGAGAAGGTAGCGAAGCTTGCCGCCGGCGACCTCGACGAGGCGCTCTTGCGCGATGGGCGGGCGACACACGTACCGACAAAGCCGCTCGAGCGGCGGGCTGCTCACACTGCGGGGGACCGCTGCACCAGGCCAACTACGAGAGGAAGCCGCGGTGCGCAGGGATCTCCTGTTCGCTGTCTCGATGATTGCGGTGATGCCCGCGCGCTTCGAGGTGGAGCGCGCAGTGGTCGCGCTGGGCCGTCCGGCGTCCGCCGATGAGATCGACGAGCGGAGCGCCGAACAAGCCCGCCGCTGGCTCGGCCCGGCGGTTGAGCCCGTCGATTCACGCGCGTGGATGCGCGCCCACCACTTCACCGCAGACGCGCGCTTCGCTCACATCACGTACACGATCGGCTACCTGCTCGCGCTCGGCCTCCACCGTCGGCAGACGAGCTACGCGCAGGTGCTCTCGACGAGATCGAGGAGGCACCAGCTTCGCCGCCGCCAGATCGAGCGTGCCCATCCCGAACGGCCCGGTCGCCGCCGCCCTCGCGGTCGAGGCAGCGCAACGCGCCGTCGAGAGCGGCACGCTCGAGGAGCTGAGCGCCCTCGAAGCGGCGGTCAAACTCGCCCAAGTGCGCATGACCGAAGCCGCCCTTCGCCGCCGCGCCGTCGAAGCGGTGGTCGAGCTCGATGCGCTTACGGACTGCCAGCGGCGTTCTGCGGTCAGATCGAGCGCTCAGCCCAGGAAGAACAGATAGCCGCTGTTGCTGAAGGCGTTGCGAATGTCGTCGATCCCGAGCGGCAACTCGAGCGACTCCGACGGCGCGAGCTCAATGGGCGGCGACGTAAACCAATCCGAATCCGGCTCGGCACCGCAGACGGCCTCGACCTCCACGCTACGCGCGGAGAACCAGCTGTAGAGGCATGCGTTCGGCTCTCCACCGCCCTCGATGCAAGAGTTCACCTCCAACGTCGCCCAGCCCTTTCCGAGCTCCGCGTCGCGACAGAGCGCGCTATCGATGTAGCGGGCCCACAGGCGAATGTCGAAGACGGTGAAGTCCTGCACGATCGATTCGACACCGTTGATGTCCCGAACGGTGACGCCCTCAGCGGTGGCGCCATCGACGTAGCGCACCGTGTAGGGCGCCACGTACGTGAACTGACCGAGCAGCGTGCCCTCCCCAGCCCCGATCCCGACGAACTCCCCGAGGCTCGTGGTTGCAGGGAGCGAGGCGAGCGTCCCCTCGTTACCGACGACGACGATCCCGACGGCCACCTGGCTCCGGTCGAAGGGTTCCTCGCGCTGGCCGTACTCGTCGTAGCTGATGAGCGCCGTGCCTCGAACGGCCGCGCTCGGCGGAGTCAGGATCGAGAGGTCGAAGCCTGCTGGAAAGCTGTCGCCGATTGGCTCGAACGTCGTCGCTTCAAGCACGACGGTGGAGTTGTCGTCGAGCAGGTTGAGCCAAAGGATACCGATCTCCTGCGGACCTGAAACCGGGCCGCTCTCGGGTTCGTCGGTCACGAGGCCCTCAACGGAGAACAGGGATTCG
>CAITIQ010000490.1 GCA_903892415.1 uncultured delta proteobacterium | reverse complement strand
GCGTCCATCAGCATGGCCGATCACCACGCTGGAGCTTTTCATTCCGATCGGCGTGCGCTCCAGCAGCCGCACGGCGGCCTCGCTGCTTCGGCCGTAGCTCAGGCGCTGGCTGGCCGGCGCGCTCGCGAGCAGGCGCGCCACGCGCGGGTCGTCGCCATTGCCGACAGCGATGCCCTCGGCCGGCAGCGAGCTGAAGATCGCCGACTTCTCCTGCTCCACGCCTTCGATCGAACCCAGCCCGTCCAAGTGCGCGGCGGCGATCAAGGTCAGAATACCGACGTTCGGCTGCGCAATTCGGCATAGCTCGGCGATCTCGCCGGGCTCACTGGTCCCGAGCTCGACCACGCACGCGCGGTGCTGCGTATCGAGGCTGAACAACATCATCGGCACGCCGATACGGTTGTTGAGGTTGCCTCGCGTCGCCACGAGCTGCCCCGGGAACAGGCTCTCCACCAGCGCCGCCGTGGCAACCCGCGTCGTCGTTTTGCCGGCCGAGCCAGTGATTCCGATCAGCGTGCCGCCGCCCTGATTGCGCCAGCGTGCTACGTGTTCGCGGGCTAGATCGCCGAGCGCGCACAGGCTCGACTCGACCCGAACCACCGTCATCCCCGCCGCCGCCTCGACGTCGCGCTCTACGATCGCGATCACGGCGCCCGCTGCAGCCGCCGCTGCGACGTGGTCATGCCCGTCGTGGTTGAGACCACGCAGCGCCACGAACAGAGCGCCGGGAGCGAGCTCGCGCGAGTTGGTTGAAACCGAGCTGGAGCGCGCCTCAACGCTGCCGCTCTGCCGCCTGCCGGAGCAGATCGCGAGCAGCTCTTCCACCGTGAACTGCGCTCGATTTTTCGGAATTTGTGTAGCCACGTTCTCTCCCGATCTCTCGTCAATCTTGGTACGTCACGCGCTCAGCCACGAACCGCAAGCTTTGCAGCTGCGACATCGTAGTCGCTGTGGGCGCGGCGTTCGTTGCCCACCAGCTGATAGTCCTCGTGCCCCTTGCCGAGCAACATCACGACGTCGGCGTCGGTGGTGGCCTCGAGCGCCTGATGAATGGCCCGCACGCGGTCGAGCTCCACGCTCACCCGCGCTCGGTCCGCCGCTGACGTTGCGCCGGTAAGCATCTCCGCGGCGATCGCTTCGGGGTCCTCCGAGCGAGGGTTGTCGGTGGTGATGATCACGCGGTCCGAATGCCGCAGCGCCGACTCCAACATCAGCGGCCGCTTGCCGCGATCGCGATCACCGCCGCAGCCGAACAGCGTCAACAGACGCCCGCCGCTGCGCTCGCGTTGCAACGCAGCCCGCACCGTTCCCAGGACCTTCTCGAAGGCGTCAGGGCTGTGCGCATAGTCGATGAATACGGTTTTCTCCCCCGCATGGACGACCCGCTGCACCCGGCCGGGCACACCGCTGAAACGGCCCAATGCCTCGACCGCAGCGAAGAAATCACCGCCGGCCGCGACCCCGACGGCGATCGCCGCCAACGCGTTCTCGCCGTTGAAAGCGCCGAGCATCGGCAAACGAAGCTCGGCTTCTTTGCCCCACGCCCGCAAGCGAAACACGCTGCCCGCGAGGCTGGTGCCCAGCGTCTCCACCTCGAGATCGGCACCCGAGCCGACGCGGCCGTAGGTCCATTTGGTCGCCCGCGAGGGAACGCGAAGTCGGCTGCCGAAGGGCGTGTCGATGTTGATGATGGCGAAGCGATCGCGCTTGGGCGAGGTCGCCAAAGCCTCGGTGAAGAGCCGCTGTTTGGCCTCGAAATAGCCGTCTAAGGTGCGGTGGGAATCAAGATGATCGCGCGTGAGGTTGGTGAAGACCGCTACGTCGAAGGGCACTCCATTCACTCGCGCTTGCGAGAGCCCTTGGCTGGTCGCCTCGAGCGCCACGGCGCGCGCGCCGAGGCCGAGGAATTCGGCCAGCCGCGCTTGCATCAAAAGCGGTGGAGGCGTTGTGTCGCCTGGCCAACGGCGCGCTCCGAAGTGGTGGTCCACCGTGCCGATCACAGCGGTGGGAATGCCAACGGCGGCTAGCACCGCTTCAGCCATATGGGTCACCGTTGTCTTACCGTCGGTGCCGGTGACGCCAACACAGAAGAGCTTGCGGCCTGGGTCACCGAAGAAGCGGCCGGCCAGCCGATTCAACGCCGCGCGTCCATCGGCGACGACCATCACAGCGCCGCTGAAGTCGGCCGGGACGCGCGACGCGTCTTCCACAACCAACGAGCTGGCCCCCCGCGCGACGGCCTGCGGCAGAAAGTCATGACCGTCTTGTGCGATGCCTTTGATCGCGATGAACAGGCTGCCGCCGACGACCTGCTTCGAATCGTTGGCGATCGAGATCACCTCGACCTCCTCCGAACCACGAGCTGCGGCGAGCTCCGTCTCTGCGATAAGCTCGCGCAGCTTCATGTCGCGCGGCCCAGGCGCCTGGCCCAGTCGGCGAACTGCTGCGCCTTGTCTTCCGGGCCCGCGAACAAGCCGCCGTTGCTCGGAGCAGCGGCGGACAGCAAACAGAGCGCCTGCGCGGGAGCGCGCTGATACACGTAGCGCACCGCCTCTTCCATGCTGTGCGGCTCAAACAAGCAGATGCGGTCTTTGAGCGGGCTGCCCTCGATCACGGCACGGATGCGCGCGCCGGTTGGAGGTAGCAGCAGCACATGGCGGACCGCCGAACGCTCCAGCGCCGGGAGCAGAGTGCTGTAGTCCTGCTGCCGATCGACGCCGCCCAAGAAAAGGAAGTCGACGTCGTCGCCGTTGTCACGGTGCGCGTCGAGCGCAGCCACAGTGACCTCCGGCGCAGTGGAGCGAATATCGCAGACGAAGCGCACCCCGTCCTTGTCGGCCACGAGCTCCAGGCGGCCCGGCAGCGGACGAAAGGAACGCAGCGCCGCGGCGATCTGCGCGTCCTCGATGCCGAAGTGACGGCCAATCAGGATCGCCGGCCAAACGTTGTAGTTGTTGAAGTCCCCGAGCAGCGGACCTTTGGCTTCTCCGAGCAGGTCGGGTCGCGCGCGATCGAAGGCGACACGACGCGCGACGCTGAGCTCGCCGAGCGCGGTCGCACGCGGGCAATCAGCGTTGTACAGCAGCAGGCCATGGCGGGTCTGGTAACGCGCAATCGACGACTTCGCCTCGAGGTAAGCCGCCATATCGCCGTAGCGATCGAGGTGGTCACTGAAGATGCCGAGAACGACCGCGACGTCGAGGCGCGCCCGCAGGTTCTCCAGCTGAAAGCTCGAAAGCTCGATGCAATGGATGGTGTCAACGTCAGCACCGTCGAGCCCCTCCAAACAGGGCTTACCGATGTTGCCGATCAAGCGAGCGTCTCTGCCTGCGAACGCGAGCACGTGAGCGATCAGCGAAGTGGCCGTCGACTTCCCTTTGGTACCGGTCACGCCGATGAAAGTCCCCACACGCCGCTCGAAGAACAGCTCGGTATTGGAGGTGGCGAGCGAGGGTTGCTTGGCGAGCGCAGTCATCGCCGGGTGATCCGGCCGCGCGCCGGGCGACTTGAACAAGATATCGAGTTCAGGCCACGGCTCGGGCGGCGCTTGTGCGGACACGAATCGCACCGCCTGCGATGACTGCTTGGCCTGAGGCAGGCGACGAGCCGCGCTCGCGTCGTCGTCGATGATCGTGAGGTCGAGCTCGCTGAGGTTGGAAAGCAGGTGCTGGCAGCTGCTGACTCCCTCGCGACCAAGTCCGAGCACGCCCACGCGCGAGCGACTAAGCAGCGGCTCGACGCGCGGACGCAGCGCTGCGTCGGCCACCAGGTAGAGGTCGCGAGGAACCGAGTGCTCGCTTGCACGGCTGGTGAGCGCCTCGAGCGTGGCGCGCGCAGGCCGCGCTGTTTCGCACAGATCGAGCGCCGCGCGGATCTCTGCAGGCGTCGCCACACACTCGAACGGTCGTTCGCTGCCCACCTCGCTCAACAATGACGCCAAGAGCGGCTGGCATTCAGCGCGCGCGAGCAGATCCCCGCCGAAGATCGTGCACAGCTCCGGCCGAGGCAGAAACGGCGCGAGCATGATGAAGGTCGAAAGGCACTTGGGACAAGCACCACACCACGTATCGGACTTGCGTCCGCGATTGCAGCTGCGGAAGGCCTGGTGAAGGTGCCGCAGCTCACTGAAGCGCCGTGCGATCTGCAGCTCGTTGAACGGGCGTAACAAGCTGAAGTAGTGCAGGTCGGAAGCGAGGTAGCGAGCGAAGTAGCGCTGCATCGCCGCCTCCAGCGCCCAGCTCTTGCCGAACTGGTGGTTGATCACCCGGCTCGCGTAGAGCAGCGGCGAATAATCCGACGACGACTCGTTCGACAGCACGATCGGCTTGCGCCCAAGCACCACCGCTGCGAGCGCCGAGGCAAAGGCGATCACCGCGCCAAACGGCGTATGCCCATTGAGAAAACCAGCGCGGTTGAGCTCGAGCAGGCGCGGATCGAGGCGGCGATTCACCACCACGCGCTGCGAAATGTCGGCGAGCCCAAGTGCTGCCTCGGTCGAGGGCGGCGGGTTGATCGCGAGCGCTGCGGCTCGCGCATCGCGCTGCCCGAGCAGATCGAGCGTAACCAGTGAATCTTTGCCGCCGCCGACCGGGATCAGCGGGCTGTCGTCGAGCACCTCGCCGAACAGCGCGTGCGAACGCTGACTCGCGGAGGAGATGGTTACGAAGCCTGGGTCTGCGAAGGGAGTTTGATTGGCGTAGTGGAACTCGCCCATGCCATCGGTCAAAAGCGTGGTCCAAAACTCGGTCTGCTCGGCATCGAGGGAGCCGGCGCGCAGCTCCACCCTCGGGGAACAGGTCGCCTTCCAATAGCTCGGGAGTTCGGCTAGGCCGAGGTGGAACACGAGGTTGTGCATGACCTCACGCGGCAGGAGCCGCGCGGGGCTCCTGCCAACAAACGTGATCTCACAGCTCGGTCGGAACTCGATCTCCCCCACGCGGAAGTGAAAGGCGCAGGCCACGCTTCCGCTCGCGTCTTGCGCCCATTCGTAGTCTTCGTAGACAAAGCACGGGTACTCCGCTCGCAGGCGAGACAGAGCCGACGCGCGGTCCATTTCGGCGAGCACCGCTAGATCTCCGGGAGCCCCAGCGTTCGCTCGCTGCTACCGACCTGAGCCTGTGCGAGCTCATGCCGAGCGAGCATCTCCACCACGCAGGCCGCCTGGCGGATGCGCTCGCGCAGCTCCGTCTCGGAAGGGAGATGGTTCTGACGCGGCTGCGAGATCGCCCCGCACTTGATGTAGATGGGCGCTGCGACGCGCACGAATTCCGGCAGCTCGTGCGTGCGCAAGAAACCGCCCGCTTCCTCCGCGGTATCGGAGAAAAGATCCAGCGGGCAGCTCACCGCTGCGCGCATGCTGCTCAGCATCGCCAGGTCGAGGTCCGGCACCGGGTTGATCGTATCGGCGCCGAGCTCCTGATAGACCCGGGCGGACAACGGATTGGAGCAGCCCATGTGCACCGACACCTTGAGCACCGTGCTCGCCGGTAGCTCGCCGGCCTGACGAAGCTTGTGCAGTAACATCAACAGCCCTTCGTCGTAGACGAGGAAGCCGCGCACCCCGAGTTCCGCCGCGCGGCGCACGTCTTCGACCGCCGCGATCACGTTCTCCATCCCGCGCAGCCGATAGCCCACCCGCTTGCCGTTGCCGCTGCGGACGAAGCCGCCCGTGTCGTAGATCGCCCGGGGTCCCACCGAAAGGACCAGGCCGATCGCCTCACCGTGACAGATCCGCACCATCTCGCGGATATCGGCGTCGGGCAGCCGAACGATGCCGCGGCACTCGTCGCAGCGATTCACGCGAACCGAGTACTCCTTGGCCAGCGCGAGGGAGGTGCGCAGGATACTCGCGTTGTTGATGCTCGAGAGCTCGATTCCAAATTGACCGCCCCCGGCAAACGAGCTCTGCGAGCTTGGCAAGTCCCGCCGATCCGCGGACGGAAGTTGCTGCTGGGAGAGGAAGTCGCGCGTGCGTGAACCCGGTGAGCCCATTGATCTAATCCTTCGCTCTCGGGTCGGCGCGGACGATGCGCCCTACGCCCGCATTGGTGCACTTGAACGTGAGAACACGCGCTTCACGGTCGCTCGCGAGCGCCAGCTCGAGGTCGGCAGAGAAGCCCGGCTTTGCCTCTACGCGTCGCCGCACGCGAGCGTCATCGCGGATGAGGGCCGCGGACTGCGCGAGGTCTGGTTCGCTCCCGGCGAGCAACGCTGCCAAGGCATCTGCGCAAAGCTCGTCCTCGAGGCGCCCTTCTCCGCTAGCGAAGTGGCCCGCTGGCATCAGCGCGATCGACGACGGCGCACGCTCGCCCAGGTAACGCGCGACAGCGTGAAGGTCGACGAAGCTCGCCAGCAGCACCTCATCGGCGAAGGCCGCGGCGTGCAGCAGCGTGCGGGTGCCGTTGGTCGTCACCAGCACTGGCGTTCGCTCAGCGAAGGAGCTTTGCGCGGCGAGCGCCGGCGAGTTGTCGACCCAGGTGCCCGGCCAGGCCCCTGAAGCGAGCTCGCTGACGACCACGCATTGCGCCGGGGAAAGCGAAAGACCTGGCAGGTCTTCGACCGTCGCAGCCACGGCCAGTTCGCTGCGGGAAGGAAGCCGCATCAGCAGCGCAGCCGTCGACGTCATGCGCAGCACGTCCATCACGACGGCGGTGACAACGCGTCCGTCGAATGGCTCCGCTGGTCTGAGTCGGTGAAGCGCCTTCACGGCTGATGAGCAAAGTCGGTCATCGTGCGACGACTGATATCATGGGCCGAAGGCGGTGGGCGTCGGACTTCAGGGCCGCAGCCGACGGAAGCGGGAGCGCAGGTCGAACAGGCCAAGCGCTGGCGCGACGACGGCAAACGCTGCGGCAAACGTCAGCAGCACCAGCGACGCGCCGACGAAGGTACGCGCAAAAGCCGTTGGGAGCGCCCATCGCGTCAACAACGCCGGCGCGACGGAGCCCATTCCCAAGAGCGCGATGCGCGCGAACGGGACGTGCGTGAGGCCGAGGCCGCCGAGCTGCTTTCGCAGCTTCAAGCCGAGCGCGAAGGTCTCGACCCAAGCGGCGATGACCGCGCCGAGGACGACGCCAGCGACCTCCAGCCACTGCATCAGCACGAGCGAACAAGCTGTGCTGACCGCGACGCGCATGAGCGCGAAGCGCGCGGGCGTCCGCGTGTCGCCGAGCGCCCACGCGGTGGTCGTGAGCAGCCGCGCCGACGCGTTGCCCAGCAAGGCGAAGGCATACACAAACACGATCCGCCGGACCTGCTCGTTGGCGCTCTCGTCGAAGCTCCCGCTCTGCAAACAAACGCGGATCAGTTCCCCGCCGAACAAGGCCAGGACGAGCGTGGCAGGCACGGTCAGCGTCACCACCCGAGCCAGCGACTCCCCGAGCCGCGAGCGCAGCCGTGCGTTGCGACGCTCAACGTCCTGCTCGGCCATATCGCCGGCCAAATCAGGCAACGCAGCAGCTGCCTCGCCGGTACCGAGGATGGCCATCGGCAGGAAGTAGATCATCTGCGCCGTGCTCATCGTCGCTTGCGCGCCCGTGCCGAAGAAGCTGACCAGAGCGATGTCGAGCAGGCCCGAAAGGTGCAGCACGCCGCGTCCGAGCAGCGCGCTCGGAAAGCGGCCGACGGCCTCGCGCAGTTCGGGATTGGTATGGTCGAAACGAGGTCGCAGCGCGCCGAGCAACCTGCGCGCAGCCGGCAGCAGCACCAAAAGCTGCAACACGGCGCCCACGAGCGAGCTCCACAAAAGCACCGAGAGCAGCGGCTCACCGCGCAGCCCCAAGCCCTCCCCGAAGGTCAAAAGCCCTGCGATCTGCGTCGCGCTCCAGACCGTTGGTGCAGCGTAGGCAAGCAAGAAGCGCCTGTGCGCGGTGAGCACGCCAAGCCCCCACGCCGAAAGCACCACGATCCCCGTCATCGGAAAGAGCACCCGCGTCGCGCTGGTGGTCAGCGCCAGCCGTTCGCCCTCGAAGCCAGGCGCGATCAGCTGGCTCAGCAGCGGCGCGAGGGCCACGCCGATCAGCGAAACACCCGCCACCGAAAGCAGCAAAAAGCCGAGCGCGTTCAGCGCAAAGCGCGTCGCATCGGCACTTTTGTCCGCTGCGCGGAGCCGCGCGTACACCGGAATGAACACAGCCGAGAGCGTGCCCTCGCCGAGCAGGTTCTGCGCGATGTTGCCGATGCGGAACGCTGCCACGATCACGTCTGCGAACGCACCGATGCCGAAGTAGTGGCCGATGATGCGTTGGCGGACGAGCCCGAAGACCCGCGACAGCAGGATGCCGATGGTGACCAGCAGGGCGCCCCTGCCAGAGCCCGCCGCCATCAGCCCGGCTCTGCGACGCGCGCGCCTTGGCTGTGGCGCCGGAACGAAGCCAGCGCTTGGCGCATTCGCGTGTGCACGCGATCTTTGCCGAGCACTAGGATCCCGGCGGTAGCGCCGATGATCGCGAGATCGAGCCCCATCGATCGGCGAGCGAGGTACTCGCGCTCGAGCTCGAGCGAATCGGCGGCGGAGATCGCGCCCATCACCTGCACCGGCCCCGTGAGTCCTGGTTTGGCGAAGAAGCGGACATCGTGCTCCGGCCCATGCCAACCGAGACGAACCACATCACGCTGGGTGAGCGGGCGAGGTCCAACGACGCTCATCTCACCGCGCACCACGTTCCAAAACTGGGGCACCTCATCGAGCCCGGTCGTGCGCAACCACTTGCCTGCACGCGTAATGCGACCGTCGCGCATGGTTCGCAGCTTCAGCAACCTGAACGGCACGCGCCCTTGCCCCAACCGCTCTTGCCGAAACAAGAGCGGGGCTCCGTCGTCCAAGACGATGAGCGCCGACGCTGCCACGAGCGCGGGCGAAAGCACCACCAGCCCAACCGCGCTGAGCGAGACGTCGAGCAGCGATTGAGCCAGGGCCTGCGCGCGCCCAACGACGGCCTCGCTGGGCGCCGGCTGGGCCTTGTGCGTCACTTGATCTCGAACGTCTCGACGGCGTTATCCAGGAAGCGAGGTACGAGCAGCACCTTGCGCTTCGTGTCCCAAGCGATGTCTGCCGGCGCCTTCACGCCGCTCACAGCGACGGTCCATTCGGTTGAACCCTTCTTCTTCACCAACACCGAAGAGCCCTCCCAGCTCGAGACGTACAGGTCGTCACCGCCCTTGATGAAGCCGTCGAGCTGGCCCTTCGGGGGCTTCGTCGCGTCGACCTTGCCCTTGTCGGTGATCTTGTAGATCTCGCCCGAGCTGAAGGTGTTGACCCAAACGTCCTTCCCCTCGATGTAAAGGCCATTCGGCGCGCCGAGATCGGGGGACTTGAAGACCGCCTTCGCCTTGCCGCCTTTGATGGTCCAGACCGCGTCGGTCCCGGTCGATTTGAACTCGGCGTTCAACCCAGAGTCGGTCACGTAGATGGTGCCGTCGGCTGCAGCTGCGACGTCGTTGAGGAAGGTGGCGCCCTCGATCGCCACTTCACCCTTCGGCGCGCCCGTCTTCTTGTCGAACATGCGCACGACGTTGATGTCAGCGACGTAGAGCACGCCCTTCGCGATCGCCATGCCCTTCGGCGCGGAGAGCTTCGTCTTGTCTTTCCCGCCCTCGATGAACTTCGTCAGGCCGATCTTCGCCTTCTCGTTCGGATCATGAATGGTGATGAAGCCGTTATTGTCGTCGTCGAGCGGCTTGCCGTTGATGTTCGCGACGAGGTAGCGGTCTGCTTCGGCGTCGTAGAGCACGCTCTCCGGCGTTGAAAGGCCGAACGCGACGCGGATCGGAGCCGGCTTGGGCGACTCGACCACGGGAGCAGCCGTTGCGCTCGCGGTGACCGCAGCGCTCGCTGACGCCGTCGCCGTGGCAGCCGGCGCAGACGCGCTGGGCTTGGCCTCTGCCGTAGGAGTGGCAGGGAGGGTCGCGTCGACTGGCGGGGTGGAAGACGAGCCGCCGCAGGCCGCGACTGCGAGGACCAACAGGCACGAATAGGAGACGCTGTTCATGCGCGCGCTATAGGTCGTTTCGCGGCGCTCGGGAAGCGATCAATGGGAAGCGCAGCGGTGCCGGAGGCGCGGCGCTCAACGCGTCGGAGTGCGGTGCTCCGTTCTCTGCATGTAACGATTGTGCGACAGTGACGTCTTTTACTGCGCAGGCCACCACGATTCGCTAAAGACGATTCATGGGAGCTCAAGCGAAGTTGCCTTGTGACGTAGCTCAACACCCCAACCCCCAAGCCACTCTCGCCGCAGTGGACTGGTCTGATGAGAGCGGCCTGCGCCCGCGGATCCAGCTCTCTGACTTGATCGATGATGACAGCGAGATCGTCACCGTGGTTGAGCCCTGGCGTTTGCGCGTCGCCCCGCCGGTCTCCTCGCGCCGCTGACCATTTCTGACCGTTTGACCGCGGGGAGAGGTTGGGTCGGCCTGCGCAGGTGACGGTTGACCCGAGGATCGCCAATGCTGCGGAATCGCTTCTGGCGCTCATCGCGGAGAACCTCCATGACGCGGTGCTGATCACTGAGGGAGAAGCGGGGCCGTCGGGCAGCCGGCTCATCCTCTACGTCAATCGCGCCTCCACCGCGATGACCGGCTTCAGCGAGCAAGAGGCGCTCGCGCGCGCGCCCGACCTCACGATTGGCCCGCTCACCGACCGCGCGACGCTGGCGCAGATTCAAGCGGCCCGCGCGGCCCGCGTTCCGATCCGCGTGGAGCTGCTCAAGTACCGCAAGGACGGCTCGACCTTCTGGGCCGAACTCGACGTCTTGCCGGTGCTCAACGATGGCGGACGCTGCACTCACTTCATCGGCGGACTGCGGGATACCACCGAGCGCAGGCTCGCCAACGAGGCGCTCGCCCGGGCGGCGCGCGCGGCCGAGATGACCAACCTCGTCAGCGGCCTCGCGCACGAGCTCAACAATCCGCTGGCCGCGCTGCTCACCAACCTCGAGTGGATGGCCCGCCGCATTCCAACAGAAGACGCGCGCGTCTTTGGCGAAGCACAGGAGGCGGCGACGCGCATCGCGAGCATCGTACGCCAGCTTCGGTCCTTGGTTGACCCGGAGCCGCGCGAGGAACGAAGCCCATCGCCGCCAAAGACGGAAGCACCAGCGCGCGCACGCGTGCTGATCGTCGACGACGACGAGCTTGTGTTGCGCTCGATCGGCCGTGTGGTCGCCAAGCATCACGACGTCACCATGGTTCAATCGGCAGCGCTCGCCCTGGTGGCGATGAGCGAACAAGCGACACCCTTCGACGCGGTGCTTTGCGATCTGACCATGCCGGGGATCGACGACCTGGCCTTCTACGAACGGGTACGAAGCCTGGGCAGCAAGCTTGAGAGCCGCATCATCTTCATGACCGGCGGTCCCACCGGAGCGCTCGGTCAGAGCGCGCCCCTGGCCGAGCTACCGAACCAATGCATCGAAAAGCCGCTGGATACTCCCTCCCTTTTGGCCGCGATTGAAGCGGTGCAGCGCGACGCCCGAGCGTAGGATTGAACCATGTCGTGCGGCCAGCCTTCGATCGCTCTCCTAGTCCCGGCGTTCGCGCTGACCGTGGCTTGTAGCCAGCCCTCACAATCCAGCGCTGAGGCCAACACTCCGACGAACTCGGCTGCGGTCGCAACCCAACCAACCCCCGAGCCCAACCTCGCCGCCGGTGACGAGAGCTGGGTGGTCAGCATCCGCGGCATTCACGGGGATTGCGCGCCCGACGCCGACTCGTGTGACAAGCGTTATGAAGCGCGCTCCGACGGCTCGTGGCTCAGTCACTTCGAGCCGCACCCGCTGAAACGAGACGGTCGTCCTGTCACCGCGCAGAAGCAGCTGCCAGGCGGTACTCTGGAGGCGCTGCAGCGCCTCGTTCGCACACCGAAGTTCGACGCGGAGATGAGCGGAGGCTTCGCGTGCCAGGGCGGCAAGGACGGCCACGACTACAGCTGGCGCATCACGTTGAGGTCGGCCGCTGGTGAGCGTTCCCAACGCGTGGAGTACTGTATTTCGGGTCCCGCCGAGAACGTGAACTCGCCGCGCGAGCTGCTGCGACTACTGAGCGAGTAGCACGCTCCGTGCTCACGCAAAGCGCGCGCACGGCTCAATAGCTACCCGCTGGTCCTGTGCACTGTGCGCCCTCGGCGTCCTCGATGCAGCGCGTCCAATCGGAGAGCGGCACGAGCGCGCCGGCCCCGTCGATCGTGAAGGTTGCGCTTGCGGTGATGAATACCCGCGGCTCTTCCGGAGCCGTCGTATTGAGGTGAGTGAACACCACCGTGAACTCGCGCGCCCCGATGAACTCACCACAAACGGGCAGGTCAAAGACCAGGTCGGCGGGCTGCAAACCCGCGAGGCTTTCCCTGAAGTCACAGCCCTGCAGCCCCGGCTCACAGGCGAACGCGTCGAAGTCGGCGGGCGGCGCACCGAGCTCGATCTCGCTCGGTAGCAGGCAATCCGGACACTCTTCGATGCGCACATCCGAAGGGCCGAGGATGCCGTAGATGTGCTCGGTGAGTCCGCACGCCGTCGTCTCGTAGTCGGCGTAGATGCTGAAGATGTTGAAGCTCCCGGGTGGCGCTACGAAGCCGGTCGCGGTGACCTCGACCGGCGTTGACACCTGTTGCAGCTCGTCGGCTTTGAGTTGAGCGGCAGCGCTGGCAGCGTCCTCCTGTGCGCAACCACTGCTACCCCCAAGCAGCAGGGTCGAGAGGACGAGGGCGGACAAAGTAGAGACGTTGTGGTTTCTCATCGTGGGTTCCTTGGTTGAAGGGTCGTCCCACTACATGTCCGCCCACGCAGATTCCTTCATCGACGAGCGCGCAAACTCACGCGCCCGCCGTCGGCCGCTTCACTTCACGTTAGGGCCCATAACCTTGATGCTCTTGAGCATGGCCAGCTGCTCGCCCTCGAGCTTCTTCCAGACGTCGGAGCGCAGCGCAGCGAACACGAACAGCTCCTTGCCCTGCACGTCGCCCTTCATCCACCAGACCTTGGCCGGCTTGCGCATGATCTCCGCGGTACCCTCGGCGATCTTCACCTTGATGCCCTGACCCAGCGTGCCGTCGACAGGCTCGCCGAAGGTGCACTTGCTCGCCGATGCCCACGAGCAGTGATTCGAAAGCCGGTTCGCCTCTTTGCTGGGATCCACAGCGTAAAGCCCCATGCCGATGTACGCGTGCTTGTCCTTTCCGTACAGATCGAGCGTCGTGTACGGCTCGTTCGGCGAAGGCTCATCGGTGTTGGCTTCCCAATAGGGAACGATCTGAATCCACACCGGCTCATTCGGAATTTGCTTCTGCTTGAGGAACTTGATCGCCGGGTCCGGATCACCGGTGAACATCGAGGCTAGGCCACCAGCTGCAGGCGGTGCGCTAGGCGAGCCGCTGGCCGCGGGAGCTGCGCTCGGCGCGGCCGAAGCATTGGCCGTTGGGGCGCTCGTCGGAGCGCTCGTCGGTGCAGCGCTCGCGGCGGCGCTCGCTGAGGGAGCTGCGCTCTTGGACGTCTTCTTTGCATCCTTGGACGCGGAGGAACTATCAGCTTGCGCGGAACTCGCGCTGCCGGCCTCCGAGCCGCAAGCGAGGGAGAGAGAGCTGAGACCGAAGACCAGAAAACAGGGGCAATCGCATCGGCGCAAGCTATCCGAAGGCCCCGCGCGATCACAACCCAGCCCGGATGGCGGTGAACTAGATCGACTCGAGCCAGCCTAGGATGCAGTCGAAGTCGGTCTGCGTCAGCGCCGTCCCTCCGATGGGCATTTTGCTTCCGCAGGTCGGGGCCACGCACTTGGTGTAGATCAGGCTCTCCGCTGGGTTTGCCGAGTCGGCGAGTTTGGCCGTGGTACAGCCGCTGCCGACCCCGTCGACGTCCTTGATGCGCGCGACCAAGCCTTCGTCGTCGGTCAGGTCTAAAGCAGCGATCGGCATGTCCGAGTCGTGGCAGTTGGAGGAACCACAACGCTGCTGCATAAAGGCTGGCATGTCACCACAACCGCCGCCGCCGGTGCCGCCACCACCGGAGGTGAGGAATTGGTCCTTGTTCTCGAGCGTCCCTGGGCAACCCGCGCCTGAAAGCGCGACCGTGAGGACAACGGCAGCGAAGGGGCCAATCCCAAGGAGCCGAGCGATGTTCCGCGGAGTCTGAGATGAGGTCATGGGGCTATTCGATGGGGTCGGGGGATTGCGGAAAGGAGGTCAGTAAACGTATTGCGGACCGATCTCGATGTGGACGTTCTCATCGAGCGCACCACCGGCGACATAGCTGTCTCCGGGCACCGGACCGAAGGCGTAGAACCAGCGCACGTACTCAGCTTGCAGGCGCGCCTCGAGCCCGGAGATGATCGGCACCGTCAAACCACCTCCGACGTCGATGCCGCCGATCTTCGTGTCTTTGAAGCGGTCACCCACGGCACCGGTCGAGAGCGCGCCGTTGTAATTGCCGAAAGCAGTGATCGCTACTGGGCCGAGCGGCAGCCGCAAATCGAGCCCGCCGCGCATGAAGTTGTACTCGGTGGTGGGCGACTCCCCAACGAGCTCGGCCGTCTCATCAATCGTGAAGGCGTCCTGGTAAAACCCACCGCGCACTCCGAGCACGTAAGGTGCATCCGTGGGTCCGAGCGGTAACCTGTAGCGCAGACCGCCGCCAAAACGCTGCCACATCGTCCCGACCTCGGTACCGTCCGCGGTGGCCGACGAGAGCCCGAGCGCGATGCGGAAGTCCCCGGTAAGGCCGAGGTCTTTCAGGAAGACGATGCCGGTGGGAGCCAGCGGATAAACCGACAGATTGACGGCGATTCCCGGTGCACCGAACACGTCGTAGGCCCGCAGGTTCTTGGTGACCTCGTCGTTGTAGTTGAAGAAACGCCCAGACAAATCGAACCCAACGAAGCCTTGGAAGATCTCGTGACCGTACACATTGGGCGGTCGCACAAAATCGCTGCCCTCTTCTTCCTTGGGCTTTTCCTCTTTGGGCTTGTCCGCCGTTTCGGTGGGCGGCGCGACGACCGGCGGCGCCCAGGAGTCATAGAGATCCTTGAGCGCGGCCTGCGTCTCTTCTTTGGCGCTATCCGAGCCGAGTTTGATCACCTTCTCCACACTCGGAGAATCTTTGCCGGCCTCCAGCACGAGCAACAAGAGTTCCTTGCCCGACGGCTTCGACGGCCGGACAACACCAAGAATCACCACTTCGAGACCGACGTCCGTGGCGGCAGCTCCGAGCTTGCTGAGCATCGCCTGACGCTTGGACTCCAGCGTGAGCGTGATCCCGAGCGGGAACTTTTGGCCGCGCTTTTGTGCGGCCTTCTTGAAGGCATCATTGGCGTCGAGCGCAGCGGTCTCTGGCAGCGTGCTGCTGATGAGATCCGTGGCGTCCCCCGACTTTTGGCCCTCGGTGTAGATGACAAGAGGGTGCTTGGTTGGGCTCGCCGCGCTTGCGCTGGAGCCACCCTGTGCAAACACCACGCACGGAAGAGCAACCGTTGGCAGCAGCGCCGTCGCCAGCGCGACGCTCCGAATCGACCGAAAGTAGAAGGAGTTGGACATGTCTAGGTTGGCTTCCAAGCCGGCAGCAAGGGGCGCGCCATCATTCCGAAGATGGACCGCAATGTCGAGCCAAAGGTCACTTAGCGGTAGGTTGGCGTCCGTTGGCACGAGTGAATTCCACCGAAGGTGGATGAGTGAAAAGAATGACTCGTGCCCTCTTCGAGAACTACGGCCGAAGGCCCCGTTCGTCCTTGAGACTTGGCACGAGTCATTTTCTGTCCACTGCGGCGAGCTTCCCTGAATTGGCTCGTGCGTCTGGGCCGATTCTTTGGCAGAACCTCCCGCATGAGATGGGCCCTATCCACGATGGCGCTTTCGTGCGCGCTGCAGCTCAGCTGCCAGCGCCCCTCGCCCACCGAAGGCTCAGCAGAAGCGCAAGCCTCGAGTTCGGCCTCAGGGCCGGCCGGGGTGCTTCCTCCGCCCGCTAACTTCGGCAAGAACTCCATTCCAAAGAGCACCGCGCCCGACGGAAGGCCGATGTTGGGGGTGACCTCCTTCACCGCCATCGTCTACGCCGAACCGCGGGACACCTCGCGCAAGCTCGGCTACCTGCGGCTCGGCTCCAAAGTCCCTCGCTCCGAAGAGCCGCACAGTACCAACAAGGCCTGCCCCGGCGGCTGGTACCAGATCGAGCCGGTGGGCTTCATCTGCGTTGGCAAAGACGCCACGCTCGATCTCGACGATCCGATCCTGGCCGCCGCGTCAGTTCGGCCTAACTTGGTCGCGCCCCTGCCCTATCGCTACGGCTTCGTACGGGCCGTGTTGCCCATGTACTTGGTGGCGCCCACGGCCGACCAACAGCACAAATCCGAGTTCAAGCTAAAGGACCATTTGGACTGGTACACAGCCAACTCCAGCGAGGTCAACAAGGTCAAACTGGGCGCTTGGGACGTGCCTGTGGACGAGCGAGGCGTGCCCCTCAAGAACAAGGCCGTTGGCGAGCTGGGCGAGCAGAAGAACTCGACCGAGCTCGGCTTGGGCCAGCTGTTTGGTGGCCACAGCGACAATGATCCAATCCCGACGTGGCTCGCGGGTGGCAAACGGTCGATTGCCAACGTGTCCGACTTCGAAGTGCCGGAGTACGCAGCCTTCGCCGACCGCGCGCGTCGCTTCACCGGCCTGGCCTTCGTTGGCTCCTTCGCCATGGGGGAAGAGGGGCTGAACCGACGCTTCGGCATCATGACCGATCTGCGTTTGGCGCCCACCACCAAGGTGAAGCCGGATTCGGGCTCGCCCTGGCACGGCGTCGAAATCAACGAGCCCACCGAGCTGCCCTTCGCCTTCGTACGCGAAGACGGCGCCGCTCGTTTCTCGATCTCCGACGGCGTCGCAACCCGTGGGGAAGAGCTCACCCATCGCTCCACGGTCAAGCTCACCGGCAAACAAAAGAAGGCCAACGGTGAACGCTACCTCGGCATCACCGACGGCAGCTTCGTGCGCGGCAGCGACGTCGGCGTGGTGATCGCGCCGCGCACCTGGCCGAAGGTCGCCGAAGAGGGCGGCAAATGGATCGAGGTCAGCCTAAACGAGCAGACCTTGGTGATGTGGGAGGGCAAGCGGCCCATCTACGCCACCTTGGTCTCCACCGGCCGCGAGGAGTACCCCACCGTTGTCGGCGAGTTCCGCATTCGCAACAAGCACATCACCGCCACCATGGACTCCAACGAGTCGACCTCGGTCGGCGGCAGTCAGAGCTTCGCCAAACGCTCCGCACCCAAAGACGATGGAGAGGGCAAGCCTGCAGCCAAAGACAGCAAGCCCGCAGCCAAAGACAGCAAGCCTGCCGGCAAGACGCCGGACAAAGCCAAGTCGAAGGACAAGCCCAAAGCCAAAGATCCCAAAGCTGCGCCGAAGACCAAAGCGGATCCGAAGGCCAAGACCGATCCCAAGGCCAAGACAGACGGCAAGCCGATCCCCAAGAAAGGCGACGGCGAATATGGCGTGACCAAGCGCCGCGGCGAGGGCACCTACGCCCTTCGCGATGTGCCCTACATCCAATACTTCGAGTCGGGCTTCGCGCTGCACGCGGCGTATTGGCATGACGTATTCGGCAAAAGGCGCAGCCACGGCTGCGTGAACCTCTCGCCGATCGACGCGCATCGCGTCTTCTTGTGGACCGAGCCCGCCATTCCGGAGGGCTGGCATAGCGTGATCGTAGGAGAGGAATTCGGCGAAGGCACCGTGGTGATCGTTCACGAATGAGCGCCGTCTCGCGGCGTTTGCTGCTCTCGGCTGGCGCGTTGTTCGGGCTGGGCCTCAGCCCGCGCAGCTGGGCCAGAGAGGCCGAGGGCGCCAAAGAGGCCAAGAGCACCACGCTCGACTTATCGCTCGAGAGTTCACCGCTGACGCTGCCCGCAGGGCGCAGTTTGCTCAGCGCGAGCGTGCCGGCGAGTTCCTTCGTATCGCTGGTCGTGCGCGGTCCGCGCGAGGCGCTGCTCGGTGCGCGGGCCTTTGGCAATGGCCCGTTTGCGCGGGCGATCCGACGGGCAGCGCCGATGGAGGAGGACGGCCTTCTGCCCTGCATCTACTCGGGCCTCACCGGCGATCAAGCGGAGGAACTAAGCCTGCTGGTGGACGTCGTCGACCCGGTCACGCTCACCCTGATCGCCACCCGTGCGGACGACAACAAGGCTCCCTCTGCGCGCGGGTTGAAGGACGGCTCGGAACGAGCGCGAAGCCTCGTGGGCCTGCCTGCGCCGCGCGGCCGCACTGCCGGCTACTTGGTGCAGGGTCCAGCGCGCTACACGTTTGCTCGCATCGACGTCGCGCAATCGCTGATGGCGGCCTTCGAGAAGACTCGCAAGACCTTCGACTCCGAGCCGATCTGGGTCTCCGACATCAGCCAGTGGAACGGCAAGCGGCCGAAGTCGGATCTCGGCATCGTGCGCCATATCAGCCACGAGGGCGGCGCCGACGTGGACGTTGGGCTACCCGCCAACGACACCTTGCCGTCCAACGTCCGCGATCATTGCAAACGCGTCTTCCTCGACGAAACGCACGCAGGCTGCTCACCCGGGACCGCCAAGGGCATCGACTTCGAGCGCTTGGCGTACTTCATCGGCACCATCGCCGAGGAGGAGGAGGGCCGGTTGGTGAAGGTGTTCGTCGATGATGCTTACCGCCGCGAACTCATCCGTGTGGCCCAAGAGCTACGCGAAAAGGGCTTCCTCAAAGAACTCGGTAGCGCCGCGCTTTCGGAAGAAGGCGTGCTCGTAGCCTCACCGTGGCACATGGACCACGTGCACTTGCGCTTCTCGGGCGAACGGGCGCGCCCGCTGCTCGAATAAGTGCGCAGCGGGCGGAGGAGCTCAGGCCGCGGCTACGTCAAACGCGCTCGAGACGGGCGCGAAGCGAACCGTCGGCCAAGGCAGCCTTGACGAGGTCCTCACCGCCAAACAGCTCGCCACGGACGAACACCTGCGGAAAGGTCGGCCAGCCGCTCCACATTTTGATCGCGAGCCGCGCCTTCCACTCGGAGAAGTAGCTACCAATTTCGATGTAACGAAAGCTGATGCCCGCCTCGTCCAGCGCCTTGCGCACGTTCTTCACGTGGGGGTTCTGCTTCATTCCCACCACTACTACGCGCTCTTCCTTAACGGCGCGCGCCACCGACTCGACGACGTCGGCGTGGTAACTCGAGAGGAGGGCATCAACCGCCGCCGTCCGGGCGGTGGCGTCGTGGATCTGTCGGGACATGCGCTCCTCTACCTTGAGCGCGCGGGAGGGTCACGGGTCAATCATCGCGAAGAACCCAACCCTCTCCCGACCGCCCTTCTCCGTAGGCCTCGATCGTGGAGGCGAGCTCCTGCGCTCGACTCTCAGGAATCGAAAAGAGAGCCGCCAGCCGTTGCCAGAGCTTCTCCTCCGGCGCGCTCAGCTCGTGATCGCCCAACGCGATGTGCCAGCCGATCGCCAGCAGAATTTCTCGCAGTACCGGGTGGGAGCAAGTCTCGGCGATGGTCTCCGGATGTGGCAACTTGCGCACGTCAATCAGCGCGGCGCGCAACAACGCGTAGTGCTGGCGACGCTCCTCCACCGGCAGGTCGCACGAATCGAAAATCTGCTCGAGGAAGGCAACCTCCTCCTCACTGCAGGTGCGATCGGCACAGAACAGATGCAAACAGAAGCTGATGGCTGCCGCACGAATCTCCAGTCGCTGGGCCGCGCGGAGCGGGAAGAACCACTCACGCAGCTCCGCCAGGGGCTGCTCCCCCACCAGCACCACGGCCATGCGAACCCCGCGCTCCTCGGTGTTGGTAAACAGCAGCCCGCCCCTCGTCAGCGCCCCCACCCACGTCGCGACCACGTCGGCTTTTCCGCCCATTCCCCCGTTGTAGCGAAGCAGAACCGAGCCTGGAAAGCAGGAAGCCCGTCATGTAAGGAATGAATCGTGCCAAGTCGACGGTCGAGCGGGGCCTTCGGCCGTATTTCTCGAAGAGGGCACGAGTCATTCTGTTCACTCATCCACCTTCGGTGGAATTGTTCGCCCAGCGGGATGGACTTGCCATCCACCCGCAATGGCTCTACTCCGCTGGGATGTTCGGTCATGCCGCGTCGGAGCTTCGGTGAACGTACGCTTCGCCGGAAAGACCGACATCGGGAGCCAGCGGGAGCAAAACGAAGATGCGTTCCGCATCGTTGAGGAGTACCGGCTTGGAGTCGTCGCAGACGGCCTCGGTGGTCACCGCTCCGGGAGCATTGCCAGTTCGCTCGCGGTAGACACCATCAATGACTTCTTCGTGGTCACGGTTCGGCCCGACGCCACCTGGCCCTTCCCCTACGATCAGAACCTCTCCGAGGAAGAGAACTACCTCGTCACCGGCTTTCGACTGGCCAACCGCCGCATCTTTGATCGCTCACTGAAGACGCTGACCGACTTCGGCATGGGCACCACCTGCGTTGCCTGTATGTTCTCCGAAAGCAGAGCGCACGTGGCGATCGCCAACGTTGGAGACAGCCGCTGCTACCTCTTGCGCGACGGCAAGCTCAGCCAACTCACGCGGGATCACTCGCTTGTGAGCGACGCTGTGCATGCAGCGCCGTGGATGACGGCGGAAGAAGTCTCGCAGCTGCCACCGAACGTGATCACCCGTGCCCTCGGCATCCGCGAGGACGTTATGGTCGACGTTCAACAGCATGCGTGCCTCGCTGGGGACGTGTTCCTTCTCTGCTCGGACGGCCTCTCCGGCCAGCTCTCCGAGCAGGAATTGGCGCTGGCCCTCGAGAGCGCCGCCGCCCCCGACAGCGATCTCGAGGCGCTCGTGGCTTCGCTCGTTGACGCTGCCAACGCCAAAGGCGGCGTTGACAACGTCACGCTCGTGTTAGCCAAAGTCGAGGCTTAGCGCTCAGCGCTTGCGGCCCTTTTTCGCCCGCCGGGAGGCCGAGCCCATCTCGGTTCCTTTGAGCGACGAGAGCGGCCAAAGCGTGCACTCGATCTCGGCGAGACCGGCGCCCACGACCACGTCCACGACCTCGCGGCAGGACTTGTAGCAAGCGCTGGCCTCATCGAGCGGAACCTCGCCGTCGAGGTTCACCAAGATGCCGTCGCGACGGTATTGATCGTTCACCTTCTCTTGCGAGAGGGTGCGGCTGGCTTCGGCGCGGCTCATACGCCGACCCGCGCCGTGATTGACGCTGTACCCGCTCTTGGCTGCACCAGGCAGCGGGCGCAAAATGAAGCTCTCATCGCGGTTCGATCCCGGGATCAGCACAGGGTGTCCGGTCTCGGCGAAGGCCGTGCCAGCCAGCGCTGGGTGCCCCGCAGGGAAGGCGCGCGTGGCGCCCTTGCGGTGCACCCACACCTCACCGAACTCCGGATGGACCTCGGCCTGCACCAAGTTGTGGCTGATTTCGTACACGAGCTCGAGCGGGGCTTTGAACACCTTCTCAAACGCTTCGGCCACGGCTTCGAACATCACCAAGCGGTTGACGATGGCGAAGTTACCGCCTGCTGCGACGGCGTTTTGATAGCCGGCGTACTCCTTCGATTCGGGCGTAAAGAAGCCCAGGTCGATGTCGGTGATGAGCGGGTTCTCGGCCTTGGCCATGGCGAAATAGTTGGTCGCCAAGCCGTGACCGAAGCCGCGGCTTCCCGTATGGAACTGCACATACAGGGTCTGCGACTCTTCGCAGCGTTGCAGCTCGATGAAGTGGTTACCTCCGCCGAGCGATCCCAACTGTTCGATGCCGCGCTCGGGCCGACCGGGGCCGCCAAACGGGATGTCCCAGGAGTCAGCCACCGGAATGCGATGGCGCTCGGCGCGGGCGCGATCCACCTGCTGACCGTGACGGGAGCCGTACTGCTCGGCGCCACCGCGAACGAGCTCTTGGAAGCTCGCCTTGTTGAGCGAACCGAAGCGACGGCTGGTCCCACCCGCGCCCAAGCTCACCCGCTGCATCACCTCCCGATGGAAGGCCAGCTTGCGCTCGGGCGACGCCAACTCGACCGAGACGTCGCTCTTGGCGCTCACCATACCGCAGCCAATGTCGAAGCCGACCGGCCCCATGGCCAGCGCGCCCTCGTGGCGATCGGTGAGGATCACACAGCCAACGGGGACGCCATAGCCGTAGTGCGCGTCGGGCGTGATGGCGACCAGCTTAACGCCGGGAAAACGCGCTGCATTGACGATCTGGCGATAGAGCTGCGTCTCCGCTGCGGCCAGCAAAGACGGGCTTAAGAACAAGCGCACCGGAACCTCAGCGAGATCGCGGGTCTCCAGGCGAAAGTAGCCCTCCGCTTCGTCCCAGCGGGCAAGTTGCTTCCAGTTGGCTTCGTCGACGTACTTGGGGTTCATAACGCTGCGGAGCGACGCCGAGCCCTCGAACTTCCTGACCCTGGACGCCGTGAAGCACGCGACAGGATCTTATCGCACGAAGGGCCGTTACCTGTTTGACGGCAACACAGGCCGCACCACGATCCTGCGCGATTCCTCGGGCATTTTAGTATTTTCTCATAGAATGTGGCCCATGGCATGGAGCCTGCTTTCTTCCAGCTCGTGAAACTCTGCGTTGGCAACCTAGCTCGAACCGACCTTACGCCTCGCCCTGCCGAGGTTTTCATTTCGCGTTCGTCGCTTGGTGGCGCTGGTTTCAATGAAGCCTCAGCGAGCGAGCGGCCGCTGAGGACGCGCATGCGGCAGGCATTGTCGTCGCTTTTCGACGAAGAAGAAGAGATCCCGACCATGCTCTACGCGCCCGCGGCTGGGCGCAGCTAACTCCTGCGCGCCGCGAGACTCCTTCGTTATTTGAGTAAATCGTGGCACCCTGGCGAGCAGTGGCTCCCCCTTCGACCGTCGAAAAGGATGACGATTTACCCAGCGTGCTGCGGGATTCCGCTGACAGCGGAGGCAAGGATCAGGCTGCAGCGAAGGCCACCGAGTCGGATGACCCGACCGTCGAAGTAAGCGCGATCGAGGATACGGGAACGCCCAAGCGCCAGACGCTCAAGCTCTTTCCTTTCTCCGGCGTGATGGGCGCCACCAAAGCCGCGGATGATGGCCGGGCTGCAGTGATGGAGAGTTTGCGGGGTCGGCCCTTGGGCGAGCCACGCCCGCCGATGCCCACGCCCAAAGCCAGGCCCGCGGTCTCGGTGGTTCACCAGAAGGCACAGCGCACGAAGGGGCCACCCGCCAAAGATCCTGCAGCCGTACTATCGGCGTTGGAGCCGCTCTTGGCATGGATGCCGGAGGATGATCGGCCAAGCCTTTTCAAGCATGTAATGTGTGGTGAATACGAGGCGGCGCTCAAGAATCTGCAGGGCCATCGCGAGCGTTACCCGCGCAATCTCACCATCGTCAAGGCGATCGAAGTGGCGGAAGACGCCGCGGCCAGCCAACTGTTGCATGAGCTTGGGCCAGCCACTTCCGAGGTGATCGTGATCGGCAGCGAGTCGCGCGGTGGACTTTCGCCCAACCTGCTTGCGCTGCTTCGACTCGCGAGGCAGGCCGCCACGCTCGGTGAGCTGCTCGAGAAGTCGCCCGTTGGTCGTGTGCGCACGCTGCAGATGGTGACGCAGCTGTGCACCGAGGGCATTCTCGCACTACGGGTGTCGGCGAGGTCTTCGGGCTTCGGTGTGGGGACGCTCTCGAGCCCGAGCAACGAGACGGTCAAACGTCGCTTGAGCGGCGAGATCATCGTCGTTGGGCCAGCGCTCAACCAGCGCTCGCTCGACGAGGTTCACAACGCCAAAACCCCTTCGCCGCGCCCGGTGATCGACGAGACGAACTTCGACGAGCACGACGAGCTGGCCCAACAGCTCGAGCGCGCCACCCTACCCGATCCGGGTGAAGTTGCGGCGCACTTGGCGAAGCTTCGTGAACGAAACTCGTTGATCGAGCCGCTGCTACCGCCCGCACCAAAACCGGCGCGCATAGTGCCTTCGCCGCTGCCGCGGCGGGACCTGCGCGCCGAACTGGATTCGGAGGCTCCTCCGGCGAACCCGAGCTCCAAGCCCGAGCTGCTGCTGAACCTGATCGACCGCATGGAGTCGGAGGCACCGCCGCCGATGCCGCCGCCGGAAAGCGAGCCCCCAGTTATCGCCGCCGCCCCCGAGCCACGCGAGGAGCCGAGCGCGAAGGCGGCGGGAACGCCCGCGACCAGCGTTGACGCTGGGGAGGACACCCGCCCCAAGAGCAAGCTCCCCAAGGCCAACGTTGCCGAAGAGCAAGCGGTGCCACCAACGCCGGCAAAACCGCAGAGCGCGCAGGATGGCGCCGAAGAAGAGGAGTCTCCGCGCAACTCGATGGCGCCGCTCGATCCAAAGGTGCTCGATGAGCTGCGCAAGTTACGCCCCGAGCCCATTCGCGAAGCGGAACTGGAACCCGGCCAACGAAAGTCGTCGCTGCTCGTGATGGTGCTCGCGGCGACGGCGCTGCTGGCCAGCGCGGTCAGCCTTTACGCGGTGTTCCTTCGCCCGAGCGGTGGTCCCACCGGTCAGCCGCCCCCGCGGCCCACCACCACCGCCGAGCGCGAAGCTCCGAGCGTGCAGACAGCACCACCACCAACCGCCGTTCCCACCCCAGCACCAGCGTCCGCCGTGGCGCCAACAGCGGTCCCCACCCAAGCGGCGTCCGTCGATGAGTCGGTGGAACTCGAGGTCGAGGTCTCCCCTCGTTACGCCCAGGTCTACCTCGACGGCACCTTGCTCACCAAACCGTTCAAGCGCACGCTGCTGCGCGATGGGCAGGAGCACGAGCTGCGCATCGAGGCCGGCGGCTACAAGACGCAAAAGCGCAAGTTCAAGCTGAACGGCAACATGAGCTTCGTCATGGCGCTCGAACCGATCGTGGGTCGCAAAGCCGAAGATCCGTACTGACCGGCTAGAGTTGGAACAGGTCCTCGAGGTTGGGGATCTCCAGGCTCAGGCCCGAAAGCCGGGCGCACTCCGCTTCGACCTCTTTTTGGTAGAACGGTTTGATGTGGTAGAGCAGCGTTGGCAGATCGCGCTGGCCGCCGAGCTTCTTTAGATCCGCAGCCAGCGTCTTGGGCGTGTAGTGCCCAGAGACGGTGGCGAGCGCCTCTTCACGATCGGGAAAGCTGACCTCGAGCAACAGAGCCCGTAGGTTCTTCACGCCCGCGAGTACCTGCCACAAGCGCTCGGTCGGGCCTGTGTCTCCCGAGTACGCGACGGCCTCGCCCTTGTGTTCGACCACGAAGCCGCTGCAATCGATCGTGTGCGAAACCTCCACCGCCGTGACCTGGCGCCCCGCAACCATCGTTGGGACCTCTGGCAGAAGCTCGACGAACTCGATGGTCATACCCTGAGGGCCGCACGGAATTCGACTGAAGTCGGGCCAGATTACGCCATTGAAGAAGTGGCTCTTGAGCGCGGCGATGGTCGAGGACATGCCCGCGACGACCAGCGGGGCACACCGCATTTGGCAGCGGTTGTCTGCGAGCGTGGCCAGGTCTCTGACGTGGTCCACGTGAGCGTGGCTGACCAAACAGGCCTCGAGCCGGGCCTGACCATCGAGTTCCAGACCGCGCGTGACAGAGCCCGCATCGATCGCCAACGTTTGGTCGAGAAGGAAGGTGCTCGCACGGTGCTTGGGTGTTTCTCCACCGTGACAGCCCACCACGTAAAGCTCCATCAGGATGCCTCTCCACTGCCCGCCGACGGCGGAATCGAAGGCTCCGGTGGTCGCAGCGTCTCCAGGAACTCGAGAAAGTCCCGCAGCCGCTCGAGATCGGTCACGATCACGCCCTCAGCGAAGTCCCGCGCAATTCCCAAACGACGAATGCGGCCCATCATGTCTTCAGCCACGCGTACGTCCGCGGCAGCATCACGCGCCAAGTCCTCCACCGTGACGCGAACACGAACGCCGTCTGCACACTCTTCGCCGCTGGCTTGAGCGTGCCGTGAGAGTGCGAGCAGCACCCTCGCCTTCGGGTCGCGATGCAGCAAGATCTCGATCAACGAGTCCGCCGAATCCAAACGCATCGCCAACTTCTTGATCAAGCGCAGCGCGATCTCAGCGTTGCGCGCGAGCATCTCCTCCAGGGTTCGTGAGTCAATCACCAGGCAGCGCGCTGCTTGCATTACGGTGGCTGTAGCGCTCCGTGGCTTGCCGTTGAGCAACGCCATCTCACCGAAAAATTCCCCGGGGCCCAGCGACGCCAAGAGCTTCTCCTCCCCGTTCACCGACTTGGAGATCTTCACCGAGCCCGCTTGGATGACGTACATCAACTCGCCCGGCTCCCCCTCGCGAAAGAGCACCTCCCCAGGCTCAAACTCTCGCCCACTTCGCGGAGTATCCGTCATGGCGCGGGAGGATAGCCCGATCTCGCCTGTCGTTGACAGTTCCGCCGGAGGTTGAGGCCCGCCGAGCCTTGGAGTCCGAGCTCGACCCTACGAAAAAAGGCCGCTGCGGTATGCCCGCAACGGCCTTTGTCAAGCAGCCAGGAGCTTGGGTCCGACGAACGAACCCAAGTGCCTGAGCACGGCTCACATGTCGAAGTCGCCCATGCCGCCCATGCCACCCATGCCGCCCATACCACCCATGCCGCCCATACCGCCGCCACCACCACCAGCCGGAGCCTTCTCCTTCTCCGGCTTCTGGGCGATCAGCGCCTCGGTGGTGAGCATCAGGCTGGCAACGCTGGCAGCGTTGGCGAGCGCGTGGTGAACCACCTTCGTCGGGTCGATCACGCCGGCGGCGATCAGGTCTTCGTACTTGTGCGCGCGAGCGTTGAAGCCGAAGTTACCTTTGCCGTCGAGCACCTTCTCGACCACGATCGAGCCGTCGAAGCCGGCGTTCTGCGCGATCTGACGGATCGGCGCTTCACAGGCCTTGAGGACGATCTTCACGCCGAAGTCACGCTCGTCATCGAACTTGAGCGTCTCGAGCACGCGCGAGCCGCGCAGCAGAGCGACGCCGCCGCCGGGGACGATGCCTTCTTCCACGGCCGCTCGGGTCGCGTGAAGGGCGTCCTCGACGCGAGCCTTCTTCTCCTTCATCTCGGTCTCGGTGGCAGCGCCGACCTTGACCACCGCAACGCCGCCCGAGAGCTTGGCCAGACGCTCCTGGAGCTTCTCACGGTCGTAATCGCTGGTGGTGTCAGCGACCTGCTTGCGGATCGACTCGACGCGACCCTTGATCAGAGCCTTGTCACCAGCGCCATCGACGATGGTGGTGTTGTCTTTGTCGATCTCGACGCGCTTGGCGGTGCCGAGGTCCTTGATGGTGGCGCTCTCGAGCTTCTGGCCGAGGTCCTCCATGAAGGGCGTTGCGCCGGTGAGGATGGCGATGTCCTTGAGCATCTCCTTGCGACGATCACCGAAGCCGGGGGCCTTGACCGCAGCGACCTTGATCGTGCCGCGCAGCTTGTTCACGACCAGCGTGGCCAGGGCTTCACCCTCGAGGTCCTCGGCGAGGATGAGTAGTTCACGACCAGCGCGAACCACCTGCTCGAGCAGGGGCAGCAGGTCTTGCATGCTCGAGATCTTCTTTTCGTAAACCAGGATCAGGGGGTTGGTGAGAACCGTCCTCATCTTCTCGGAGTCGGTGACGAAGTAGGGCGAGAGGTAGCCGCGGTCGAACTGCATGCCTTCCACGACGTCGAGCTCGGTCGTGATCGACTTGTTCTCCTCGACCGTGATCACGCCCTCTTTGCCGACCTTCTCCATCGCCTGGGCGAGGATCTCGCCGATGGTGTGATCGCCGTTGGCGCTCACCGTGGCGACCTGAGCGATCTGGCCCTTGTCTTTGGTGGGCGTCGAGGTCGACTTGACCGACTCGAGCACCTTGGCAACGGCCTCGTCGATACCGCGCTTCAGCAGCATCGGGTTGTGACCGGCCTCAACCAAGCGGAGACCTTCACGGTAGATGGCTTGAGCGAGCACGGTGGCGGTGGTGGTTCCGTCTCCGGCCTTGTCCGAGGTCTTGGAGGCGACTTCACGCACCATCTGTGCGCCCATGTTCTCGAGCTTGGAGTGCAGCTCGATCTCTTTGGCGACGGTGACGCCGTCCTTGGTGACGACCGGGGCGCCCCAGCTCTTCTCGATCACGACGTTGCGACCGCCCGGGCCAAGGGTAACCTTGACGGCGTCGGCGAGGGCGTCAACGCCTCGGAGGATGGCGTTGCGGGCGCTGCGGCTATAGACAATCTGTTTTGCGGCCATGGCGATCTTCCTGTTCAGGCGTTGGTGACGGCGAGGATGTCATCCTCACGAATGATGATGTGTTCGACACCGTCGAGCTTGATCTCGGTGCCGCTGTACTTGCCGAAGAGGATCGTGTCGCCGACCTTCACCTCAACCGGACGGACCTTGCCGTCTTTGAGGGCTTTGCCGTTTCCGACAGCGACGACAGTCCCCTCAATCGGCTTCTCTTTGGCAGAGTCGGGGATGATGATCCCGCCCTTGGTCTTGCTCTCACCCTCGATGCGCTTAACCACGATTCGGTCCTGAAGCGGCCTGATGTTCATTGTCGTCCCAACCTCTCAAGGTGTTGTAAAACTGCGCAGTCTCCCAGCCGGGCCAGTGTTTGGCACTCACCCGCGGTGACTGCTAGCGGCGCGGAACGTAATCCGTTCGAGAAGTCCGTCAAGGGGCATCCGCAGCTTAAGAATACGATCTAGCCACCCAGCCCTCCGAGTGACAAAACTGTGCCCGGGGCCGAGGGCTTCCTTGCCGCCAAGGCAAAAAAAAACCACCCGGGTGGGTGGTTTTTAGTGCCCTTGCGGGCTTCTCACTTTTGGCGATCCCAGCGGGAATCGAACCCGCGTTACCGGCGTGAGAGGC
>CAITIQ010000489.1 GCA_903892415.1 uncultured delta proteobacterium | reverse complement strand
TCCACTGGCGCGGCCATCCCTGGCACGCCGCCGACCTCGCCGCCCGAATGCAACCTTATCTCGCCTATTGGGAGCCCAAGCCCGAGGCCGCCCAGGAAGAGGAGGCGAGGGCCGCGGAGGGCTGACGAGGAGCCGCCGGCTAACGCGCAGGCGGCTAACCGACGAGCACCGTCCCGCTGGAGACCACCTTGCCTACGGGAAGGTCCACCGGGTCATTGCAGGTCTCGGCGACGGAGCCATTTCGAGCGACGGGCTTGTCATTGACCAAGACCGTGCTTGCTCCCATCACTACGGTGGCCTGATTGCTCGGCGGCTGGGCAAAACTCTTCGGCGCGACGATGTGGCCCGGCGCCTGTTCCGCAATGCTGCCAACCAAGGCTACGACGCGCCCTTCCGAGAGCACGTCGGCCGAGAGCGCTTGCGCGAGCAAGCCGTCAAAGGGGAGCACGGTCGCCACCGGAGTGCCGCCTCCCTCCGGGATCACTAGATGCGTGTCCGTGCCAATGACATGATCGCCTTGGGTTGCAATCGGCTCGCTCATAGAGGTGTACCTCGAAGTTGTTGAACCAGCGCCGCTAGCTTGGTTACGAACTGTTGTTGGAGTTTTGCATCACGCGCAAAGGCCTGCGCAAAACGTCGTTGAAGCGCTTCGAGAACGTCTCTGTCGGCAATGCCAAAGCGCTGCAAGGTAGGCGCGTGATGCTCGCCGAAGACGTTAAGCTGCGCCCGTAGCTGTGCGTACTCGTCGAGACTCAGAATGGGAATCGCAAGCGGGCTCAGCTTGCCGCGGAAGCTCTCATCGGCGCCGGCAGCCGTCGCCGTAGGAAAAGGCAGCATGACCGTCTCGTCCGGATTGGGATTCGCGGATTCGTGCGCGGGAACCGGCCTCGCTGACTCAACGCGAGCGCGAACCTGCTCGGCGGAGAGCGAGCCGGAAAAGGGCAATACCTGTTTGGGCAATGGGCCCAGCGGAAGCGGAGCCGTCTCATCCGGAGAGGCCGAAGAGAGAACCCAGCTGGGCACGAGCAAAGGGCTCGCAGGCGGTGCTGACTTCGTCTCAGGGAGTGCCGGATCCGATAATGCCAAGTCCGAGATTGCCATCGACAGAACGTCCGGCTGAACGCTGAACCAACTGGGCACCTCGGCAACGCGCTGCTCCAGGCCCACTGCGGAGAGCATATCCACGCTAAGTAGATAACCGCCACCAACGAGCTCACAGGAGGCCCCGGGAGGTAGCTTTCGCCTCGGGGCGTCCGGAGTAAAGCTCCAGGCGTTTAACTGCTTATGGGTCCACTTCGCCGGGCCACCCCATCCGCGAGAGAAACGACCACTCCGAACCGCTTCGGCGAAGGCAGTGCCGAGCGATGAGCGCAGCGCCGGACCTAGCTCCTGATCACGCCAACCTGTGAGGGTGACCTCGAGCCCTGGAGCATCCGGCCCGCTCGCCGGCCCCGGACCTGTCCGCGCGACGACGCGCAGCGAGCTGAGACTCTGCGAGCGGTACGGTCCGGAGCTGAAGTCTGCTCGCCAGCGATGCGTTGGCAGGTTGAGCGGCATGGCGGCGAGCGCGCCCACGGCGAGCGCGTTCACCACCTGGGAAAGGGGGATAGCGCTCTCAAGAAATGGGTCCAAAGCCTGTTTGACCGACTGCGCGGCTTCCGCCACCGACGCCGGTCGCGCGTCGGCGCTCAAGACCACATACAACATTGCAGCTTCCTGCCCTCCCCGGTTCGACCGGGACGCGCCAAGCCGGCTACTTGAGATTGGTTTCATTGATTACCTGCTCGAGGTCCCGAATACCTACGCGTTCAACGGGAAAGATGAAGTCGGCGTCGGTCGCTAGCGTGTAGCGATTGCGCCAGTAGAACACCGACCAGTTTTTCATCGCAGTAACGGGCTGACCGTGCGGCGTTAATAGGGCATCAGCGACGGACGGAACACCTAGCAAGACCGAGGCAAGGTCCCAGGCATTGGGAGACGAATCGGCCTCCTCCTTACCAATGAACGTCGGGATGAGTCCGAGTCCGGCGAAGCCGTCTTGCGTCAGCCGCCCCGCGTCCACCTCCCAACCTGTTTCCAGTACGTAGCCGGCACCGTGATGGCAGATGTACTGCCACTCCCCTGCCCGCGGCTGCGCGACCTCGGCCTCGTAAACGAAGGTCGTCTTATCGACGAGCCGTAGGAACAGGTCCTGATTCTTCGGGATCAGTGAGGCTCCCGGCGTCTTGTAAGGAGCTCCGGTGGAACCCTCCCCGTCCCAGCCCCGCGCCGTGTCGTCGGTACTGCTCTGCACTGAAGCCGACCAGCGCCAGTGCATGTGGAAGCAGTTGTGAGCGCAGATTGGCGCCATCGCGACCTCATCAAAGTGCCAGGCCTCGCGATCCGCTTCGGTCAAGCTGCGCCTGTTCATCGTCGGCCCAACCGACTGAAAGACCTCGGTGATCTCTGGCATACGCATGCTGGGAGCAACGTGAATGTTGTCAAACGCGCCTTGCCGCGGCTCGCGCGTGATGTCCCGATAGGTGCCCCAACTAGCGGAATTCTGAAAGGTGACTGCGTGCTCGAGCGTCCTCGCCTTGCGTCCCTTCTCCAAGTCAGCTCGATACACAACGGGCAGTCTGCGCCCTGCGACCTGCTTGAGTGGATTGGCTAATACATAGGCAAAGATGACGTCCCATAGCGGGAGTGGAGGGGCTCCCGGCAAGCCATTGAGCTTCGGCGGCCCACCAAAGATCGAACCCAACCCGGGCGAGATAAGGGACGGATCCATCCAGCCGGGAAGCCGAAAGTTCTTCGAGTCGCTCTCGTTGGCGTCGGACACCAACAACGTATCCAGCTCAGCGTTCATCTCGGAGCAATGACACTGTGCGGCCGGCTCGCCATCGATGGTGGTTAGCGCGGGACGGGTGAACTTGAGCGCTGCGCGCATACCGTGCAAGTCGTGCGTCGATTGCAGCATGATGACGGGGTAGAGGCGTGCGCCTTGTGCTGGCCTTCCCGGCGTATAGTCATCCGATCCCTTGTGCAGGCTTAGGAACTCGCAAACCACGATACGGTGCGGGCGAGCGGCAATGACGGGTGTGTAGCTGGCGATGACCGAAAACGCATACAGCCATGGTTCGGGCATGCCGAGTTCCTCCCCCTTCTTGATGAGAGCCTGGCGGTACTGCTCAATGGTGGCTTGGTCTCCCTCGGCAATCGCGACGGCCAAGCCATCCGCGGGATCAACCACCACGGCGCTCACATCGTCCTTGGATGGTGGCGTCCAGAAGTCGTCGATGAGTACGCTTTCCACCAACTCATCCGGCGCGGTGGGCGAGCCTTCGCGCAGACGCTGGACATTCTCGCGAAACACCTCGAGCTCCGCGTCTTGGATGTCCTTGGCCAGGATCACCTCGCCGCTGACTTCGTCGACTTCATAGACAAATACCCGCAGCGCCCCATACTCGTGCACTGCGGTTACTGGCCAGGCGGTTGGGCTTACCGGGGTCGCGATGCCATTGCGGCACAGCACGTTCATCACCAGCGCGTCAGCCGTAAGCGGCAGCTTTACTGTTCTTACTTCATCAAGGGCCACTTCAAGCGAACCGGGTTCGAACCCTTGCTCGGCGTCCAGGCCAAAGCTCACCGAGTCGAGAACGCGACAGTTGCGAAAGCTCTCGGACTTTGGACGCGCTTCAATGTTCTCAAAGCTATGCAACGATCGCGACCCTTCGAAGCTCCACACCGGTCTCACCGAGATATGCGTGTTCTCCTCGCGCTCGGTCAGCGGTGGTAACTTCGCCTGCATCTTAGCGGTCTCTGTCGGTTCGAGTGGGGCCAGCATGACCTTGAGATCCGCCAGCGGAGCGTACTCGTAGCTGGCAACCACGAGTTCGAGCGACTCGCGTGCTCCGCCTAACGGCATTGTGTCAAAAAGCAAACGCATCAAACTAGCCATGAGACGGTTCCTCCGATCGAAGGCATTGAATGTGGGCGAGCCGGGTTCCTGCCACCCGCATCTCGACCAAGGTGAAGCGCTCCCCAGGGTGACCGTCGAAGGAGACAGTGCCGTTTACAGCGCAGTCGCGTTCGAGCAGCTCTCCGGACGGGGATTGAACGATAAGCGTTACCATCGCCGTCCCTGGTGGCAGGCCGTCGGGCAAAACTTTGAACGAGGCCTTTCCGCTCTTGCTCTTGTCGACGACCCGCGCTGCGCCTGCTGCATCCGCTGGCCCACAATTGAGCTTTACGAGTGCGCCGTTGAGCTTGGCTTCAGCATCGAGAACGAGAATTCCGCCTTGTCCGCTTGAAACGGTGGTTTTGCCGCCTGCCAGGGAGGCAGATCCATCCAAGACCAAGGTCGATTCGACCTTGTCCTCGCCTTGCACCAGGTTGATGGCTTGACCTGCTTGCAACTGCAGTAGCGGGCTCTCCAGCAGGATGCGGTCAGGCAAAAGGACGAGCCGACTTTTACCGCATAGAAACTCGATGCCCCCGGGGCTTTGCATCCGTACGCCCAGGGCTGCGCCTACGTGATAGTGACCAGAGACGGTGAGGGACTCATCGCACACGAGACCGGCGCGTGCTCCCACCACCGAGGTCCGTGAGCCCTGGATGATCGATAGGGAGTTGCCGGCGATCGTATCCACGACACTGCCCGCCACCGAGCGTTCGCAGTTGGCGGCGACGGTTAGGCGGTCTGCCCCTTTGACCAACACAGAGCGTCCCTTTTGGACGGCCAAGGTCGAATGCCCACCAACGACGCTAGAGTGATTGCGCGCGACTTGATCGCGCCGATCTCCACCCACCTTGACCTCGAGCTGGGACCCTGTGCTTACGACCGAAGCGGCGTCGGACGCCAGCGTGAGGTCGCGACAAGAACGTATCTCGAGTAGCTCCTCGCCTCGCTTGTCCTCAAACATCAGCGTGTGCCCGCTGCCGCTGTCAGGGCTCGAGCGCGTTGCAAAGCCGTTGCGGGTGCGCTCGTGGGGAAAGCGTTGAACGGCCTTCTGCAGGGCGTTGTAGACCGAGCCGACGACAATCGGCCGGTCACAGTCTCCATCGATGTAGTCGACCAAAACCTCGTTGCCGACGCGTGGAGTGAAGGAGGCGCCATAGCCGTTGCCTCCCCAGGGTTGGACCACCCTCACCCAGGCGGTAACCGCTGGGTAGGCGCCGGTGCGAGTGTCCCAATGAAAGCGCAGCTGAATTCTGCCCTCTTCATCGGTGTGGACTTCCTCGGCTGCGGGGCCCATCACGGTCGCGGTCTCAACACCCCGAACCACGCCGTCGCGAGAACGCGCTATCAAAAGCGGTGTGTCAGCGGGTGCACACTCAATATGCGCTTCATAGCTGCGCTCACTTCCACCACCGTCACGCGCTGAGCGCCCCTCGTGCAGCACTGCGACCATTACGTAATGTGCATTGAGAGCGGGCTCGCTATGGTCGGTAAGCTGGAAGCTATGCCCGGCCGCGCTTTGAGGCGTTAGGCATAGCGCCTTGGCCAGATCGGCGTTCTCGCGCGCTTCATGGAGTCGCAGGTCGGCGGAGTCTGGCTCTCCCGATAGATCCTCATTCGCGTGATCGTGCTGTTCGAGCGCGAGCAGTTGGACCTGACTCCCTTCAGCGCCCGCACGTCGTTCTGTGCGATGGGCCGGTCGCATCCAATCAAAGCGGCGAACGCTTTGCTGAACGGGCCGCAGCCTTACGTTGCGAGCCAATCCCAAGACGCTGTCTTCATCGGCAGCGTTTGCGTCCTCAAGCCCAACATGCCGAAGAACGGGTCGCGGCATCGCCGTGTACGCCTCGCCGCGATCGGCGAACACCAACATTGGCTGCTGCCCGTGCTCAAACCAGTAAAAGACGCCTTCCTCCGCGAGCATACGATGCAGAAACGCGAGATCTCGTTCGCCCCGCTGACAGCGGTGGGGCTTGCGCGTAGGGATGCCAGCGACCCGCCATTCAAATGGGACTCCGACGGGGCCGAGCAGCTGGGCGACCACTTCCTCCACCGTCCGGTCGTGGAAGATGCGCCAATGTGAACGATGTTTGAGCACCGCGAGTCGCGGCTCGAGCCGAAGGCGCAAGACCACGCGCCCATCCGCGCGGCGCGTCGCGAGTTCACAAGCGGTGATGATGCCATCGACCGAGCGAACCGCCCTGCCCACCGTAATCTCGAGCCGCGCAGCACGGCCCAACACGGCCTGCTGGTCCACAGCATCCGAGCAGGCCACGCGGATCTCGAAGCGGAAGGGAGCATTGACGCGCTCCCTCCCCTTGAAGCCGAGCACGATTAGATCGCCACCCAGCGAGTCGATCGTCAAAAGGAACGGGATCATGGTGAATGAGTCCCGAGCCGCAACCTCCGCTGCTCAACTATTTCCGCCGAAGGCGGATGCAGTGAACAAAATGACTCGTGCCCTCTTCGAGAAAACGGCCGAAGGCCCCTTTGCGACCTTTGACTTGGCACGGGTCATTTCCGTTTTTCTTTTTCCTACGACTCCGATCATTTGTGAGCAACCGCGGTCGCAAGCCTGGACTCACCAATAGGCCTTGTTGCGTGGAGTCGAGGATGCCTGGTCACAAGCCAATACCGATGGTAGTTTCTGAGCCGATGCCGGTGGATGAAGACGCTGAGCGCGAGCAAGTAGCGGAGGCTCTCGTTGAGGAGGCCTTGCTTGGCTTTG
>CAITIQ010000488.1 GCA_903892415.1 uncultured delta proteobacterium | reverse complement strand
ATTGTTTGTGCCGCTGCTGCATTTTCGCTTGTTGCCTGCGGAGACAGCGGTAGCTCGTCGGCTGGGTCGTCGGGCGATACGAACGAGACGAATGACTCGAGCTCGGTGTTTGAATGTTGTTTGAACGGCTCGTTCTATGATTGCCCGGATCAAGACGCGCTCAACGAATGTGGTGAGTTCGATGCGTCGGGCTGTGCCCGAGACTCCTTGCGCGACGATGAGTGTGAGTAGTTCAAGCTGACCAGTCCGCCGTTTAACGCGTGGTACGCGGAGGCGCCGGCTGTTGCTTCGGAAGGTCGGTCTTGGGCGGTGGTTCGAGGGGGCTACCACTCAAGGCCGTGCCTGTATCTGGCTGCGGAATCTTGGTCGACTGACCAGCACCAACCACGACGAAATCGAGCTCAGGATCACGCAAGCGCTCGCTCTTGTTGGCCGCATCGATGACCCAGGTTTGGCTGTGTGCGAGGCCCGAGGGCGTGATGAACAAGTAGAAGAGGCCGTCATAGCGAGCAAACGCCCAGGCCGAGGGCACCCCGTAGTCGGCGAGCCGCATCAGCGCTGCCGGCTTGTGGCTCGCGCGGTCGATCTGATCGAGCCGAGCCGCCGGCGAGTCCTGCGCCATATCGCGCGGTGTGAGCATGAAGAGCTTCGCGTCGGAGCCCCCGGCGAGCTCCGATTTGAGCGGCGTTCGATCGAGATGCTCGACGCGCAGCGAAGCCGTATCGATGGTGGCCAAGCCAAACGCGGGGCTGGCGATGAAAAGCCGCTCTCGTTCGGAGCGGCTGCGCTCAGCGGTGAAGGCCATGCCAAGCATGGTGTTGGCGCTGGGATGAACGTAGTTGGTCGGCGTGCAGGACGCGTCTCGGGTGCTGACGCGAAAGAGCTTGCCGGAGCTGAAGAAGACCCACGCGCTGCCCTCGCGATCGACGGCCATCGATTGTGGGGTGCTGTTGGTGTCGCAGGCGACGGTGCCGACCAGCTGATAGGCGGCGTCCCCGGCCACGGTTGGATCAAACGCGAACAGCTGTGACTCGATGGTGATCACGTAGATCACGTCGAGCCTGCGCGACGCCGGTGAGGCCGGCTCGGGGTCCGGCTCGGACTCGGCCCCACGTTTGCGCTTGGAGCTGTCGTTGCACGAGCAACCAGCGAGAACGCCCGCCGCCAGCAGGAGCACTGTGCCAAAGCAACGCGCGAAGCCGCTCACTGCGCAAGCTTAGACCGTCTTCGGGCTCCTGGCCCTGCCTTGGTAGCCAAAGCTGAGCCAACGCGGCCCTTCACTGTACTGGGTGAGCTTTTGTTCGAGCTCGAAGCCAGCCTGCTCGAGGTTCTCGAACGGATCGCGATTGAGGTGACAGCCTCCGCTCACGCGGCTCCACAAAGGCGTCAAGCGATCTTGCCAGCGCCTCGCGTCTGCATCCGGTGCGCGCCCGTGCTCGGCGAAGTAGAGTTCTCCGCCGGGGACCAGCACCCGACGCAGTTCGCGCAGCGCGCGCTCAGGCTCGGGGATGCTGCAAAGCGAATAGGTGATCACCGCCGAGTCGAAGCTACCGTCGGCGAACGGTAGTTGCTCCGCTCGGCCGAGCAGCAGCTCCACCGGAACGGTGGCGGCGTTCGCGCGCGGTCGCGCTTTCGCAAGCAGCGCGGCCGAGGGATCGACGGCGGTGACCGAGCTCGCTCGCGTCGCATCGTAAAACGGCAGGTTCAAGCCCGAGCCGACGCCAAGCTCGAGCACCCGGCCGTGTGCTTGGGGGATCCAGCGCTTGCGCTCCTCGAGGATCACGTGGTTACGACAGGCCTTCTCGATAAGCAGCGGCAACACGCGATCATCCCAAAAGCCCATCGTCT